>CAZOOP010000001.1:0-39026 GCA_964581465.1 uncultured bacterium
GGCAGGATAGCATCCCGGTAACTCTCGTGACTGCAAGATTATCACGATATATGATTATCCATAAGCGTTAAGGTGTCCCAATCATGTTTCCCTCCACCGCCAGAGCCGCCCTCCAACCAAGGATTCGCCATGGCGGAGAAACGTCTACTCGAGCCGTCCACCTACCTCTTCCCCGCCCCCTGCGTGGTGGTCAGTTGCGCCGCCGGCGGGGAGACCAACCTGATCACCCTGGCCTGGGCGGGCACCCTCTGCTCGGAGCCTCCCCAGGTGGGCATCGGCGTGCGCCGCAGCCGCCACTCCCACGGTCTGCTGGTTAGCGGCGGCGACTTCGTCATCAACATCCCCGCCGAGGACCAGGCCCGGGCGGTGGACTTCTGCGGGGTGCGCTCGGGACGCGAGGTGGACAAGTGGGAGGCAACGGGCCTGAAGGCGGCACCGGCGGAGAAGGTCGCCGCGCCGCTGATCGACGAGTTCCCGGTCAACCTGGAGTGCGTGATCCGGCGGACCCTGGAGCTGGGCAGCCACGACCTGTTCATCGGCGAGATCGTCGCCGTCCAGGTCGACGAGGCCGTCTTGGGTCCCGACGGCAGAATCGACGACAAACGCATCAAGCCGCTGGTCTACAGCTTCGGCGGGCGCTATCGCGGCCTGGGAAGTTTGGCGGGCACGGCGGGCTTCTCGGTGAAAGGACAGTGAGACGAGTGACAACGCTGAAACGGACTCTGAAAGCAATCCTGCTAATGATCATCCTGTCGGGGGCCTTGCTCCCAGCGGCGGCAACGGAGGGCGCGATGAGCGGGAAGCCGAGCTTCAACGAGAGCGACTGGAGTGAACTGAAACAGTTGATGGAGGCCGAAGGCGCCGCCGCCGTAGTCGAGCGCATCCGGGCTGTCGAGGATGCCGAGGAGCGACGAGCGCTGTTCCTCTTCGCGCACCAGGGCTTCGCCTACCAGGACTGGGAGGGCAAGAACCTGGACGACCTGGCGACGGTGGTTCGGGCCGGGATCGATGAGTTCCTGGCCCAGGCCGAGGCCGCCGGGAACGCCGACGCCCGGGCCAAGCTGATCGACGGGGCCAACGTCGAAGCCTACAATCTGGCCGCCGACCTGGCCCCCTGCTGGCCCGGCGACGAGCTGCCCCGGGAGCCCCGGCACTTCGAGCTGGGCGTCGAACTGGGCGAGCGGATGCTGTCCTGGCGGGAAGACCTGGACAAGGGTCCCGACGCCTTTTCGATGGCCCACTGGGCCTTGGGAATCCACCAGCTCTTCCTGGGCGAGGCCGACGCGGCCGCAACCTCCTTCCAGAGCGCCGTCGACTACGCCGCCCGAGCCGCCCGCGAGGGCGACCGCACCGCCGAGTGCGTCCCCGGCGGCGACTTCAGTGTGGTTCTCAACACCGGTTACCGGGGCCTGGCGCTGAGCGCCGCCGGCGACGACGCCGGCCGGGAGCTCTACAATACCGCCCTGGCGGCCTTCGAGGGGACCATCGCCGACTACCCGGAGCAGGCCGACGACGCCCGCTTCGGCATCGACCAGCTCAAGAAGGTCGCCTCCGGCCTGGGACTCGAATAATCCTCAGCTACCAACTGAAATACAAAACACGAAGAGAGCCCGCGGGCTCTCTTCGTCTATCGGGAAGGAGTCTTCGCCGCTATCTGTACAGTCCCTTGACCCCGCCCCAGGTGGTGTCTTCCACTGCAATCGGCGCGGCCTCCCAGTAGCAACGGATCAAGTAATCACCGTAGCTGGTGGTGTTGGCCCAACCACCCTGGTAGCCGGTCCAGTTGTGGGTGCCGGCGGCGGCGTCGGTGGCGATGGAGTCGGGCAAATCCGCGGGGTAGTTGCCGATCTGCTCGAAGGCGACGTAGAAGGTGCCCGTCGAGATGTAGACCTCGAAGCCGTCCGCCCAGTCGTCATAGTCATAGTAGACCTGGAAGATGCTTTCGCCGGGATAACCGCCGATATCGTCGAAGATGTGCAGATAGCAACCCACGTAGGTGCTGTCCGGCCAGCCCGGGTAGGTCATCGCCCACATCCGGTCGACGTAGCCGTCGCTGCCACCGGTCAGGGAGTCATCGAACTGGACGGCCCAGTAGTTGCCGCCGGTGTACCAAGCCCAGCCGTTGGACGCCATACCGTCGTCCCAGTAGAACTCCTCATAGGTCGGGGGTTGGGGTTGAGCGCTGATCGGCGCTCCGCCTGCCGCGAGGGCGCCGTTCGTCGCCAGGGCGGCGACAGACAGGAACAGGATAGGGATCAATACTTTACGCGCTGCGTGCATGGTTCCTCCTTATAGTGATGAGTGACTGGAACATAAAAGGGATAACGCATCCCTTTATATATAGAGTAGGGTGAAATAGGCCCCGTGTCAAGGTGCAAGTCAAAAGTCAAGGGGACGGCCGAAGCCATCCCCGGTGTAGCGCTGCGAGCTGTGTGGTCCCTACTGGTACAGTCCCTTGACCCCGCCCCAGGTTGAATCTTCCACCTGGGCGCTACCCGTGGATTCCCAGTAGCAACGGATCATGAAGTCACCGTCGGCGCCGCTCCAGGAGTCGTCGAAGATCATACTGTGCGATCCGCCGGCGGCGTCCATGGCCAGGGCGTCGGGGTGGTCGACCGGGTAGTTGCCGTACTGCTCCCAGACGATGTAGAAGGTGCCCGTCGGAACGGAGTACTCGAAACCGTCGGTCCAACACCAACCGTCGCTTTGAGCATTGAGTAACTCGGTGGCGATGATGGTTCCGGGTTCACCGCCGCCGTCTTCGCAGAGGTGCAGGTAGGCGCCGACGTAGGTGGTGTCGGGCCAATCGGGGTAGATATAGGCCCCCATTGCGTTCACCGTTCCGGCGTCGCCGCCGGTCATCGTGTCGTCGAACTCGACGGCATAGTAGCCCGAGCCGCTGGTCCAGCACCAGCCGCTGTCCATGACGCCGTCGTCCCAATTGAGTTCATCGTAGGTCGCGGATTGAACCGCGTTCAATCCACTATCGGCGAGGGTGGGAACGGCGGTGATGGCGAGAATGATCATGACTGTCAACGCTTTGTGCATGGTTCTCCTTCCGATGCAGGTCTCCCGTCGAAGGGCACTCCGTGGGTTGATTCGGCGGCGCAGACACGCTCAGCCGAGGTCGGTTCCCGCCCGCTCAACCCGCGGTTTTCCCACCAACGGGCTCCTTGCGTGTTTAGGGGTGGGCGATCGATACAGCTTGTGGTGGTTTGGAACGGCGGGAACATCATCAGAAGAATAGCTTCTTTTGCCACGTTGTCAAGAAGAAGCTGAGGGGGCATATATAGTGATTATGAACGATTCGCGTTCATATTTGATTGTTAATACAGATGAACTGATAATCCCACAGGGGTCGCTAACGGTGGAAAAAGATTAGGGATAATCACAGAAAATGAACAACACATTCGCAACTCAGGAAAGCCACATCGAGAATGGTGCTTGGAGATTAACCGCAGCGAGGGGTCAACCAGCGAAGGCGGATAACGGTCGAAGCTGCTAAAGCAGGCAATGGAGCGCCGTCAACAGATCCTTAACCCACAGCCTGGTCGGTTGCCGATGTGGAACCAACAGTTTCCGGCTTCCAGCGGAACTCAAGCAAGGCCGTGTCCATCGCCACCAAGCAACGGTCTGACAATGGCGGCGACTACGAGCTATAAAGCGTTGAATGATAATCTATTAGCTGAATAAGTCTGTTCCGGTGCGAGTGATAATCCCAAAAGATATCTAATCAGCCAGCGCTGAACCCGCCGCGTATCGCTCTAATCCATCTGCCAAATCCAACAGCAATGGCCGGCATCTAATCCTCAATCCAGACGGGGTTTCATTGACTGTCCCTCTTGATGATCTGGGCATCGATTGCCGACCGATTGAGACTGTTGGTGGTGTGTCCGGAACTGCGCCGATTCAATCAATGGTAAAGTTTATCGAACGTTCATGGATCGGCGAAGGTGCCTGGTTGAACGTCGGTGGATTAGGTAAGATACGCATTAGCGCTCGAGGTACGCCGGAAGGTTGTCTTTCCAGCCGATCAGTCGGCAGAGTGTTAAAGAAACGTTATCCGGCCTCGTCTGGTTAAAGCCTTGCGTCAATCTCGCGTTTCCTGGAGTCGACATCTTTAATACAAGCTGTTGCGCAGCCCCCTCGATCCCGGCGGTTCTCAGTGGTAACCGAGAATGGGCTGATTGCGCGAGATAATCCTCCCGCCCGCGCATTCCTCGTGCGCACGCGGACGACGGGCTCGGTCTTCGACTCCATTGTATGGTTTCGGTGTTGGATGATGTTGGTGTAATCGACCAATCCGCGAGGCTCCGCGCAAGGGCAACTGTCTGCGGTATGGTTGAAGCAGTCCGGAACGGCCCGATTCGCCAAGTATGAAAGTCGTGAGCTTTCGTCAGAGGTCGGCGCCCTCCTCGAGAGGGTAACAGCAGTCGCAGTAGGGGCAGAGGACCACGGGTCCCTCGGGGGCGTCTTCGATATGCCGGGGGTCCACCCTCGCGCCGCAGCTCGGACAGCGCGTGGTGATCCGCCGAAACCGGCGTGTCCGGCCGTGCGGGGCCTGCGGGGCGGGTCCGATGCTACGCTCAAGGCCGGCCATGGCCCGCGCCAGCCTCTCGTCGTCCTCACGTCGGCGCCGGCGCTTGACCAGCAGGGCGGCCCGCTTGACCTGGATGGTCGCGGCGACGAAAAGGATCGTCGAGATAACGAAGAAACCGCCCCAGGCCACGGGCAGCCAGGGGAAGCCCCGGCCGAAGACGCCGAAAGCCAGAACCGGCCCCAGGCCGAAGCAGGCGATGATGAAGGGAACCAGCCGGCGGCTCAGCCTCCGGTAGAGGCGGTTCACCTCGGGATGGTCCTTGACGTCGGAGATGTCCACGCCGTTGACCCGCAGGCTCATCGGCCCTCCTCGTGTACCCGGTCGGGAGCTGAATCCTCCCCCGTCGCCCGGCGCAGCTCGGCGGCGGTGAAGGCGACCTCGCCCTCGTCGGCGCACCAGCGCAGCCAGGCCTTTTTGAAGAAACGGTCGGGCTCGCGGCGCATCCACCGACGGCGCAGCAGTTGGTGGATGAACACCCCCAGCCAGGCCAGCTTAGCCAGGATCAACAGCCCGAGAGCGACGGTGGCGCCGGGGAGCTCCAGCACATCCAGCAGCGCCCAGGCTCCCAGGCCGCACAGCAGGGCCGCCGCCGGGGCGAAGAGCAGCCAGAAGCGGTTGAGCCGTAGCAGGCAGTCCGGGCAGAAGGCGACCTCGAGCGGCCGCAGATCGTACTCACCCGGGCTGTCCGGGACCAGTCGGCCGACGTAGAGGCGCACCGGCGGCGGGGCCGGGGCCGAGCAGCGAGCGCAGGTGGTCTTCGGTGTACTCATCGCCGCAGCACTCCGGAGATGAACAGAAGGCGCAGCACGACCAACAGGCTGGTCACCAGGGAGGCCACGTAGGTCATCGCCGCGGCGCCGAGAACCTTGCGCGCCCCCTCGAGCTCCCCGCCGTCCAGATAGGCCCCTTCGCGCAGCAGCGTCAAGGCGCGGCGGCTGGCGTTGAACTCCACCGGCAGGGTGATCAGTTGGAAGAAGATCACGATGGCGAACAGGCCGATACCGATCCAGACCAGGGGCTCCGAGGCGAAGATCAGCCCGGCGATGAACAGCGGGATGAACAGCCAGGAGCCGAGCTTGGTCGCCGGGACCACGGCGTTGCGCAGGTGCAGGGGGAAGTAGCCTTGGGCGTGCTGGACGGCGTGGCCGGTCTCGTGGGCCGCCACACCCAGGGCGGCCACCGAGGCCGAGTGGGCGACCTCGGCGGAAAGGCTCAAGCAGCGCCGGCGGGGGTCGTAGTGATCGCTCAACCGGCCGCCGACCACCCGGATCTCGACGTCGCCGAGCCCGGCGTCGGCCAGCAGCGCCGCGGCCAACTGGGCGCCGGAGACTCCCGAGCGGGCGCGCACCTTCGAATAGCGCTTGAAGCGGGAGTTGATCAGCCACTGGGCCCAGAGTCCCAGCAACAGGCCGGGCACCATGAAAACGAGGGTCCAGTCCAGATAGAACCAGCCGAAGTACATCGGAAACCTCCACGGGGCGGCGCTTCGGCCGCCGTGTTCCCGTACGTCGGGGGAAGCCGGCGGCGTCGGTCAATGTCCAGGGGTTGGTCGGCCGTCGCCCGCGCTGAATGTGAACCCGCCGGGCGGCGGTCGAGCGCTTGAAACTGAATGAACCGCTGTGATCCCAACGTTCGTAATCGCTAAGCGACCCCGGGGATTATCGCTCGATGATGATGGGCAGAGCCTTCCCGTCGGTCCGTCGGTCCAGATGGCAATGATACACCAAACGGTTCACTCGGCCGCTTCATCAGCGGATTGACAGGCCCGAGGGTTCGAGACAGCTCGTTGACAGGTCGTGATCCGCAGGTTCCGTTCACACCGACGACGTCATCATTATATACCACGCGGGCGCCGGAGGTGGGGTTCCCCGGGTTTTCCTTGACCCCGGGGCGTCTGCTCTCGCATAATCCAAAGCTGGAACGCACAAAGTTAAATCACAGAATTAGCATTGTTTTCCGGGAGGAAGTCCAGTTTGATTGAAAAACACGAGCACACCCTGAACGGCCTCTCCCTGCTGATCCTCAAGGGCGACATCACCGAGCAGAGCTGCGACGTGTTGGTCAACGCGGCCAACAACCACCTCTGGATGGGCTCCGGCGTGGCCGGTGCGCTGAAGAAGGCCGGCGGAATCGAGATCGAGCGGGAGGCGATGGCCAAGGGACCCATCGAGGTCGGCACGGCCGTGGCCACCTCGGCCGGGCAGCTCGACGCCCGCTGGATCGTCCACACCGCGGTGATGGGCCAGGACCTGGAGACCACGCCGGAGATCATCTACCGGGCGGCCCGGGCCGCCCTGGAGCTGGCCGACGAGCTGGGCGCCGCCGTCGTCGCCCTGCCCGCCCTGGGCACCGGTGTGGGCGGAGTGGCCCTCGAAGATTGCGCCCGCTCCATCCGTGAGGCTCTGGACGACGAAAACCCGTTCCACAACCTCAAAGAGGTTCGTCTGGTCCTCTTCGGCCCCCGAGCCTACCGCGTCTTCAGCGAGGTCTTCGCGGACCTGGGCTGATCCTGCGGACTCGGCAATGGCGTCACGCCGACAACGGGCCGATTGCCCGTTTCTTTATTAGTATAATCTTAAATGCTTAGATTCATTTGGGGTCATCACTTGCACCTGAACCGACTCATTTAGCTAATAGACTGTCATTCATTACTATATAGCTGGCAATCGACGCCATTATCATACCCATGCCAGGTGGCGATGCGCTTTGACAGGTGCTGATTGCCCGTCGAAAGCCGAAGGCTGCTGATCCCGCTCAGGAGTCGACCCGGCGGTGAGAAACAGACCTGCCGACGACCCTCTATTGCTCGCTTTAGCAGCGTCGACCGCGTTGAACGACTTAGCTGTTTGACGCCTCGCTGCGGGTGCTTACAAAGCCTCATTTCTCGCTGCGGCTTCTCGCTGCGGCTTTCCTGAGTTGCGACTTCTTGGTTCTGTATCTGGTGATGATCCCTTCCATACAAGTGCTCGGTCAAAGCAGGCTGGTTCGGAGCGGCTTGGCGGTCCGTAATTCTCCACCTGGATATGCTTAGCTTTTATTTATGCGCTCATTTGTCACACCCTTATTTCTTGTTATTACTATACTTAGGAGTCTGTGGCAAACTGCTGTCAGAGCATACACAAGTGTACTGATATCTAGGCTAGCTAAAGATCACGCCATTATTGGCCGCCACCTCCACTACCCGCTTCCTCAAGGGTTTATGAGGATCATCACGCGTATTATCAGCGAGTTACAATCCGGTCCGGTCCTGACGGTGCATACGATCCCTAGCGGTTGCTTCAGCGTCTCTCGGATAACAGAGAAGGGTTGATCTTCAACCCGACTTCGGTGGGTGTTACGACGAAGAGGCGGGACGCATCGGCGTGGAGAACGGGTGGATGTAAAAAAGTGCGGCTCTCGGAATTGTACCCGGGAGCCGCTGTTCCATTACTGGCGGGTTTGCTGTATTGCGAATCGGGTAGTTCCATACCTGAGCTTCTGGACCTCTCAGGACTCGCGCAGGCGTCATCCCTAGCTCTGTGGAGGCGGAGGCGGTTTCTCGCCCTCGCCGGTGAGCCCCTTGAGCTTGGTCTCGGCCTCCTTGAGCAAGCGGCGCAGGGAGTCGATCTCGGCCTGACGCTGCTCGTCGGCGACCAACTGTTGTTCCAGGTTACGCTGGCGGATCTCCAGCTCCTCGTAGGATTCGCCCAGGCTCCGTAGGCGGCCCTCGAGCTCGTCGGCCCGCTTGGCCCGCTCCTCCAGCTCCGCGAAACCGGCGTCAAGCCGCTCCAGCTTCTCGGTCTGGGCGTCGAAGGTCTGCCGCAGATCGCTGGAGCGCCGCAGCAGCTCGTCGATCAGCGGTTCCTGCTCGCTGCGCGTCTCTTCGATGAGCTGGCGGGTACTGGTGACCTGGAGCGAGACCAGGCTGAGTTGCTCGCCGACCTCGAGCAGCTCCTTGAGCCGATTCTCGAATCCGCCCAGCTTCTCGTCGAGTCGGCGCGTGCGCTCCCCGGTCTGGTAGAGAACCTCGGCGGTGGCTTCCAGCTCGCCGAAGCGCCCCTGCTGCTCATCGAAGCGGGCGCCGAGTTTCTCCAGGCCCGCACCCAGGCGCTCCAGCTTCTCCTGGGACTGCTCGAGCCTGTCCTGGAAGGCGTCGGTGCGCTCGGCGGCCTCGACGACGGCCCGCTGGCGCTCGGCCGCCTGCTCCTCCAGGCCCAGCAGTGCCTTGAGCGACTCCTCGGTCTGCTTGGCCAGGCGCTGGGCGCGTTCCAGCCCCTCCTGGGTCTGGGTGCGGCTGGCCTCGAGGCGTCCGGCCAGCGTGCCCACCTCGCGATTGATACGCTCGACGTCGCGAGCCCGCTCCAGGTAATCGTCGACCTTCTCGCCCAACTGGATGATCTCGCGCTGGTGCTGACGGACCTCGTCGCCGGTGAGCTTGACCCGTTCCAGGGCCAGGTCCAGGTCGTCCAGTCGCTGGTTGAGCTCCTCGACCTCGCCCTTGCGTTCAAGCTGTCGCTTGGTGCGCTCCTCGACGTCCTCGATGAGCCCGTTGAGACCGGCGATGCGCTCCTCGATGCGTCCGACGGTCTGCTGGCGCTGGTCGAGGACCTCCAGCCGGCCGCTCAACTGCTCGTCGCGCTCGCGCAGTTTGTCGAGGCGTCCGGCGACCTGTTCGAGGAGCTGGCGCTCTCCGCCCAACTGTTCCAGTTGTCGGCTGGTCGTCTGCTCGATCTGCCGGAGTTCACCCAACCGGCTTTCCAGGGTGTCGACGGCCTCGCCGAGGGACTTCAGGCGGCCCTCGAGGGAGTCGAGGTGGCCGAGGCGGTTCTCCTGCTGGCCCAGGCGGGTGTTGGCGGCGTTGAGGCGCTCGAGGAAGCTGTTGAAGCGCCCCTCGATCTCGCCCAGGCGGCTCAGCTCGGTCTCCAGGCGTTCGGTGACGCCCAGGGCGCTCTCCAGAGCGGGACGGCGGTCAATCAAGCGGGCCAGACGGTCCTCGAAGTCGCCGCCGCGCTTGCCCAGCTCGTCGAGGCGCCGGCCCAGGTCGTCCAGCTCACCCAGCCGCGCCTCCAGGCCTCCCAGGGCGCCGTCGATCCTTCCCACCCGGCTGTCCAGGGCGCCGATGCGTTGCTGCTGATCGTCGAGCTTACGGCGGTTCTCTTCGATCACGTTGAGGTCGCGGCGCAGCTCCTCGGTGAGTTGGCGGACGTTCTCAGCCGAGGCCGTGGCGCTCTGGGCGGTCTTGAGGACCTCCTCGACCTCGCCCCGGGTGCCGCGGAGATTCTCCAGGCGGGTGTCCAGCTCTTCGAGCTCCCGACGGGTCTGGGTGACCTGTTCGATACGCCCGCCCATCTTTTCGATCTGGGCCTCGATATCCCAGACGATGACCTTGAGCTTGGCCTGCTCGGCGCCGACCTTCTCGACCAGCTCGCGCTCCTGCTCCAGGCTCTTGAACTTCTGACGGATAAAGGCCACCGAGCTCTTGAGCTCCTCGGCCTTGGCGCGGAACTCGTCGACGCGGCCCAGCTCCTGGGTGATCTGGGAGGAGTTCTCCTTGGCGGCCGCGAGCTCCTCGTTTAGCGTTGCCAGCCGATTGGAGAAGCCCAGCACGTCCTGCTGCAGGGTCTCCTTGGAGCGCCCCAGTTCCTCGACGCCCAGGCTGATCTCGGTCAGCCTGTTCTCCAATTCGGTCACAGCCTTGATGCGCCCCTGGAGCTCCTCGAGGGTCTTGGCGACGGCGTCGCGGCGGCCCTCCAGGCCCTTGAGCTCCTCGCCGACCTCGACGGCGCGGCGGTTGACCGCGGCGACGTCCTCTCCGCTCTCATGGAGCCGGTCCAGCTCGTCGCGGTGGGCCGCGATCCGCTCATCGAAGGATTCCAGCTTGCCCCGGGTCTCGGCCACAAGACCGTCCAGGGCCGATGAGATGTCTTTGACCCGCTTTTTCGAGCGCTCGATGTTCTTGCTGGACTGCTCGATGTAATCGATGTCCCTGGATATCTGCTCGCGGACGAGACGAAACTCCTCCACCCGCTGATACAGCTCGGTGATTTCTTCCCGGCTCTCCAGGATTCGGTCCAGGTTGCCCCGTGCCGAATCGGCGCTCTCACCGAGGCGCCCGATCATCGCCTCGGCGCGCTCGATGAGCTGGGTCAACTCCTTGGAGATGCGCGGGTACTTGTTGGTCTCGCCGGTGGGCTTAGTCAAAGAGAGCTCGGAGATGAGCTTGTCCTCCCAGCGCTCGGCGCTCTCGTCGGCGGCACCCTTGTCGATATCTTTGGGATCTCTGCGAGCGGACATACTAAAACCCCCTGGAGGTTCGTTAAGAAACGGGGTGTTTTTTATCCTTGAAACCAGTTGATATCATTAAAAAAACTATAGGCGTATTTGTCAAGCATCAGAGTGCGATAATTATCCATAAAGAGATATTTTACCTTGTACAGCTCAAAATGACAAGGCTTCAGTGGTAATCATAAGCCTTCTGATGATCTGCCTGTGTTCATACCCGGATATCAACGATAAATTGACGGTAATCAAAGCATCCTCAATGTGGAAGCGATAACCTGGTGATAATAGATCGTAAATCATGTTCTCCTAATACTCCACCTGCTGTGTACTAATCGGGAACGGCTGGGCCGTCCCCGATGGTGTAACAGTAAGCTGCTGGCGCCTCAGGGCTCGCGGTAGCACTCGTTCTCGATGAAGAGATCCACCAGGCGCGGCTCGAACTGCTGCCCGGCGTTGCCCTGGAGCTCCAGGGTGGCCCGCTCGGCGGTCAGCGGGTGGCGGAAGGGACGCTCCGAGGTCATGGCGTCGAAGGCCTCGGCGATGGACAGGATACGGGAAAGCAGGGGGATGTCCTCGCCGGCCAGACGGTTGGGGTAGCCCTCGCCGTCCCATCGCTCGTGGTGATATCGGATGATCTTGGCCACCGGCTTGAGCTCTTCAGTCACCCCGACCAGGGCCTCGCCGACGATGGGGTGGCGACGGACCACGACCCACTCGCTTTCGTCCAGCGGAGTGTCCTTGCCCAGGATATCCTCGGCCAGGCCGAGCTTGCCCACGTCGTGCAACACCGCGGCGAAACGCAACTGGAACATCTCGCTCTGGCTCAGCCCCACCGCACGGCCCAAACGTACCGCGTAGCGCATCACCCGCTCAGAGTGGCCCCGGGAATAGGTGTCGCGGGCCTCCAGGGCGTTGATGATCGAAAGCACGGACAAGAAACAGGACCACTGCATACCCGCGTAGTCGTAAACCCGCCGAGTGAAAACCTCCAGACGATGCTGCAACGCCTCCAGGCGATGCCGATGCTCCTCGGCGGCGTTTGGATCGTCCCAGACGCAGAACAGATAGGCCCGCTCGTGCAACCGTATCCCCGCACCCGACTGCGGGCGAAGGTTGAAAGATGTGTCGAAACGCAGCAGGTGCTTGTTGGCCATCGCCTTGACCGGCGTGTGCAGCGTCGGCAGCTTGACCAGGCCGCGGTAGGCCGCGCCGAGATCGAACTCTCTGTCTCGCTCCAGTCCCTGCTCACCGAGATGGATCAACCCGTCGAACATCGTCCAGAGAGCGACCACGGCCCGGGCGTTGGTCAGATGCTTGACGTAATCGACCAGTTGATCGAAGAAGACGTCGGGCATCAGCTCCTCGCCCAGACGCTCCTCCAGATCGCGCAGCAGCACCAGGCCGTCGAAGAAGGTCCGCAGGTTGGCCGTCAGCGGATTGCGCCGGGGTAACGCCAGGCCCAGTTCGTCGTAAGGCTGAAGCTGAAGGTCGAGCAATTGGGCGGTGGCTTGCAACAGAGCGGGCTCACCGGCTGGACGGCAGAGGGTGACCTGGATGATGCCCTTCAAAGGCGGGCGGATGGTGATGTACTGCCTATCACCGCACTCGGTGACCTCGCCTTTGACCGAGGTCAACGCCTCCATACAGGGGCCGTCGGGGGAGGGGTCGAAGTGGGGGCAGAGCCGGCCGTCGGATCCGATACGCTCGATACCGGCCCGAGTCAGCACGATGAGCTGGACCTCGGCCGCCTCGGCGAAACGCTGGAGTAGTGCCGCCAGGTGCATATGTCAACCAACCGTCGGAATGGAGTGGCTTAACGTGGACTGTAGATATATCCAGTATACCAGAAACCCGAACCCCGCGCCCAACATACCCTGCGGATCCAGCAAGGCGCTCCGCTTCGCATCACCGTCGCGCGCCGACCTTCAACCCGCCCAGACCAACACGAGCACCGGCGGGGCTTTGGCACGTTTCTTGCGCAACTCCACCACCCTTCGTTCGGCGGGACCGCATTCCGCAAGAAACGTGCCAAAGCCCCGGCGGTGCGGTCGCCAGCGCGGTCGTCAGGGGTCGTCGGGGGGGCGAAGGTCGGCGCGCCCGGCGGCCTGGCACGCTTATTGCACAATTGTAGTGTGAACGAAAGAGATGGAAAAACCGCGCCGCTTTGGCAGTGTCTCCCCGGAGACCCGCTTTCGGGGCGTATGACAAGCAACACGTGAGGAGAGATGGAACGCTATCTGGATGAAAACGCCGTCGAGGCCGTGCGTTCGGCCCAGGACGTGGCCCGCAACCTCGGCTTCGATTACATAGGTACGGAGCATTTGCTGGCCGGGGTGGCCCGCCTGGTGGGCACCGACGCGGCCCAGGCCCTGGCTGAGCGCGGCGCCGGATTCGACGCGATAATCGAGGAACTGCGCCGCCTGCTGACCCGTTCGCGTCGGAGCGCGGCGCTGTCGATGACTCCCCGTTTGGAGGGGGCGATCCGCCGCGCCGCCGAGAGCACGGCGGGGAGCGAGAAGAAGGCCGGACCGGCGCACCTGCTAGCGGCGGTGCTTATTGATCCCGACTCCGGGGCGCGCAAGGTTCTGGCGGCGTTCCACGTTCCCGTCGATGAGCTGCTGTCCGAGCTGGGGGCTGATGGTGAGGCGTCGGGCGAGGATTCCTCGCTGGCCGTCTTCGGCCGCGACCTGACCGAGCTGGCCCGCCGGGGTGAACTGGACCCGGTCATCGGCCGGGAGAAGGAGATCGACCGGGTGATCCAGGTGCTCAGCCGGCGCACCAAGAACAATCCGGTGCTCATTGGCGAGCCCGGCGTGGGCAAGACGGCCATCGTCGAGGGTCTGGCCCAGGCGATCGTCGAGCGCAAGGTGCCCGAGCCGTTGCTGGACAAGAAGGTCATCCTGCTCGACCTGGCCTCGGTGGTGGCGGGCAGCAAGTACCGGGGCGAGTTCGAGGAGCGGCTGAAGAAGCTGCTCAAGGAGGTCGAGGGCGGACCCTACATCCTTTTCCTCGACGAGCTGCATACGATAGTCGGCGCGGGAGCCGCCGAGGGGGCCATCGACGCGGCCAACATCCTCAAGCCCGCCCTGGCCCGGGGCGAGCTCCAGGCCGTCGGCGCCACGACCCTGGCCGAGTACCGCAAGCACATCGAAAAGGACGCCGCCCTGGAGCGTCGTTTCCAGCCCGTGCTGGTCGAGGAGCCCACGGTGGAGCAGACCGTCGAGATTCTCGAGGGCTTGCGCGGGCGCTACGAGGAGCACCACCAGGTGACGATCTCCGGCGAGGCCGTCGAGGCTGCGGCCCGGCTGGCGGCGCGTTACGTCAGCGACCGCTTCCTGCCCGACAAGGCCATCGACTGCCTGGACGAGGCGGCGGCCCGGGTGCGCCTGGACAACCTGATCGTCCCGCCGGACCTGGCCGCCCTGCGCCGAGAGGTCGACGAGTACCGGGAACGGGAGCGCGAACACTCGGCCCGGCACGACTACGAGGCCGCCTCGCGGGCCCACGCCAAGGTTCTCGAACTGGAGGACCGCCTGCGCCAGGCCGAGGAGCAATGGGAGGGCGCCCGGGCCGAGGCCGCCGGTCGCTGTCTGGTCGGCGCCGAGGAGGTCGCCCGGGTGATCTCCCGCTGGACGGGCATCCCGGTCAGCCAGCTCTCCGCCGACGAGAAGCGCCGCCTGCGGGAGATGGAGGAGCACCTGCACCGTCGCGTCGTCGGCCAGGACGAGGCCGTGGCGGCGGTCAGCCGCATCGTGCGCCAGCACCGCGCCGGCCTGGCCGATCCCCGCCGACCCCAGGGCAGCTTCCTCTTCCTCGGTCCCACGGGCGTGGGCAAGACCGAGCTGGCCAAGGCCCTGGCCGAATTCCTCTATGGCGACGAGGGCGCGGTGACCCGTATCGACATGAGCGAGTACATGGAGAAGTTCGCCGTCACCCGGCTTATCGGCGCCCCGCCGGGCTACGTGGGTTACGAGGAGGGCGGCCAGCTCACCGAGGCCGTGCGGCGCAAGCCCTACTCGGTGATCCTGCTCGACGAGATCGAGAAGGCGCATCCCGATGTCTTCAACGCCCTGCTCCAGGTCCTCGACGACGGCCGGTTGACCGACTCTCACGGCCGCACGGTGGACTTCCGCCACAGCATTCTGATCATGACCTCCAACGTGGCCGCCACGGAGATTCTTGAGCTCTCCGGAGAGCTGGGGAGCTCGGCGGATGAGAGAGAGGCGGACGCGGTTTACGAACGGATGCGGCGGGCCGCCCTCGATAACCTGCACCGTCACTTCCGTCCCGAGTTCATCAACCGCATCGACGAGATCATCGTCTTCCACGCCCTGACCCGGGACGAACTGGGCAGCATCGTTGGCCTGCTCCTCGGCGAGGTCGCCGAGCTGCTCGATGATCAGGGCCTGAGCCTGGAGGTGACTCCGGCGGCCCGGGAGCTAATCCTGGAGCGCGGCTACGATCCCCGCTTCGGCGCCCGACCCCTGCGGCGCACCGTCAACCGCCTGCTGACCACCCGTTTGTCCGGGATGATCCTGGACGGCGAGTACGAACCCGGCGATACGGTGCGCGTCGACGCCGTCGACGGCGAGCTGGACTTCGCCTAGACGCGCCATAATCCCAAGAGGATGCCATTACGGCAGACCCGTCGCGCTGGAAATCCGGGCCGACCTTGAGCTATACTCACTCAAATCGGACGCTCCCCGTGTTCTCGGAGCGTCAAACAGAGGGTGAGTCATGAAGCATTCGTTCAAAGCCGCATCTATCGCCCTGCTCGTTTCGCTGATGCCGGCGGTCGGCGCCGCCGAGGCCGTGGAGATCTACCAGGGCAGGGTCGAAGCCGCCCAGCTCCTCGAGGTCGCCGGCGAGGGCGCCGAGTCCAGCTCCTGGAAGCCCAACCGAATCAGCGCCAAGCTGCGCCAACTCGCGGAGCGGCTGCGCCTGATCTACCAGCGCCACTTGGACTCCGGCGGCGCGGCCCGCGGCGAGCTCTCCGTAAAGTTCAAGCTGGGCGACGACGGCTACGTCGACGCCGTCGAGGTGATCCGTGAGCGGCTGGGTGACGAAGAGCTCCTCGACGAGCTGCTGGACAACATGGCCACCTGGTACATCCTACCCAACCGCGACGAGGACAACGCCGGCGGGGTAAGCGTCTTCTACCGCTTCGATTTCTGCTTCACCGCCCTCTACGTTCCCCTGGCCGTGGAACCGCTGGAACCCGACGGCGTCGTGCCGCCGATGAGACGGCTCTACTGGCTCAACGAGGAGATCGCCGGGCGCCTCGTCGACATCAACGAACTCTATAATATCTACCTGCTGGCCAACCCGGCCCTCGAGGGCGACGTGATGCTGCGCTTCGTGCTGCGTCACGACGGCTCCATCGACGGGGTCGAACTAGTCGAGGAGGACCTCGGCGCCCGGGGGCTGGTCGTCGATATCATCGCCAAGGTCGACACCTGGCGTCTCTCCGGCCTGGACGACTACGGCCCCGAGGGCGACGTCCTGGTGACCTACACATTCATTCTCAACTCCGCTTTCTAGCCAGTCGAAAGGAGCATGCCGATGAACCGCAAGCTCTGGTTGATCCTTCTCTGCGCCGTCGCCGCCTGTTCCGCCGTGGATCAGAAGATCATCTTCGAGGGGGCCGAGCTGATCACCGTGGACGGTCCGGCCGCCCCGGCCGCCAGCCGGCACCCCGAGGTCCTCTCCGAGCAGCTCTACAAGCGCCAGGAGCGCATCGTCGACATCTATAACGAGTTCTACTTCGAGGACCCCTCCGTCGTCGGGCTGATCGAAGTGATGTTCACCCTCGAGGCCGACGGCAGCGTCTCGGGCTGCATCCCCCTGGTCAACGAGACCGGCAGCGCGGAGCTGGCCAAGCGCATCTGCGACAACATCATGGGCTGGTCGCTGCCCCATGTCGCCGAGGACGCCTACCAGTCCTGGGTCACCGTCACCGTGCCCTACGAATTCCTGCCCACCGGGGACGAGGAACCCGCCGAGGGTGAAACCGACGTCGACGAGGGCTGAGCAACCTACCAGCCAGCAGACACCTGACAATAACCGGGCCGTGCGGCCCGGTTTTTTTCAAGGCTCTCGAGGCTCTCGTTCTGGTGCCCGTGCCCGCGTCTTGACGGCGGTTCACGCAGGGAGGGGTAAAAGGGATCACTTCGTGGCAACGGACCATAGTATTACTGGATAGCATTTAGATAAAAGCGGTTAGCTCATAAATAAGAGCGCACATCGAACTAGATGCTTGTGGCAAGTACGTGGATTAACACAATCTTTAGGCGCCCGTAGCGGCGGCTCACACTATAAACTACCTGAAGCCGTGTGCCTCGATGACCATGCTTCGATCCCAAGCAGCCTGTCAACATGCATTGATAATGAAGGCATCATGGAATGTGTTCGGGCCAAATCAGGCTGATTGGGATCAACCTGCCGGGCCGTTATTGACTCCCTGAAATGCGCCGTTTATGAGTAAACGCTCATTTAGCATGCCATTATTGCTTGTTATTACGATACTTAGCGTTAGTGGCAATCTGCTGTCAGGTCAGATACGTGTCCGCTGATATCTCGCTAAGGATCGTCAACGATCTGAGCCGTATTCGCCCCCACTTCACAACTGGTCGCTCTGTGTCAGGTATCGAATAATCATCACATCTATTATCAACAGGATACAATCACAATCAGGTCCGGATAGGGTATACGATGCCTACGGGTAAGTCAGGTTTAATGCCACCAGGCCACCCACGGACCGTGACGGCTACTCAGCTATAAAGCGCATACTGACAAGCGATTAGCAATTGATGTCTGTTCGGGCGCTTGTGATAATCCCCTCTTCGAAGCATCGCCCTCACCAGAGAAGACGGCTGATACGTGGCTATGTCGAACAATGCTACACACCGTTGGGGCGGCTGGCGGTTAGGAGCTGATCAAACAGCCCTGAGCCACACAAACGGGCAGTGGCTGCACAAGCGGCTTAATCATTGCGAATATCACTCGTATCTGAACTGACTCATCCAGCTAATAGATTATCATTCAATGCTTTATAGCTCATCGTCGCCGCCATTGTCGTGCCTTTGTTTGGTGACGATATACCTGGACTTCCATTTAGTTCCGCTGGAAGCCGAAGGCTGTTGGTTTCATTCAGGTTTCGACAATGCTGTGGGTGAGGGATATGTTGACGGCGCTCTATTGCCTGCTTTAGCAGCTTCGAACGTTATCCGCCTTCGCTGCTTGACGCCCCGCTGAGGCTAATCTCCAAGCACCATTCTCGAGGTGGCTTTCCCGAGTTGCCAATGTGTTGTTCGTCTTCTGTGATGACCCCATCTACATGTTAGAAACGTGCTTTATTATCACCCATTCAGTCTACTCGGGCTCATAAGTGCAACAATAACATGCATAAAGAGTGCTAGTGATAATATCTGGATCAAAGCGCGAAGCATCAAGAAGGCAACTAGCTGCTTGGTGAACCTCTAGTTGTCCGCCCTATTCGGTCCGAACACGTTCCATGATGACCTAAACAATTAGTTCGCATCGTTCTTCGGAAGCTTCGCAGATACCGCTCGAAGAGCCCTCCAACGCCACACCCGGACCTGCTCACCCCCCCCGCGATGTCACCCGACCACAACAGGCCGACCACCCGGGCGACCCCTCAGCGACGGCGAGGTTTGCGGTCCTTGGGGAGCCGCCGCTCGCCGAGGAACAGGTCGAACTCCAGGTTGAAGCGCTCGGCCAGGTAGCCGTCGGCGGTCAGCTCGCGCTCCAGGGTCCGCAGGAAGGCCACCACCAGGCGGGCGGAACGACGGCGGCCGTAGTAACGAGGATCGACCACGTCGTTGGCGACCAGAGCCTCCCCGAAGGCCTCCAGCAGCCGCGCCGGGTCCAGGTGAATGGTCTCGTCTTCTCCGCCGATGGGTCCCAGCAGGCGGTCCAGGCGCTGGCTGCGGAAGAGCTCCTCGAAGATCAGGCTGGCCCCGTCGGCCCCGGCCGGTCCCTCGCGGGCGAACTCGGCGCAGGCCCGGCGGACCAGTCGCTGGAAGGTGCCGCCGTGGAGCAGGTTGTCGTTGCCCCAGCGCAGCACCTCGTAGAGAAAGCCGCGGCGGAACTCCGCGGCGTAGCGACGCAACTGGGCGGCGTAGCCCTCGCCCCCGTCGCTTTCGTCTTCGTCGGCGAGAGGTCGCGTGGTTTCGTCGTCGGGGCTGACGGGAAGGTCGTCCACGGGCGGCTCAGGTAAGGCGCAGGATCTCGGCCACGGAGACCTCGCCCTTGAGCGCCAAATCGAGGGCGGCCTCGCGGGCGGTGCGCAGACCGGTGCGCCGGGCGGCGCGGGAGAGCTCCTCGATGGAGAGCTCACCGGCGAGGAGCTGACGAATCTGGGCGTTGGGCTCGAGCTGCTCGTAGATGCTGACGGTGCCCCCGGAGCCGGTGTGCTCGCAGGCGACGCAGCCCGGGGCCTCGTAGAAGGTGAAGGGACGGGTGGCGGCGATCTTCAGGCTCTGCAGCACGGCTTTGGAGGGGCTGTAGGGGCGCTTGCACTGTGGGCAGAGGCGGCGTAGCTGACGCTGGCTGACGGCCAGCAGCAGGGAGCTGGCGAAGAGGAAGGGCTCGTCGCTCATCTGGCGCAGGGCCAGCAGGCCGGAGATGATCCCGGAGCTGGGCAGGCGCAGCAGGATCAGCGTCCGGGCGTAGGCGGCGCTGATCACCCGCCGGGCGACCTCGGCGGTGGGCAGGTCGTCGACGAAGAGCACGTCGGGGTCCTGGAGCAGGGCGGCGTCGACGGCGGCTGGGTAGCTCAGCCCCTCCTCGGCCAGGGGCCGCAGGGTGTCCACGCCGGACAGGCCGTAGCTGGTCTGGCCCTCGACGGTGATCACCGCCCGGTGACGCAGGTCCAACCGGTCAAGCAGGGAGTAGATCAGATCCTTCTTGCCCGAAAACGGCGGCCCGGTGAAGATCACCAGGCCGTGACGGCTCTCCCCGGCCTCGTCGAGCAGGCGGACCAGCTCCGCCGGAGTCTCGAGCTCCTCGTAGCCGGGAACCTGACCCTGACGGGCCTCCAGGCGCAGCAGCGCCCGCTCGCCGCCCAGGGTGGGCGTGAAGTGGGCGGCCACGGCGATGGGCTTGCCGCCGACGTTCATCCTGAAGTGGCCCTGCTGGGGACCGCCGCGCTCCGCCGAGGACATCCCGGCCAGCACCTTGATCTGGTTGAGCAGCGTCCGCGAACCCCGGGGCGGCGCGGCGGGTCCGGGCTCCAACTTGCCGCCCAGGCGGAAACGGATCTCGAGGCGACCCTCGCTGAGCCGCAGGTGGATGCTGTGCGCCCCGAGTTCGAGAGCTTCGGCGAGGAGGCTGACCGCGGCGTTGTCTCCTCCGGCGGTCGGCGGAGTTCCGGACTCGGGCTCGTAGGCGCGCCGGGGTGGCGGGGCGTAGCGTTCCCGCGTCTGGGTTCGGGGCGGCGGCGGAGCGTCCCGGGAGGGGACGGCGTCGCTGTAGACCTCGTCCAGGGCGTCGGCCAGCTCACCCTCGAGCATCAGGTAGGGCCTGATCTCCATCCCTGTTGCAAAGGCCAGCTCGTCGAGCATCGCCACGTTCTCCGGCTCGGCGGTGCCCACGGCCAGCTTGCGGCGGTCGCTCTTCAATGGCACCACGCCGTACTTCTTGGCCAGGCGCACCGGCAGCAGCCCAGCCAAATCGACATTGAAGCGGAAGCCCTCGGGAACGGGCTCGACATCGGCCTGCTCGGCCAGCAGCTTTTTCAACTGGCGCCGGGAGAGCAACCCTTCATTGACCGCCAGCGTCCCCAACAGACCGCCGGTCTGCTCGGCGCGGCGCATCAGCCGCCGGACCTCCTCGGCGGAGGCCAGGCCCTGTTCGATGATCAACTCTCCCAGGGGCTTGCGCGGCAAGGTCGCTCCTTGCAAGGATTTACATGATGAGTGTAGCAGACTTCGCGGCGGGTAGTCCAGCCGGGCCTAGTCGACCCGGCGCCAGAGATACCAGCCTCCCAGACGGTCCCGCTCCGGGCGGCGGTCGTAATACAGATCGTAGACGCCGTCCCCGGTCTCCAGGCGAAAGTAGGTCCGGCCAACCCCCCAAGAGCTACGCTTTCCGCCCCGGATCGCGAAGAGGGGCCGTCCGCCGCGACCCCGGCGCGGATCGGGCCGGAAGGCCGTCCACTGGCGCACAAGGCGTCTGACCGTGTAGCGGCGGCCCCGCCAGATGAAGGCCGAAGGAACCTCGGCCACCTTCAGCGGCAGCCGGTCTGGCGTCTCCACACTGACGGCCTCGCCGATGTAGCTTCCGACGGCGCCTCCCCGGCTCGCGGAATGTCAACACAGTAACGGGGGCAGGCTTAGATGGCCAACCCCGTCAGAAAGAATCACCCAACCGCAACATGCCGAGACCTCGGCGGAATCCGCCCGGTAACGCCCCACCCCGGATCCGGTTTTGGCACGTTTCTTGCGCCGGCGCGCGGGGCCGGGCGCCGGGCACGATCGATTCCGCAAGAAACGTGCCAAAACCTGCGTTCCCGACGCGTCGCGGGTGCGACGGCCGGCGCACCCCCGCCGAGGTCTCGGTTTGAGGCGGGGGTTCCGCTGTTAGATCCTCAGGCCCAGGCGCTCGAAGACCTTGATCAGGGCGGGCAGCAGCAGCACACTGGTCAGGAAGCAGGCGATCACGCCCAGGGTCAGCGAGAGGCCCATGCTGGCCAGGCCCTGCATCTTGGCGAAGATCATCGAGGCGAAGCCGATGCCCGTGGTGATACTGGTCAGCATCACGGCGCGGCCGGTGCGCGACATGGTGCGTTCGAGGGGCTTGGCGGCGGCGAGCTCGGCCCCGGCGGCGGTGAGCGACCTCTCCCGGCGGTAGCGGTGGATGATGTGCACGCCGTCGTCGATACCGATGCCCAGGATCAGCGGCAGCGAGAAGTAGTTCATGAAGTTGAGCTTGATGCCCAGCAGCGCCATGGTGCCGAAGAGGATAATCCCGCCGAAGGCCAGGGGCACCAGGGCCAGAATGACGGTGTGCAGCTTGCGGAAGTCGATCAGCAAAAGCAGGACGATGATCCCCAGGGCGATCAGGGTGGCCAGGACGCCGTCATCGCCGAACTGGCCCATCATGCTGTGGAATAGCGAGCCGACGCCCACGGCGCTGGGCACGGTCTGGGCGACGCCCTCGACGAAGGTGTCCAGGTTGTCCCGGGACTTCCAGAGGTCGAAGCGGGGGAAGATGGTGACCAGGAACTCGTCGTCGTGGCGCCCCCGGTAGCGGGTGAGCATGTCGTCGGTGAGGTCGTCGAGCTCGACGCGTTCGGGATTGGTGAAGCCCCTGCCGCCGTCGCCGAGGAGCCAGGCGCGCTGCTCGGCGAAGTAGTAATCGTCGAGGACGGCCAGCCGTCGGGCGGCGGCGGCGGGGTCCGCGCGCAGCTCGGCGGCCAGGGCGGCCAGGGGTGACTCCTCGTCGGAGCCGTAGGCGGTGTACTGCTCGCAGCGGGTCTGCAGTTGGCTCAGGGCGCCGAGTTCGGCCATGGTGCGCAGCTCGAGGATGTTCATCTCGAGGCGCTCGAGCTCGTCGGCCAGACGCAGGATCGCCGCTTCGTCGGGCGGCGGCGGGGCCTCCCAGGCGGCCACCATGCCGCGGAACTCCGTCAGCAACGGCGCCCGGCGGGCGTACTCCTCGTCGGTGGGGATGAAGCGCGAGACCGTGTCGACCTCGCCGATGTAGCCCTTGTCCTTGAGCTTGTCGTGGACCTCGCGGCACTCGTCGACGGATTCGGCGATGAACAGGGAGTAGTCCGGAGAGAGGTCGAACTCCTCCTCGATGCGCTTGGCCAGCTCGATGGACTCCAGGCCCTTGGGCTCCATGTTGTAGAAGTTCCAGTCGAACTCGCTCCAAGTGATGGCGGAGAAGAGCAGGAAGCCGCCGACGGCCAGCCCGACAACGGCGAAGAGCCAGGGTCGCCTGTCGATGGCCCGGCCCAGGCGTCCCAGGATGCTGAACTCCACCGCCGAGCCGCCCAGCCTGGAGGTCTTGCCCCGCTTCTCGCGGAACTTCTCGCGCACGGCCAGTAGCGCCGGCAAGACCAGCATCATCGCCAGCAGGGCGAAGATGATCGCCACACCGCTGACGAAGCCCATGTCCTGGACGCCCTGCATCTTGCCGGCCAGCAGGGCGAAGAAGGCCGCCGCGGTGGTCAGGGCGCCGGTGATGATCCCGCTGCCCGAGCGCTGGAGGCCTTCGGCCAGGGCGTCCTCGACGTTCAGGCCGTCTGCCCGGGCCTCGTTGACTCCGGCGATGATATGGATGGCGTAGTCGATGCCCAGCCCGATGATGAACAGGGAGAAGAACATCGACATCATGTTCAGGTTGCCCGAGTAGAGGTAGATCGCCCCCGCCGTCCAGGTGATCGCGAAGATCAGCGGCACGGCGGTCATCAGCGGCGCCACCAGCATGCGGAAGAAGAAGATCAGCGTCAGCAGCACCAGGGCCAGGGCGATCAGACTGGAGAACTTCATGTCGCCGATGCCGGCTTCCATCTCGTCGCGCTGCAGGGCCAGGGCGCCGGCCAGGCCGACATCGAGCTTGCCTTCGTAGGACTCCCGGGCCGCGGTCTTCTCGACGACGGCCTCGATGCCGTTGACGCCGTCCTGGAGCATGTCGATGTCATCGATGCCGAAGTTCGGCTGGATCCACATCAACATGTAATCGTAGTTGGGGCTGAAGATGTAGGGCTCGCCGATGAACATGTCGTGGACGGCCCGGCGGGCGACGGTGGTGGAGTCGCTCTCGTCGCGACCCGTCAGGTGCCCGGCGGTCAGTCCGGCGAAGCGGAACATCCCATCGATGCGCTGGACGGCTTCGTTCTCACGCTCGCGCCCCTGGACGCCCTCGCCGATGTAGCTGGACTCCAGCGAGTCGTTGAGCGCCGTGAGGTGATCGGCCAGACCCGGTCCCTCGAAGAAGGAGCGCAGGCGGACCAGGTCGGCCTCTTTAAGCAGCATCAGGCCGTGGTTACTGACGAAGTCGTTGTCAGAGCGGTAGTTGACCCAGTGAACGTATTCGTCGAGCTCCTCCAGGCGCGGGGCCAGCTCGGCGGCGAAGGCCTTCATCAACTCGCGGTCCTCGCCCTGGACGACCACGCTGATGAAGTTGGCCGAGTCGAAGGCGTCGAGGATCTCCTGGAAGGCGTCGACCTGGGGATCGTCGGCGGGCAGCACGTCGGTCATGTGGGTGCGGAAGGTCAGCTCGTTGGCCAGATAGCCGGCGGCGCCGGTGAGCACCAGGGCGCCGAGAATGATCCACCAGCGCCGCCGGGCGGCGAAGCGGCCCAAGCGCCCCAGGAAGCGACTGCGCTTGCTCTTGTGTTCGCTCACGGCTCAACCTTACCTTGGGTTGTCCTTTCTCCCGACCCCACGGTCCGGCCGGCTCGTTCGATCGGGGACAAGGTCGCTCAATAAGTGTCCACTTCTTGATTTACAAGAGGACTGCGGGGGGTTTTCACTCGCTTCTGGACCAGTGAATAGCGCCGGGGATCATGTATCTTATATCTGACCGGATCGTGATTGTAACCTGCTGATAAAAAAGGTGGTTGTCCAGTTGCTTGCTGTTGCTTGCTATTGCTCGATGAGCAATCGGAAAGTGACAGCTACGAGGGATGTGCTCTTTTGACAATAGAGCAAGGGATCGTATACCGTGTTCGGACCGATACATATATGTAACGCGCTGTTAACATAAATGATGGGCTGTGATGCTCTGTCACAAGAAAGGGTCCCAAACAGTAGCGGAAAACAAGCAACCGACCGGCACATCAGTTGCCCAAAATGTAACCATGAGAATCACTATAAGTTGGCCGATGGTAAATATAAATGTATGAGATGTGGCGAGAATTATACACACCGGATTCAAAAGGGAGCACAGGGCCGCCTAGCTGAAAATGCACAAGGTGAAGCAGATCGTCAACACCGACGGCTGGAAGGTCGATAACAGGCTGTCGCTCAACGGCATCCACCACAAACGCATCAACCACGACAACCCCTGGTCGATGGCGAGGTGCGTATCAACGGCCCAGAGAGCTCCCGAGGCTATGCAAAAAGCCTACAACGGCGGCTTCATACGCAACGACAGGCACTTTCGTAGAGAAAGGCCGCTCAGATTCAGCCATCGCGACGAAACCTGTCTCGACTACCTGCAGGATACACCGCTCAATTGGTCCGATCAGGTTACATTATCCCTATAACAATAAAGCCCGCATTTAGCTTGCGTTCAATATCCATTCGATTTCTACCTGTAGCTCAAGTGTAATAATTACAGTCCGTAAGGTTCCACATCATGAGACTTGGCAATATTAGCAGCACACCAGGATGGTGTACACCTGCTCGTTGAACTGCCCTTCATCTGTCCTGTATGTTCCGAGCTTATTCCTGATGCCCGGTTCTGCCAGCTTTCATCCATGCCTGTCTGCTCACAGTGTTGTCACATCCCGACAAGCGAATTGTGGCGGCAAGCCCATGCTGCACCTGGCGTTGCGCAAAACCGGAATGCTGTCGATTCCACCGGATACACCGGAAGCTCCACTGATTGAGGGCAGGCTATATGCTTGCAGTTCCCAGGTTCAGCCCTTGAACAGGATGGCCGCCTTGCCGTGTTGACGCCTTTGGCAAATCAGCTATCAAGATCAACGCCCTCGTAGTTGCTCTCCCTCGCCTCAGAAACCGGTCCGGTTCGTCGTGGTAGCTCAAAGATTGTTGACGGAATACTGGCGATAATCGCTCGGTCGACTACACGTGATAAGCACCAAGCCAACGGAGTGCTGAGCAATGGAAGCGTCGATTGGCGAGCAAGCTGAGCCGGGCGGCCCGATTCGACCCGGGCACGATCCAGCTTACCGCATTACCTCTGCTGTTCCAGACAAGCCTGAGGGTCGAGGAGATAAAGACGGTCCACTCCAGAATGGATGACCGAGCGGACCATCGAGCCTCGGGAGCTCAATCGGCGCCGTCGCCGTCGTCCTCACCCAGGATGGCGGCCACCTTGGTCAACAGCTCCCGGGTGTCGAAGGGTTTTGTCAGATAATCGACGGCCCCCTCCTGCATCGAGGTGATTTTGGCCCGGGTGCCCTCCTTGGCCGAGATCATCGCCACCGGGATTGCGGCGGTGCGCGAGTCGACCTGGAGCAGGCGCAGCACCTCCCAGCCGTCCATCTCGGGCATCATGATGTCCAACAGGATCAGATCGGGGCGGTACTGCTCGGCCAGCTCGAGGGCCTCGAAGCCGCCGCCGGCCTTGAGGACGTCGTAGCCGCTGGTATGCAGGATCAGCTCGACGATATTGACGATGTCGGGCTCGTCGTCGGCGACCAGGATGAGCTTTCTCTCGCGTGTGGATACCATGGGAACGTCCCGGGTGGCGCGGCGGTGCCTAGTACGGCTGGGTTGGCTTGGATAGATGGTACCCCTGACCGAGCTCGACGCCCATCGTGCGCAGGGCCTCCAGCTCCTCGGCGGTCTCGATGCCCTCGGCGATAACCCGGCTGCCGGTGCGGTCGGCCAGTTCGAGCAGCGTGGTCAGCAGCTCCTGCTTGATGCGGTTCTCCTGGATACGGGTGACCATGGCCCGGTCGAACTTGAGGAAGTCGGGCTGGAGTTCGATGATAGTGTTGAGTGAGGAATAACCGGCGCCGGCGTCGTCGATGGCGATCTTGAAGCCCTCGCTTTTGAAGACCTCGAGGTAGCGGCGGAAGCTGCGCAGGTCGCCGATGGTCGAACGCTCGGTGAGCTCGAGGACGATGCGGTCCTTGCTCAAGCCCAGGTCGCTTTCGAAATCGGCGCGGAAGCTGGGATCGGCAAAGTTGTGCGGCGTTGTGTTAAGGAAAAGCAACTCACCGTTTTCGATCTGGACGCCGGCCACATTGACGGCGTGACGCAGACAGATGCGGTCCAGGGACTGGGAGAAACCGGTGTGGGCGGCGAAGGAGAACAGGCGCTCGGCGTTCTCGAAGACGGTGTCGGGCGGACCGACACTGAGCGCCTCGTAGCCCAGCACCGACAGGTCGCTGATATACATGATCGGCTGGAAGCGGGTCTTGATACGTTCGCCGGCGATGATCTGCGCCAGCTCGCGGTCCTGGAGCAACTCCTCCCGCTTCTCGGCGTCGACGGCCATCTCCTTGGCCTCGCGCACGGACTGGTAGACCAAGCGTTCGAAGCGGATCAACGGATCGGCCACGATCAGCGAATAGCCGATCTTGACCTCGAGGGCGGCGTCGGCCAGCTCCCGCCCCACCGTCGAAAGGTTGATGAACTCCTCGATCAACTCGGCGATCTCACGCAACCGCTCCGTGGTAAGGCCGGGCAGAGCGTGGAAAATGAAAAAACTGCCGGTGCGGATGGCCTCTTCGTACAGCAGGCCGCGATCGGCCAACACCTCGCGGTTGAATACCTTGAGCACCCGGGCCAGATTCTCGATCAACTGGTCGGTGGACTGCCAGCCGAAGGAGTTCTCCAGACCCCGGGTGCGCGAGAGATCGACACAGATGACGCCGATGGAATCCCCGACCTCGTCGAGCAGCTTGCGCAGTTGCTCAAGGGCCAGGGGGAGGGTGGGCAGGTCCGTCAGCCGATCGAAGAGCAGGTTGCGGTAGCGCAAGAGCTCTGCGCGAACCCGCAGGGGAACCTGGGGTTCGCCGGCTCCGTCACTCGGCTGGCGGGGGAGGTCTTCCATCGGCGATCGACGCTTCCGTTTTTACAAAGTTGCATTCTGTCCCAGCATACTTATTATGCGCTATCCCGGCCCCCGACGCAAGCGCGAGACTGTGTCTTGCGCCCTAGCCCTCGAGGGGAGGCGCCGCCGACGGATTGTCGAAAATCAGCGTCCGGGTCGGGAAGGGGATCCCGATGCCGTGCTCGCTGAAGGCCCGGTTGAGGTTGACCATCAGGTCGTTCTGGACGACCCAGCTCACGCTGTAGGTCTTGCACCAGGCCAATAGAACGAAGTTGAGCGAGGAGTCGCCGAACTCGAGGAAGAAAGCCCCGGGAGCCGGGGCCTCCAGAACGCCCTCGGTGTTCCGAGCGACCTCGAGCATCACCTCCATGGCCTTCTCCGGGTCCGTGCCGTAGGCCAGGCCAATGTCCAGCTTGACCCGATAGGTCGTGTCCGGGTAGGAGTAGTTCTCGATGTACTCGGCGGCGACCTTGGAGTTGGGCAGCACGATCACCGTGTTGCCCAGGGTCTTGACATCGGTGGAGCGCATACCGATGCGGGTGACGTCGCCGTAAATCTCGCCGATCTTCACCCGGTCGCCCAACCGGAAGGGGCGGTCCGTCATCAGCACGAAGCCGGAGATCATGTTGGCCAGCGTCTCCTGGGCCGCCATGGCCACCGCCAAGGAGGCCACGCCCAGAGTTGTCACCAGGGCCACGATGTCCACGCCGAAATGCTCGAGGATGATGATGAAGCCGATCGTGTAGACCGCGACGGCGAGCACTTTGCGGATCAGCGGGATGAAGTCGCCGCTAACCGGCATCCCGGACTTGCTGTCGGCCAGCTCGCCGTACCAGCGCAGCACAGCGTTCAAAGGCCCCAGCAACAGCTTGATGCCCACCAGCGCCGCCAGGACGAAAAGGATGCCGTTAACGATGGGATCGATCCCAATGAAGGAATGGTAGGGGTTGAAGGCCCAGGCCGCATAAAGCGTGCCCACCAGCGCTCCCCGATAGACCGGCGTGGCCAGCGAATCGATGATGTACTCGTCCAGGTTGGTTTGTGTGCGGTCCTCTACGTGGCGGGCCACCCGGTGCAAAATCGCTCGCAGGATCTTGGCCAAAATGAAGCCGAGGACCAGCAGGGCCATGCTGTAGAGGGCCGAGATGACGTAGTGTTCCCAGGTCAGCGACGCTCTGAAAGCCGCCAAGGTCTCCTCGGTCATCACCGCGGGTTGGAAGATATGGGTGATTACTTCTCCGAAGGGCAGTTGCACGGTATCCCCCTTGTCACATCGGGCGGTGGAAAGGTTATCAATCGGCGGAACCTTCGCCGAGCCCGCTCTGGAGCCGGGGAAGGTTCATGTTGAATCCGGCGCGAGGCGTTGGCACGTTTCTTGCAGCAGGGCGGGGCCGCCGACTGGACGACCCAGCCGCGCCCTCCGCAAGAAACGTGCCAACGCCGGCCCCGGGGGTGGATAATTTGTGAACGGCTCGGCGAAGGTTCCGCGGCGGGGTCAGCCGAGCAGTCCGCGGTAGAGGGCCGAACCGACGCGGACGAGGGTGGCGCCTTCCTCGACGGCGACTTCGTAGTCGGCGGTCATCCCCATGGAGAGCTCGGTGAAGTCGGAGAGGTTGAATCGGGCGGCCAGCTCGTCGCGCAGTTCTCGCAGGGCGGCGAAGAGGGGCCGGGTCCTCTCGGGGTCGTCGACCAGGGGCGCCATGGTCATCAGACCCCTGGGAGTGAGGTTCTCGAGTTCGAGGAGGGCCGGGAAGGCTTTTTTGAGTCCGGCGGGGTCGAAGCCGTGCTTGGATTCTTCTCCGGAGACGTTGACCTCGAAGAGCACGGGAAAGGATTCCGGTCCGGGCACGCGCTTGGCGACGTCGCGGGCGTGCTTGAGCGAGTCGACGGAGTGGATGGTCGAGAAGACGTCCAGGATGTCATTGACCTTATTGGACTGGATGGTGCCGATGAAATGCCAGTCGAGTCCAGCGCGGCCGCACAGGGTGGCGTACTTGGCGGCGGCGGGCTGCAAACGGTTCTCGCCGATGATCTCGACACCGGCCGCGGCCAGTTGGGGCAGCACATCGGCCTCGACGTACTTGGTGACGGCGACGAGGCGGACGTTGGCGGCGGCGCGGGGGGAACGCTCCCGGGCGTCGTTTATGCGCCGCCTAACCTCGTCGAGGTTGGCCTGGAGACGCTGCTGGTCGAGCATGGTTGATCGTGGGAAGCTGAGGTTGTGCGGTGAACGAACTCAATCATCCGCGGCGAGAGTACCTTAAGCCGGGGGCTTAATCAAGCGGGAGAGGCGATCTGGGACGTGGCGGTCGGAATCGCCGTCCCGCCGGCGGGTGTCCGCTGGGCGTCCGGGCGCTCAGTCCGTGTTTCTGTACAGCAGATAGGGCTCGCGCCGGGATTCGAAGACGGCTGCGTCCTCCAACCAGGCGGCCCAGACGACCTCGGGTGAGATCTCGCCGTCGAAGACCCGCCGCAGATCGTCGCCGCCCAGCATCCGCCGCAGGAAGCGGGGCTCGAGGGAACTCTCTGCGGGGTGGCGCCGGCCGAGGAAGTCGTAGCCCCAGAGGGCCAGCCGCAGGGGCTCGAAGACCTCCCGATCCTCGACGACGACGCGGACGCCCCGACAGGGCGCGCCGTCGTGACGGCCGTCCGAGGGCGCGCTCGGAGTGAAGGTCGTCGTCTCGAAACGGGTGCCGGGGACGTTGGCGGCCCAGTGTTCGGCCAGTGCGGCGGCGTCCAGCCAGGGGGCGCCGAGGACCTCGAAGGGCGAATCCGTTCCCCGGCCGACGCTGAGCGCCGTGGGCTCGAAGAGGCCCAGTCCCGGGTAGAGCAGGACACCGGATAGCCGGGGCAGGTTGGGGGAGGTGGCCCGCCAGGGCGGCGGCGGTGACTGCTCGTCGAAGACCACGCCGGGCTCGTAGCCGATCAGGGGCACAACCTCGACGACGACGCCGGGCAGCAGCTCCCCGGCGATCCAACGCGCCGTCTCCCCCGGGGTCATCCCGTAGAGCACGGGCAAGGGGACCAGGCCGACGAAGTTGTCGCCCAGACCCGTCGGCAGCGGTCCGGCGACGCCGTCGCCGGGCGGGCAGGGTCTGTCGAGGACCACCAGGGGAACCCCGGCCTCGCGGCAGGCCTCCAGGCAGAGGTAGAGCGTCGAGGTGTAGGTGTAGAAACGGACACCGACATCGGGCAGATCGTAGACCAGGGCGTCGAGACCGGCCAGCTCGGCGGGCTCCGGGGCACGCCGTCCACCGTAGAGACTGACGATCTCCAGCCCGGTGACCGGCTCGACGTCGTCGGACACCGCGCCGTGGGCGTCGGCCCCCAGGCCGTGCTCCGGGGTGTAGAGCCGGACGAGTTCGACGCCCTCGAGGTCGGCCAGAATCTCCCAGGCGGGTAGACCTGCGACGTCGCGGGCGGCGTCGTTGGTCAACAGGGCGACACGGCGGCCGGTCAGGGCGGCACCGCCGCTCTCCGTCAGCACGTCCAGACCAGCGGCGAAGCCGGGCACTGGCTCTTTCGGCTCTGCAAAGACAGGTTCTCCCGAGACCGGGGCGTCGTCCAGCGTCTGCTCGGCGGCGCAAGAGAGGGCCGCCAGCAGCAGGGCGAGGTTCGGGAGTAAAAAACGGGGGTGGGTCGTCATTGGTTTCCGTCGTGGTTGCAGGTGCGAGAGTTGTTCTCTGGGGCGGATCCAACGGACTCTCAAGGTTGATATTTGAGCGCGATTGAGTCAAGGTCCCGAAGTTTGTATCATGAATAGTTGTCGTCAAGCTCCGCCTTGCCCGTGAGCGACGTGATTCACCGGCGGAACACCTCGATACTTGAGATACCAATCGAGGTCAACCTCGTTCCTGTTCCGGAATAACCAGGCCCGGCGGACCGGGGTCGGGCGTGTAGGCGAACTCGGCGTAGTCGATCCGCTGGAGGTAGAGACCGTGGGCCGGCGCCGGCGGCGGGGCCTTGGTCCTGTCCCGGCCGTCGAGTAACTCCCCGAGCCCGGCGGCGTCCAGCTCTCCTCGGCCCACCGCCAGCAGGCAGCCGACGATCCGGCGGACCATGCGGTAGAGAAAGGCCTCGGCGGCGACCTCGACGAGGTAAAAGGGCGGTTTGCGCAGCAGGCGGCCGGCGGTCAACCGGCGCACGGTGGAGCCGCCGGGTCGGGGGGCGGTTCCCAAAGCGGCGAAGTCGCGACGACCGACGAAGAGCCCCGCCGTCGCCTCTACCGTCGACCAGTCGAGACCGGGGCCGACGATCATGGCGCGGTCGCGCTGGAAGAGGGCGTCGCCCTCGCGCAGCAGGTAGCGGTAGCGGCGGCCCCGGGCCGAGTGGCGGGGGTGGAAGTCGGCGGGGACTTCAGAGCAGCGGAGCAAGCGTAGATCACCAGGTAGTCGGGCCTCCAGGGCGCGCAGGACGGTCTCCGGCGGGTAATCGCGCGGAGCGCGCCAACCGGCGACTTGGCCCAGGGCGTGGACCCCTGCGTCGGTGCGCCCGGCGGCCCAGACGCGGACGGACTCGCCGTAGAAGTCCGCCAGCGCACGCTCCAGCTCTCCCTGGACCGTGCGCGCCTCGGGCTGAAGCTGCCAGCCGTGGAAGGCGGCGCCGTGGTAGGCCAAGGCGAGGGCCAGACGGCTCATCGCGCCTCCGGTCCGCCGACGGCGGCTACCTCGCCCCAGGCGACGGCCAACCGTTCGCCCCGCTCGAGCAGGGCGCGCAGAAAGGCCGTCAAGCGACCTTTCCGGGGAGTCACGCGCCAGGCGTCCTCGAGCAGCCGCCGCCCCGTCTCCAGCAGCAAACGGTAGCCGTCGAAGACGCCCTCGAGTCGCGCTCGCAAGCGGCGACCCAACCGACCGGGCACCAGACCGGCCATCCCCGCCGGACCGGCCCCGGCCAGCAGACCGGCCGCCAGGAAGAGGATCAGCAGGCGCAGGGCGGTTTCACCGGCCTCCCGGTAGGCGGCGGCGTCCAGACCGCCGCTCAGGAAGGCCGCCAGCAGCCGCAGCCCGCCGGCCAGCAGCACCAGCCAGGCGCCCAGGGCCAGGGCTCGGGGAACCGCTCGCCAGCCCGTCGAGACGACGAGGAGGACCAGGGCCGCACACGCCGCCCCCAAGGTCCACCAAAGACCCGGGGCCAGAGCCGCCGCCGGAACCAGCAGCAGGGCGCAAGCGGCTCGCAGCCGGGGGCTCACTCGGCCTCCACCAGCTCGATGGACTCCACACCGCCGAAGAAGGCCGTGCGCTCCGCCGGGCCGGGGTCGTAGACCAGGCCGATCCGGGCGGCGTCGGCTGGGAGCTGCTCGAGGTAGGGGTCGGCCAGCCGCCAGCGCCCATCGGCGTAAATCTCATTCCAGGCGTGGTAGTAGAAGGCGTCGCCCTCGCCGTAGACCAGGCCGACCACGGTGCGGGCGTACAGCCCGGCGCGCCGGGCCAAATCGGTCAGCAGCGCCGCGTGCTCCGAACAGTCGCCGTAACGCCGGGCGTAGATCTCGCTCGGCGTCAGCTCCAACCCCAGAGGGCTGTTGTCCAGATTGTCCGAGACCCACTCCCGCAGCGCCGCCAGGGTGTTGTACTCGTCTTCGGGATCACGTAAACGCTCGGTCAAACGATCAAGCTCACCGACGAACGAGGGCGGTTCGATCGCCCCGGGATGCGGCGTCGCCTCGCTGTAATTGAGGAACTCGACCCGCCAGCGCCCCGGCTCCAACTCAGTCACCCGCTGGAAGGGTCCCTCGAGCGGCGCCTTGGCGGCCTCGACGATCGTCACCAAGCGACGGGCCGTACGCGGCTCGCCCAGACGGCCCCCCGTTGGGAAGATCGCCGCGCTGGCCGTGGGGTCCCCCCAACCCACGTCGGCCTTGGCTTCCTCCTCCGAGGCCGCCGGGCGCACCTCCATCCCCCCGGGAACCTTGACGACCACCAGAGAGCCGTCGGCCTCCAGGTAGATGTCTCGGGAAACCCCGGCGAAGGTGGTCACGTTGTGGTAACCCAAGAAGGTCCGCCCGTCGACGCTGAGCTCCTCCAGCTCGCCGCGCTCCAGCGAGGCCGCGATCACCTCGCTGTAACCGCTGTCGTAGCAACGGTACTCGACACTCTCGCCGGGCTGGACGCCGGCCGTTGCGAAACCGCTGCCCAGGGTGCCCACCAGGCCGCCCTCCAGGTAACGCTTGCCGATGATCACCCCCTGGATTCGACGAACCTCGAGGACGCCGTCGGCCAGCTCGGCCTCGACCATCTCCGCCTCGGCGCCGCTCATCCGGTGGTCCACCGCTCGGATGAGCACACCCTCGGCGCTGTAAAGCTCACGACGACGGCTGGTGGTGATCAGGCTGCGGCCGTCGCGGACCAGTTGCATCGTCGAGTAGCTCTCCATCCAGACACCACCGGCATACTCGCCCTCGCCGATCGGCAGGCTGTTTGAATACGAGTAGCCCACCTTCCGGCCATCGAGGTACAACGAAAACCAGTTGGCCGCCCCGCTCACCGAAAAACTCAGCAACACGACGAACACCACTGACAACAGACCGGCGCGCATGATCCGCATCGCTTACCTCACAAAAAGCCGCGGGTTGGTTCGTCGGAAGGCGGGAACTCGGCCCGCCCTATCCAGGGCGCTCCTCGACAGGGCCGGCTTGGGCACATTTCTTGCGAAGTGAGGCCCGGGTTTGTCCGACGGGCCGCCCCGCCCCGCTGCAAGAAATGTGCCAAGGCCTCGCCGCCGGACGCTCGGCGCGGTTCAATCGGCTCGAGGACGGGCGGGCCGTGTTCCCGCCGGGTCGATCAATACTGGGGCATCAGCCGGGGCCGCACCAGGCCTTCGTCGCCGGTCGCGGTCAGGGGCACCCAGCCCTCGTGCTCCGTCGAGGTTCCAAAGTCGTACCAGCTACCGTGGAGCCAGTCGCCGCGTCGCTCGTCGACGCGCAGGATGTTGGTGTAGAGCGGTCCCCGTTCCAGGGGCTCGCCGTCGGGCTCGTCGTAGGCCGTCAGGCCCTTCGGGGACGGATCGATCACCATGAAGCCGTCGGCGGGTTCGCCCAGGGCCAGGTAGACCATGGTGGCTTGGCGGCCGTCGGGTGCGGGCTTATCGCCGCGCTCCAGCGCCGCGCTCCATTCGTGGTAGTCGGCGTTGTAGATGTCGCCGAAGTCGGGGTTGAAGGTCTTCCAGCTCTCCACCCCGCCGACGGGTTCGAGGTCGGCGAAGCTCCAGACCAGAATCCTTTCATACTCTCCGGCGAAGCCCTCCAGCAGGGTCGATCCGGCGAAGGGTCCCTCGAACCGGAGGGGGTAATCGGCCTCCCAGGTCGGGGGAGGCAGGTAGATACCCAGGTACTCGGCCAGGTAGCTCCAGTCGAAGTCGGGCTCGCCCAGTACGGTGATGCGGCCCCGACCGATGTCGCCGGCCCAGCCCGCACCGGTGTAGAGGGGGTAGCAGAAGCGGAAGCTGTGATACTCGTAGTCCGTCGAGAAGTCGTAGCGCTGGCGGTACTCGACCAGTCGGCTTTCCCCTGCGGGAAACTCCACCCTCCAGGCGGCCAGCAGGGACTCGGCCGCGTAGGGCGGGTTGGGGTTCTCGTCTTCTGAGCTGGTGGCGCCGTTGAGGAAGCAGAACAGCTCACCGTCGGCCGGTTTCTCATCGTTGAGCGGATCGATGATCTCGAGCAGCTCGTCCCAGTCGTTGTGCTCGTCCTCGCGCCAGACTCCGCGATAGACGGCGAAGGGCTCCACCGGCTCACCGTCGACGAAGATCTCGATCACGTCAAGGGCGGCCGCTTCGTCTTCGATCCAGAGGTAGGGTCCGTAGAAGGGGTGGCGCACCTGGAGCGGCACGTACATCAACACCTCGTCGGCGGGTCCGTCGTTGACGAACTCGAAGGCGGCGGCGACCTCGACACCGGGATGCAGCCGGAGCTGCTCCTCCCACTCCAGCTCCCAGCGCTCCTCCTCGGTCAACTCGCGACCGTCGACCTCGGGGGCGCTGAGCAGGATGACGACCTCCTCGGCGGCCATCTGTATTCCGGCGTGCTCGCCCAGGGGTTCGGCGTTCTGTAACGGCGAACCCAGGTAGCCGGCATCGGCGGATGCGGCGACGACCAGGGCGGTCAGGGCCGCTACTAAGGTTCTCAGGCGACAGGTCATCACAACCTCCCTCGGCGCTAGCCTCGGCTGTGGAGGGACACGAAATAGCCGATCGAGCGGTCGTAGGTCCGCTCGGCGGCGGCGTCGAAGTAGCAGGCGGGCAGCTCGCCCCGGCCGCGATGATAGGCGACGCACTCGCAGCAGCGACCCTTCTTTGGGCAGGGATAGGTGCAGTTGCAGCTCTTCAGATTGACGGCTTCACGCTCGCAGGCCATGCCACTCCTCGTTCGATCTTCACGTTCCGGCGCTGTTGTAAGTTGATCCGGACCAATCAAATCTTCCACTAACCATTATAGCAGAAGGCCGCCGTCTTGAAATACCGCGGGATTACTGCTAACATATAGCAATTCATCTATTGACGAAACACGCTGTGAAAACAGCCTCGACCAACAGCCCGGCTTCCCGGACGGCTCACGACGCCCCCCAGAGGAACCCCCTCCCGCCACCGAGCATTAACCAAACGGAGGAACCTCCGATGATTATTCGACGACTCTCAATCCTCATCGGCGCGCTGATCCTGCTCATCGCCCCCGCGGCCGCGGCCCTCGAAGACGACGTCTTCGCCGTGCGCGACACAGACGACAATATCCTGGGCTACATCGACGACGAGGACCAGATCCTCGACACCGACCGCGAGGTCATCGGCTACATCTACTCCGACTGCCTCAAGGATGACGACTACATCATCCTGGCCTACCGCGAACAGGACGGCGAGGAAGAGCGGCTGAAGAACACCTCCTACCGCACCGAGTACTACCTGGAGACCGAGGACGAGTACTCGGGCGAGCTCAGCGACAAGACCTTCGACACCGTGGCCCTCTGGGACTCGGGCAAGATCACCGACTCCTACCTGACCCCGCTGGCCTACTACGAATGGGACAACCCGGACACCAAGGAGGACGAGGGGCTTACCGGACAGCAGGCCCTCTACTTCCTGCTCTACTTCACCGATTTCTTCAACGACTGATGCGGTGGGCTCAACCAGTTACAGCTCTTTTAACCCCGTCTTCGCCGCGGCGGGGTTTTTTACATGGGATCGCATATCCGGTCTGGAGCGGATCGTGAGCGCTCCCCGCTGATAACATCCATGGAGAACAACACCCCAAGGAGCCAGATACCCTTTTCGCACCGTTTGGCAAAGATATGCTGTTGATAATACGCACGATAATTCGCATATCCATTTCAAGGATTGGTGTAATCGTAAGCGGCGGCTGGTAGCTGCGCGATTTTTAGCAAAGATGCTGTCAGCTTGCTTTCATCCGTGATACCGAACAAACAAGAGACCGCAGTCAGCGGGTTCTTCACCCACTACCTGCGCGTCCCTTGAGGGGACCAAGAGGCTGCGACTTCCAGCGAACCTCAAGGCAGGTCCAGGGTTCTCGCCGCAAATCAGTGTGCTGACTATGGCGATGACGATAGGCAATCAAGTATTGATTGACACTTAACCAGCTTTGGGATCATCACCAGAAACTAAAGCAAACCTGCGCAACATGTAAAAGACGCACAACTTGTTAAAGACGCATAGAGACGAGGGCTTGGCAACCACCCGCAGTACGGTGTCAACTCGTGAAGGCGGAGACAGCTAGAAACTGCCGAAGTGGGCAATGAACCGCCGTCGGCAAAGCTTTCACTTACAGCCTGGTCGGCTGCTGATGCGGACCAACAGCCTCGGTTATCCGACGGCACTCAATGCAAGGCCGAGTTTAACGTTATCATGCATTGAATTGATATGACGATGCGGCGGGTGACAATGGCGGCGATTGTGAACAATACAGCAATGAATGATAATCTATCAGCCCATGAGTCCGTTCAGATACGAGTGATAGTCCCTTAGCCTCTTGCACCGGTCTATAGGCGATTGACAATCAAGTTAGTTAACGATTTACAACCCAGGCGGCATGGGCCGATAACCTTGCACGATGGCTTCTGTTAGACTGGGTGTCCAGCATTGATCAGCATGGCAAGGACGGTATGATTTAATGACAGGTGTCAGTCGCGCCCCACAGTCTCGAACAGCCGGACCAGAAGGGGATCGGCCGATGACGACGCCCCACCTCCGACAACTCTTGATGGATGACCTCATCGGCGGAGGAACCCCAGCGATCCTGACCATCCGGGAGCACTGAGATGACCAAGGTGTACGACGTGATCATCATCGGCGGCGGAGCGGCGGGGTTGACCGCGGGGATCATCGCAGCCCGCCGGGGCGCCCGGACGCTGATCCTGGAGCGCAAGGAGCTCCCGGGACGCAAGATCCTGGTCACGGGCAACGGGCGCTGCAATCTGACCAACAGCGCCGCCGACGAGGTCGAGCGCTACCGGGGCGCCGAGCCTCGTTTCGCCCGCAACACTCTGGCCGCTTTCAACGTGGCGTCGACCCTGGCCTTTTTCGAGGAGCTGGGCATCGCCGTGGTGGAGCGGGACGAGCGCTGGTTCCCGCGCTCGATGGCCGCCGTCGACGTCCTCGAGGCCCTACTCGATGGTTGCCGCGAGGCCGGCGCCGAGTTGTTGAACCTGGCCCGGGTGGCGGGGCTGGAACCCGGGTCGCCCTGGTTGGTCCATGGCGCCGGAGGACGGAGCTGGCGCGCCCGGCGCGTCGTCCTGGCGACGGGTGGCTGTTCGGCGCCGAAGACGGGCTCCGACGGCGACGGTTTCCGCCTGGCCCGGAAGTTTGGTCACCGGGTGCTCGAGCCCCTCCCGGCCCTGGTCGGCTTGGAATGCCGGGGCAACCTGGGTCACTTCCTGCAGGGAGTCAAGCTGGACGCCCGGGCGCGCTGTGTCGCCGCCGGGCTGGAGCTTGGTCCCGACGAGGTCCTATTCGCCCACTATGGTATCACCGGCCCCCTGGCCCTGGACCTCTCCCTGGAGCTGGGCCGCGAGCTGGCCGCCGGACCCGTCGAACTCGAACTGGACCTGCTGCCCGAACTCGACGCCGACGAACTGCCCGGGCTGCTCCAGCGACGGGCCGATGATCACCCCCGCCGCGAGCTGGGCAACCTGCTGCTGGGCCTGGTGCCCCGCCGTGTCCCGCCCGTCCTGCTGCGTCGGTTGGACCTTGACCCGACGATCAACTGCGCCGCGATGCGCGCCGAGGTCCGCGACCGGCTGGCCGCGACGCTCAAGGCGCTGTCGCTGACCCTCAGCGGCCCCCGGGGCTGGGAGGAGGCCGCGGCCACCCTGGGCGGTGTGGACACTGGCGAGGTCGATCCGCGGAGCCTGGAGAGCCGGCTGAGGCCGGGGCTGCACTTCGCCGGCGAGGTGCTGGATATCTGCGGCGAGTGCGGCGGGTTCAATCTCCAATGGGCCTGGAG
>CAZOOP010000001.1:39126-148477 GCA_964581465.1 uncultured bacterium
CTCGGGGGTCGTCGCGGGCGAAGCGGCCGTCGCTGGTCGGTAGGGGGCTTGAGATAGCAATGCTGAAAGCGGATCATCCGCTGGGCCTGGAGCTCGGGGGTCGTCGCGGGCGAAGCGGCCGTCGCTGGTCGGTAGGGGGCTTGAGATGGCAATGCTGAAAGCGGATCATCCGCTGGGCCTGGAGCTCGGGGGTCATCGCGGGCGAAGCCGCCGCCGCTGGCAGGCGGGGGGGTGATTGGCATCATGGGAGGTCTACGGACCAAATCAGAAGGAAGTTAACCGGGCAGGTGTTCGCCATCCGGTTGTGCCGTGCTGTTCTTTCGAGTTCGGCATGTGGATCCCTTTCCTTGTTATCGATGCACCGATAAACCGAGCAGAGCTTGGATGAACGCTCGATGGCCGCTACATTCATCGGAGATTATCCACGGGTATACTCCTTGTCGTCGCCACTTTTCACTGCCATTTGTGACAGATGCATTTGATATTAAACAAGTAGGGATCATCACCAGAAACTGAGCCAAGTATTCGCAACTTGGGAAAGCCGCCTCGAGAAAGGGGCTTGGTAAAAAACCCACAGCGAGGCGTAACCAGCGAAGTCGGCTAAACGGTCTAAGCTGATAAAGCGAGCAATAGCGCGTCGTCAGCAGGTCCTTCTCTCACGGCGTGGTCGACTCCCGAATGGAACCAACAGCCTCGGGCTTTCGGCGGTACTCAACGCAGGTCCAGGTGCAGCATCACCTGCGCTGAAAAGACAGTGCAGCGGTATGACAATGGCGTCGATTATTAGCTATCAAGCAACCAATGACAATCTATTTGCTGGATGAGTTTGTTCAGGTTCGAGTGATAATCCCAACGAGTACTATAATCAGGTTATAATTACGATCGGGACGAACGGGATACAGGATCCCATTTCATTTTTCCGTACCGGGCGAGAGGCTCCGCCGGCTGACCAGAGATTATGGACCCGAGATCAGCCGATCGGGATAGGGGGGCGTGAGCAATCCGAAGCGATGCTTTGGATGGTGTAACCAACGGGCAAATGGGGAGATCCACGGATCTTCTTTTTGCGTTTCAGGACCATCTTGCCCTTAATGAGACCTGTTCTACACGGCCCCGCGCATTCCGGCAAGGTTGACGAGTTGTTTTCACGCAATCTGCACCTCAAGCGGACTCGATGCGTCGCATAAGGAACCTGGCTTAACTGTGTTTTTGCGACTATACTTCTATTTTGGAATCAGCATTCAATGAACGTCCGAGGCCGTCGAAACCATTGGTTATCAAAGGCGGTCTCGTTCGGCCGGCCCGTTGCTGTCAACGTGGAGAGGCTATGAAATCAACCAGCGTGAATCGCCCCAGAGCTCGCCGCAGGAGCGGATTGAGCCACTAAGGAGGATGTATGGGAGAGAAGATCGCCCAGATCTACGACTTTGTTCGGGAGAAGGGCAAATTCATCGACGTGATGCGCTTGGCGATGGTCACCAAGATCACGCGTCCCGAGGCCAAGGAGATTCCCGACGATCCCGACGTGATCTCCAAGGTACGTATGGCGGCGATGTTTATCCTGGAAACCGACGATATTCCCTAGAAATAAGGAGACAACATGGCTGAGTATTCACCGAAGGTCGAATTCGACGCCGACAAGAACAAGATCACCATGGACGGCGAATGGGTGGTGCTCCACTGTCAGCACTACAACCTGGGCTTCGTCCAGATGGTCCTCGACGCCGCCGAATACCTCGACGGAGGTAAACTGATGTCGGACTCGGCGGAGGGGGTGGCCCTCAAACAACTGGAAAACCAACCAGGCGGCAGCCCCGAAGAGGTGCTCAACATCGCCGCCGGGATGTTCACCAAGCTCGGCTTCGGATCCATCGACTTCAGCGGCGTAGACGAGAACGGCGGCGAGGTCAAAGTGCCCCACTCCCACATCGGCAACGGCTGGGGCGTCAAGTACGACAAGCCCAGCAAGCAGCCCGTGGACTTCCTGGCCCGGGGTTTCATCGCCGGAGCGCTTGCCAAGGCCTACGGCAAGCCCAAGGGTAGCTTCAAGGTCACCCAGGAGAGCTGTATCTCCCAGGGCGTCCCGGCGAGCACATTCAAGGTGGAGGTGGGATAATGGCGATCGATCAATCCAAGGTCATCCAGGGCGTCCACGGCCTCAAGCTCGAGGGCGACTCCAGCGGTCTGATCCGGCGCTTCGGCGTGCTGTTGAACAACAACAACGTCGATTACTACAACGATTTCTCCTTCGAGTTCGAGCGGGCCATCATCGATTCCCACGGCGCCGACTTCGCCCCCATCGCCCGGGAGCTGCTGGTCTACGCCGCCCAGGACTGCGCCAACAACACCTTCTTCGGCATCATGAGCTCCGACGAGTACAAGGGCCTGGTGGCGCCGATGATCGAAAGCGAAGAGGACAAGGTCAAGGGCCTGGTCGCCGTCGAGAACGCCCTGGGCTGGGCCAGGGTTGAGTTCGCCGAGCTGGAACCCGGCGAAAAACTTGTGCTGCGCTCCCGCGGCGGCTACGAGGAGGAAGGCTACCGCAAACGCTACGGCAAGAGCGACCACGGCGTGTGCTACATGCTCGCCGGCGTCACCGCCGGCTTCATGGACCTGCTCTACGGCCCGGGCATCGGACCGGAGAATCTGGGCACCTACAAGTGCGAAGAGGTCAAGTGCATCGCCAAGGGCGACGACTGCTGCGAGTTCGTGGCCACCAAGCGCTGAGCCCAGCAGGATTAAACAGGCAATAAGCGGCCGGGAGTCCTTGGACTCCCGGTTTATTGTGTGTCGCTTCTTCAAACCTGATGATAGGCGCTGAAACCTGTCGAAAGCCCCGAACCGGTTGGTTCGGGGCTTTTTGAGTCATGGACTGGGTTGACGCCGTCGTCGGCTCAGCGGGTGCCGGGCCCTTCGGGCAGGATGCCGCGGAACTCGGCGTCCTTGACGTCGACATAGGCCTCGCTGACCAGCTCGACCACCCACTTCTCACGCTCCCGCTGCATCTTACCATCGAGGATAATCTGGCGCACCCGTTCGCGGTCGCCGGCCGAGGTCTGGTAGCTATCGAGAAGCTGCATGAAGGACAGCGCCCCCTCGTAGGGGCGGTCCGTGGTCAGCCCGCCCGACTCCATTTCGGCAAGCTGGGAGGCCAGCAGGGGATCGTTGGCCTGGAGTTCGCTCTGGTTGAGTTTGACCGTCTGGACCTCGAGGATGTCGGTGTACTCGGGCAGCTCGACGACGGCGGCGGGATCGTCTACGAGAAGCTCACGGGCGGCGGCGAGGGCGTCCAGGGCGCGTTGACGGTCGGCCTCGCCGGCCTCGATCGAGAGCTGGATCTGCGCCAGATGGGCCGTTTCATCGTCGATGCGCTCCAGCACCTTGATCACATGGATGCCGTAGGAGGTGCGTACCGGATCCGACACCTGACCCTGCTCGAGGGCGAAGGCGACCTGTTCGAAGGCCGGAGTCAGCTCGCCCAGGCGACGGATGCCCATGTCGCCCTTGACCTCGCCGTAGGTCTCGGCCAGTTCGAGGAAGTCTTCGCCGGCCCGGGCGCGCTCGGCCAGTTCGCGGGCCTGTTCGAAAACGGCGTCCTCGGTTTCTCCGCCCGGGAGCTCACGGGCGCTGACGATGCGCAGCTTGAAAACGGTGCGCTGCTCGCCGGTCAGCTCGTGCTCCTCGAGATACTCGTCGATCTCCTCTTCGGTGATGTTGATTCGATGGTTGTACTGCTCGGTCATCAACTGGTTGATCAGCATCTGATCCCGAGCTTCGGTGCGGTACATATCCTCCAGCATCGCCTCGTTGAGGTTGATCTCGGCCAGGGCGTCCCGAAACTCCTCACCCGAGGGGTACATGGCGCGGGCCTGGGTCAACTGCTGGTTGACGGCCTCCTCGAGCTCACGGTAGGTCACCTCGAGCCCGCGGCGTTCGGCCTCCTGCACCAACACCCGGGTCATGACCATCTGCTTGAAGACCTCGTAGCTGAGCTGCTCGAGCTCGGCCTGGCTCAGCGAGCGATCGGCCTGGGCCTGGTAGCTCTGCACGGTGGTGGAGAGCTCCGAGGCCAACACGACATCGTCGTTGACCACGGCGATCACCCGGTCCACCAAGCCTTGATCAACGAGGCTCTGGGCCGTTGCGCCAAAGGTCAACATGGTCAGGATTGCCGTAAGGGTTATGCGCAGCATCACTATCCTTGGGAATCGACTGAAGGTTGCGACCGCTTTGACGATGTGCTTGTCCGGAGGTAAGGTGGGCGTTGTTGGTTCTCGGCTACTCGTCCTCTTCAATGGAGGCCCGCCAGATGAGTTCATCGGCTGCGGCTCGCAGACCCTGGAGCCAGCTTTCCAGTTCCCGGGCGCTCTGCTGTTCAAAGAGGATGTTGCGGATCTCTTCGTCGACGACGTCCAGCGGCTGAACGCTCGGCTCGCCTCCGCTCTCCAACATGAGCAGATGCCAACCCCAATCGGTTTCCACGGGGTCGGAAAGCGTCCCCGGACCGCTTTCTTCTAGTTCTTCGAGGGCCTCGAGCAGATCCACGGGCAGGTCTTCACGGTTACTCAGCTCCAGTAGCCCGCCCCGTTCGGCTTCCTCGGTGGTGCCGAGCTCCGCCGCCAACTCGGAGAAGTCCTCGCCCTCGGCCAGCCGCCGAGCGGCCTCCTCGGCGGCTGTTTCATCGGGCAGGACGATCTGGCGGAAACTCACCGGATGGTTGGTGAACTCCTCGCGGTGCTCGGCGTAGTAATCCTCGATCTGCTGCGGAGAGATTTCGATGCGGGAGAAGACCTCGACCTCGAGAACCGCGTCCCGGGTCAGCTCGTTCTTGATACGCTCGCGCAGCAACTGCTCGCGCCGCTTGGCCGCAGTGCCCCCGGCCAGGATGACCTCGTCGGTGGCGGCCAGGGCCTGGTAGTAGTTCTCGACATCCCGCTCACTGACCCGGTCGCCCAAATCGAGTTCACGGGCCTCGCGCAGGATCAACTCGTTGTCGATCAGTTCATCTACGACCCGGAGGGGGATGGTGGTTCCGGGATCGGCGCCCATATGTTCCCAGGCGTCCTCCTCGGTTATCTCCACGCCGTCGACGATGGCCAGCACACCCTCGTTGCCGGTGTCTTCATCACAGGAGACGCTCCACAACAGGGCGCAGAGGGCGATGAACAGCGGTGTTATCCGACGCAAATCACTCCTCCATCGGCTGGGTGCTGAGCTCCATCACGGAATCGAGCAGATCGGCGGCCTGTTCCAGATCGACGCTTACCGGATAGCGCTGCTTGAGCTCGTCGAGGAAAGCCTGGAACTCTTCCTCCTGCGAACCCATCAGGATCTGCGCCACGATGAAGTCGTAGAGGGTGGGGTCGTTTTCCAGGCTTCGGTTAACCGGATCGGAGACGTCGATCACGTGCAGGATACCGTAGTAAGTCTCGCCGTCACGCGTCCCCTCGATGACCGGGCTGGTCCAGCCGGTTTCATGCTCGAAACCCGGGCGGGTGAAGTCATCGGCCTCGGGGCGTTCGATAATCGCGTTGGAGGTTGCCGTGGAAACGTCTTCGGACAACTCGGCGATGTAAACGCGCAACAGATTCGGGATGATCCGGTGCATGGGCTCTCCGGAGGCGAGACGCTCCTCGATCTCGGCCACCGAGGTGACGGGCTCCACATCGGCGGAGTAGTTGTCCGGATCGGTGACGACGGCGTGAACCTCCTCGGCCAACTCCCTGTCTTTGGTGAGGAAGAGCTGGTAGCTCAGCCGCTCGTCCATCACGAAGCGATCGACATTGTCCTGGTAAAACTGCTGAACCTCTTCCTCGGTGGGCCGGGGACGGTTCTCCATAAACTCCTGGTTGAAGAACTGGGTGACGGCGGCCTCGTTGAGTCGGCGCTGCAAGCGGGCCGCCATCCGGGGTTGATCCTCGAAGCCCTCGGCCACGGCCTGTTGAAGCAACAACTCATCGTCGACACTTTTATCCACGAAGCGCTGGAGAATCTCGGCGCGGCTGGCCGGGCGCAGCATCCGGGTGTCATCGGCGGCCATCCATAAAAGCAGGTGCTGCGAGCAGTGACGCAACGCCACCGACTCGCCGTTGACGGTGACCAGGGGATCGTTTTTGTGCTTATCAAAGAAAGCAGAAAGGGTTTGATCCAGCATCTGGCGGCGCTTCTGGGCGGTCTGGGCGATCTGCTTGCCCCGGCTGTCGGGACCTCCGGGGATGTTGGCGATGCCGGCGAGATCCTCGCCTTCCAGTGATAACAAATCTTCACGCGGAGAGATCAGCTCCTCGGCGACGGCCATCTCGTAGAAGGCGGCCAGTTGACGATCCAGCTCATCGAGAAGATCCTGGTTGACATCGATCTTGGCATCACCACGCAGCTCCTCGAGATGGGCTTCGAGCAACTCGTTACGCCTCAGGGCCAAAACCTCACTGGCGAGAAGCTGCTTCAAGCGCTCGGAGTCTTGCTCGGGAATCTCTTCGGGGTCGGCCTCTCCGACGCGGTGGACGATGTAGTAGACCCATTCATTGTACAGGTCGTAGAAGAAGGGTTCACTGTATTCGCCGTCCTCCAGGGCGTAGAGCGTCTCGTTGCGCGGTACCGGGCGCCAATCGACGGGGATGTCGACCAGGCCGCCGCGCTGGGCCAGATAGATATCGCCGACACCCTTGAGGTAGTAAGCATCGCGGGCGACTTCGCCGAAGTCCTCACCGGCTTCGAGACGCTCGTAGGCGGCCTGGGCCTCCTCGAGGGAAGCGCACTGGATGAACCCCGCCCAGAGCCCGGTTCCCTGGTTCTTTTCGACCCAGGTTTCCAGCTCTTCCTCGGTCACGGTGATATCACTGAACAGATCCGCCTGATAAGCGCCGATGAGCAGCCTGCGCCGAATCGACTCGTAGGAGTTGACGACCATGGGATCCTCGTAGTAACCGGCCTCGCGGGCGGCGATCTCCAACAAGGTCTTGACGGCATAGCTTTCCAGGTAGCTCTCGGCATCGGAGAGGGTGTAGATCTCCGGCTTGCGGTCTTGGTACTTGTAATGCTCGATAACATCGTCGATGGCGATACTGGTGTCGCCCACATCGATCACGGGCTCGCTGGAACAGCCGATGAAGCCGCTCAGCGCTGCGACGGCGACCAGGATGCCGATGCTCAAACGGATACGCGTGTTCAAGGGGTACCTCCCTTGGGTGATCTGTCGTAGAACGTAGCCTTTAATAAGCGCCGTGTTGGTGGATTGACAACCGTTTATAACACGGCCTCCGCGGTGTGTCAACGCAGGAGCCGCCCGTTGAGTTCCCCGAAACGGTGTCACAATACAGTCGTCATACAGTCGTCGCGGAATCACGGCCTCCCCCAAAACGAACCGTCACCTGAAGACTGATGGTCGCCACGGGGCCACCCATCCGATCACCATTCACGGCTGCTCCAAGGCGGATATGACCGTATCGGCGACTTGAAGCCTCCGGGATAACCTCCCGTTGCCGGGTGTCGCGGATTGATCTGATCCCCGGATACCGGGAACTCGGTCCGCCTATCCTCCCCGCATCCTGGGTGCCTCACTCGACGGGAGCCAACTGGAACATGTTTCAAAGGTCTCTCGGCTTTAGCGCAATCGGTCGCCGTGACGCCCACACCGCTCAGGCGATGCTGATCATGGCGGTCCCCGCGCCGATGTCCGAACTCTTGGGAATCCGATGAGCCGGTTGCGGCCACTCCGATCCGGAGCGGGGCGGACCGGTTCGCATTGAACCCGTGCACTCCGCTGCTTTTTTTCCTATAATAGCTTGTGGAGAAGCCTTATCCACCGGCACCCTTTCTGAGTCCTCCGCCCCTGGTTTATTCGGTGCTTCTCGACGCAGCCGTCCGCCCCGTACATATTTGGATTCCCTCAAACAGCCAACCAACCCCGATGCGGGATGCAATCACGATGGAAGAGCAGCTACAACAGGTCGTAAAGCAACTGTACACGACGGCTCCCGAACTGCGCGACATCCTCGATGACGCCGCGCTTGCCGAGAGAACCGAAGAGGCGACCCACCGGTTGCTCGACGCCGTCGAGATCGACCCCTTGGCCAATCCCCGGGCCAGGCGCTGTCGCGAGGCCCTGCGGGTAATCCTCTGCGACGATGAGGTCTGGAAGGCCCTGCGGGGTCTCCCGAACGGGGGAAGCGGCTGCTCGGTCAACTTCCTGCGCGAGCTGGAGCGGCTCTTCGCCGGACTATACTCCGATGCCGACACCCACGGCGGTGACTTCTCCGCCGAGGCCGCCATGTCGGCCGACTACCTGGAGCGCTATCCCGACGGTCTTTCTCGCGAGATCACCCGCCAACGGCACAAGAACCGGGTCCGGATCCTCAACATCCTCGGCGGCACCCCCAGCCAGTGGGACGATTGGCTCTGGCAATTGCGCAACGCCATCGACGACGTCGAAAAACTGGCCCGGGTTGTCAAGCTCAGCGACGAAGAGCGGCGGGGCTTGCTCGAAATCAGTCAGCGGGGGGTGGAGTGGTCGGTGACCCCCTATTACCTTTCTCTCTTCGACGACGGCGGCGGCAACGATCGCGCCCTGCGCAACCGGGTCCTGCCCCGGGACGCCCGGGACGAAACGACACCGGAGAACGCGACGGTCGAGGGCGGGGTGCATCGCCTGGGTCCCTACAGTGCCCGAATAACCCCGCACAGCGGCTACGCCCAGTTCTGCATCTACCGCAGCGGCTCCACCGACGAGGATTTCACCGACACCCACCTGCGCCAGACGATGGAATGGTTCGGCGACCACCCCGAGGTCGTCGAGGCCGTCATCGCCGGCGGAGATCTGTTCTGCCTGGATGATTCGCGCGTCGAAGCCATCCTGGCCGGCCTCTCCCGCTACAAGCACATCCGCCGTCTGCGCATCGACAGCTCCTTCCCCGTGGTGCTGCCCCAGCGCTTCACAGTGTTGCTGACCCGCATTCTGGGTCGCTACATCAAGCCGGGCAAGCTCGAGGTCGCCCTGGTGACCGACTTCATCCACCCCTACGAGGTCACCCAGGACGTCGTGACCGTCATCCAACGCCTGAGCCAATCCGGCATCAAGGTCTACAACGAGACCCCCTACAGCCGTGACAACACCCGACGTTTCGAGGTCGTCATGCTGCGCCGCGTGCTGGGCAGCGCCGGGCTGATCAACTTCACCGACGTGGGCTACTTCGCTCCCCGGGCCACGGGTCTGCTGCGCGTCCCGCTGGCCCGCATCCTCCAGGAACAGAGCGAGGAGGCCGCCTTGCTGCCCGAACTCGAACGCACCGCCATCGCCCAGCTCGAGCTCGGCGAAGGCCCCCGCCTGCCCCTGCACACCGAGCGCAGGCTGGTCGGATTGCGTCCCGAGGACGGCCGCCGGGTGTACATCTTCAGCGACCGGGGCCGCAGTCTGCGCCAGCTCGACGCGCCCCTGGCCGAGTATCTGGACTACCTGGCCGCCGTCGGCGAAGACCCCGACGACTACGCCGATCTCTGGTACTACATCTGACGGCATGGCGGGCCGCGATGGAAGCGATCGCGACTACGGGCGCTTTGCGGCGCCCGTGAGATTATGGTTGGGATCATGCCGGCCCGCCTGGATCGGAGCGCGGTCGCGGCCGGTCGATAGTGGAGGTCGCTCGGAATGAGATTATCGCAGCAAACTGACCGGTGGGTGCAAATCAGTAACGCCGCCTCGACAAGGCGTCCTCGATGATCAGTTCAAGCAGGGTGTCGACTCCTGAAGGCGGATAGTCGACACAGGCGCTAAAACGGCCCCAGGGACGCCGTCGGCTCATCATTCACCGTCGACTCGACCGACCCTTGGGCGGCAGCGTGGCAAGGGCGACGATCAAGAGCCGTAAGGCGATGCATCAGTCCAGGTAAGAGTCCATCTGCGAGTCCAATGGCGTGTGATAATCCCCGAGAGCGTTTGCCACAGGCGCATGACGGTCCTGCAAGCCGCTCCCGATCGGCCTGAACTGCTCCGAACCCGCTCCGGCGGCACCTGGAAACCGTGCGGGGTCTGGAACGAACGGCATCTCCAGCCGTCGCCGCCCCGAGAAGGCGAACCCACGCATAACGAGCCAAACACCACCTGATGGAAGCCAACGACACCATCGTCGCCATCGCCACGGCGCCAGGGCGCGGCGCCCTAGACGTCGTCCGCCTCAGCGGCCCCCGGGCCGTCGAGATCGGCGACGCCCTGCTCGACCCACCGCCCTCCACGCGACCGCCGAGGTACTCTCACCCGGCCCGGGTCCGGGGACGCTCCGGGGTGCTGGACCGGCTGCTGGCGGTGCGCTTCGCCTCTCCGCGCTCCTACACCGGTGAGGACGTCCTCGAGCTGAGCTGCCACGGCGGTGGCTTGATCGCCGCCCGCCTGGTCGAACTGGCCCGGGAGGCCGGGGCGCGGCCCGCCGAGCCCGGCGAGTTCACCCGGCGGGCCTGGGAGGCCGGCAAGCTGGATCTGGTGCAGGCCGAGGCCGTCGGCGCCCTGGCCGGGGCGCGCAGCCTGGACGGTGTGCGCCTGCTCGAGCGCCAACTGGGCGGCGGGCTCAGCCGTCGCATCAGCGAGCTGCGCGGGAAGCTGCTGGCCTTGAGCGCCGAGCTCGAGGCCCGGATCAGCTATCCCGACGAGAACGACCTCGACGACGGCGCGGATTTTTGCACCGCTTTCCGCCACGGCGCGGAAACGTTGGAGGAGGCTCTGGGGGAGCTGTTGGCGTCGGCGGCCTTCGCCCGACGGATGATCGGCGGCGCCCGGGCGGCCCTGGTAGGTCGGGAGAACGTGGGCAAGAGCTCGCTCTTCAACCGCCTGCTGGGCGCCGAGGCCGCTCTGGTGACCCCGATCCCCGGCACCACCCGCGACGCCCTCAGCGGCGAGTTGGACCTCGACGGCCTGCCGCTGATCCTTTACGACACGGCGGGCCGCCCCGAGCCGCCGACCGACGAACTCACCGAGCTGGCCGCCCGGCGGGCCGTGCGGACCGCGGAGTCCGTCGACCTGCTGCTGCTCGTCGTCGAGGCCGACGACCCGCGACCACCGGAGTGGGCCGACGACGAGGGCGTTCGTGAACGGCTGCTCCCCGTGGCCAACAAGACCGACCTGTTGGGATCGGGAGTCCGACCGCCGACCGAGATGCTGGGTCGGTCCCTGATCCCGGTCAGCGCCGAGACCGGCGCCGGGATCACCGATCTGCGCCGCCGCCTGGCCGAGCGGCTGCGACCGGTCAACGTCGAGACCGCCCTGACCACGGCGCGCCAGGTCCGGGGGGTCCGGGCGGCGCGGGAGGCTTTGGGCGAAGCCGTCGCAGCCCTGCTCCGGGGCGCCTGGGACGCCGCCTCCGTGGAGCTCGAGGCGGCCCGGCGCGGCCTGGACGAGGTCCTGGGCCGCCTCACCACCGAAGACGCCCTGGACGAGCTCTTCGGTCGCTTCTGCGTCGGCAAGTAGTCCGGTCGCGGAAGGGCTCGGAATATGCTACTATTGTCAAGTTGGCGCTAGTAGACACCGCCCTCAACGGGCACATTCATCCTCCCGAGCGTCCGGAACGGACACGAATGGGCAGGCTGTTGGGGGTTTACCCGCTGCTCAGGACATTTAGTTTATCGACAGGTAATCGCCCGACGAAGCTCTATCAGCGCGGCGTGAAGCCGGCGTATCGTGTCTCTACCGATAGCCGGACCGTCAACCCGCTCCCCGACAGCCAACAACTCGCGGACCCGAGAACCACAGCGTGACGCCGCATCCGGCGGCGCTTCAACCGGATCCTGTTCCAGATTATCCTACAAACCGATCGGCCCGGCCGATCCAACCCGGAGGTTCCAATGCGCAAACTCCTTCTCCTCACACTTCTAGCCCTGCTGTTGGTCTTCGCCGGCTGCGGCGAGGAAGGCGAAAACGGCGAAGGCGAGGAAGTCGATGTCGAAAACGTCGGCGAGGAAGGCTTCCCGACCCAAGAGAAGCTGGTCGACACCTTCATCGAGGCCGCCAACTCCCGCGACAAGGATACCGTCTACGCCTGCTTCAACACCCCGAGCAACGCCGATTCCGTTTGGGAGCGCATCGAGAAGTACGACATGACCTTCAGCGAGGGCTACACCATCGAACCCGACAGCATGTACGACACGGTCATCTTCGACAGCGCCCGCTGGGAGGACTTCGGCGTCTACGAGCAGGAACTATACGTCGCTCAGTGGAACGGCGCCGGCGAGACGATCGAGGGCTACCTGTTCAACGGCCAGGGCTGGCACTACCCCGAGGACTATCTGGAGGACGAAGCCGCCGACGAAGAAGCCGCTGGTGATGAAGAGGTCGCGGACGACGAAGCCGCCGAAACCGAAACTGAGGAAGAGGCCGGTTAGTAACGCTTATTGAAGCGCCGCCGATGCGAACGGGCATACTTCCAGTCTCTCTCTTCGGTCTTCTTCACCGCGCTTGTGGCGAAGAGGAAAGCGAAGACATCCACACAACGGATGAAGAAGCCCTGTCAGCCGGCCTGCCGACTCGGGAAGCCCTGATCGAGGCCTTCATCACCGCTGTAAAGACCACCGAGGGTTTCCTCTTCATGCCAGTCCCGGCTCCTGATCGTCTCGACCGCCGACCGATAGTCCTCTGCTTCACGGGTAACCGGGACAGGCATCGGACACTAAAACCACCACAGCCCGATCCCCCCTCGGATCGGCTGTCCAGCACGGCGGAGCCGAGCGCTCCGTTCATCAAAAACAAGGAGTATAGATGCGTAAGATACTGATCGTCAGCGGGTTGATCGCGGCCCTCTTCGTCGCCGGTTGCGGCGGCGGCGCCGACTCACCCGAGAAGCTGATGGAATCCTTCTACGCCGCCGTCAACGACGGCGACGAGGAAGCCTTCAAGGCCCTGTTCACCGAGAGCTACGCCGGCGAAGAGTTCACCCCGCCCGCCGAAGAGGTCTGGGAGATCATCGAGACCAACGAGCTGACCTTCCCCGAGGGCGAGTACGAGATCATCGAGGACACCTTCGGCCAGCAGGTCGCCCTGCCGCCCTACACCGACGCCGACGGCTGGGACATGCAGCTACTGATCTACATCAGCGAAGTAGACGGCGAGTGGCTGTTCAGCGGCTACGCCAACCAGCCCGCCAGTTGGGGCGAGGAAGAGACCGAGGAAGAGGAAGTCGAAGAGGAGATGACCGAGGAAGAGGCCGCCGCGGCCGCCGAGGCCGAAGCCGCCGCCGCCCTCGAAGAGGAGGTCAAGACCTACCTCAACGAGAACTACCTCGATGACATCAAGGCCATCGGCGACAAGTACGACGCCAGCGGCGACATCCAGTACTACATCAAGTTCATCGACGGCGAGTTCGACTCGATCATGTCCACGGCCACCGGCTACGGCGACGACTCCGCTTACAACAACGCCGAGCTGCGCGCCGAGCTCGAGGAGTACCTGCCCGGCATGACCATCGAGCCCACCGAAGAGGTCAAGGTCCTCTGGATCCTGGAGTTCCCCATCGAGTAACCCGGAACACCAGCTATCGGCATTGCAGAACGGGACCGCCGAGGCGGTCCCGTTCTGCGCAATCAACGCAGGTTTACTCGTGCTTCTCGTCGTCAGTATACCTAAATCCTCTAAGAGCCGGTGGGAGCCGGAGCGCTGAGGCCGCCGTCGGGTCGACGGGGGGCCGAACCGGCCTGAACCTGGGCGACGGTGGACCGCCAAGCCGCTGGTTCACGCGGGACCTGCGGATTGCTCAAGCCTCGTCGGCGGGGTCTTCGTCGGATTCGATCCGGTTGAAGTACTCGGGGAACAGGCGGGTCAGCGTCTGATTCTGCTGGGGGTGGCGCGCGGCGGCGCCATCGGCCAGGTAGACCAGGGCCTGGTAGCGGCGCTGCAGCTCGGCCGGCGTGGGAAGACGCAACAGCCCGCCGCCGCCCAGACAACCGCCCCGGCAGGCGTAGAGCTCGAGCAACAGGGGTTCTTCTTCGCTTTGTCCCCGCTCGAGCAGCTCGTCGATGATCTCGATGCAGCGCGGCATGCCGTGGTGTACACGAGCCGCGCGGGGTCCCGCCGGGGTTTCGAGCTTGAGGGCGAGTTCGTCGGTCAGGTAGAAATCCTCGCGCTCCGAGCGCTCGGTTCCGCTGCGGGCCGCCCAGAGACTCTCCAGAGCGCCGATCACCACGCCGGGCGCCCCGTGGAGCATCCCATCGCGGGATCCCCGCCAGCGCCCGAAGGAGCGGGGCTTGGCGCTGTCCAGGCCCACGCGCAACCGCCGGAAGAGGGCGGCGCACTCGCGCACGGTCAGCAGGGCGTCCAAACCGCGGTTGCCGGCGGCGGCGTTGCGGCGGACCTCCTCCTTGGCCGCCGTGCAGACGCTGATCTGCACCAGATAGCAGCGCGAAGGCTGCACGCCGGTGTCGTGGGCCAGGCGGTCGCGCCACTGCACGGCGGTGTCCCGGGCGGGGGAGTCGAAGGGCAGCAGCCAGTCCCGGGCGCCGGGACGTCGCTGGTCGATGTAGCGGCGAACGGCGGGACAGCGGCTGACGATGCTGATCGGCCGGGGCTCCCGCGCCAGGAAATCGGCCAGCTTGGCGTAGTAGAGGTCGGCGCCCCAGGAGGCGTTGAGCACGGCGTCGAACCCGAGTTGAACCAGCACGCCCAGCAGGCGGGGCAGAGCGTCCACGCCGAGTTCGCTCATCAGTGCGGCGGCGGCCGTCGGCGTCAACACCGCCGCGCAGTAGCGGTCGCGGTCGAGCAGGGCGGCCTCGACGGCGGGCACGGCGGCGGCCGGTTGCAGGGCGCCCGTGGGGCAGACCAGGGTACACTGTCCGCAACCGATACAGGGCGGGCCGTCCAGGCCCAGGCGACCGCGCGGCCGGGTCTGGAGCAGGCGGCCGTCGGTACGCAGGGCGTCGACGCCCTGCAACTCGCGGCAGACGACGGCGCAGCGCCCGCACATCACGCAGCGATCGCCGTGGAGAACGACACAGGGAGAGGAGCGGTCGTGCAGCGCCAGGGAACGGATCCCGGGCAGTCGGCCGTCGGTGATGCGCAGTTGGGCGAAGAGGCGCTCGAGCTCGCAGTCGCCGTGGCGGTCGCAGACGTGGCAGCGCGGCTCGTGACGCGCCAGCAGCAGCTTGAGCACCTGGCGGCGGTGGCCGACGGCGGCCGGGGAATCGGTGTGGTAGACGGCGCCGGCCTCGACCACGGTGCGGCAAGCCTGGACCAGCTCGGCGGGTTCGCGCTCGACGGTGCATAGCCCGCAGCCGACGGGGTTGTCCAGACCGCTCAGGTGGCAGAGGGTCGGCAGGGGGATCTCCAGCTTGCGGATCACCTCGAGCAGCGAAGTGCCCTCTTCGGCGCTGACCTCGCGGTTGTCGACGGTGAATGTCAGAAAGTCCTTACTCACCGCAGCCCTCCCCGGAGCCTTCCTCCAGCAGGTTCTCACCCTGGGAGTGGATGGCGTTCTGCAGCACCTCGGCCCAGTGGCCGTGGGCGGCCTCGGCGTTGTAGCGCAGGAACTTGGCCCAGTCCTCTAGCCGGTTGAGATCGCACAGTTCACCGCGTCCGCAGCTCAGGCGCTCCAGGGTCTGACCGACAAGGTTCCAGGCGTAGACACAGGGAGCCGAATGGACATCGGGGTCGGGGAGCTGTCGGAAGGAGGAGAGCAGGCTCCGCAGGCCGCCGCCGGCCTCGGGAGCGCCGGGACGCTCGGCCTCGACCCGGGTTCCAGCGGCGAAGCAGTGCATCAGGTTCGGCGGTCGCAACGCCGCGTCGCCCTCCTCAGAGGCGTAGTCCAGCCCCTGATTCAAAGCGGTCACCGGGATGCGCGGGCCGCTGTCGATGCGCACCCAGTCGATGGGCTCGGGACGTCCGCCGCCGCAGACCAGCTCGACGACGTCGTCGAGATAAGTGCCCAGGTTGACCTCGCAGTAACCCTGAGCGGTCAGGGGGCCGTTGACGAGGAAGAGCTTGGTCCCGGTGTGCTCACCGTGGCCGAAGCCGCGGAACCACTCGCCGCCGTGCTCGATGATCGCCGGCAGGTTGAGCAGGGTCTCCAGCTCGACGTCGAGAGCCTCGCCGCGCTCGACGGCACCGGCGACGATCTCGACGTCGAAATCGAAATCCGTTCCCAGGATTCCCTCGCCCAACAGCTCGTACTCGGCCAGTTCGGAACGCGCCGTCATCAGGTTGCTCGTCGGCGAATCACCGCGCGGCTTGTAGCGTATCCAGACGTCGCCGGGCGGCACGACCTCGGCGAAAGGCACCTCCCACTTGTTGGGCAGCACGATACGGGCGCGCCGGGCACCCACCAGGCGGCCCAGCACCAACAGGGACTCCAGCACACTGAAGGGTTGACCCTCGAAGAGGCGGCGCACCTGGGGCGTCGGGTTGGCCGCGGCGCGGTTGATGTCCAACCGCAGGGTCTCCACCCCGAGGGCGGATTGCTGCCGCCAGAGGGAGTGCACCGGCTCGCCGGTGAGCCGGCTGACCAGCCCGGATTCCTCGAGCAGGTAGAAGGCGTCCTCGGGGCTGTAATGCCGCAGCAGCATGAACAGGGCGTGCAAACCGCCGCGCATCAGGTAGTCGTCGATGGAGGTCGGGCGGGCCAGGCCGCAGTGGGCCGTCAACAGGCGCATCTGCCGGTCGAGGAAGAAGGGGTAGGCGTCGCCGGCGAGCTCTTCGACCGAGTAGAGGTGGCGGTTGTCGCGGAAGGTCAGCTCGGCGGCCAGCGGCGGCGGCAGCCAGGCGACGACCTTCTCCTCCCAAACCTCGCCGCGACGCAGATACTCGGCGAGCCGGCCGCTCTCCTCCGGGGCGATCGGCCCGTAGAGGACCTGGGGACCCTCGGGGGCGGCCAGCCAGACCGTGGGCTCCACGGAGCAGAAGCCCAGGCAGCCCGTCGGGGTCACCTCGAATCCGGCGCCCAGGCTCTCCTCCAGCTCCAGAAAGACCGCCTCGGAGCCGACGCCGCGGCCACAGTCCCCCTGGCCCACGCCGACCAGACCGCCGGGTCCCGCAAAGCCGGTCTCGCCGGCGGGGCCGAAGGCGTTGCGCCGGGCGACAGCGAGCTTGCCGCGCTGACAGGCCGCGTCCTGATGGCAGAACGGGCCGGAGAGGCGGCAGGCCAGGAAGTCCGGGCAGGGACTTGCGGCGCTGTGGGTGCAGCGCTCGCAACAGCGGTCGAAGAGACTGGGCACTCTGGGTGTCTCCCGGGGGCGGTTCCGCAGAGTCAGCGGGGCATGGAGTCGCGACGGGGCAGGGTGCCGCGCAGCAGATAGACGGCGGGTTCGCGGCGACCCAGATAGTCGGCGGCCAGGGCGTTGACTTCGTCGGCGTCGACGGCGGCGATCCTCTCGGGAAAGGCTTCGACGTCGAGGATCGATTTGCCCGAGGCCGCGGCCTCGGCATAGGCGGCCAGTACCGTGGCGTTGCGCTGGCGACCGAGCTTGAACAGCCCGACGAGGTGACGCTTGGCGTCCTCGACCTCGGCGGCGCTGATTCCCCCATCGGCGGCGCGGGTCAGCTCCTCGCGCAGGGCCTCGAGAGCCTCGTCGCCGCGTCCGGGGCTGGTGGCCAGATAGCTGAAGAAGGCGCCGCCGGCGTTAAGGGGACTGTAGCTGAAGAAAACCAGGTAGGCCAGGTGGCGCACGTCGCGCAGATTCAGGAACAGGCGGCTGCCCGAGCCTGAGAGCGCCTGGGCCAGCACCACGGCGGCGAAGCGGCTGGAAGAGTGCTGATCCGGCGCCGGATGGGCCAGGGCGATATGGGTCTGCTGCTTGGGCAGACTCTCCTCGAAGCGCTCGGCGTGGTAGACCGGCTCCGGCGGCGACGGGGGATCGTCGCCGGAACAGATGTCCACGGTCAGGTCGCCCAGCAGCTCCAGCAACGCCTCGCGCTCGAATCCACCGGCGACGCCGACGACCTGGCGCCGGCCGCAGAGCCTTCGCCGATACCAGGCGGCCACGGAGGATCGCTCCAGTCCGGCGACGGTTTCGGCCTCGCCGACGAGGAAGCGGCCGTAGCCCCGTCCGCCGTGGAGGACGATGTTGGCCCGTCCCAGACAGTAGCCGACGGCGTCCTCGCTGCGTGAGGCTATGCGGTTGAGGGTGTCCTCGCGCACCTGGGGCAGATGATCGGCGGGGAAGGCGGGCTCGGTGAAGGCCTCGCAGAACAGCTTCAGGCAAGGGTCCAGATGGCGTGAGGCGCAGTTGAGCCGCAGGCCGTAGAAGTCGCGACGCAGGAAGCTGTCCAGTCCGGTGCCGTAGAACTCGAGCTGGGAGTGGAACGCCTCGGCGGCGCGGCGGCAGGTGCCGTGCTGCAGCAGCTCCAGAGACAGATTGGTGATCCCCCGGGCCTCCTCGGGCTCCTCGTACACCCCGCCGCGGGTCAGCGCCGCCAGGGCGGTCTGGGCGACATTGGCGTTGTTATAGAGCACCACGCGCAGGCCGTTCTCCAGCTCCAGCTCCTCGCCGGCCGAGGGCTCGGGGATGACGATCTGGGGCGGACGCTCGGGCAGCGGGCGGCGGCGTGACGGTGGCCGGCCCTCGGAACAACCCGGTTCGAGATCGGCCAGGGCCTCGCCCTGCCCCGGCGGGGTGATCAGGGCGACGTTGAGGGTGTCGGCGGCCAGATAGCAGATGGCCACCTCGCGCAGCCGGGTGGCGTCGACGGTGTAGAGGTTGTTCAGGTAGGAGTCGGCGAGCTTCCAGTCGCCCAGTTGATCATAGTAGCAGATCTCCTGGGCCTGGCCCTCCGTGGTCTCGTGGGCCTCCAGGTACTCCAACTCGACGCTGTTCAACACCCGGCCGACCTCGTAGGGACCCACGGGGTGGTTGCGCAGCAGCTCTACCTCACCGTTGATAACCGCGACGACCTCGGGGATATTCCCGGCGTCCAACTCGGCCTCGACGACGAAGAGGCCTACATCGTTGCCGGTGTAGGAGATGGACTCGATATCGTCGACGAGTTTCAGCTCCTCCTTGAGGCGCCGGTACAGCCGGCTGGAGCGGCCGTCACCCAGGATGTTGGCCAAAACGTCCAGGGCCGGGGCGTCGCTGTGGAGCTGGGCCACCGTCGGCCAGGCCAGGGCCAGGCGCGCCCGGGCCAGGTTCATCTCCTCGATCTTCAGACGGTGACCCCGTTGCCGGGGTTCGGGTGGGGAGGTGCGCGGCACAACGTCCGGTCGATCGTAGGCCGCGAAGTGCTTGTCGACCAACCCCGCCACCTCGACGGGATCGACATCGCCGACCACGGTCAGCCGGGTGTTGGCCGGGGTGTAATGACGGCGGTAATGGTTGACGACCTGGGCCCGGGTGAAGGCCTGAACGGTCTGATGGTATCCGGCGATGGGGCGTCCCAGAAGGTGCTTCTGGAACACCGAGGAGGTCACGAGCTCCCAGATGCGGCTGTCCGGGCGGTCGTCGCGCATGCGGATCTCTTCGCCGATGACCGCTAGTTCACGCTCCAGCTCCTCGGGATCGAAAACGGAGTTGCAAAGCACGTCGGCCAGCAGGTCCACACCAAGCTCCAGGTGCTCCCTGGGAAGACTGATGTAATAGGCCGTCGCGTAGTAACCGGTGAAGGCGTTGATCACCCCACCGTGGGCCTCGATGACCCGGCTGATCTCGCCTCGCCCGCGCCGCCGGGTGCCCTTGAAGGCCATGTGCTCCAGCACATGGCTCAAACCGGCCTCCTCGGGTAGCTCGTTGACGCTGCCCACGCCGATCCAGGCCCAGATCGTCACCACCGGGGCGGCGGGGTAACGCTTGACCAACAGGCGCACCCCCTTCGAGGCGCGCTGAGTAACGACCGACTGACTGCGGTCAAGGCAGGCTCGTTCCTTGAGGGTCTCGCGGTGTGGGGAAGGGATCATCGTCTCCCTGGTCCGGCGGAAAAGGACGACACCGCCGTCGGGCGATGCTTTTGGGCTGTCGCGGGACTTACCCCCGCAGACGCTTGATCTGTTCGGCTACGTCGCGGTAACCGACATCGATGGCGTAGCATTCGAGGAACTCGTCGAGGGCCTCACTCCGGCGATCCCGGGCGAGCAGGGTGCGGGCCAGGCGGTAGTGCAGGCCGAGGCGTTCATCCTCGCTGCCCGCCGCCGCCAGGGCCCGCCGCAGCTCCTTGACGGCCAACTCGGGCCGGCCCATATCGATGAAGCATTCGGCCAGCAGGCAGGCCGCCTTGTCGCGCAGACGTTCGTGGCGCGCGGCGGCCTGGAACTCGACCACGGCGTCATCGAGCATGCCCATCTCCTTGTAGGCGATACCCAGGTCGTAATGCCCCTGGGGATCGTCGCCCTCGGTGAGGGTGCTCATGGCGTCCTTGAAGTCGTCGACGACCTGGTCGAGACCGGGGCCGCCCGTTGTTCCGGTCGCGCCGCCCTCGCCGTCGATAATGCTGAGCTCGGGCTCGGAGGCCGTGGGCTCCTCGATGACCTCCAGGTCGTCGGCTTCGGCGGAAACCTTCTCCGGTTCCTCATCGACGGAGCGGATGAAGTCGTTCTCGATGACGTCGACGCTCTCTTCGGCGGTTCCGCCCTCGGCTTGCTCCAGCTCATCCAGGGCGCCGCGGAGAATGTCGAGCTCCTCGGTATCCGGGCCGTTTCGCAGGCTCCGGGGTCGTTGGAGGTGAGGCTCGGCTTCGTCGGCGAGATCGAGAACGTCCTCGGACTCTTCAGACTCATCCGACGCCGGACTCTCCGTTGGGGGGGCGCTCTCCCCGCGCATCTCGGCCTCGAGGTCGATGGCCGGGCCGTCCACCACGGCGCCGCTTTCTTCGTCGACGGGCAACTCCAGCTCTTCGGGCAGGACGTCCTCCACCACGGCTTCGTCGGCCCCAGCGGCTTTGGAGTCAGCGGCGAGATCGGCCAGCCGGTCGGTGATCCGCCGAGCCTCGTCGGTCTCCCCGGTGGGTTCGAGCAGCTCCCGGGCGCTGTGGAACTGCTCAGCGGCGCGATCCCGCAGGCCGCTCTGATAATATATCTCGGCCAGGGCCAGACGGATCCGGCCGTTGCCCGGCTCCAACTCGACGATCCGCTCGTAGGCCCGCAGCACGCTGTCGGACCTGCCGCGCTCACGCTCCACGTCGGCGAAGCGCAGGTACTGCTGGGAAGCCTCGGCCCGGAAACCCTCGGCGGCGTAGAGCTCGCCCAGCTCCCAGAAAGCCGAGGAGGGCACGGCGGGCAGCCGGGCGGCCTTGCGCAAAACCGCGATGGCCTTGGTGCTGTAACCGTCGGCTTGGTAGAGCTCGACGGCGCGCCGGTAGAAACCATAGGCCCGCGCGGTGTCGCCGGCGCGACCGTAGAGATCGCCCAAGGCGTTGAGCGAGGCGACCTCCTCGAGCCGATTTGGTGTCAGATCGTCGAAGGGCGTCGTATCGATACCGGCGGGGTCCGCCAAAGCCTGCCGGACCTTCTCGAGAAGTCTATCGGCCATGCCAACCTCGGATTACGGTGAAACGTCGGCGAATTGAACCGCGCTGTGTGCCGCCTCCATTCTAAATGATTATCTCCTCCCCGGTCCAGCGCCCCACCGTCGAGCGAACGTCCAGCTCGGCACAGCGTTGGATGTCGTTCTGAAGACCCAGCTCCAGCATCAAGCGCCCGTGATCGCTGCGGGCCAGGTTGTCCGGCGTCGGGGGCAGGGCGTGGGCCAGCTCCAACGACAACCGGGCGCGATCCGTGACCTGCATTCCAACAACCAGCTCGCGCAGGCGCTCAACCAATAATCCGGCGCAGATGGTGTCCTCCAGGTTCGGTCGACCCTGCTTGGCCGAGCAGACCAGCAGCGTGTCGGCCTCCAGCTCGGCCAGGCGCTCCGCCGTCGCCGCCCGGTTGTTCAGGCAGCCCAACAGCACCGATTCCGCACCCCGACAGGCCAACAGTGCTCGGGTACCGTTGGTGGTGGAGAAGGCGATCCGCTTGCCGCCGACCTTCTCCGGTGTGTATTCTCCAGGTGAGTTTCCCAGGTCGAAGTCCGCCGGTTTGATACCGCCGCGCTCACCGCCCAGCAAGACCCCGGGCTCTCTCCGGACGTGACCGCGGCACTCGTCGAGAGTGGCGTGGGGGATCACCGCCGCTGCGCCGGACTCCAGGGCCGCCGTCACCGTGGTCGTGGCCCGCAGGACGTCGATGACCACGGCGGCGCGACCGGCGAGGTCGACCCCGGCAAGCTCGGCCGGACAGAGGGCGACGTCGAGATTCATCGGCTGCGTTATACCTTGAGAGCTGGGAGATATCGAACGGTCGGCGAATCAGAAGCCAACGCTGCGTAGAAATGGCTCGAGCGGCGTCGAGAAGACGAAACCGGATAAACACGACCCAGCCAAGCCGACAAATGGGGGATCGAGCGCGCTGCTGGATCATCCGCTGATAGTCGGCGTTACGACCTTGTCAAAGCCGGCTCTCGGGCAAAGAAACCCCCTGGACGCATAGCGGGGAGGCGTTGGTACGTTTCTTGCGGAAGGGGTCGGGGGTTCCCGCGGCCAGGCCGCCCCGCTCTGCTGCAAGAAACGTGCCAACGCCGGCGCGGGCCGTGGCGCTTGGTTCGACGGGCTTTGACAAGGTCGCGGCCGTGGGTTGCTTGGGATAGTGAACAGCTCCAAGCCCGAGACCGGTGGCGCCATGATGCAGATGTACCCGGTTGTTCCAAGTTAACGATTAATGAGGAGCCACAGACCGCGTAGGTTGATGTGGTCCAGCAGATTGGGCCGGCCGCGCACCCGGCGCAGCTCCAGGAAAGAAGTCGGCGGGTAGCGCCGCCCGGTTGTCCGGTCACAGGACGCAATCCTGGCGAAAGCCCTGCTCCTCAGAGGGGGAAGAACTTGGCCATCAGCCAGGGCGACTGCAGGGTCCCACGGACATGGAACAGCTTGAGGGGCTCGGCGATGGCGGGTCCACGGGGCTGTTATTGGAAGTAGTCGTAGGATTCCCTGATTAGACCGTACACCGGTTCCAGCTCGTTGGCTGGTTTGATAATCACTTGACAACTCCCGGTGGGCCAATGACCGATTTTACTCGCATCGCGAACCAGCTTCGTCTCGCTGAGCTCGTCGTATGGGATATCGAGGGACAGCTTGAGCTGTGTTTTCTGCAGTTCAATCTCGCAGAAGTTGCGCGAGGCTGAGTAGGCGATGTAGAGCTTGGTCGGCTTCTCGATCACGTCCCCGCCCAGCGAGAGGATGTATTCACGCAAAGCGGCGAAGATGTCCTGAATCCCAGCCGGTTTGTCTTCGAGATGCACATCGACCGAATAAGCCGCCGCCGCCTTTTTATCGGCTTCATCCAGCGCTTCTGTTTGGGTAGCTTTGGTGATCTGCGGCAGAGGGGTCGAGTAGACATCCTCCAGGTAGAGCAGACCGTTCTGATACAGACGGTATGACTTCAGCTCTACCAACCGCCCGATCTGCTCGACGGCGTACCGGTCGTACCTGTTGAAGTCCCGGGCGATCAGGACCAGGCGGGTGTAGTCCCAGGATACCGTTACATCGCTGCCCAGGTATTCCTGAACAGCAATCTGGAAATCGCCTTTGTGATCCAGCAGCCAATCGAGGTAATACAGCCCCTGGTTGATGATGTTGCTTTTCGAGGACAGCTTGTATTCGATGATCACCGGACAATCGTTTTCATCGATACCCAGGGTGTCGATCCGGCCGCCGTGTCTCTCACCCGTCGAGAACTCGCTGACTACGAAGCGCACGCCCAACAACTCCTCCAGGTTCGCCTCGAACAGCCGCTGCAACTGCCGCTCATTAAGGAAGGCTTCGGGCTTCAGCCTGGTAACGGCCTTCTCTTTTACTTGGAATAACGGCATAGCCATCCCCTGGGTAGCGGGACGTTACGGAACGATTACGTTTGTTGGAGACCGATATCCTGTTGTGATAGCATCAAGACCGCCGCCTAGAGCACTTTCTCCTCATTTAGGAAGCCGGTGTCGAAGTCGCCGGCGACGAAGCGGGGGTGTTTGAGCAGGGCCTGATGGAAGGGGATGGTGGTTTTGACCCCCTCGATGCTCAGCTCGTCGAGGGCGGCCAGAGTGCGGGCCAGACAATCGTCGCGGTCGTCGCCGCCGACGATCAGCTTGGCGACCAGGGAGTCGTAGTAGGGGCTGACCATCCCGCCGGGCTCGGCGTAGGTGTCGACACGGATACGCTCCCCGGTGGGCGCCTGGAAATCTTCGATGGGGCCGGGGCTGGGGGCGAAGTTGCGCTCCGGGTCCTCGGCGTTGATCCGGCACTCGATGACGTGTCCGGTGAAGGTTATCTCGTCCTGCGTCCAGGAGAGTTTTTCGCCGGCGGCGACGCGGATTTGTTCAACGACGAGATCTGTGCCGGTGAGCATCTCGGTGACGGGGTGCTCGACCTGGATGCGGGTGTTCATCTCCATGAAGTAGAAGTGACCCGTGGCGTCGAGGAGGAACTCAACGGTGCCGGCGGAGTGGTAGCCGCAGGCCCGGGCGGCCTCGACGGCGGCGGCGCCCATCTTGGCGCGCAGTTCGGCGCCGACGGCGGGGGAGGGGGATTCCTCGAGCAGCTTCTGGTGGCGGCGCTGGATGGAGCAGTCGCGCTCGCCCAGGTGAACGACGTTGCCGTGGCGATCGGCCATGATCTGGATCTCGACGTGGCGAGGCTTGACGATGAACTTCTCCAGGTAGACGCTGCCGTCGCCGAAGGCGGACTCGGCCTCGGCGGTGGCGGTCGAGTAGGCGCTCATCAGGCTCATCGGTGTATGGGCCACGCGCATCCCGCGGCCGCCGCCACCGGCCACGGCCTTGATGATCACGGGATAGCCGATCTCCTCAGCAAGCTCGACGGCCTCCTCGGCGTTCTCAAGCACTCCTTCGGAGCCGGGGACGATGGGGACGCCGGCCTCGATCATCGTCTGGCGGGCGCGGCTCTTGTTGCCCATCAGGGTGATGGTCCGCGGAGCCGGTCCGATGAAGGTCACCTGGCAGGCCTCGCAGATCTCGGCGAAGTGGGGGTTCTCGGCCAGGAAGCCGTAACCGGGGTGAATGGCGTCGGCGTCGGTGATCTCGGCGGTGGCGATGATGCGGGGGATCGAGAGGTAGCTGCGGTTGGGCGGCGGCGGGCCGATACAAACGGCCTCGTCGGCCTGGCGGACGTGGGGTGAGTTGCGGTCGGCCTCGGAGTAAACGGCCACGGTGCGGATGCCCAGCTCGCGGGCGGCGCGGATAACCCGCAGGGCTACCTCGCCGCGATTGGCGATCAGCAGCTTGTTGAACATGGGACCTCGCTGGTCGCGGTTGATCACGAAGGGGAGGGACCGGGGCTGAGCACCGCGGACCCGGACCCGGTTTCGGGTCCGGATCGGCGGCGCCGAGAGAGGGCGACCGACCCCTGTTATCGTAACGGAGTTCTGGTATTATAAAACAGCCCGGCCGCCATGACCAGCCGTGGTCCGGCGCCGGGACCCATAGAAAACTGAAGGCTGGAAGATATCGACGGCGTGGTTGGTTGAGGACACTGTGATACTTCTGCGGTGTTGACTGTGGAAACCAGCTCACTGCACCGTCAATCCCGGCAGCCTTCACCACCATATCCGACAGAATCACTCACCCTGATGAGCCGGCCCACAATCACTAAAAAAGACGATCCCGCCCCAACCCTGATGGACTGATTGAGCACTCCCTCCACCAACCAGGTTCCGACCGATGAAACCCAGCCGCCCCAGCCTTAGCCTACTGCTGCTGATCCCAGTACTGACCCGGGCCCTGGGCGGCTATGCCCCGCCCGAGGGCGGCTTCGCCGAGACGCCGCGCACCGCCGTAGAACTAACCCCGACTTCCGAAGGTGAGGGGACGAGCGGCTATCTGGGAACGGTCCTCGACGGTCTGGGCTGGGTTTACAACAACTGGCTGACCCGCCAGGACGGCCCGCGTTGCCGTTACGCCCCCACCTGCAGCAACTACGCCCGCCAGGCCCTGCGACGCTACGGGCTATTCAGCGGTTGGGTGCGTTCCGCCGGCCGCCTGCTGCGCTGTCACGGCCAGATCCCCCGCGGCCTCTACCCGATCGTCTACTACAACTACACCGGGATCCTGCGCCTGAGCGAGCTTCCGCTCTATCCGGAATGCTCGGTCTGGGCGCCCCTCAACCCCTACATCTTCAGCCGCGAGGCCCGGGGACGCTTCTACGATCCACTACTACCCTAGAACGCCGCCAGGGCCGGTGTTGGCACGTTTCTTGCAGCAGGGCGGGAAACCGACCGGTCTATGCTGCCGTATCTCCGCAAGAAACGTGCCAACACCTCGACGCCCCTCCGACGGTGGCCCTCCCGGGCTGCGGTTTTCCCCGGGGCGGGCCGTCATCAACCAACGGAAGCCGCCACTTGATGAAAAATCAACCAGCCGTCATCCAGCTCGCGCTGCTCGGCCTACTGCTGCTAGTTGCTCCCGCCGTCGCCGATACCCTGGTCCTCGACGATCTCGAGCAGTACGAATTCGCCGGAACGCTGATGGCCCGGGGCGAGTTCTTCAAGGCGGTGCTCGAGTACGAGCGCCTGCTGCACTTCTTCCCCGACAGCCCACTGGCCGACGAGGCGACCTTCGGCATCGGCTTGGCCTACGACGGCGCCGGGGAGCACGCCGCCGCCGGCGACGTCTACCGCGGTTTTCTGCTAGAGTACCCGACCAGTGAGTTGCTCCCCGAAATCAGGCTGGCCCTGGGACGCTCCCTGGCGCTGCGTTATCGTTACCAGGACGCTCGGCGCGAGCTGGAGGCCCTGGCCGAGGAGGACCCGCCCACGACGGCGTCGGGGCGGGCGGCCATTCTTCACGGCCTGACCTATCTGCCCGTCGACGACTTCGCCGCGGCCGGGGAATCCTTCAGTTGGGCCGCGGAACGCTTCGCCGAGGAGCCCGCCGGTGAGCTGGCCGACGAGTTGGCCGTTTTAGCGGGACGCCGCGACGAGGTCGACACGCTCTCACCCATCTTCAACGGCTTCCTCTCGGGCCTGGTGCCCGGTCTGGGGCAGATTGTCGCCGGTCGCACCGCCGACGGTTTCGTCGCCCTGTTCACCAACGCTCTGTGGATCGGCGGCACGGTCTGGGCCGTCAGCGAGGACGAAATACCCACGGCTGTGGTGACCGGTATCTTCGGCCTGAGCTTCTACGTGGGCAATGTCTACAACGCCGGTGAGGCGGCGGCGGAGCTCAACCGCCGCCGGATCGCCGCGCTCACCACCGAGATCGTCACCGAGGTTCGCGCCTGGGAACGCGAAAACGGCACCGGGGTCACCCTGGCCCCCGAGGTCGTCGATCCTTGATACCCCGCGCCGCGAATGTTTACCCGGCGGCGCCTTTGGGGTAGAATCCGGGGTGCAATCATCGGCTAAAAGGAGTCGCCTTGCAGAAGATCCAGCGCCTGAAACCAGCCAGTCTGTTCTGGTTGCTGCCGCCCCAGCTCGTGGTGGCCTACGTCTTCAATGTCATCAGCTACTACATCGGCCTGGGCGGCGTGCGTCAGGCCGTCAGCCTCGTCGGCGAGATCGGTTTCTTCGCCATCTCCATTCCCGTCACGGCCGTGGTGTCCATCCTGTCCCTGGTCATCTTCGCCGCGGTCTACAACAGCTACAACGCGAAACGTCCGGGGCTGGAGGTCCAACTTATCGAGGAGCTCGACGGCGCCGCGACCCACCGTCTGGCCAGGCTGGAGCCGGGTTCGGTAACCAAGGCCTTCGTGCCTATCCTGGCGGCTTCGCTGATTCTCATCGTCATTTCGACGGGGCTGACCTTCCTCATCGCCGCCGATCAGATCGGCGGGGCTTTGCTGCCCGGCGACGCCCTGATCCAGATGTTCGTGATGACGGTCATCGTCGGCACGCCGATCGTGGCCGGCCTGGTGCTGGTGCTCTACATGCTGGCCGCGGCCGTTTACAACAAGGTCAGCACCGGCGGCGACGGCCTGCGGCTAACCTTGAGCGCCGACGAAGAGGCCCTGTTCAAGCTCAACCGGGTGCATCTGGGCAGTCTGCACTACCTGCTGCCCAGCATCATCGCTCTCCAGGTTATCGTGACGCTGTTCAACATGCTGGTCGGCTCGCTCAACAACACCGGCGTGGGTGTGTTCGATACGCTGTGGATCGTCGGCTGGAGCATCCCGGCGCTGTATCTATCTTTCTTCGTCTACAATCTGCTCTGCCGTCGAAGCGGCGTCGCCTTCGAACTGCGGGACGTCCGGGACAACGTCAGCACGGATCTCCTGAACCGCTGAACCAACTAACACACGGGGGGCATGATGCCGATCGACCAGGTTTTCTCGGGTCGCAACCTGCGGGTCTCCACGCTCCACTCCGCCGCCGGTGTGGCCACCCAGTTGCTGGCCGAGGATCTCGACGGCGGCTCGCTGCTGCTGGACTGCGGCGACGGGACTCTGCGCGATCTGCTCGGAGCCAAGATCGATCCCGCGGACCTCGACGGCGTGCTGCTCAGTCACGGCCACTTCGACCACCTGAGCGGCCTGCATTCCCTGCTGGGCTTCCTGCGAATGGTGGGACGGGGCGATCCACTGACCGTCACCTACCCCGAGGGTTGCCTCGAGGCCGAAGGGATCATCGGCACCTTCCGCAGCCTCTACCCCAACCTGCCCTTCGTCATCGAAGACACCCCGCTGGAAGACGGCGACATCCTCGAGCTGGCCCCCTGGGGCGTCGAGGCCTTCGCCGTCAACCACGCCGGTTCCACGGCGGCGGGGGTCGGCGAGCCCATCCCCGCCCTGGCCTATCGCGTCGAACTGGGCGAGGAGACCCTGGCCTTCTCCGGCGACTCCGGCCCCTGCGAAGCTCTGAGCGAAGTCTGCTCCGGGGCGGAGATCGCCCTGGTCGAGGCCACCTGGGACGACGACCCGCCCTTCGCCGAGGGTGAGCGGGTCCACCTGACCCGGAGCGAGGCCGAGGGGTACGGTCGGCTGGCCAAGGAGTACCGCCTGATCCATCGACGACTGGAACACTAACTATATGGGGCGGAGGATTCAATACCCGCCTTGTTGGACGATCACCTTGTTCCGCAATGCCGTCGTACGGGAGGACCTTCGGATCCTCCCGTTTGCTATCGCCACTTGGCTAGTAGGTCGGCGATTCCATCCCCGCCGCTGTGGATAACCAGACTGGTTGCCGCGATGAGCCGACCGGCATCCCGATTAGCCTGAACGGGAGGACCTCGCGGTCCTCCCGTTCAATTCTTCCACCAGGTTCTTCCAAGACGACCTAGGCCACCGTCACCGCCGGGACCAGCCGCGCCTCGGGCCAGAGCTCCCCGAGCACCGGATTGATCCGCTCGGTCGCGATCCGCTCATCCACCGCCGCCAGCCAGGGTCCCGTCGGCGGCGCGCCGTAAATCAGCAAACCACTCAGCGAGACATTCGCCGGAAACTCCGTGGTCAGACTCAGGGGCCGACCATCCAGCGCAGCGAGCCGGCGGCGCTTGCGGGCGTGCCAGTCGTCGGGCTCCAGGGGCTCGAAACCCAGATCGGTCAGGCGCTTCCGGGTCCGGTCCCGGTGTACTCCGGCGCAACTGAGGGCCAGAGCGACGCCCCCGGAATCGGCCAGCAGCTCAGCTCCGGTAAGCCCGGGCCGGCCCCACAGCTCGACGGCCCGCTCACCCAGGAATACACGGGCGGCCGAGCAATCGGCGAAGGCCCGCCGCAGGCAGACCGGCGCCCCTCCACCCGGCTTGAGCAGAACCTCGTAGCGCGTCACCGGCAAGCTGGGCAGGCCCAGGAGCGCCGTGCGAGCCAGGTTGTAACCGGCAACCCCCTTGGCCGTGCGACAGCCCAGCAGCAGCGGTTCGGCGAAGCCCGGCGTCGGTGTCCAAAGGCCGGTCACCTGTCCGGCCAGGCGCGGTCCGCCGGGCCGGAAGCGATCGAAGACCCGGGCCGACGCCAGGTCGTAGAGCGTGGCGCCTGGATCGAGCAGCGGGCACCCGAGAAAACAGTACCCGGCCTCCCCCGCCGCCGCCTCGAGCCCGCCCAGCGTCACCGAAGCGCCGACGGTCGCCCGCAGGTCGGCGACGTGGACCTCCAGTGTATCATCGAGCCCACTCAGCCCGACCCGCTCGTACTCGTCCTCCCCGACCGCGGCTAAAGCCAGCCCCCGCAGCCTGCCCTGAAACAGCAGGTTCGCGGGGGTTGAAAGCAGTTCCCGCAGCTCGGCGGCGGTGCGCGGAACCTCCACTACAGCGAAACGGCGACCTGGTTGATCTCCTCGTTGGGACCGAAGACCACCAGGGTGTCGCCGGCGGAAACCTTGGTGACCGCCTGGGGAGCCGAGTCGACCTGGGGCGACGTGCCCGGTTTGGCGTCGGGATCGGGCTGACGGATCAGTGCGATCACTCGCACCTTGCCCGAGGTCCCCAGCTCGCCGAGCTGCACCCCGGCGTAGCCCCGGGGCACCGTGATGTGCGCCAAGCCCGTATCCGGAGTCACCCGGCTGAAGCGGACGATGTTGGGCACCAGAACCGCCTGGACCAGGTTGGCCGCGATGTCCCGCTCCGGGTAGATCACCCGGTCCGCGCCGATCTGCAGCAGGATGCGGCCGTGCTCCTCGCTCAAGGCCCGGGCGATGACCGTCTTGACCCCCAGCTCCTTGGCGTTGAGCGTGGCGACCGTGTTGGCGCGGAAGTCGTGGCCGATGGCGATGATCGCCACGTCGTCGCGGTCCACGCCCTGGCCGACTAGGGCGGTCTTGTCCGTGGCGTCGAGGGCCGCCGCCACCGCGACGAACTCCTTGAGCATCTCGACGCGGCGCACGTCGATGTCGTAGGCGGCGATGCCGTCGCGCTGGAAGTCGGAGAGCATCCGCGCGACCGCCATGCCGAACTCACCTAGACCGATGACCGAGTATGAGCGCATGGGGTGCCTCAGTTGGTCTACATGCTACTTAGGAAAACCCGATTCTTTAGAGCAGAACCTAGAAGGGTACCGTTCATTCCGCCATGGGAGTACTGGCACCTTAGGAACGGTCCCTGGAGGTGAATTCGTTGAAATCGCCAAGTGCTGGTTGGTTTCGCAACCCTGTAGGGCGGGGTCTCTGACCCCGCCGTCTTGGAGGACACTTAGCATCAACATTATATAAATAATACTACAATAATTTTAAACTACTTTTATTATACGTATATCAGCAACATAACTAAATGGATAACTGGTTGCATCGCTAACCAGTCGTTTTTTAATTGGGTTTTCTATAATATATCTAGCAACATCTGCTAATTGCTCATTATTTCTTAATACATGATCGAAAAAGCTCGCCTGCCATATAGGAGTTTTTAGATTGTAGTTTCTTGAAAGGTTGCTTATATACCTCTTCCAATTAGATATTATCTCTATGATATTTGTTCTTTTAGGGCGAATTAGCAAATGTATATGATCTGGCATTATGCATGCTGCGTATAGATGCGTTTTCTCTATAAAATAGGCCAGCAGGTTTCTATAAACCTCCTCTGTGAAGGGATTGTTAAGAAATGGTGCAGTGCCTTTCTTTGAGCAAGTTATTATATGAAATACCAAAGATTGATTACTGTAAATTTCTCTTGCTAATCTGACATGCTTACGTTTTGGAAGTCGATTAAGCATTCTAGTAACGGCGGGGTCAGAGACCCCGCCCTACAGGGGTCTTGCCTACCGTGTTCGTTGGGAGATGGTTCTCATCGACAGCCCTGCAGGCTCACGGTACTGGTCAATGACCTGGCCAATGGGTTTATCTTTAGCCGATCGAGATCCTACCCTCGGGATACCGATACCGGCCCTCGATGTGTTTGCGGCCGATGGACAGGCCCAGGGACAACGGTCCCACGCGGCCCGCGAACATCAGCAGTATTATAACAAGTCGCCCGGCGTATGATAAGTGCGGTGTGACACCGGTGGAGAGGCCCACGGTGGCGTAGGCCGAGACGGTCTCGAAGAGCAGATCGAGGGGTGGCTGGTCTTCGATGAGCAGCAGGAGAAAGAAGCCGGCGACGCAGAAGATGACGGCGCCGACGAGGACTGCCAACGCCTGGCGGGTCACATCGGGTGGTATCTCCCTTTTGAAGGCCTCGACGTGGTTGCGGCCGCGCAGGTTGGCCCAGAAGTTGAGCACGATGACGGCGAAGGTGGAGGTCTTGATGCCGCCGCCGGTGGAGCCCGGACTGGCCCCGATGAACATCAGCACGATCATCACGAAGAGAGTACCGGGGAGCATGTTGCCGATGGGGGTAGTGTTGAAGCCGGCGGTGCGGGTGGTGACGGACTGGAAGTAGCCGGCCATGACCTTCTCGCCGAATCCCAGCCCGGCTTGTTCGAAGGATTGGTTCCACTCGAGGGGGGTAATCGCCAGCCAGCCGAAGGCGATCAGGATGGCGCTGACGACAAGGACGAGCTTGGTCTGGAGGGTCAGTCGGCTGCGCGGCTTTCCCTTTTTGGGTTTGAAGCGGAAGCTGGTCAGGTTCATCAGCACGATGAAGCCCAGACCGCCGAGGATTATTAGTGTAGATATTATCAGATTTGTACCAACCGAACCCGTATAGGCCTCCATGCTGGTGGAGTTGAGCGAAAAGCCGGCGTTGCAGAAGGCGGAGACGGAGTGGAAGGCCGAGGAGAACATCAGCTCGCTCTTGTCCGGGAAGCCGGGACTCCAGGTCTGGTAGAGCAGGGCGAAGCCGAGGAGCTCGATCAGCAGGGTGGCCAACAACATGTAGATCAACAGGCGCCGGACAGTGTTGATGGTGTCGGCCTCGTAGGCCCGGGAGTAGAGGGCGACCTCCTTGCGGTTGACGCGGATGCCCAGGATGGTGGAGAAGAAGGCGGTGAAGCTCATCAGGCCCAGGCCGCCGATCTGGATCAACGCCATGATGACGCCCTGACCGAAGCGGGTGAAGTCGGCGCCGGTGTCCAGGACGATCAGCCCGGTGACGCAGGTGGCGCTGGTCGAGGTGAACAGGGCGTCGATGGGATGGATTCCGCCGGCGACGGTGGCCCGGGGCAACGACAGCAGCAGGGTGCCGGTGCCGATGACGGCCAGGAAGCTGAACACGACGAAACGCACCGGGCGCTCGGACATCGAGGCCAGGGTGCGGTTGCCGCGGACGAAGCGCACGATGAGGTTGGCGGCGATGAACATCTGCCCGGCCAGCAGGGTGGCCGAGCTCTCGGCGCCGCCGCCGGTCCAGATGTTCGAGGCCACCTGGACAACCTCGTCGACGACGAAGAGGTAGATCAGATAGACGGCCAGCAGGATGAACTCGGCCAGGTGCTCTTTGAGGAAGGTCAGGCGGCGGTTGTGGAATAGCAGGCGCACCAGGGGGATCAGGGCGAAGATGAAGATGATGATGTACTCGACGATGTGGATGACGGTGCGCAGGAAATCGTTGGGGTAGAAGCCGTACTCGACCACCAGCCCGGCCAGGGCGATGATCGAGCAGAGCAGAAACAGGCGGCTGAGCAGGCGGTCGACACGCTGGCGCAGCGTGGGGGCGAAGGTGAACTTGCGCTGAATGAAATCAGCGACGCTCTCCTCGTGACGATGCGGCTGGCGCGGGGGTTCGGCCATTGATCACCCAGCGGGTTGGGTATGGTGCGAGACGGGAGGTCCTATTGTACCCCATCGACGGGAGCGGGGCAACGCGTTGCCTAGAAGCCCAAATCCCAGAGGCGGTCGCCGACGAACTCGCGCAGGAGGAGGGGCAGGTCGCCCATGTACTGGGCGGCCCGGTAGTGAGTCAAGGCGGAGGAGAGGCGACCCAGGCGCTCGGCGCAGGCCCCGGCCAGGTAGCGGACCCAGGGCAGGATCGAACCCGTGGCGTGGTTTTCCAAATAGGCGGTGAAGTGACCGTAAGCTGCGGCGTAGTTGCGCTCGGCGCCGTCGGCGTCCCCGGCGGCACGGTTAGCCCAGGCGGCGCGCAGGCGGGCCAACCCCCAAGTATAACGGTCACCGCCGGAGAGTTGGTGCAGTTCGGCGGCGCGTTCGAGAATCGCCGCCCGCTCGAAGCTCGGGGTGCCCAGGTTCCTTAAGAACGTTTCCGAAGCCGAGCCGAAGTGATCGCCCGGAAAGCCCGCCCAGCCGCAGTCCGGACACCAGCGGCACTCCTCGAAGCCCTGGATGAGCGCCGGATCGAGGCCGTAGAGATCGTACTCCGGCTCCTGGAGGACGACCGGCTCGATGATCCTCAGCTCCGCCCCACAGTTGGGACAGTCGAACGCCAAGGCAGCCTGGGCCGCCGCGACCATCAACAGCAACAGAATTGGCCAAAACGGTTTGAAGTCTCTGAGTCCGTTTTTCATAGGCAGTCAGGATAGAATAAGTCGCCTAGACCAGGCGGAACCATAACCGATAATGGGGCATCAGAGAACGCTCGTGCCGTAACCACGAAAAAGCTCGGTATCTCAACCGACACCGTCGACGGCGAGCCCCGGGCGACGGCGTCGGAGCCCGGGGATGATTCCGGGCTTGCGGTTGATGAGGCGTTGGCACGTTTCTTGCAGCAGGGCGGGGCGGCCGTCTCGAGACAACCAGCCCGGCACTCCGCAAGAAACGTGCCAACGCCGGCCGGGGCGACGGTGTCGGCGTAAAAGCGCCCGGGGCTCGCCGTGCGGGACCGGTCGAATCAGCGGATGAACTCGGCGGCGGCCAGGCGTTCCAGCAAGTCGCGTTCTTCACCGGCGTAGAGACCGGGACGGTTCGCGAGCTCCAGGGCGTACTCGGCGGCGGCGCGCTCGGCCCAGAGCTCCAGTTCGGCGGCGGCGATTTCGTCATCGGCACCCTCGCCGACCAGCCGGCGTGCGTAGTAATAGGCGGTCAGGGCGGTGTCGGCGCGATCCAGGGCGTCGGCGGGGTTGTCTTCGAAGAAGCGCCAGGCGGCCGCGGCCGCGGCGTATTTCTCGGCGTCCTCGGGGTGGGAGCTGATCGAATCCCCGCCGGAGAGCAAGCGACGGCGCAGCAGGGGAGCCTCGGTGAGCAGCAGGGAACGGCGGATGAAACCGCGAATATCGGAATCCTCGGAACCGGGCATGGTCAGGGCGTCGCTGAGTCGGCTGCGGGCCTCGAACTCGTCGCCGGCCAGGCGGGCCAGCTCCCCGGCCAGATAGACCCGCTCGGCGAGCTGGCTATCGTCGATTTCGCCGCGACGCAGGGCGGCGTCCAGGTGGGTGATGATCGAGCGCAGGTAATTGTAGCGCAGCTCGGGATTGGTATCGACGGGACGCAGGCACCACCAGCCGATGAGCAGGATGTCGGCCAGCTCGCGGTCCGGGGCGCCACGGAAGCGCTCCAGCAGGTAGAGATTGCGGTAACGCTCCCAGAGGGGGATGTCACCGCGCCGGAGGCCTTCCTTTTCCAGCCCGCCGAAGGTATCCTCGATAAAGTCCCGCTCGGCCGGAGTGAGCTCTTCGCCGAAGCGCCCGGCCCAATCGGCGTAGCCACAGTCCGGAGAGTAGGCGATCCAGTATCGCCAGGGCTGCTCCTCGCCCGAGGAGTGGACGGCCAGGTCGCCGGCCACGCCGCCGGCGGCGTCGGCGTCCAGAATCAGCCGGACGGCGACCTCCTCGCCGCAGACCGGGCAGGCGACGACCTCGCCGATAGCCCCTTCATCCGGATGATCGGCGGGGTGTTCGAGCCCGGCGACCATCATTGGTAGGAGCAGCGCACCCAGGATCAGTTTTCTCAGCCAAGGCATCTCGGATCCTTCCGGTATCCCACAAGACGGGCCATCCACCGGCGCCGTTCGGGCGCCCCAGTATAACATGCGACGGCCGCCCGAGGCGGGGGCGGAATGCTGTATTGTCTCTATACGCCGTCGGGCGGTATGGGCTCTCAACAAATCGCCCCGACCCGTTGAATAGAGACCATGACTCTGCTAACATCGCGCCGATGAGTCGCCAAGCTGCGGCGGGCAACCAATAGAAGGAAGGAATCCTCGATGATGAAAGTAGGTGTGGCCGGTGTCGGCCGCTGGGGACGCAACATCCTGCGCAACCTGGAGTCTCTGCCGGGCTGCCGGGTGGCGGCGGTGCACGATCCCGCGCCGGCGGGTCGGGAGCAGGCGGCGCTGCTGGCGCCCGAAGCCCGGCTGGTGGACGATTTCGACGCCCTGCTCGACGCCGGTGTGGAGGCGGTGACGATCGCCACCCCGGCCCAGACCCACTACGAGCTGGCCAAGCGCGCGCTGGGCGCCGGACTGCACGTCTTCGTCGAGAAGCCCCTGGCCCTCGAGGTCGAGCGGGGGAGCGAACTCGTCGAGCTGGCCGACGCTCGGGATCGACGTCTGCTGGTCGGCCACGTGCTGCGCTACCACCCGGCCCTGGATGCCGTGCGCCGAGCCGTGGAGCGCGGCGAGCTGGGACGACTCTACACCGCCCACGCCGCTCGGACCAACTTCGGCCGGGTTCGCGCCGCCGAGAACGTCCTCTGGAGCCTGGGACCCCATGACATCCTCAACCTGGCCCTGATCTTCGGCGCTTGGCCCCGTCGGGTGGCCTGTGTAACCGGCGGACACATCCGCGAGGGCATCAGCGACTACGCCCAGCTCAACCTGTTCTTCGAAGGCGGCCGCCGGGCTCTGGTCCATCTCAGTTGGCTGGACCCGCTCAAACGCCGCGAGCTGACCCTGATCGGCGAACGCGGCATGCTGCGCTGGGACGACGTCGGCGGTGTCGTCGAGCTGCATCCCAAGTGGGCCGAGCCGCTGCGGGACGCGGCCGGTCGGCCGATAACCGAACACCACGACTACGCCGTCCGCGAGCTGGCCGTCGAGCCCGGTGAACCCCTGGCCCGGGAGCTCTCGCATTTCCTGGCCTGCTGCGCGGGACAGGAGGAACCCCTGGGAAGCGGCCGCGAGGGGCTGGCGATCCTGCGGGTCCTGGCCGCCGCCGACGAAAGCGCCGCCCGGGGCGGCGACCCCGTGGAGGTCCCGCGATGAGCGACGCCGCCTTCGTCCACCCCACATCGATCATCGACGACGACGTCGTCATCGGTCCGGGCAGCAAGGTCTGGCACTTCTGCCACGTCTCCCGGGGGGCGCGCCTCGGCGCCGACTGCGTCCTGGGCCAGAACTGCTACCTGGGCGAGGACATCGTGCTGGGAGACCGCTGCAAGCTGCAGAACAACGTCAGCGTCTACACCCGGGTGACCCTGGAGGAAGGTGTCTTCTGCGGGCCGAGTTGCGTGTTCACCAACGACCCCACCCCGCGGGCGCTCTTCCCCAAGGGTCGCGCCGCCTGGGAGCCGACGCTCTGCCGTCGAGGCGCCAGCATCGGCGCTAACGCCACAATCGTCTGCGGGGTGACCCTGGGCGAGCACTGCCTGATCGGCGCCGGCGCCGTGATCACCGCCGACGTGCCCGCCTTCGCCCTGATGCTGGGCGTTCCGGCCCGGCGGCGCGGCTGGGTCTGCGCCTGCGGAAGCCGTCTCGACCCGCCCGCGCATGGCGACGAAGCGCGCACCACCGCCTGCCCGGTCTGCGGGCGGCGCTACCGACTGCGCGATTCAATCTTGGAATGCCTCGACCCTATCTTACCCAAAGACTAAGACTTAGGTACTTGACCCCTCGCTCCGACTCTGCTAACCTAGCCAGGCATCACTGGACAACAATACACCGTTCTCAACAGATACTATACGGATTGGGTTACGGATTGAGTACAAAGACTAGCGGGTATGTCCAAAGGATACCGGCGAGACAACCGGGAACAACCGGGGGAAAACGATGACTAAACGCGAAATAGCCATCGCGGTGGCCAAGAAACTAAAAGTCACGCAGAAAACCGCCGCCGAGGTTCTCGACGCCCTGATCGACGAGATGAAGAGCGCCCTGGGCCAGGGAGAACGCATCGAAATCCGTGACTTCGGCGTGTTCAGCGTCCGCGATGCCAAGAAGAAAAAGGCCCGCAACCCGCGGACCAACGAGGTCGTCATCGTCCCCGCCCGCAAGCGGATCAAGTTCGTCCCCGGCAAACGGATGAAGGAGCTGGCCCAGCACCTGTCGCAGTAATCCGGTAACGATCAACTCTGACGCCGATTTACCACGAACGCCCTCCTGTGGGGGGCGTTCGTTATCAGCCACTCATAGCATACTCGGATCAAACAGGGATGACTGGGTTCTTCCTCGTTTCATGCTCCCAAGAGAGACACCTCAGTAAGGACCATGATTTAACAAGCCGGCGAGTTGTTGATAATCCAAGGGATCATCACATGAAAATGGACCAAGTATTCGCAACTCAGCAAAGCCGCCTCGATAAGAGGCTTGTAATAAACCGCTGCGAGGCGTCAACCAGCGAAGTCGGATAACGGTCGAAACTGCTGAAGCAGGCAATAGAGCGTCGTCAGCAGGTCATTTAATCATAGCCTGGCTCATAGCCTGGTCGACTCCCGAGCGGGACCAACATCCTCGGGCTTGCGGCGGAACTCAATGCAAGGCCGGGTATAGTGCCACCAAACAGTGGTATGGCAAGGGCGTCGATTATCCGCTAGAAAACAATGAATGACAGTCTATCGGCTGGATGAGACGGTTCAGGCGCGTGTGATAATCCCTGCTAAAAAGGCTTGGCAAGCCGCTCCGGATCAGGCCGATCTGCTCCGAACACGTTCCAGGATGCCTTTCGTTATCGATTCCGCGCGAGGCGTCACTGGCGGGGGCGGTTGGCGGTACAGGGGCGAAACAATCCAATGGCCCGCTGTTGGCCTGCTGTCAGCATGTCACTTACTATCAGTGCGAATAAACTTAGAGCGGGACCAACAGCCTCCGGTTTCCGGTAACACTGAGTGCAAGTCGAGTTTCTTGCCACAGATCGTCTGCATATAATGGCAACTGTTTGAACCATACAGCTTTGATTGACGATTGTCGGCGAAAAAGTGCCTATTTGTAGCTGAGTGCATACAAGACTGCCACTTCCTGTATTTTGACAAAACTAGATAGCATGAGATATTTCCGCGTGACTCCTAATCCCAACTGTAACTTCGCCTGGACAGCCGGGGAACTGATAGTTGGTAGCTGACCTTCATTATTGTTTAAGGCATCATGGAACGTGACCGGACAAAACCAGGCTGATGGGGAGCGGCTTGCCGGGCCGTTCTTCATTTAGCTGAAATGCACGTTGTTGACCAATCGTTCATATAGCCTTCCCTTAATACCTGTTATTACTACATTTAGGAGTTAGAGGCGCTCTGCTGTCAGAGCTTACGCAAGTGCCTTATGCAAGTGCTCTGATGTCAGGGTTCGCCAAGGATCAGGCCCGTGGTAGTCGCCACTTTTTGACTGACCATTTCGTGACCGGTATCATAAGAATATTACCCTTATTATCTACAGGATAGAAACACGAGTAGGTCCGGTCTGGGAATACGATCCCTTGGTTAATACGGTGGGATGATCATTACGCTGAGCTACCATTATCCAATCGGCTTCGCTGTCGGCGGCGAACCTCCAACGGAGCTCCCTCAGCCCCGGCCGCCCCACTTGTGGGCCATGCGGCGGAAGCGGTAGACGGCGTAGGCGGTGACGATCAGCGTCAGCACGGAGATGACCATCATGTCGATGAAGAAGGTGTACTCGTAGTGGTGGAGCATCAATCCGCGGAAGAGGTCCACGGCGTAGGCGATGGGGTTGGCCCGGGCCAGCAGGTAGGCCCAGCGTGGGAGGTTGGCCAGCGGGAATACGGCGCCGGAAGCCAGGAACAGGGGCATGATCAGAAAGTTCATCACGGAGCTGAAGCCCTCGTAGGTCTCGACGAGGCTGGCGATGATCACCCCGATACCGGCGAGCATGAAACCGACGATGAAGCTGGCGATGAGGATCCAGGCGATGTTGTACCACAGAAGCTGGATGTTGGTGAAGAAGACCAGCAGGATGGCGATCAGGCCCTGGATGGTGCAGATGGTGGCGCCGCCGAGCATCTTGCCGAAAACGATCGAGCTGCGGCTGATCGGCGCGGTCAGCATCTCCTTGAGCAGGCCGAAGTCGCGGTCCCAGATGATGCTGATGGCCGAGACCGTGGAGGTGAACAGGATTGTCATCACCACCATGCCGGGGAAGATGTACTCGATGTAGCCCAGCCCGGAGACGGGAGCGAAGTTGGGCGAGATGCCGATGCCCAGGATGAACAGCCAGACCATGGGGCGGGCCACCGAGGAGGCCACCCGGGGGATGTCGCGGAAGTAGCGCTTGAACTCGCGCTGCCAGACGGCGCGGACGGCGAAGCCCTGGATCATCGGTTCAACTCCGTTTCTGGCGCCGGGCGGCGGCGCGATGGACGGTGCGCCAGGCGCCGTCGCGGGGCACCTCGCTGTCGCGCAGGCTGTGGCCGGTCAGGGAGAGGAAGACGTCCTCGAGGCGGGGCTCCCGCACACTGATGTCGGAGACGGGCAAATCGACGCGCTTGAGCAGCTCGCCGAGGAATTCGCCGGGGTGATCGACGACGACGGTGACCTCATCGCCGTCGACCTCGGGCTCGAGGCCGTCCAGGCGGCGGATGGCCTGGGCAAGTTCATCGCTGCGTCGGCTGTGTAGATAGACCCGGCTGCCGCCCAGCTCGGCCTTGAGCGCCTGGGGCGTGTCGCAGGCCACCAGGCGGCCGGTGTCCAGGATGCCCACGCGGTGGCAGAGCTCGGCGTCCTCGAGTTGGTGCGTGGTGACGAAGACCGTGGTTCCGCTCTCGGCGGCGCGCTCGATCAAATCGCTCCAGATGCGGCGACGGTTCTGGACGTCCAGACCCAGCGTCGGCTCGTCGAGGAAGAGCACCCGGGGTTCGTGCAGCAGCGCCCGGGCGACCTCCAGGCGCCGCCGCATCCCCCCGGAGAGGCGATCGGCGAGCTTATCGGCCCAATCGCTGAGCTCACAAGCCTCGAGCATCCGGCGTACCCGGTTTTTGCGGTCGTCCACACCGTAGATGCGGGCGTGGAAGTCCAGGTTCTCGGCCGCGGTCAGCTTGGTGTCCAGGGTCGAGTCCTGGAAAACGATGCCGATCTGGCGGCGCACCGCGGCGGCCTGCTCGACGACGTCGTACCCGGCCACCCAGGCCCGCCCGTCCGTGGGTCGCATCAGGGTGGCCAGCATGGAGATGGTGGTCGTCTTCCCGGCGCCGTTGGGACCCAGGAAGCCGAAGATCTCGCCGACGGGCACGGCGAAGCTGATGCCGTCCACGGCGGTGAGCTCGCCGTAGCGCTTGAGCAGCTTTTCGACTCGGATGGCCGGATCGTTCACGTCCCACTCGCTCTGCGATTGCCGACGAACCCGGGGTTGGATACGCCGGAAGGTGTTGTGAGAATAAAGCTTGTGCGCAGATTATAAGTCAGGGAGCCCCGTTGGGCAAGGGAAGCCTCGACCGGTTCAGAGAACCTAATCCGAGAACCTGAGATGACCACCGTCAACCCGAATTAACCCACCCAGAAGAACCGTCATGATAACCTGCTCCGCAGCTTGGTATTCAGCGTGTACGGCTCGCCGTCGCCTCAAGGCATCGTATGAAACACGTCACCTGATTCAAGCGCTATTCCGCTAAAAAGTGAGAACGCCAATTGCTAATATCATTTTTTTGTGGTACCATTCCTAAGTTCATTGGTTAACTCTTGCCTAACAGATAAAAGACATTCTTGTCAATTAGCTTCGCAGTCGCTCATATTAAAGGGGCACAACTGCGAGCATAATGCTTAAATACTCTAATATCAGAACTATCTAGCCTCAGTGCAGATGGCGACACTATGTGAATCAGGGAAGAATTTTCGATCATTTTGATATATACAGACCTCTTACTAAGATAATAACAGTTTTCACGCCAGGCAAGGGCTATGATTAACCACTGATTACAACCTTATACATCACGACAAAGGAAAGGATACACGAACCAGGAACAAACACCAAACCGTAGCAATGCAACCGTCGTTGGAATTTGCAGTGCGCATATCTTGTTCCAAGTCGACTGCCTACGACAAGAACAGTAAACAAAACGCTTCTTTTCCAACGGCCCAGTCAACCTTATCACTTCCAAGGCACCCTACAAAATCCTTGACAGACGATACTCGATTAACTAATCTGAGCTTAAGCAAGCTAAAATTGACAACCACTAGACGACCAATCAGACGAAGGGGAGAAATACCATGACAAAGGTCGACATGATGGTGCTCGGTCTGCTGTCTGAGCAACCGATGCACGGATACCAACTAAAACAGGTCCTCGAAGACAACCACGCCGATCTCTGGAGCGAGGTCTCCACGGGGCACCTGTACTACACCCTCAAAAAACTCAAAAAGAAGGGGCTGGTTACCGAAAAGACTACCCAACGCGGCAACCGTCCGCCCCGTCACGTCTACACCCTAACCGACAGCGGAACGCAGATGCTCAAAGACGGGCTGGATGAGCTCGACGTCCATTCCCAGCGTCTGTTCTTCTCGCTGGACATCGTCATCGGTTTCGCCAAGGCCATCTCGCTGCCCCAGGGCAAACTGGCGGAACTGATCGAAAAGCGCACCAAGTCCGTCAATGAAGAACTCGAGGAAATCAAGACGGCCTGGGGCGAAAAGATCGACAACAACGAGCTGACATACGGCGAGTACCTGATCTACGAGCATCGGATCAGTCTGCTCAAGGCCGAGCTCAAGTGGCTGCGCTGGGCCGTCAAGGCCGCCGAGAACACCGATTACAAAGACCTGATGAAGACCAAGTTCGAGGCCGACGGACCCTACGCCCTGCCGAAGTAACCGGCGGATCAATACTCCGTCACTGTCCGCGCCATAATCGATAATCAATCGGCCCCTCGCTGGAGGGGCCATTTAATTAGGGGATCATCACAGAAGATGAACAACACATTCGTAACTCCTGAAAACCACATCGAGAATGGTGCTTGGAGATTAGCCGCAGCGGGGCGTAACCTACGAAGGCGGATAACGGTCGAAGCTGCTAAAGCAGGCAATGGAGCGCCGTCAACAGGTCCTTCACCCACAGCCTGGTCGAACCCTGAATGGAACCAACAACCTCGGGCTTTCGGACCAACTCAAGGCAGGTCCAAATTCATCGTCACCTGGCAGCGGGATGACAATGGCGGCGAGCGTGAACTATCAAGCAACCAATGACAATCTATCAACTGGATGAGTCCGTTCAGGTGCGAGTGATAATCCCTTATGTTGAGCGGGGCCAATCCCTTACGGAGCACTTGCCACCAGGGTATGGCGGTCCGGCAAACCGCGCCTAGTAAACCTGATGCGACCCGAATTGATCCCCCAATGCTGCCACCCACTGGCGGCCTATGTTGGTTCATTCGCGGATGGTATTCACTACCGATAAGCTAACCTGAACGGGCGCTTGCCAGCATCCTCCTGGTCCATCTCCTCTCTAACCCAGGGAAGCTTCCGTCGGAATCGAACACTGATACGCCCGGGGGAAAGCGCCTGTTCTCCACTGTTCGGCCAACAAGCGGAAAGCAACCAACGACCGGAGGGCTCAGCCGGACAAAGGGGAACCGATCGGCTATAATACCGGCGTCCACCGTCAACCCTCCCCCCCCCGGATCGAGGTAACATGCCAACCCATAAAGCCATCCCTCTTCTCGGCCTGTTCTGCGTCGGCGCGACCCTGGCCGCCGCACCCGCCGGTCCCGACGGCGATCCCCTGACCCTGGACTACCTGCGCGACGCCCTGGAGACCTACTCCTTCGAGGTCGCCGAGGCTTACTACCAGAGCGACGCCTATGGCGCCGAGATCGAGATCGACGAACTGCTGGAACGCTACGCCTGGCTGTACGATCCGGCCATCGTCGACTGGATCCACGGCTTGCGAACCGCCACCGACGACCCCCGCACCGAGCGCGGACTGCGCTACCTGGCCCGGGACCTCGAGGACGTGCTGCTCTGGGAACCCATCGAGGAGCTCTACATCGAGTACCTGGAAGCCGAGATCGCCGGCGGGGTCGAGTACGGGGACGAGTGGATCGCCTACCGGGACGTATGGACCGTCGCCGACGAGCTGGAAACCGACGACGAGCGCGAGGAGCTGCGCGACCTGGCCCGCGACTTCATCCAGAACGAACTCCACCCCCTGCAGGAGGAGTACCGCCGGGGCGTCGGCGAGCGCTGCCGCGAGCTGGGTTACGCCGACTACCTGGACTACTACGGCCGGACCCGGTGCCGGGACTTCGCCGCCCTGGCCGCCGACTGTCTCTACATCCTGGCCGAGACGCGGGAGCTCTACGAAACCCTGGCCGAGGAGCGCGTGGCCGAGGTGTATCCCGAGCGCGAACGGCTATCGCTCTCGAGCATCGAACGCTGGCGGCTCTGGGATGACGAGGAGTACGACGCCCACTTCACCGCCGAGAAGCTGCTGCCCCGCTGGGAAGCCTTCATCGACGGCCTGGGCCTCGACTTCAACCAGCGCGACAACGTCACCCTGGACGTCGAGGACCGCCCCGCCAAGGAACCTCGTGCGGCCTGCTGGCCCATGCTCGTTCCCGAGGATGTCCGGGTGATGGTCAAGCCCACCGGGGGATTCGACGACTACGCCACCCTCTTCCACGAAATGGGCCACGCCTGCCACTTCGCCTACACCGATCCCGCGCTGACCTACGAATACCAGCAACTCGGCGACGACGCCATCACCGAGACCTACGCCTTCTGCTTCGAGAACCTCTTCGTCAACCCGGCCTACCTCCGTGAAGTCATCGGGATGTCGGATGACGACGCCCGGCGCTTCCGCCGCCGCCGCCTCTTCGGCGAGGTCGGTGCCCTGCGTTACTACTGCACCGCCTTCCTCTACGAGCTGGTCTTCCACGGCGTCGAGGCCGACCCCGCCGAGGCCTACCGCAACCTCATCGAGATGACCACCATCTGGACCCAGGCACCCGAGGACCTGCTTACCGGCATCTACGACACCAACGAGGACTTCTATACCACCAACTATCTCTACGCCTGGATGCTGGAGGCCCAACTGCGCCACCGCCTGGAAACCGACCACGGTCCGCGCTGGTGGAGCGAGCCCGCCGCCGGTGAGCTGCTCCACGACCTCTGGCGCCGCGGCTACGAACCCCTGCCCCAAACCCTCAGCGCCGAGCTGGGCTACGATGACTGCGATCCGCGCCGCTTGCTGACCACGCTCGAAGAACTCGAAGCCGACACCCGACCCGACTAGGCGACGCCGACGCGTATCCCGACCTTCGCCAAACCCCTTCGCTCCATAACCCCCGCCCGGCCCGGCTTTGGCACGTTTCTTGCGAACTCCGGGGCTCGTATCGAGAAAACGCCTCCCCGCTCAGCTGCAAGAAACGTGCCAAAGCCTCCCCGTGCAAGGTATCCAGAGCGCCGGGAGGGATGAAGGTCGGGTTTGGCGAAGGTCGGATCGTTCCGGGTCGGGCTCCCGGATATCTATGGCGCCGCGACGTCGCGCGAAAACCGATCGGAAGGCGACAAAACGCGACCCTCGATGTGAGGGTCGCGTTTGCAATCAACACCGAAGTGTTGTTTCAATCAGGCGGTCGGGTCTCAGTTTCCTGATGTTCAGCGTTCGACGACCAGGCGACGGATGACGCTCCGGGTTCCGGCTTCCAGGCGCAGCAGGTAGACGCCGTTGGAGGTCTGGGAGGTATCCCAGCCTACGCTGTGCCGCCCGGCGGCCAGGGTTTCGTCGACGAGGAGGGCCACGCGGCGGCCGGCCAGGTCGTAGACGGCCAGGGTGGTCTCGGCGGCCGAAGGCAGCTCGAAATCCACGCTTACAGTGGCGCCGCTGCGCGCCGGACTGGGGTAGGCCGCGTGGAGGGCGAAGGTCGTCGATTCACCGGCGTGGCGCAGCTCGATGGGTCCGTAGGTCTCACCGAAGCCGTCGGCCTCGATGGTGGTGATGCGGTAGCTGTAGAGGCCGGGTGTTTCAAGCAGGTCCAGGTAGCCCCGGGCGCGTCCGGGCAGGGTCTCGTCGTGGACGGGGTTCCAGCCGTCGCCGTCATCGCGCTCTAGGATGAAACCGAGCGGTTCATCGCCGGTCAGTCTCCAGGCCAGCTCGATACCGATCTCGCGATCGCGGGCGTCCAGGGTCAGGTCCTCGACGGGGCTGAAGTCGCCGTAGACCAAACGGGCATTGAGCTCGCCGCAGGCCCAGCCCCAGCCGTCCACGCCGTCGTCGAAGAAGAAAACGCTGTAGAGATCGAGGTCGTCGTCGTCGGCCCGGTTGTCGTCGGTGGAGTAGCTGACCCCCCCGTTGGTGGAGTGGTAGATGACGCCCTCGTCGCAAACCATCCAACCCTCGCTGGTGTTCATAAAGTCGAGGTCGTTGATGTCGAGGGAGGCCAGGCCGTTGACCTTGCGCCACTGGCTGCCGCCGGAGTAGAGGTAGTAGGCCAGCCCGTCGTCGCCGCAGATCCAGCCTTCGGTGGAGGAGAGTACGTCGACGGCGCGCAGGGGCGAGCCCGCTCCGGAGAGGCCGGTGGAGAAGCGGCTCCAGGTGCCGCTGTCCTTCTTGTAGACCACGGCGTAGCCGCCGGCCACATCGCCCACGGCCCAGCCGTTGTTCTCGTCGAGCATGGCGATGCCGTAGAAGTTGAGCCCCGGGGTGCCGGTGTTGTCCGTGGTCCAGCTCGCGCCGGCGTTGTTGGTGTAGTAGATGGACAGATCGGCTCCGCAGACGAACCAAGTGTCGGCGTCCAGGGCGTCGACACTGTAGAAGTCGTTGGTGGGCAGGCTGCCGGAGACGTCACTCCAGTTGGTCCCCCCGTCGGTGCTCAACAGGACGGTACCGTTGAGACCACAAGCTACATAATCCAGGTTCCCCAGGTAGTCGACATCCAGCAGGTCGTTGGGGGTGGGCGCTTTGACGAAAACCCAGCCCAGGCCGTAGTTGTAGCTGCGCAGCACCATGCCGTTCTCACCCACGGCGATGACATCGTCGTCATCGTCGAAGCTGCTGGCCGTCCCCGACAAGCGATTGCCATAAGCCCTTACATAGCTCCAGCTCGTTCCATTGGTGGTTCCGGTGATGTAGCTCAACTCTCCGAAGGCTACGAACTCCTGGGCGCCCCCGGGAGGAGCGACGGCGAAGAGGTCGTTATAGGTGTAGGGACCGGTCAACTGATTCCAGGTCGTCCCGCCGTTGGTGGTGTAGAGGCCCAGGCCGTCGTTGCCGACGGCGTAGAGTGTCGAGTCGTCGTAGGCGGCCACGCCGTTGAGAGTGGTTGTCACGCCGGATGTCTGGCCGGACCAGTCCTGCCCGCCGTTGACGGTTACATAGATTCCGCCGGTGTCACCAACGACCCAGGCGTTGTCGGCGTCGGCGATATAGACGTCACGCAAGCCGCCACCGTAATCGGCCTCTTGGATCCAGGAGGAGCCGTTCCAACGGAAGATGCGCCCGCCGGTGTCCACGGCCAGGCCGTAGCTGGAGGAGTGCATCTGGATATCGTAGAACTCGTAACCGCCGGAGAAGGACTGGGCGGTCCAGCTCCCGGCGCCGTCGGTGGTTCGGGCGATGTAAGAGCCGCCGCTGCACCAGCCGTTCTGGGAATCGATGAAATCGATACCACGCACATTGTTGAACTGGCTGGGCTTATTGACCTCCGACCATCCGGTTCCGTTGGTCGTGTGGTAGATCACCCCGGCTCCGCCGGCATATCCCTCGGCAGCGGAAACCAGGCTGACCGAATAGAGGGTTTCGTTGCCGGGTCGGGTAACCGCGTAGAAACTTGCGCCGCCGTTATTGGAGTAGAGGATGTAGCCGGCGTCGCCCACGGCGATCATGGTATCGTTGTAGGCGTCGACGGCGCGCAGGTCGTCGTCCTGGTAGCTGCGGCGGTACAGGTGATCGTACCAGAATCCGTCGCCCAGGGCTCCGACGGCGAGAATCAAGACGAATAAACTCAGCAGGGCGCGTCGGGTCATCGGGACCTCCATGAGGTGATGATGGCGAAAAAAACAATACCGCCCGGGGGCATTAGCATTGCCGCATCTTGATGATTGCTAATAAGGTTGCTACTTGAATATAGGCGCAAAAATGCCCGGCGTCAAGCCGGGGCGGTGTTCAACCTACGGTTCGTTTTCGATATACGGCGCTCTGGTTGACAAGCCTGAAGCCCAGTCCGCGGTAGAGGGAGCGCGCGCTCTGGTTGACTGTGCCGGTCTCGAGCAGGGCTCCCGCCATATCCAAATTGAAATAGACTCCCAGGGCCCGCCGTAGGAGCTCCCGGGCCAGGCCGCGCCCCCGCCGCGCCGGACTGATCCCCAGGGAGAGCACGACGGCCCACTCACCCTTTTGTTGAAGGTCCAGGCGGGTTGAGAGCAAAAAACCCTCGAGGGCGCCGTCAGCGGCCTCGAGGACCAGACAGCCCCGGCGCAGCAACTCCCCGTAACGCCCGGCGAGGACTTCATCCAGCAGAGCTCGCGAGCCCCGGGGATCGGCCAGGCGCGGCTGGATGCGCGACTCCTCGCCCCCCAGGTAGCAGGTGGCCTGGAGCAGAGCCACGGTGTCGTAATCGGCCGGGGTCATCCTACGGATGCGGTAGCCGTCGATCGTTACCCGAGTCGAGTCCGGCCGGGGCGGTCCCACGGCGAGGTCGAAGCGGTACTCCAGTCGGGGATGACGCCGCCAACCGGCGGCGGTCAGGACGTCGAAGAGGTCGCCCGGCGGCGGGCTCAGGCAGCTCTCGGCGGCCAGCAGGTAAGCTCGTCCCCGTCCCAGCACGTCGAGCATTCCCCGGGCTTTGGCGGCGATGTTGTGACGACCGCTCAGATAGAGCAGCAGGACTTCAGCGCCCGCGTCCAGCCCCCGTCCCAGGGCGAAGCCCACGGGCCCCTCGTCGGCGACGGCCAAGGTCCAGAGATCGCCGGCGGCGCCACGCCCCGAATACATCCAGCGGTCGAGCAGCTCGCCGCTGTGCAGCCCGCGGAGGTTGAAGCGCCCGCGAAAGAAACGCGCCGCCTCGTCGAAGAGGCGCCGCGGAGCGCCCAGGCTATAGAGGCGGCGGTCGATGAAGGCGGGGGGATGCTGGGGGCGCTGTTCCATCGGGACGTCCGGTGCGTTCCATCCGGCTGAGCAATAGGATACTCGAGCCGACGATTAACTCGGCCCGGAGTGTGGTAACGACGGCGATAATCCCCGGCGTCGGGATCGGTGAGCGGACTCCGGCGTGGAGGCCTACATCTCGAAAAGACCCTCGCGCGCGGTGGTCTCGTGCCGCAGCCGCTCGGGCAGGGGAATCTCCCGGGCGAGCAGCACCCGGGTCATTACCCGGCGCACCTCGTCCTTCTTGCCCGGCAGATGGTCGAAGAGTTCGTTGGTCAACAGCTCCAGTCCGGTGTTGAGATCGGTCTTGATATCTACGACGCCGCTGGGGCCGAACTGGATGATGTTGGTGAAGCTGCCGTCGTTGCGCAGGTGCTTGACGGCCCGGGCGAACTCCTCGGGACCCAGGGTGCGGTTGAGTTCGAGGAAGACGGCGTTGACCGCGGCCAGGTAGTTCTCCTTGGTCCGGCTGTCCAGCAGCAGGTTGAGCCCCACGGGCAATCGGCCCAGCTTCTCCATGTAGAACTCGATCCATTCGCCGGTGATCAGGCTGCCGTGCTGGGGGGCCAGCATCTTCGGCGGCGGATCCAGCTTGCGGATGTTGTCGAGGGCCAGGGCGATGGACTCCCGGGTGGGCATGTAGATCTGGTGGAAGGTCTTGACGCCCTCCCAGTGCCGCTCGTCGGCCTGCAGATCCGGGATGAAGGAGAGCCCGCCGAAGAGGTCGCCGGTGAAAAGCACCCGGGACTCCTTGTCGTAGAGCATCACCGCGCCGCGGAAGTGGCAGTAGGGCGAGGGGACGAACTGCAGCTCCTGACCGGTCTTCATCCGCGCCCGGCCGCCGGGAAAGGACTCCGTCGAGCGGTAGTAGTCGTCCTTGAGGCCGTAGAACTGCAACAATCGCCAGGTGTCCTCGCTGGTCAGCACGAAGAGTTCGGGGTTGAGCTGCTGAAGGAAACCCAGATTGAAGGCCACGTCGGGGTCCTGATGGTTGGCGAAGGCGACGTTGAGCCGGCTCATCCCGCCGATGATCTCGCTCAGGTTCTCGTCGAGAACCTTGCGGTCCCGAGGGGCGCCGGGGTCCACCAGCAGGTTGATCCTGCGACCTTCGCCCTCGAAGACGCGCAGGTAGATGTTGCGCTCCAGCAGGGAATCCTCGCGCCGGCTGACCCAGAAGATCCCCGGGGCGATTTCGAGACCGGTGTCTTTGCTCAACAAATCCTCCTCTGTCTTACTTGGCCTCCAGCACCCGGCGCAGCCGGTCGGAGAGCAAACTGACGTGGCCGAACTCCTCGCTGATGATCCAGTCGATCTTGTCTCGCCCCCATTTGGGCGGCATGGCCTGCTGAATGCCGACGTAGAAGGCGATGGAATCGCGCTCCAGACCCAGGGCGGTGCGCAGCACGGCCTCGGCGGACTCCTGGCCCGTCAGGCTCTCGGCGGGGTCCTCGGCGGTGTCGAAGACATAGCCGTCGGCCAGGGCCTGCAGGTAAAGCACGGCCTGGTTGTCGGGATCGAAGACCGTCGGGGCGGCGTCGCCGCCGGTCAGGTTGCCGCGCAGCTCCTTGAAGGTTTCCTCGTGCTCGTCCTCCATGGCGGCCAGGTCGAGAAGCAGCTTCTTCAAGTCGTCTTCGAGATAGTTCTCCGCAGCCCGGCGGTAGAAACGGGCGCCGTTGCGCTCGATCCGCTCGGCCATCTCGAAGACCTCGTCGGCGGAAAAACTCTTCAGGGTCATCTCTCACCTCGTTTGACGGGCATGGTTGCCAACAGCCCGTAGGTTTGGATAAAGCGCTCTGTGTTCCGCGTTGCGTTCCATATTCTAGCACTGAGCATACAACTTTACTAATCGAGCGCGTCAACTCCACGGCCGCCTCGCCGGGAAACCTCCGCACCGCTCAGCACCGATGCCGGCGTAGATCATCACCGGGTCTTGAGAGCGACATCATCCAGCAACGGCGAGGTTGAGAAACCCCGCCGCATGCCGCTTACCGACGGATTCGGCTTACTCCGTGGGAACCTTGGCGGCCAGCTCTGGCGAGGTGATGGGGCGGGCGCCCATCTCCTTGTCGAGCATATAGAGGCCGTTGCCCTTGTCACCGACCATCCGCAGCTTCTGGACGTTGTTGGTGGCGTTGTCCTCTTCCTCGATCTGCTCTTCGACGAACCAATCAAGGATGGGCCGGCTGGCGTAGTCCTTGGTCTCGTCGGCGGCCTCGTAGATGCGGTTGATGTCGGCGGTGATCTTCTTCTCGTGCTCGAGGGCGGCCTCGACGGCGGCCAGGGGGGAAGCCCACTCGACGGGCGGCTTCTCGATGGCGCCGAGCTCGATGCGGGCGCCGCGCTCGATCAGATGGTTGTAGAACTTGAAGGCGTGGATGACCTCTTCCTGGGCCTGGGCGGTGTACCAAACGGCGAAGCCGGGGAGGTCCTGCTCCTCGAAGTAGGCGGCCATGGCCTGGTAGAGGTAGCCTGAATACAGCTCGTTGGTGATCTGCTGGTTCAGCAGCTCGTGGACCTTGTCGTTGATCATCGTGTTAGGTTGTTCCTTTCCATGTAATCGCCCGCAGGCGGTTTTCGTCGGTTCTCTTGTTGTTGGTGGATACGGGGATGCCGGTCATCGGTGTCCCCGACCGGTTTGGCTACTTGTTTTCGTTCTTCCAGAGGCCGTGAACGTTGCAGTGCTCTCTGGCCCAGACCGGCTTGGTTTCGCAGTAGCAGAAGTGGGCCTTGGGCTCCTCGCCGGGCTTGAGCCACTTGCGCAGGATGCGGTCCTCGGTGATCAGCTCGATCCACTGGATGTAGTGTTTGTCCTCCATGGGGTGCAGTGTGGTGCCCACGGTGACCTCGTAGCCGTCCTCGATCTTTTCGATGACCGGGACGTGCTTCTCGGTGGCCATCTCGGCGCTCTGCTCGTCCAGCTTCTTCATCGGCTCTTCGCAGCAGACCAGCTCGCCCGGGCCACCCTGCAACACCATCACGATGTTGCCGCACTTTTCGCACTTGTAGGTTTCCAGTTTAGTCGCCATCTGGTTATCTCCACCCTTCGTGTGGTTGTGTGTTCGCTTACGATCAATCCCGCCTTTTCGAAAAACCGGGCCGTGGTCCTGTCGGACCGGGCCCGGCTTCGTCTTACCGGCGACGGTGCCGGGACCCGCGGCCGCCCTCTACCAGTCGGCCGAGAGGACGTTGTCATCGTACTCGACCTCGAAGCGCAGCTTATGTTTGGCCTCCTCCTGAGCCAGGGCGCGGAAGGTCTGCTGCAGACCCTCGTCCTCGGCCAGGGCGGCCAGCTTCGAGTAAAGCTTGTAGGCGGCCTTTTCCTTCTTCATGGCCACGATCAGGGCCTCTTGATAATCCATCTGTTCCTTGACCTCGACCTCGACGACGTAATCGGCGATCTTGAGGTCGGTAACGTTAGCCTCGGCGGGTATCAGGGTCTTGCCCTGCTTGACGGTTTGGAGCTTGGCCTTGTGGTTGCGCTCCTCGTCGGCGAATTGGAGGAAGACTTCCTTCATCTGGGGACGGCTGACCCGCCCGGCCAGATCGGTGTAGAACTCGACGGATTCCTGCTCCCGCTGGATGGCGAAATCCAGCACCTCGTCGACGGAGGAAAACTTGTCCATCTGCGCTCCTTTTCGCGGGATGTCCGTGGCTGGTTTTATGTGTATGGGAAAGCGCTTAGGGACTGCATGAGAGCTTAAGTCAGCCGATCTAAAGAGCTTTCATCACCCCGGCGCTTCTCGGTCCAAGGACATTCATTATAACAGTTGGTCATCCTGGAGTAAAACCGATGCTGATTATCCAAACGAACACAACAGCGAAGCGGATGCGTCTCGATTGGACCAAGCACGTTGAACAAAAGCTCTGTCCATCAGCACATTCCAATAGTAGCATAAAGCCCATCGGATTACTAGGTCATTTGAACATAACCAATGTAGACCAATTACACCCGCCGCGGTCCGCGGCGGCTGATTCCGGAGCGCCGCCGCGATCACGCCCGGCGTTGGCACGTTTCTTGCAAAGGGGCGACGCGGCCTCTCTTGTCAAAAGCGTGTCGGACTCCGCAAGAAACGTGCCAACGCCTCATCTATTTACCAAAGAGCGGTGATTGCGCAAAGGTACCGCCGCGGACTGCGGCGGCGGGTGGCGATCGACGGCTTTCCGGTCATCCGCGGGAATGTAACAGAGGCGAGGTTTACTGTCGGATATCCACTCGTGAGGAGGGGCTGTTTGCCGAGCTGTAGGGCAAGAATCGGCAACCTCGCGGCGGATTATTCCGTCCGTTTTCGGGTGACAATCTTAGGGATTATCATTAGCACCGGAACCGACTCATCCAGCTAATAGACTGTCATTCAATGCTTTATAGCTCATAGTCGCCGCCATTGTCAGATCGTTGCTTGGTGACGATATACCTGGGCTTCCATTGAGTTCCGCCGGAAGCCGGAGGCTGTTGGTTCCGCATCAGCAACCGACCAGGTTGTGGGTGAAGGATCTGTTGACGGCGCTCTATTAACTGCTTTAGCAGCTTCGACCGTTATCCGCCTTCACTGGTTGACGCCCCGCTGAGGCTAGTCTCCAAGCACCATTCTCGCTGTGGCTTTCCTGGGTTGCCAATGTGTTGTTCATTTTCTGTGATGATCCCTTATCTTAAAAAGCCCCGAAGGGCGTTGGCTGTAACAGGGGTTGTCACTCGAAGATGGAAGGATATAGCTATAGATTATCATTGGGATCATCACCCTAAACTGAACCTACGTCGAAAACTCAACAGAGCGGCAGTTGGAACAGTTGTGCCGACTAGTACCTCATGAGAGGCTTTGGTTCGATGAGCCAAAGAGTCATCATACTTGCCAAGACAGCCATTTGAAAACAGTTAGCCACTTCATGGCAGGTAAGGCCAGGGTGCAGAACCGAGGTCGCGCCTTCCCGAGCCAGAGCGGCCTCTTTAAGCGCCCTCATGAGGGCAAGTCTGCTTTTATGCCACCAGGCCACCCACGGATCGTGACAGCTTGCGCTGCCATAAAGCGCATAATAACAAGCTATTGGCGAAATATGGCAAGTCATCTAGCTGTCGATTGGTCCGGGCATCATCGAAGCCGATAATGAAGGACCGGCTACCTGCAGATTATCGCTTGGTTTGTAGCTAACCACCTATTTAAAATTGATTCCTCTTGATAAACAGGCATCGAGGCTCTCACACTCGATGCCGCTCCAAAAGTCAAATCTGTTGGTCCATTCTGTTGCGATGATCCACTGTTGAGTTGTTAACCGGTTTAGAGTTCGATCTCGTCGGCGCCCTGGCAATCCGGGCAGTAGAAGGTGCTGCGCTGGCACTGCACGCAACGGACGACCCGGGCGCCGCAGCTCGGGCAGCGCTCGTTCTCGCGACCGTAGACGGCCAGACGCTCCTGGAAGTCGCCGCGCTCACCGGCGGCGTCGCGGTAGTCGGAGAAGGTGGTCCCGCGGTTTTCGACGGCCCGGCGCAGTACGTCGACGACGGCGTGATGCAGTTTTTCTATCTGTGGGTACTCGAGGCTCTGGGCCGGGGTGAAGGGCGAGATGCCGGCGGCGAAGAGGACCTCCGAGGCGTAGATGTTGCCCAGGCCGGCCAGGCGGTCCTGGCGCAGCAGCCAGACCTTGATCTGCTGGCGGGTGACGGCCAGGCGTTCGGCGAGCCAATCCACGGTGAACTCGTCGCTCAAGGGGTCCAGACCGGCGGGTTCGGCGTCGGAGCGTTCATCGTGAAGGCTGAGGGTACCGAAGCGGCGCACGTCGTGGAAGAGCAGGTTGCCGCCGTCGAAACGCAGCACGGCGCGCAGGTGGCCTTCCAGATAGTCGTCCCCAGGTTCCAGCCAGCTCAACCGGCCGGTCATTCGCAGGTGGAAGGCCAGCCAGCGGGTTCGGGTAACCTCGACGCCGATATCCTCGCCGCCGATGAGCTCGAGGACGACCCGCTTGCCCAGGCGCAGGGTCTCGCGGACCGTCGAGCCGGTGACGATAGCGCCCCCGGGCAGCTCGAGTTTGGGATCAAGCAGCTCGATGGAGTCGAGACGTCGGCCGCGCAGGCGCGGGGCCAACTGGCGCACGATGGTTTCGACCTCGGGCAGCTCGGGCATGGGTCGGTGGTGTTGGAGTGGTTGTCGAAGCGGCCCGGCGGCCGTCGGATCAGGCGGGTCAGTCGCTCTCTTCGAGAACCAGCTCATCGAGGACCGCCGCTCGCTCGGCTTCGTCCAGTTCGGCGCCGTAGCCGATCATCCGGTCGACGACGTCGGCCCACTCCTCGGCGGTGTAGGCCTTGGCCCAGACGCGGTCCAGGGTATGGCAGGCGGTGCAGCGGCTTTCGACGAGTTCGCCGCCGTCGGTCGCCGCGGCGGCGGACGTTTCCTCACTGCTCGAGGCTGCCACGGCCACGCCCAGAACGATGAGCAATCCAACACTGAGGATGGCGAAGGTACGCATACTATCCTCCCGGCGTCAATCGGCGCTGAGCTCGGCGATGACCAGCCCGCGCTCGGTCTCGTTCAGTTCGGCGCCGTGGTCGATCATCCTATCCACGGTCGCTGTCCAACCGGCCTCGTCCATCTCGGCGGCCTCGACCTTGTCCAGGCCGTGGCATCCGCTGCAGCGTTCCTCGATGAGCGCCACGGCGTCGCTGACACCGCCGGACGGGGCCTCTTCGCTGACAGATTCGTCGTCGACCTCGGCGGCGGCATCAGCGGCGGCGCTATCAGCGGCGTCATCGGCGGCGTCGTTCTCGCAGGCCACCATCACCATCAGGCCCAAGAGGCCGACGAGCAGGCTGAATAACAGGATCATTCTCATCTTTTCACTCCTCGCTCACGGATATTGGAAGGGATCATCACCTGAACATGAACAAAAGCATTTCACTGAGGGATTATCACTCGCTCATGGTCCGGAACGTCTCGCTACTAGACTGCCTATCAATGTAGAATAGCCTACTTTACAGTATTTATCATTTGCTGGTTTGTGGCGCTCAACCACGCCTTGCGCAAAGTGTTACGGAAAGCCGAAGCGCTCGGTCCGCCCCAAAGGTATTTATGCTGATGGTGGATGATATGTTGACAGCAGGCTGCCGCTTGGGTTGGAACCTTTAACAGCTGGTCGGTCTCACGAGTTGACGGATTCTACGAGTATTTGTCGAGGCCCACTACTCGAGGTGGCTTTCTGGTTATTAATGTTGGTCCAGTTTCTTGTGATATTCTTTGATGCCATCATGGAACCTGATCGGACCAAATCAGGCTGATTGGGAGCGGCCTGCCGGGCTGTTAATAACTTCCCGAAAATGCGCCGCTTAGGAGCAAACGTTCATCTAGCATGCCCGTATTGCTTATGGGATTATCACTCGCACCTGAACCGCTTCATCCAGCTAAGTGTTTGTCGTTGGTTGCTTTATAGTTCACACTCGCCGCCAGAGACATACAGCTTCTAGGCGGGTACGTACCCGGCCTTGTATTGAGTTCAGCCGGAAGCCCGAGGCTGTTGGTTCCATTCAGGTTTCGACCAGGCTATGAGTGCATGACCTGCTGACGACGCTCCATTGCTCGCTTTAGCAGCTTCGACCGTGAAGCGACTTCGCTGGTTGACCCCTCGCCGCGGGTGATAACCAGGATCACTTCTCAATGCGTCTTGCTCAAATTGCGAAAGCTTGGTTCAGTTTCTGGTGATGACCCCTTGCTTATTACTACCACACTTTGGATTTTGTGACAATCCGCTCTCAGGGCAGATACAGGTCCGCTGAACGTTGGGAACGCTTTGGATCAGGTCTGTTCTTCTATACGACACCTAGTTACGACACCTAGTATTATAAACCCTAGGCGTGCCATCCGGCAATTCGTTTGCGCTTCAGGTGGTTCGAAGCGATTATCGGACGGCCAGATACTCGACCAGCTTGGCGGCCTCGGCTTCGGTCAGGATGGAGCCGTAGCCGCGCATCCGCTCGACGGTTTCGGCCCAGGCCGCGGCGTCGCCGGGGAAGGCGTCGAGTTTGCCGGTGTCGTGGCAGCAGGTGCAGCGCTCGTCGATGAGCCACTCGCCCAGGGGTCGGTCCTCGACCACGGCGCTCAGGTCCGTTTCCTCGTCGATGACCAGGCCCTTGACGGCGCCGTCGGAGCCCTCGGGCGGGCAGGTGCCGCAGGCGGTTAGAAGCGGGAGAGCGGTTAGAATGAACAGGATGACCAGGCTCGGTTTCATGGATTATCCCCGTGGGTTGAATTGCGCGTTAACTATGAACGACGGCGGTTGTGTACGGCGAAACGGCTATTGGTTGATAATTCCCGAAAGCTGACTGCTGTGCGCCGGGTCTTTGAAGCGTCTCGTCGACAAAGATCCGGAGTACGCCAAGGCCTTTACCATCTGCGATTGGCAACACACACGATCCCGGACCAGCCCACTCCAACTCGAAACTCCGACCCCCTTCGAAAAGCGGCTGAGACGAGGCTGTGCAGAATTATGTTAAGCCTAAAACCGTTTGGCATCATGGAACGTGTTCGGACCAAATCAGGCAGATTGAGATCAACCTGCTGGGCCGTTATCGACTCCCCGGAAATGCGCCTTCTAGCAGCAAGCGCTCTTTTAGCATGTCGTTATTACTTGTTGATATGACACTTAGGCTTCTGTGGCAATCTGCCTCCAGGGCAGATACAGGTCCACTGGTTTCTAGGATCGCCAAGGATCAGGCCCGTATTCGCCGCCACTTTTCAACGGCCCATTCCGTGACAGTTATCCGATGATCATCATCTATATTATCAAAAGGATTCAATCACTGTCAGGTCCGGATAGGGTATACGATGCCAACCGTAATCCTGCTGGCTCACTCATTATATATGTGCATGTTAATAGACTGCTTGAGATCGAAGCGTCGTCATCGAGACCAATGGTTTCAAGCAGTTTCTTAGTGTGTAGTGACATCTCCACGGGCATCCTACCCATATGGAAAACCATGTACCCGTCCACAAGCATCTCGCTCGTTGTGCCCACCTGATTAATGTCTAACTGCTTATATCTAGTTGTGATCCATAAATACTATGGTCCGCTGCCGTTTTGTGATCCCCTACCGATTACTCCGACTAGCAGGCCCACGGCCTCGGGTGGGCCATCGGACTACGGTCTCGGGGGAGCCTGGAGCCGCAGACGAACCGTCGCCGTCAGCTTCCCAGCACCCGCTCGATCTCCTCGAGGTCGGTCATCCCACGCTTGAACTTGGCGACGGCGGCCTGGCGCAGGGTCATCATCCCTCTATCCTCGGCGTGCTGCCGCAGGGCGGTCACCCCGGCGCGCTCGCCGATCAGCGTCCGCAGGCGGTCGTCGATGGTCAGGACCTCGAAGACCCCCACCTGACCGGCGTAGCCCAGCCCCATGCAGCTCTTGCAGCCGTGGCCCTTGAAGCTGGCCACACCCTCGAGCTCGGCCTCGGTGAGGCCGAAGCGCAGCAGCAGGTCCGCCGGATAGCTGATGGGCTGCTTGCAGTGCGGGCAGGTGCGCCGCAGCAGGCGCTGGGCGACGATGGTGTTCAGGCTGGCCGAGAGCATGAAGGGCTCGACGCCCATGTTGACCAGGCGGTTGATCGTCCCGGCGGCGTCGTTGGTGTGGACGGTGGAGAAGACCAGGTGGCCGGTCAGGGCGCTCTGGATGCAGATATCGGCGGTCTCCTTGTCGCGGACCTCGCCGACGAGGATCACGTCGGGGTCCTGGCGCAGGAAGCTGCGCAGGGCATGGGCGAAGCTCAGGCCGATCTCGGCGTTGGCGCCGACCTGGTTGATACCGTCGATGTCGTACTCGACGGGGTCTTCGATGGTCATGATGTTGCGCGTGGGCTCGTTGAGGCGGCGCACGGCCGAGTAGAGTGTGGTGGTCTTGCCCGAGCCCGTGGGTCCGGTGACCAGGATTACGCCCGCCTGGGCGTCGATGGCCTTCTGGAAGAGCTTGAGCTGGTCGCTCTCGAAACCCAGCTCCTGCAGGTCCAGGTCGATGGACTGCTTGTCCAAAAGGCGCAGGGCGACCTTCTCGCCGTAGATGGTCGGCGCGGTGGAGACGCGGACGTCGATGGGCCGCTCGTCGACCTCGAAGCGAATGGCGCCGTCCTGGGGCAGCCGCCGCTCGGCGATGTCCAGATTGGCCATGATCTTGATCCGGCTGACGATGGCGTCGCGGTAGCGCGCCGGCGGAGTGAGAACCTCGTGGAGCATGCCGTCGACGCGGTAGCGGATGCGGAAGCGCTCCTGGTAGCTCTCGAGGTGGATGTCGGAGGCCTTGTGGCCCAGGGCGTCCTCGATGAGCTGGTTGACGAAGCGCACGATGGGGGCCTCGTCGGTGGAGTCGGGAACGCTGATCTGGGTTTTCTGGCTCGGTGGCTCGACGGCTCCGTTGTCCGGTTCCTTCTTGGCGGCACTGCCGCCGAGACCACTTTCCCTGGGGTTCCGCGTCGGCTTACGTCGACGAGGCTTCTCCTCCTCGGCGCCGTAGTAGCGCTCGAGGGCGCCCTCGAGGGAGTTCCGATCGGTGACGACGGGGTGGACCTCGTAGTCGGTGGCGAAGCGCACGGCCTCGATGGCCGCCATGTCCTGGGGATCGAGCATGGCCAGGGCCAGCCGCCGCCCACGACGCTGCAGCGGCAGCACCCGGTGCTGACGGGCGGTCTCGGCGGGCAGCTTGGCCAGCAGCGCCGGCTCGATCTCGATGCTGGAAAGGTCGACGTAGGCCACTCCGTAATGCTTCGAAACGGCGGCGGCCAACTCACGATCGGCGAGCGCCTCGGACTCCAGCGCCGCCTGGATGAAGCTCATCCCCTCGTTGGTTTGCAACAGGACGATCCGCTCCAGGTCCTCGGCGCTAAGCTTCCCCGAGTCGACCAGTAGTTGTTCGAGGCTTTGGATGGCCGGACCCCCTTCTCAGGCTTGGTCTCTCAAGTTTGATCCGTCAGTCTTGGTAGTAGTGGCTCTCGATGTCGCGCAGGGCCGCCACGGGATCGTCGCGGCCGGCTAGTTCGCGGCGCAGCCCTTCGTCACTCATCAGGCGGGAGATCTCCTGGAGCGCGCCGGTGAGCTCGGTGCGGTCGTCCTGGGAGCCGACCAAGCAGAAAACCAGCTCGACGGGCTTATCGTCGTAACTCGCCCAGTCCAGGGGCTCGGCGGCGATCCCCATGGCCACGCGCAACGGTCCGCCGTTCTCCAAGCGGCAGTGGGGCAGGGCCACGCCGTGGCCAATCCCCGTGGTGATCATCGCCTCGCGCTTGAGCACGGCGTGGAGGATAACGGCGTGCTCGTGCTCGTCGGCGGCCAGCAGTGCCGTGAGCTTGACCACGGCGGCGCGCTTGTCCAGGGCCTCCAGGGGCGCCAGGATGCGCCCGGCGCTCAGGTAGTCTGTCAGCTTCGGCGGCATCAGCCCCTGTTCGCTTCGCTGTCCAGTTCGTCGCGCAGCGCTTCGAGGCGACCCTTGAGCTCGATCAGGCGCGGGCGCAGTCTTGCCTCGGCGACCGGCGCGGCCGCGCCATCGGACAGCATCCGTCGGGCGAAACGGGTTTTGAAACCTCGGCGGTTGATCAACTCGTCGAGGCGCAGCAGGACCTCCAGGGCCGGGTAGCGGAAAGCGGCCCCGGCGCCGTCGCCCACGGTGTGGGTCCGCACCTCGGGGAACTCGCGCAACCAGTGGAGAATCTTGTAACGGGGCAGGTTGGTGATCCGGCTGACCGCGCGCAGATCGTAGGTCCGATCCATGATGACCTTTCGTTGTCCGCCAACTACGGCTTGGGTCCGTCCGCCGATCCAGCGCCGTCGGCGTCGGCGTTCTCGGGCGTGCCGACCGGTCGGGGCGGAGCCTCGACGCCGCGGATCAGGCGACGGATGTTGTCGCGGTGCATCACCACCACCAAGGTGGCCACCACCGCGGCGAAGCCCAGAAAGTAGTAGTTGGGCTCGACGTCCTCGATCATCGCGAAGACGGCGATGATGATCGGGTAGGCCCCGGCGGCGGAGAGCGTCGAGATGCTGACGATGCGGGTGATGAGCAGGACCACCAGGAAGACGCCCAGCGTCGCCAGACCCACCCAGGGGTCCAGGGCCACCGCAGCGGCCAGGCCGGCCATCGCCCCCTTGCCCCCGCGAAAGCCCAGGAAGGGGGTGAAGATGTGCCCCAGCATCACCGCCAGCATCAGCGCCGCGCCGTGGAGGATGAACAGCTCGCCGTCGAGGAAATCCACGGGCAACAACCGGGGGATGAACCACACCGCCGTAAAGCCCTTGGCGCCGTCGGCGAGATAGGCCAGGGCCCCGGGGAGACGCCCGCAGGTGCGCAACACGTTGGTGGCGCCGACGTTCTTCGAGCCCTCCTCGCGTAGTTCGACGCCCCTGGAGAGCTTGGCGATGATCCAGCTCCAGGGCGCGGCGCCCCAGACGAAAGCGATGGCGATCCCGAGGGCCAGGTTCACGAAGCGGCGTTCCTTTCGTCAAGGCGCGAGGGTCGCACCCCAGCGGCGGTAAGCGGCGACGGGCTCGACGCAGGCCCGGGAGTCCAAGGGGACGGTCCGGGAGTTAAGCGCCGTCGTCCTTGGAGAGTAGTTATTGGTGCCCCCCTCCCCCGACGCGCGGACTTTACCAGAGGAAAGGCTAAGTTGGAGCCTGCCAGATAATTGTACATAACGGCGGCGGCGGGGTAAAGGCGGGAGGGAGGATCAACGGCGGCGACGCTTCTCTACACGGAACTCCAGCTCCAGGGGCACGCCCTGCCAGCCGGCGGCCTCGCGGAAGCGGTTCTCGATGAAGCGCTGGTAAGAGAAGTGGAGCTCGACCTCGCGGTTGAGGAAGATCAGTATCTTGGGCGGGGCGCTGCGGGTCTGAACGCCGTAGTGCAGCTTGACCTCGCGTCCGCGGAATGCGGGCGGCTGGTGACGTCGCTGGAGCTCTTCGAGGATGTCGTTGACCTCCCGGGTGCTCAGCTCGCGCCGGAAGGCCTCGGAGAGGGTCTCGAGGCGCTTCATCAGCCCCTTGAGCCCCCGGCCGGTCAACGCGCTCAGGAAGACGACGGGCACATGGGCGGCGAAGCCCAGCTCCTCCCGCGTAGCCGCGATGATCTCCCGGCGGTCGCGATCGTCGGCCTCGACCAGGTCCAGCTTGTTGAAGGCGATCACCGCCGCCCGACCCCGCTCCAGGGCGTAGCCGATGATCTTGGCGTCCTGGTTGACCAGGCCGCTGACGACGTCGACGAGCATGACCACAAGGCGGCTGCGCCGGATGTGCTCCAGGGCGCGAACCACGGTGAGCCGCTCCAGCACCTCGCCGCGAACCTTCTTGCGCCGCCGCAGCCCGGCGGTGTCGACCAGCAGGTAATCCCTGCCGGCGTAGCTGAACGGCACGCTGACCGCGTCCCGTGTCGTCCCGGGGACCTGGGAGGTGATCAGCCGGTTCTCGCCGACCAGGGCGTTGACCAGAGAGCTCTTGCCCGAGTTGGGTCGGCCGATGATCGCCACGGGCTCGGGACCCTCGGAATCCTCGCCGCCATGACCGCCGACGACCGCGCCGATGACCTCGAGCAGGCGCCCCCAGTTGCGCTTGCCCTTGGCCGAAAGCGGCAGGACCTCGGCGTCCAGGCCCAGGTCGTAGAACTCGTACGCCTCGCCCTCCAGGCGCTCGTTGTCAGCCTTGTTGGCCACCACCAGCAGGGGCTTGTCGATCGCGCGCAGCCGGTCGGCGATCTCCCGGTCCTCGGTGAGCGGGCCGGCCATGGCGTCGACGACGAAGAGGACCAGCGCCGCCTCCTCGAGGGCCGTCTCCCGCTGCTCGTCGACCAGCTCGCGCATCTCCGGATCGGCCTGGTCCCAGCCGCCGGTATCGACCACGCTGAAGCGGCCGCAGGGCCACTCGGCGTCGGCGTACATCCGGTCCCGGGTGACGCCGGGCAGGGCGTCGACAATGGCCAACCGCCGACCGATCAGGCGGTTGAAGAGCGTCGACTTGCCGACGTTGGTGCGTCCGACGATGGCGACCAGGGGGAGCATGGTTCCTTCCGGTTGGGCGTTGAGGAGGCAAAGATCGTTAACAAGTCCGATTGTAACCCAGCCCGAGCGCGGTGTTAAGCGACAGGATTTCAAACAAGAAAGCAAGATAGCCAAGAATGCCGCTGGAGGACCCGCGACCGAAGACATATTGGAACCGATAAACAGGCCAACGCAGGATTGAGCAACACAGGCGGCTAATGCTTCACGAGCTGCCACATGCCCCAGAGCGGCGGCCTGGATTATGCTGCCGGCCAAGTATGCGTGGTGTTCCTCAAGACACCAAAGCGTAGATGCTGGATACAGTCGTACCCGTATACCGGCTTTAAGGGACCATATGACCCTCCAAGCCAATTTGATGAAACAGCGGTATGGCGGCCAGTTAAACCGCGCGTGGGCATCCGGAGATTATAACCGCGGGATATAAGCTGGGATCACTTTGCGGCAACGGACCATAGTATTACTGAATGACATTTAGATAAATGCAGTCAGCTTTAAACAGGAGCGCACATCGTGGGAGTTGCTTGTGGCAGGTACTCAGTTTACCACGTTCATAGGATGCCCGTAGCGACGTCACTACCTCCAAAAAACTGCTTGACGCCATTGGCCTCGATGACGTTGCATCAATCCTAAGTAGTCGTTTTAAATGCATCTAATTAATGGGCGACGATAGATTATGGTTGCAGGCTAAACTATTATCAGCACAGCCTCGTCTCAGCCGCATTTTCCAAGGAGTCGGAGTTTCGAGCTGGAGTCGGCTGGTCCGGGATCGTGTGTGATGCCTTTCGTTTGATGTGGTTTTCATCCCTGCTTTGTCTATTTGAATTTGGGATCATCACAGAAGATGAACAACGCATTGGCAACTCAGGAAAGCCGGATCGAGAATTGTGCTCGGAGATTAGCCGCAGCGGGGCGTCAACCTGTGAAGGCGGATATCGTTCGGAGTTGCTAAAGCAGGCAATGGAGCGCCGTCAGCAGATCCCTCACCCACAGCATTGTCGAAATCTGAATGAAACCAACAGCTTCCGGCTTCCAGCGGAGTTCAAGTCAAGGCCGTGTCCATCGCCACCAAGCAACGGGATGAGAGTGGCGGCGAGTGTGAACTATAAAGCAATGAATGAAGTCTATTAGCTGAATGAGTCGGTTCCGGTGCGAGTGATAATCCCATGGATGTCTTTTTGGTGACCTATGGTTTCTCTGTGCCAACCGCTATAAGACTCGGATTAATCGCCTACCATACGCTGATCCAGCCGGCGCCTGGTGTTGACAATCGGCGAAACACAATACTATAGTATTAAAGATTGGTTTGATAGCGGTTTAGTGCGCGGAACGGATCCGAAGAACCTGGTGGACATAGCAAGGTTCTTCGTAATAGATAACGGGCCGCTCGGCATAACCCCGCTACGGTTTTACGCAGGCGTTTCAGTACCTACCCCAAACGAAAGGATGCAACAATGAAGAAGACCCTGTTGATTCTCCTCGCTCTCGCCTGCCTGGCCGTCGCCAAGCCCCTTGAGCTCGACGGCTCCACCGCCGTCTCCGTCCAGGAAATGGACCAGGCGACCCATGCAGTCAGCGCCGCGGGCGCTTTCGCCATCCAGCCCGAGCCCCTGGCTCAGCAGGAGTTCGTTTACGACGACGGTGACACCACCTCATACGGTGGCTGGTCCGACTTCGAAATCAAGGTCGCCAAGTACTTCATCGGCGGCGACCTCGGCCTGACCGATTGTTGGATCACCGGCTTCCGGATGTACTACTTTCATGATGGATCCGGCGCCGATGTAACCTGCTCCTTCTACGATGATTCGGGCGGCGATCCCGACGCCGGCACCCAGCTCTGGACGATCAGCGACACGCTGAGCCACACCAGTTGGCAGTGGGTCGACTACACCCTTGATACACCGGTGTACGACGCCGACGCCACCTTCTACGGCATTCAGGAGTGGGATTCCACCTCCGAGCACGGCGGCGTGGGCGCCGACGCCGCCGGGATGGATAACCACGACTTCCAGTATTTCGGCTCCTGGAGCGCCGGCTGGTACGATTACTTCATCCGCGCCTACGTCGACGACGACACGGACGCCCCCTACTCGGCCAACCAGGCTCCGTCCCCCGGCGAAACCGGTGTGCCCGGCGACACCGAGATCGACTTCGATATCGTCGACGACGACGCCGGAACCGACGGCACCACCATCCAGGTGCTGGTCGATTCCACCGACGTCACCGGCGATTGCACCATCTCCGACAACGGCGACGGCTCCTTCAGCGTCAACTACGTTCCGCCCAGCGAGTACGGCGCCGGCGACGTGGTCAACGTCGAGTGGAACGCCGACGACATGCTGACCAACTCCGGCAGCGACTCATGGACCTTCACCATCCAGGACGACTGGAACACCGTCGAGACCAGTTGGGGCGGCATCAAGAATCTCGAGTAGCCGTATTCGTCGGAAGGGATAATGATCAAGGACGCCTCCCGGGGCGTCCTTGAGTTTGTAAATGGGAGTGCCACTCGTCTCTGAACCGACTTATCCGACTATCAGATTGTCATTCATCGCCCGATGGCGCATTCTCGCCGCCATTGACGTACCGCCGCAGGCGGCGAGGCGCCTGAGCCTGCATGGAGTACCACCGGAAGCCCGAGACTGTCGTTCCACTCAGGAATCGACCAGGCTGTGAGAAGATGATCTGCTAACAGCGATCTATTCCATGGTTGATAAGGTTCGTCTCTTCTCCGCCTTGGCTGGTTGACGCCTCTTTCGGGTAATGACCAAGCCCACTTCTCGAGACGGCTTTCTCGAGTTGTGATTGTTAGGTTCAGTTTCTTGTGATGACCCCGGGCAATTGATGCCGAGACTATTTCCTTCGGGGTGTTACGTTGCGTCCGTCGGGATGCGACGGCAGCCGTGGCTGTTCACTCGGGGGCTGAGCCTTGAGCTTGCCCGGAGTGCGACGGTGGTGGTAGCCGTCAACGACTTCCAAGCCGGTCGGCGGATGGGTGGAATGCGCGGCGTGGGTGCGTGGCGCGGTGTGCATTGAACGCCCCCACCACCGATTTGCGCATCTCAATGCTAGCCCTCGACGAAGATCAGCCGGCCGAAGCCTTCCGCGTTGTAGTCGATGGGGTGCTGCCAGTCGGCGGTGGCCCCGTCGGCGGCCTGCTTGCGGCGGAAGTTGACCCGCCAGGCGTCGCCGGGCGCGGGCGGCTCCATCCCCAGCTCGGTATAGGGAACGGCCAGCTCCGCCGTCCAGACCCCGCCCTCGTAGCGCACGGCGTGACGGATGTCGGCGTTCCAGCTAGTATCGGTCTCCAGGCCCTCTTCACCGGTGAAGATACGCTGGTCGAAGATCACGTCGCGGACGCTCAGGTAGACCTGGTAGACGTCGCCGGCGGAGCCCCGGGGGGCGAAGAAGAAGCCGACGCAGTCGTCGTAGTAGACTGCGCCGTCGCGCTCGGTGGTCTCGGCGCGGATCGAGGCCGGGTCCTCCTGGACGCACTCGGCGGCGATGTAGAGATGCTCCGGGCCGTAGCCCCAGAAGAAGCGCGTGGCCTCGGCGTCGCTGGGTCCGCCCTGGTCGCCGGCGAAGCTGTCGGTCACCCCGGCGCCCTCCCACTCGGTCGCGGACAGGATGCCGTCGATCAGCGGCTCGGTCAGGGGTCGGGCCACCTCGCTGCGCAGGATGCGCGGGCAGGTCCCGGCGCGGTAGTAGCGGTCCTCGCGGTAGGGCAGCCGGACCTCGGCCCAGGGCAGGGGGTAGAAGGCGCCACCCTCGGCCAGCTCGGCGATGAACTCGAGCCTCAGGCTCTCGCCGGGCTCCAGCAGCAGGGAAACCTCACGGGGGGCGAGGCTCCAGTCGCCCGCGCTTTCCCAACTCAGCAGGGCATCCAGCGGCTCCCCGAGGGGATTGGTCAGCGTCAACTCGAAGTCGACCCGCTCCCCGGCCGGGTTCTCGCCGACGAAGACACCCCCGAGGTCGAACACATTGTTGAAACGCTCGAAGCCGTGGAGCTCGACGGCGGTCAGGTAGCCGTGCTCCCAGCGACCCTCGTGCTCCAGGGGCACGATCTCCAGGCTCAGCCCACCGTCGTCGATACGGCCGACGAGGTAATGGTAGAAGTGGCCGTGCTCCGGGATGTCGTCCCACATATGGCCGCCCGAGGAGCCGACCATGGTGTAGGTGACCCCGTCGATGACATCGGCGGCGTAGGTGTGGTAGTGGCCGCAGAAGACGGCCTCGACGCCGTAGTCGACGAGGAGCTCGTGCAGGGGGTCCTCGCGGCCCAGGGCGGCGAAGTTGAACCACAGCGACTTGTGATAGAAGACCAGGGTAATCTGATCGCGGTGGCCGTCGAGTTCATCCTCGAGCCAGACCAGGGTCTCCAGGTCGATCTCGGCGGGATTGTTCAGGCGGCTGGTGTCCAGGATGACGAAGTGCACCCCGGCGAACTCGAAGGCGTAGTTGGGCTCGAAGCCGCTGACCTCCTCCCAGATTTCCTCGCTGGCCTCGTCCCAGATGTCGTGGTTGCCGGGAACCATGTAGAAGGCCGCCTCGACAGCCTCGATCAGCTCGAGATACTCGGTCCACTCCCGGCGCACCCGCTCGGTGTCTTCGGTGTAACCTTCGATCTGATCGCCCACGGTCAGGTAGAGCTCGGCGCCCTCGATGAGAGATTTCTCGATAACCCGGGCGTAGACGCCCTCCTGATGCCCTCCGGTGCGGTCGCCCAGGATGACGAAGGTCAAGTCGTCGTCGGCGGCGGCCGGGACCGTCAGGATCAGGCAGAGCGGGATGAGGATCGTACGTGCGCAGCGCATGGCGCCCCCTTGATTTCTCGGTAGGGTCGAGGCTTCGACACCCCGATATTACCCCAGGCCGGGCCGGCGGGCAAGTCTTGGCCCTCGCAGGGGTCGCTGTTGTATACTCAGCCTGCCGGGTTCGCTTTGTGCTTCCCACTCGGTGACGGCCGATATCCCGGGGGGGAGCAGGCCTCCAGCAGTCTCAATGACAGCCCCGCCCCAACCGCACGCTTCAACCGATTCGGTTCCTTGTCCCGCCCTCTCCCGGCCTGACCAGTGGATGGCTGCCACCGGTGCCGATCCTTTTCCCCATCGCTCTCATTAGGATTATCAGCTATTCAGTCTATCCTAAGGAGTAACAAATGAACACCCCGCGCCGCTCGTTAGCGTTTGTTCCGCTACTGGTTCTGGCCGCCGCCGCCGCGCCCACCTATACCGATCTACGCTGCGCCACCTTCTCCATCGTCGCCCACGATCCCGCCGCCGGGGAGTGGGGCGTCGCCGTGGCCAGCAAGGTCCTCGCCGTGGGCGCCTTCGTTCCCTGGGCCGAGGCCGAGGTCGGCGCCCTGGCCACCCAGGCCCACACCAACCCGGCTTACGGCCGTGACGGCTTGATCCTGCTCGATGCGGGTTTCACCGCCGTGCAGGTCGTCGAGATCCTCACCGAGCTCGATGAGGATAGTTCATACCGCCAACTCGGCGTCGTCGACACCAGGTGCCGCGCGGGAGCCCACACCGGCGATGACGCCGACGACTGGAAGGGTCACCTCGTCGGCGAGAGCTACTGCGTCCAGGGCAACCTGCTGGTCGGGGAAGAGGTCGTCAAGGCGATGGCCGCCGCCTTCGAAGAAGCCGAGGGCAATCTGGCCCGGCGCCTCTTGGCAGCCCTGGAGGCCGGGGACGCCGCCGGAGGCGACTCCCGGGGCAAGCAGTCCGCCGCCCTGCTGGTCGTTAGCGAGCGTGGCGGTTACCAGGGCGTCACCGACCGCCTGGTCGACCTGCGCGTCGACGACGACCCCGAACCGGTGGCCCGTCTGGCCGAGCTATACACGATCTGGGAGCCCGGCACCGTTCTGGCCCACTATCTCGAAGCCGGCGAGCCGGTACTGCTCCAGCGGGCTCTGGAGATCGTCGACAACCTCGAACACAGCGACCTGTCAGACCAGCAACGCGCCTACGCCTACAACCAGGCCGCCTGGACCCTGGCCGGAATGGGCCTCGAACTCGACCGCGCCGCCGAACTGGCCCGTGACGCCCACGAGCTGCTCCCCGAGGACGCCAACATCATCGACACCGTCGCCGAGGTTCACTTCGTCGCCGGCGACGCCGCCGCCGCCGTCGAGTGGGAGCGACGCGCCCTCGAACTGGACCCCGAGAACGCCTTCTTCCAGGAACAGCTGGACAAGTTCAGCGCCGCCCTCGAGGACTGAGCCCCGGCGGCGACGAAACCTCGACGAAGCCCTCCGGCGAACGCCGCCACACCCGGCCCGGCGTTGGCACGTTTCTTGCAGCGGGGCGGGGCCGCCTCTCGCGCGATCCGCCGCCGCTACTCCGCAAGAAACGTGCCAACGCCTTCCCGCGGATACCGGAGGGTTTTCGTCGGCCCGAGGGTTCTTCGTCGAGGTCTCGTCGGAGCGTCTTCCTGGTCGGGATAGTGGAAGGTTGTGCAGAGAAAGCGGTAATGAAAGGGCGGAGCCACAAGGGCTCCGCCAAGCTTATGGTTCGAGGGGTTTCTAGGGCTCCACGGCCAGGAAGACGGTGCGGCCGTCGCGCCAGATCAGCACCAGCACTGGCTCGCCCTCGGCGGTGCGCCGGGCCATGCCGCGGAAGTCCTCGGCGTCGACGACCTCCATCCTATCGTACTGGAGGACAACGTCGCCGCGCCGGATGCCGGCGACGTAGGCCGGGCCGTCGCGGTCAATCTGAGCAACCAGAGCGCCCGAGGTGTCGGAGAGCTCCAGCTCCTCGGCCAGCTCCTCAGTTAGGTCCTGGACGGTCAGCCCCAGGTTCTCGACGCGGTAGCTCTCCACGGCGCCGGACTCCAGGGATTCGTAGTAGGTCTGCAGGTCCTTGGGGCGACGGCCGATCTCGACCTCGATACTCAGCTCGCGGCCGTCGCGATTGACCAGGAATTCGGCCTTTTCACCGACTTCTAGGACGGCGACCCGGTTCTTGAGGTCGTTGGCGTCGCGGATCGGCGCCTCCTCGAGGGCCAGTATCACGTCACCGATCATCAATCCTGCCTCGAGGGCGGGCGATTCGGGGAAGAGCTCGGCGACCAGGGCGCCGCGGACCTCGCCGAGGTCCAGGGCCTTGGCCATTTCGGCGCTGACGTCCTGGATCGAGACGCCCAGCCAACCCCGGGTGACCGCGCCCTCTTCGCGCAGGTCCCGGGCGATACGCACGGCCATGTTGATCGGGATCGCGAAACCTACACCGATGCTGTGAGACTCGCCGAAGCCGCCGCCGGCGCGGATGGCCGAGTTGATCCCGATGACCCGGCCGTCGAGGTTGACCAGGGGGCCGCCGGAGTTGCCGGGATTGATCGAGGCGTCGGTCTGGATGAAATCCTCGTAATTGGCCAGGCCCAGGTTGTTGCGCCCCGTGGCGCTGATGATGCCCTGGGTGACCGAGTGCTGCAAGCCGAAGGGGCTGCCGATGGCCAGCACCCAGTCGCCGACGCGGATGGCATCGGAGTCGCCCAGCTCGGCGACGGGCAGGGAGCCGCCGTCGAAGTCCGTCAGGCGGATCAGGGCCACGTCGGAATCGATGTCGGCGCCGACCAACTCGGCTTCATACTTGCGCTCGTCGGCCAGGGTTACTTGGATATCCTCGGCATCGGCCACCACGTGGGCGTTGGTCATGATGTAGCCCTCGGCGTCGATGATGAACCCCGAACCGGCGCCGCGGATCTCCTCGGGATTCTCCCAGCCCCAGAACTCGTAGTAGAACTCCTCGGTCTCATCGATGCGGCTGGTGACCTCGATATAGACCACGGACTGCGCGGCGCGTTCAGCCACCGCTGCGAAGGCGTCCTGCAGCAGTCGCAGCAGCTCGAGACCGTCCTGGGCCTGGACGGTCAACGGAGATAGAATCAGGACGAGCAGAAGGATGGTCGGCAGTAGGGCGCGCTTGGACATTGTTGCACCTCGTTGGCGTTACCGCTCGCGGCGTTGTATTCAAAGCGTCGGTGTTCGTTGGTTTCGGTTGGGGGGTGAGACGATTCCCTATCATTACGCAGCCGGGACGGTGGTTTGTTCCCCCTTCAAATCCGACACGCGGCAACATCCGAGTTGACGCCTCGGGATTAACAGTGTACCCTCGGGAGGACTTGTCCGACAGACCATACTACAATGAACGGGAGTCCTTTTGGCGGTTCTGCCCATCGTTTGTTACGAAGACGAGATCCTGCGCCGGGTCAGCGAGCCCGTCGACGAGATCACCGACGAGGTCCGCGAGCTGGCCGCCTCGCTGGCCGAAACCATGACGGCCTTTTCCGGGGTGGGCCTGGCCGCGCCCCAGGTCGGCGAGAACATCCGCCTGTTCGTCCTGCATCACGAGCTGGTCTCCGGGGCCGAGGAGCCCGTCGCCTTCATCAACCCCGAGCTGGAGACCTCGGGCGAGTCCTACACCGATCGCGAGGGCTGCCTGAGCTTCCCCGAGATCTACGGCCGGGTGCGCCGTCCCTCGCGGGCCAAGCTGCGGGCGACCAACCTGGACGGCGAGCCCGTCGAAGTTGAGCTGATCGCCCTGGGCGCTCGGGCGGTGCAGCACGAGATCGACCATCTCGACGGCATCCTCTTCGTCGATCATCTTGGCAAGGGCCAGCGGCTGCTGATCTCCGGCAAGCTTAAGCAGTTGGCCGCTCGCACGTCCCGGGGCTGGCGGCGTAAGATCGAGGACGAGGTCAAGTAGCTCCGGGTCCCTTCGTCGATCAGACGGGGCCGTGATGGCCCCGTTTGCGCATCAGAGGCCGCCTCGAAGATGAGTGTCGGATTGTCTGGTCTTGGTTGCGGCATACCTACAGTTTCTCAATTGGAGCTTGGGCAGCTTGGCATAGAACCGATTGTGGACTTCGGCATCGATTCAACTGTCAGTGGACTCCCGAACCAGCCTCCAGTAGTGAAGACCGCACCAGATGGGCCACGGACAGCTTTGTCGATGAGTATATCCGGTCATCATCTAACCGCATATACTATGCAAGCTCAGCGAGGAAACCTGCGATAAGACGGCTAAGTGAATCAAAAAGCTGGACAAACAAACACTTAGCACCGGGGAGTGGTCGCGATTCGAGTGGTAACCCCAATAGTTAACCGATCCGGTGACCCCGAGGCTTGAGCACGCGAAACACAGGCAACCGCTTAATCGGCTGATCACATAACAGTCGATCGGCGGCGGGCATTCACCGACGGCTATTGACACGGGGGCGGCCCATGCCGTCCCCGCAGCCTATCTGACAGTTGATCCGGCTAGAACGCGATGACGAAGCGCCGCCGGGCCGAGGCCGCCGCCCCCTCCAACCGGGCCAGGTAGACACCGGCGGCGTAGCCGCCGGTGTCCAGGACGATCCGCTGTCGACCAGCCGTCCCGGTCAAGCGGCGGCTTTCGATAAGCCGGCCGCCCAGGTCGTAGACCGCCAGCTCGACGGGACCGCTTTCGGCGGGCAGCACAGTCTCCAGTACGACGCAATCCCGAGCCGGATTGGGATAGGGCGCCGCCAAAGAGAGACCCTCGACGGATCCGACGGGGAGCGTGATGGTCACCGGGGCGCTGGTGACGGTCCGTCCGGCGGCGTCAAAGGCCTCGAGGTGATAGGTGTGGGTTCCACCGGGTACGGCGTCGCGGTCCAAGAAGGATGTCGAGCCGACGAGGTTGTCGGCGATGACGATTGGGGCGTCGTCGTCGCGTAACAGACGTAGGGCGGCGGGGGCATCACCGACGATCTCCCAGCGCAGCAGGGCGCCCTCCTCCAGTCCAAGACCCACCAGTCGAGGCTTCCCGATTGCGCTGGACGCCTGCCGGGTCAGGGACAGCTCCTCGAAGACCGGCGTGATTAAAGGATCCGTGGTCTTCAGGGTCACTCGGTACTGGAACAGCTCCCGGCCGTCGGGGGCGTAGGCCGAGGCGTCGTCCCCCGACGCGCCCACGGGCTCCCAGGGGCTCATCGCGGTCATCGCATCGCCGGAGCGCACCTCGACGGTGACCGTCGCGCCCGTCGGCGCTTGAACGTCCCAGGAGAGGGCTTCCCAGTCGGCGGCTCCGTCGGTGGAGAGAAAAGAGCTGGTCAGCGTTCCCTGAGCGGTGAAGCCGTCCTTTTCGTACCAGGCGACGCGATCGCCCAGGGAGGCCGCGGCGCAGGGGTTGGCCAAGCCGTCGCCGTCCAGGTCCAGCTCCACGACGTGCCAGGCCCCGGGGAGGTCGTCGGCCAGCACCCGGCTGGTCCAGACTCCCGAGCCGCCCGGGTTCTCGGCCCAGCGCACCTCGCCGGTATTGTTGTTGGTGTAGGCCGTATCCAGGTCGCCGTCGCCGTCGATATCCATGGCGGCGGCATTGAGAATACCGGCGCGGGCACTCTCGATGTTATGGCGGGTCCAGGAGCCGTCGTTTTCCCACCAGGCCACCCCGCCGGGCAGGCCGAAGGAGCTGGCCAGAATGTCCGGATCGCCGTCGTCGTCCATGTCGACCACCTCGACGCGGTGGGCGCTGGTGAAGTTGGAGTCGAGGACGATCTTCTGCCAGTTGAAGGGGGCTCCGCCCAGGTTGCGGTAGAGCACGATCTCGTCGTCGGTCAACGCCGCTGCGCAGAGGTCCAGGTCGCCGTCGTCGTCGTAGTCCAGCGGTGCGACGGAGCGCGCCCCGCCGCAGGCGCCGTCCACCTGCTGATGGGTCCAGTTGGGAATGACGGCGCCGTCGGAATACCAGAGGGCGATCTCTTCGATCCCCGCCGCGGCGCCCAGCACATCCAGATCGCCGTCGTCATCGATGTCGCAGACGTGGATTTCGTGGGCCTGGGTGAAACCCGAGGCGATGAGGTGCTTGGTGAAGGTCGCGCCGTCGCGCTCCCACCAGGCCACCTGCTGTAAGCCCCAGGAACAGGCGACTACGTCCAGGTCTCCGTCGTCGTCGATGTCCCCGGCGAAGGGTGAGAAACAGGAGCCGAAGGCGGCGTCGATGGCGTGAACGGTTCAGTTCACCAAGGTGCCCGGGTTCTCGTACCAGGCTACACCGCTGGTCTGGGAGCCGACGATCAGATCGTCATCGTCGTCGTCGAAGTCCACGACGTACAGGCCGCAGGGTTGTCCCTAGCCGTCGGCCAGGATGTGCTCGGGCGGATCCACGGCCAGGCTCAGCTCACCGGAGGTGCCGTCGTAATCGACATCCGTCGAGGTCATGAAGCGGTCACCCCAGTCGTCGACGGGACCGGCCAGTCCGCCGCCGCCGGACCAGTCGCTCTGGACATCGGTCTCGCCAAGGACGGGCGGGCTCAGCAACAGCAGGCCGAGCAAGAAGATCGGGCTTCGGCGGGTCGTGGACATCGTCTCCTCCAGGCTGGAGTGATGGTCGGGGCCACCTATCACTATGATACATAGCTGGAAGAGACGGTTTCAATCCTTCGCTCACTCCACCCGCCGATTCGGGAAGGGTCCGCGACGGGAGCTGGATCATCCCGCAGTTCGTCTCCCTATAGGCGTCGGTGGACTTCTTGATCAACCCGCTTGGATGCATTGGAAAACCGGTGGGACCTGGAGTCCCACCGGTGGGCTTGCTTGACTTGATCGAGGATCAGCCGACCAGGGCGAAGGAGACCTCGCGGCGGCGCGGCCGGTTGTCGAAATCGAGCAGCACGGGCTGCTGCCAGGTCCCCAGGCGGGGGCGTTTGGCGAGCACGGCGAAGCTGATCGAGGGACCCAGCAAGGCCGCCCTGACGCGGGAGAAACCGTTGCCGTCGCCCCAGCGGGCGTCGTGGTGGTACTCGGGACCCCGGGGGGCCAGGCGCTGGAGCAGCTCGGCCAGGTCGCGGACCAGGCCGGGCTCGTACTCGATAGTCGTCACGGCGCAGGTGGAACCTGTGACGGCGATGGAGCAGAGGCCGTCGGCGAAGGGGGCGGTGGTGAGGAACTCGGCCAGGGCGGCGCAGAGGTCGACGACGGCGCCCTCACCGGTGGTCTCGAAGTGGAAAGCCTGTTCGTGGAGCATGGTGTTCAGGCCTCGCGGGGCGGGACGTAGGCGGCGGCGTGGATCAGGCGTCCGATGTCGCGGGAGCCGATAGCGTCCTTGTAGTAGCGACCGTGGGCGTTGGCCGCCTTCAGAGCCCGTTCGAGCTCGGTGGGATCGGCGGCGGCCACGGCGGCGGGGGTGGAATAGCCCGCGGCGAGGAGCACCCGGGCGAAGGTCGGCCCGACCCACTGGATGCGGCAGAGATCGGCCAGGGTGTAGAGCTCATCGAGGTCCGACGTGGTGAGCCCGGTTGTCCGGGCCGTCTCGTCGTGATCGGCGGCGAGGAGCTTTCCGGTGTCTTTGATCCCCGCCCGTGCCAGGGATTCCAGCAGCTCCCCCGCCACCCAATCGTACTCGGTCAGCTTGCGAGGTCCCGGCCAAAAGCCCTCGACGGCGCGGCGCAGCAGGTTCAGCCAGGCCGTATCGAGACCGGTCTCCCCGGCCAGGGCGCTGCGTTTGGCCTTGCTCTTGAGACTTCGGCGCAACGTTGCCAGTTCGGCGACTCCGATCCGCTCCAGTTCGGCCAGCCTGTCGGCCAGGTCGTCGAGGAGAGGGCGCTGACTCGGTATCAGGTCGGCGGACCCCAGCCGTTCGCGCAGTTCATCCAGACTCACCCGGTCGGATCGCCAGGGTGGGACCACAGGTGCTCCTCGGGAACGAGGCTAGCTCGGCGGGGGTTCGAGGCCGCGGTAGTCGCGCACCTCGGCGCCGGGGTAGTAGAAGTCGATGATCTCCTCGAGGCCGTGGCCGGCCTCGGCCATCCCCCGGGCGCCCCACTGGCAGAGCCCGACGCCGTGACCGTAACCGCCGCCGCGCAGATTCAGGCCGGCGGCGTCGCTGGAGGCGATCGCGAAGCGGGTGCTCTTCAGCCGGGAGTAGCCGATGACACGGCGCAGCTCCTCGCCGCCGAGGTTGAAACTCTCACCGGCGGTGTTGGTGAACTCGACGGCGGTCACCCGCCCGCTGCGCGTCGAGGTCGAGGGACGCAGGCCGCAGAGCGGGGCGTTGGTGTAACCGGCCTGCGCCAGCGCCGCCGAGAGCTGGTCGAACTCCAAACGCAGCTCCCATTCGTGGTTGGGACAGTCGACGCACCAGGGGCAGTCGACGCCGCCCAGGTAGGGCAGGGGCGCCGAGCCGGGCCAGGCCTCCTCGACGGGGACGGTGTGTCCGCCGCAACAGGAGCTGAAGTAGGCGGTGATCAATCCGTCGTCGTAGACCGCCACCAGTCCGGCGGTGGCGGCCAAGGCGGCGTCGGTGCGTGGATCCTCGACGTCGCGGCCCCGGTAGACCTGGTCGCCGGTGTCGGCGCGCAGTTGCCAGGTGTCCATCGGGCGGCTCCAAGCCCGGGCCAGGGCGTAGGAGCGGCTAACCACGGCCTGGGCCTCGAGGGCCGCGGCGGGCCAGGAAGCGTAGGTCTCGGCGGGCAGCACACCGCGCAGGTACTCCTCGACGTCCAGACGGTTGACCAGCAGCAGGCCGGAGTCGTCGAGACCGACGATGAACTCGCCCCGGTAGTCGGCGTGGTTGAAGCCCAACCGGGGATCGGCCGTTGAGCCGTCGGGCCGCAGGACGACGGTGTCGCCGGGCAGGCTTTGACCGTTGACCGCCAGCCCGCCTCCCTCCCGGGAGAAGACCAGCTCCCAGCCCGCCGGCACCCGGTAGAGCCGCTCGCCCTCGGGGGTGTCGAGGCCGCCGCCGTCGGGGAAGGCCACCAGCAACAGCTCGCGCCCCGCCGCCAGCCGGACTCGCACCTCGGTGGGGTTCCAGGGCAGGGCTTCCCAGGCCTCGGGATCGATCGTCGGTCGGCAACCGCCCAGCAGCAGGGCGATCAACGGGACCGCGAGCATGGCGCGCCGGGCTCTCAACCCCGCTCCATCTCGATGGCGCAGTTCTCGTTGATCCAGCAGCGGGCGCTCTCGGCGGCGATGGCCGCCTGACCCACGGCCACGGCGATCTGGCGCAGCGGGGAGTCGGTGACGTCGCCGGCGGCGAAGATGCGCGGGTGGCTGGTGTGCATCCGCGCGTCGACCTTGACGTAGCCGTAATCCGTGGTCTCGACCAGTCCCTCGACCAACTCGCTGTTGGGTAACAGCCCCAGGGCGGAGAAGATACCGGTCACCGCGAGCCGTCGGGGCTCACCGCTCTCCTTGTTCTTGACCACCAGGGCCTCGACGCCGTCTTCGCCCTCGATGCGTTGCGGGGTGCAGGGCATCACCAGCTCGATGTTCTCCACGCCGCGAACCTGCCACTGGAGCACCGGTTGACCGCGGAACTCGCGCCGTCGGTGAACCAGATAGACCTTCTCGCAGATACGCGAGAGGTAGAGGGCGTCCTCGAGGGCGGTGTCGCCGCCGCCGACCACGGCCACCGACTGGCCGCGGAAGAAGTTGCCGTCGCAGGTGGCGCAGTAGGAAAGCCCACGCCCGTGGTACTTGGGCGTCTCCTCGAGGGGGAAGGGCCGGTAGTGGGCTCCGGCGGCCAGGATGATCACCTTGGCCCGCCAGTTCTCGTCGTAGTCGTCGGTGAGAACGAAGTGGTCGTTCTCCTCGGTGATCTTCTCGATACGCGAGGCCTCGAACTCGAAGCCGATCTGCTCGGCCTGCTTGTCCATCAGTTGGGAGAACTCGACGCCGGAGATCGGACCCACCACGCCGGGGTAGTTCTCCAGGGTGGCCGTGGTGGCGATCTGGCCCCCGGTGAGGCCGTCGTTGAAGACGACGAAGTCGACGCCGCCGCGCTTGGCGTAGATGGCGGCGGTGTGGCCGGCCGGCCCGCCGCCGATGATGGCTAGCTCATGCATCTGGCTCATCCCATGACTCCTTGCTGTGACTCGGCTGAATCCCTTGCTCACCCGCTCATTCGCTCCGGCATACCCACCCGGCGCTCCAGTCCGGGTACGCCGAGGGACGGCGGAGAAGGGTCCTAACAGTTGGGATCATCACTCGCATCGGAAACGACTCACCCGATTGATAGACTGAGAATTAATAGTTGGCATCACACACGACCATACACACGAGCATGGACCAGCCAACTCCAACTCTAAACACCACCCCACATCGATAAATGCTGCTTATACGAGGTTTTGCCGGATGATGTTTGGCCTGCTAACTAAACCCCACGGCGCCTGCCAGATATATAGTTATATAATTGATAATATCACGCTTAGGATCGATGCGCCATCATCGATGCTTGCTGCGCCAGGCAGTTGAAAATGGTGCTGCCTGACGTCTCTTCGGGCATCCTGGGAATGTGACAATCCACGTGCCTGCCACAAGCAGCTCACTCGATGCGCACACCTGATTGCCTGCTGACCGCATGTCTCAGAACGTTATCCAGTAGGGATTATCACTCGCACCTGAACCGACTCATCCAGCTAATAGACAGTCATTGGTTGCTTTATAACTATTATTCACCGCCATTGTCATACCGCTGCCAGGTGGCACTAAACCCGGTCTTGCATTGAGTTCCGCTGGAAGCCGGAGGCTGTAGATCCCGCTCGGGAATCGACCACGCCGTGAGCATGACTTGCTGACGACGCTCTATTGCTCGCTCTAGCAGCTTCGAACTCTATCCTGCTTCGCTGGATGACACGTTGCTGCGGGTTTTTGTGAAGCCCCTTTCTCGATGCGGCTTTCCCGAGTTGCGAATGTGTTGTTCATCTTCTGTGATGATCCCATCCAGTAACACCATGGTCCGTGACAGTTAAGTGATCCCGAATAGTTTTAGGTCGTACTCGCAGACCGGGCCTGATCGTGATTGTATCCTGTTGATAATAGTGATGATGATCACCAGTTACCTGTCACGGGACGGGCAGTCAAAAAGTGGCGGCTACGATGAGCGTCGTCCTAAGCCGGCCTAGCTATCAGCACACTTGCATATGCCCTGACGGCAGATGGTCACTGACTCCTAAGTGTATTAATAACAAGCATTAAGGGTTAGCCATATGATTGTGTGGCCAACAACATGCGTTTCTGTGACGTGAAAAACGGCCCGGCAAAACTTTCTCAATCAGCCCGATCTGGTCCAAACACGTTCCATGATGCCCATCAGAATCCTCGCATAGATTCAGCGAGGCAGCTTAACACAGTTAAAGTACTGGTTCGGTTACGTATGATAACCCATAACTTATTGCATCGACGTGGGAGCCTGGTTTCTACAGCCCCGGCCGCTGCACGCGCAGTGAACCGAGTATATGCGATTTACAAGATACTCTCAAGGTCGAGCTTTGTATCCACCGTCGAAGCGGGCCAGGATCTCGGCGACCTTCTCGCCGGTCCGACCATCGCCGAAGAAGGGCGGCCGATCCAGGGGCTCCACGAAACCGTGCAGGGCTTCAGCGAGCTCCCAGGGCGCCGTCAGGCAGTTCCAGCCGCTCTTCACCGTCTCCACCCATTCGGTCTGCGGCATCAGCGTCAGGCAGGGGGTGCCGTGGAAGTAGGCCTCCTTCTGCAGGCCGCCGGAGTCGGTCACCAGCAGGCGCGCCGAGGAGAGCAGTGCTTGCATCTGCAGGTAGCTCAATGGATCGTAGATGATCGACGCGTAACGGTCCAGGAGGCCCAGCGTCTCAAGGCGCTTGCGCGTGCGCGGGTGCAGGGAGAGGACCACCTTTTCATCGAACTCCAACAGGGCGTCGAGAATCTGGATCAGCCGCTCGGGTTTGTCGGTGTTGCGTGGGCGGTGGATGGTGGCAAGGATATAGGATTCGTCCTCAAGGTTCATCCCGACGAGCATTTCGCTGCGTAAACGGTCCGACCGGGGCTTGGCCCAGAGCATCATGTCGTACATCACGTCGCCGATCAGGTGAACCCCGGCTTGAATGCCCTCGGCGGAAAGGTTCTCCACCGCCGTCTGGGTCACGCAGAGCAGCAGGTCGCTGACGTGGTCGGTGGCTACGCGGTTGATCTCCTCGGGCATGCGGCGGTCGCCCGAGCGCATCCCGGCCTCGACGTGGACCAAAGGCAGGTGGAGCTTGGCCGCGGCCAGAGCACCGGCCAGCGTCGAGTTGGTATCGCCGTAGACGACCACCACGCCGGGCTCGTGCTTGCGCAGCACCTCTTCCAAAGCGATGAGCATCTGCCCGGTCTGACGACCGTGGCCGGCGCTGCCGATACCCAGATTGTACATCGGCTCGGGCAGCTCCAGCTCGTCGAAGAAGATGCCCGACAAACGCAGGTCGTAGTGCTGACCGGTGTGGATCAGCAGCTCCTCCAGCCCGCGCTCCTTCAGGCTCCGGGAAACCGTGGCGGCCTTGATGAACTGGGGTCGAGCCCCGACAATGGTGGCTACCTGCATGGTTCGTCCAATGTTGAAGTTGTGGTTGTTGACGGAAACCCGCCGAAGGTCGGGACCTTCGCCGAGTCGCGCCGAGTGCGTTCCCCCGCGTCCAGAAGAGGCGTTGGCACGTTTCTTGCGGAACCGAGGCCGCGCCGTCGGCGCAGCGACGGCCGTCGTGTCCGCCGGGGGAGGGTGCCGTGGGAAGGCATTGCAAGAAACGTGCCAACGCCGCCGCGTCTTCGAGGGTGGCGGAGCGGCCGGGGGCTCGGCGAAGGTCCCGACCTCAGGCGTCCGGTTCGTCGTCGTGGGCGTTATGCCGCTGGAAGATGCCGCGCAGCCGTTTGAGGTCTTCGGCGTTTACGGCGCCGGTGAGGCGCAGCAGGACCAGGTATAGCGGCAGAGCGGCCAGGGCGCCCCAGAGGGGTAAAAGGTAACAGGCCGCGCCGTAGAGTGCGCCGCTGAGCATTGTGGCGGCCAGCGGCCGGGCCAGTCCGGTCTTGCCGAGTTTGCTCCGGGCGGCGACGATGAAGGCGATCAGGACCAGGGCTTCGGTGAGCAGGGTCGTCGCGGCGGCGCCGACGTGCTCCCAGCGGGGGATGGCGTAGAGGTTGGTCAGGATATTGACCACGCCGCCGCCCAGGGAGATCCCGGCGAAGGTGCGTTCGCCCCCGGTGGATTTGAGCAGGGTGGCCAGGGGATAGCCGGCGAAGACCAGGGGCAGGGTCAGCCCGAGGATGCGCAGGGCCGGGGCGGTGGGACCGTACTGGTCGCCCAGGGCCAATGAGATCAGCGGTCCGGCCTGGAAGAAGAACAGCAGTCCGGCGGGCAGGGCGAAGGCCAGGAGCAGCCGGACGCCGGCGCTGGTTGCCCGGGTCAGCCGGGGGCGGTCCCCGGCCAGCTCGGCGAGGGCGGGGAACAGCGCCGCCGACAGCGCGGCGGGGAGGAAAAGCAGCACGTTATAGAGTCGCACCCCGGCCCCGTACCAGCCCACGACCTCATCGCGTCCGATCATGTATTTTAACATGCTGACGTCGATGAGTTTGTAGAAGATGATGAAGACGCTGGCCAAGGCGAAGGGCAGCCCGGCCTTGATCAGCTTCCACCAGCGCCGGGGGCGCGGTCTGGCGGAGCCGAAGCGCTTCCGTGTCCAGAGCAGGCTCACCAGGGAGGAGAGGGCGGCGGCGGCCGAAGTGGCCACGATCAGGCCCTCGGGACCCTTGCCCAGGATCACGGCGGCGAAACCCAGGCCCAGGGTCAGCAGGTCGCCGATCAGGTTGAGCCGGAAGAGGGTGCGGAAGTCCTGGGTGCCCTTGAGTACGCCCAGGGCGGCCTCGCGGCTGCCGGCGAAAATGATCGCCCCCAGCCCGGCCCAGACGATTATGGACAGCTCGGCGGGCTGGGTGCGACCGGCGACCAGGGTCAGCGCGCCCAGGGCGAGCAGGCCGAAGATCAGCTTGAGGCTGAGGACGTCGACCAGGTAGCCCGGCGCGCGCTCGGATTGTCGGGCCACGTCGCGCACGGTCAGCTCGGCCAGGCCCAGGTCGTTGCCCAGGGCCCAGAGGGCCACGAAACCCACGGCGAAGGTGTAGCGGCCGTAACCGGCGTCACCGAAGGCGCGCACGGCGATGAGCTGCAGGGCCAGGGCCAGCAGCTTGCGTAATACCTCGGAACCCATCACCAGGCCGGTGTTGAGTCCAACGCGTCGGGCGAGGCCGGTTTGCGTCATTGGAGAGCCGGGGGATCAGTCGCGTTCGAGATCGAACAGGGGCGGTTCCTGCTCGCGGAGGGGCTTCTTGGCGCGGCGGGCCCGACGCTTCTTGCGGGTCCGTGTCAGGCGGCGCAGCTCTTCGGCGAACTGAGAGCCGTCGGTGAAGCGGCGGTAGACGCTGGCGAAGCGCACGTAGGCCACCTCGTCGATCTCGGCCAGCTCGCGCATCAGCCACTCGCCGATCTCCCGGCTGGGCACCTCGCCGACCAGTCGGTTGCGCAGGTCGGTCTCCAGGGCGGCCACAAGCTCGTCGAGACGTTCCTTGGAAACCGGGCGTTTCTCGCAGGCCCGGGCCAGGCCGCGGCGGACCTTCTCGCGGTCGAAGGGTTCGCGTCCGCCGTCGTTCTTGATAACGTAGAGCTCGGGTTCCTCGACGGTCTCGTAGGTGGTGAAGCGCCGCGAGCAGGCCAGGCACTCCCGGCGGCGGCGGATGGATTCGCCGCCCCGGCTGGGCCGAGTATCGATCACCCGGTCGTCGTCCTGGCCGCAGAAGGGACAGCGCACCTTATTCTCCTCGATCGAGGACCAGGCCGGAAACCAGCTCGTCCAGCCGTTTCACTCCGCGCAGGCTGACCAGTCGGCGCAGGTCGCGGGCGATACGGGCCGCGGCGCCGGGGCGGTAGAGGTTCACCGTGCCCAGGCCGACGGCGTCGGCTCCGGCGATCAGATGCTCGGCGGCGCCCCGCCAGTCCTCGACGCCGCCCAGACCGATGATCGGCGTGTCGGGCAGAGCGCTCCGTAGTTGGTGGACCAGTCGCACGGCCACGGGGCGGATCGCCGGTCCGGAGAGGCCGCCCAGGACGTTGCCCAGCACCGGACGCGAGGTCAGCGGGTCCAGGGCCAGACCGAGCAGGGTGTTGGCCGCGGTCAGGCCGTCGGCGCCGGCGGCGACGGCGGCGCGGGCCAGAACGGTGATGTCGGTGACGTTGGGGGTCAGCTTGACGAAGAGGGGCCGCTCGGGGACAACCTCGCGGACCCGGGAGACCAGCTCGTCGACGACGCCGGGGTCGGTGCCGAACTGGATCCCGCCGCGACCGACGTTGGGGCAGCTCACGTTGAGCTCCAGGGCGGCCGGCCCCTCGAGGCGGCCCAGCGCCCGGGCCGTCTCGACGTAGTCCTCGATCGTCGAACCGCCGAGGTTGACGATGATCGGCACGCCGAGCTCCAGCGCCCGGGGCAGCTCCTCGGCTAAGAAGCGCTCCAGGCCGACGTTGGCCAAGCCGATGGAGTTGAGCATCCCCGCCGGGGTCTCCCAGAGCCGGGGCGGAGGATTGCCCGCTCGGGGCTCCCGGGTGACGGTCTTGGTCACCAGGGCGCCGACGCCCTCCAGCCCGCCGGCCTCGGCCAGCTCGGGGCCGTAACCGCTGGTGCCCGAGGCGGTGATCAGCGGTGTGGCCAGCTCCAGGGGTCCCAGACGGGTGCGCAGGGACTCTTCGGGCGCCGGGGCGGAGCCCTCCAGGACGAGGCGGGTGGGCCGGGGCTGCTCGGGCAGAGGCCAGGCGAGTTCATCGGCGAGGAAGAGGGGGCCGTCCTGACAGACCATGCGGTAGCCGCCCTCGGTGGCGGGAACGGCGCAACCGCGACAGAGACCGGTTCCGCAGGCCATCAGGGCTTCGAGGAGCACCCAGGTCTCGACGCTGCGACCGCGCTCGACGGCCGTAGCTGTCAGACGGCGGACGCAGTCCAGCATCGCCGGGGGTCCGCAGGCGACGACGATGTCTTCGTTTCCGCAATCCTCGTTCAAAAGCCCGGCCAGCAGGTCGGTCACCGGGCCGCAGAGGCCCTCGCCGCCGTCATCGCTGGCGGCGCGCGCCGTCAATCCGCCGGGGACCAGGGCCAGGTAGCCCCGGGTCTCTTCGCCGGTGGCGGCACCGAGGAGGAGCTCGACGGTCGCGGCCCGCCCGGCGTAATCATCGGCGAAGAACAGCAGCGGGGCCAGGCCGACACCGCCGCCAACCAGGATCAACCGGCGCCCGGCTACGTCGATCGTCCGCTCCGCGCCCAGCGGTCCCAGCAGATCGACATCGTCGCCGGGGCGCAGCTCCGCCAGGTTGGCAGTGCCCGCGCCGACCACTCGCACAATCAGCCGCAGCAGACCGTCGCGGAAACCGGCGGCGGAGATGGGTCGACGTAGGAGGGTGTCTCCGCCGGCGGCGAGTTCAACGAAGCCCCCCGGGGAGATGGTGAACCCCGGTGGCGGCTCCAGCCGCAGTTCGACGATCTCCGGCGCCGTCTCACGGCGTTCCGTGACCCGTGCTCGACCGCTAACCCTCATCGGTGTCGGGCTCGGAGGTGTCTTCTTCGTCGGTCGCGGCATCGTCGGGGAGGTCTTCGCGACCGGCGGTGCCGATGACGGGCTCCTCGACCATGGCGGCGCCCGTCGTCGAGGGCGGCAGCAGAGGAGTCTCCTCCACCAGTTCGATATCGATGCCCGTGGGAGCGGGCAGGGCGCGCTCGATGAAGACCTCACCGGGAGCGTTTTCAAGATCATACTCGGCGGCCACGCCCAGGTGGTCGTCCAGAGCGGCCACGGCTCCACCGACAGGTCCGGCCTCACCGCTGTCGGCCTTGTTGATCGCCCGAATAATGATCCGCGCGGCGTCGTATCCGGCGGCGGCGGTGTAGCTGGGCAGGTAGCCCACCCTGGTGCGGAAGGTCTCGGTGAAGGCCGTCGTCCGGGCATCATCGGAGAAGGGCGAGAAGCCGCCGATGAAATAGCCGTGATCCAGGACATGATTCTCGGGAAGCTCCAGGCGTCGCGGTAGAGCGTCGGCCAGGGTCACGAAGGTCGGCAGATAGGTTATCTCCGCGGCGACGGTCATCAGCGACAGCAGATCGCTGCGGGAGCCGTTGAAAATGAACGTGTCGTAACCGTCGGCCAGCAGGCGATAGGCCGCCGACTCGAAATCGTAACCGGTGAGGGAGAGCTCCAGCTCCAGGATATCGAGATCGTCCCGGTCCTCGAGCTCGCGCCGGAAAAGCTTCAGGTAATCCTGATTGAGCGGTAGTCCGCTGCTGACGAGGGCCAGCTTGTCTGCGCTGGTCCAATCGGCGGCGATCCCGACGACCCGGGGGATGACCTGGTGATAATCGGGGCAGAGATTGTACAGGTTGGGCGCGTCCAGCTCGGCCGTGGTATTAAGTGTGTCGGCGGCCAGGAACACGGCGACGTCGAGCTCGCTTGCGAGGCGACCGGCCAGCCGAACCGCCTCGGGACGCGGGTCGCTGACGATGACCGCCGCGACGCCGTCGACCTCGACCATCCGGCGGAACTGCTCCTCCATCAACTCCAGGTCGCCTCCGGTGTCGTAATGGATCACCCGCAGAGGCAGCTCCTCGGAGGTGAACTTGCCCTTGCTGAAGGCGCTGACGGCCATCGAGGCGCCGTGGTAGGTCTCGACACCGAAGTTGCTGTAGCTCCCGGTCTCGGGACCGATGACGCCGACATAGACGGCCTCTTCGAGTCCGCCGCAGGCGAGCAGCAGAAGGAGCATAGTCAGGAGCAGGGCCGGGGTTTTGAACAGGCTGACACCGGGCTTCATCGAACCTCGCTTGTCATGGTTGCTCATGGTTTCTGGATCGTCAGGATCAGGTTCTGGGTGCGGTCGTAGGCCGCCAGGAAGGCGCGGAACTCGGCGTAGTCCTCCAGGGCGACCTCGGGGGCGTCGAAAACCAGATCGTCGACGACGCGTAGCACGCCGTCGCTGAAGCTGAAGCTGCACCGGTAGGAGACCAGGGGCTCGCCGGCGGTCGACTCGGCGCGCAACTCGACATCGTCGGGCAGGCCCAGGGGTTGGTAACCCGGCGGCAGGACGAACTCGACGGTGGTCGACTGGCTCCAGCGCCGGTCCAGGCGCAGCGGGTAGCGGCGCTCGGTGAGCGTGCCGTAGCTCTGGGAGAGCTTGTCGAGATGCAGATGACTGGCGAAGCTCATCGTGCCGTCCCGGGTGACGGCCAGGTTGGGCAGCAGCAGATCGTAGGCGAAGCGCACGCTCTGTGACATGTCGGCCATATCGCTGAGCTCGATCCCGCTGACCAGGGCGCCGGGGTAGCGGTTGTTCCAGTAGCGCTCCAGGTTGGTCTTCTGGCGCTCGAGCTGGCGATAGTCGCGGCGGCGGCCCGGGGCGTTGTTGGCGCCGTACTCGAGCTCTCGGTATCCCGCAGCGTCGCCGTTCTCGTCGATCTCCAGCCGGGTGCTGGAGACCAGCAGGTTGTCGGCGGGTGGGTAGAGCGGGGTGCGGGCGAAGCGGCCGCCGTCCGGATCGCAGATGTAGACTCGACAGCCCTGGTCCATCTCGGGCAGCTCCCACCAGGTGTGGTACTCGGCCACACCGTCGAGGAAGAGGTACTCGTCGAAATAGGGCTCGCCGTCCAGACTCAGCCGGGTACCCAACTGCTCGGGGCCGATGCCCTCCTGGAAGGGCACCGCGCAGATCATATGGTTGAAGAGGCCCACGGCGGGCTGCTCCCAGTCCAGCCGCCCGCGGGTGTTGGTGCGGATCAGCACCGGGTAGGCCTCGATGCCCACCGAATCCAGCAGGGTCACCAGCAGCGCCGCGGTGGCCTTGCAGTCGCCGTAGCCGGTGTTGAGGGTGCGCTCGGGCTCCAGGGGCTTCCAGCCGCCGATGCCCAGCAGCAGCGCCACGTAGCGGATCTCGCTGGTGACGTAGTCGTAGATGGAGGTCAGCTTATCGAAGGGCGTCTCGTCGTCGGCGGTCAGTTCGGCGGCCAGCTCGCGCACCGCCCGGGTGGGCGTCAGGGAGTCTTTGGATAGCGACCACCACCAACGGCCCAGCTCGTCCCATTCGGTGAAGTTGCTGACCACGACCAGGGGCAGCAACTCGACCAGGGGCGGGGCATAGGGCTCCTCCTTGATGCGCGGCAGCTCGCGGGCCTTCCAACGGTAGACCAGCCTGCCATCGTCCTCCCCGCGCTCGAAGTCCAGCTCGCCGTGCTGCACGTGGCTGGCCAGGGGGTAGTCGTCGGGTGTGATGACCACGAACTCGCTACGCATGGTGGGCTGGTAGTTGCCGAAGACGAACAGATCGGAGAAGTTGCCCTGGTAGATGTTCTCGCCGACCTGGTCGATGCGATACTCGATATCGATCACCGCGCCCACCTCGATGCCGGGCAGCGGGGCGTAGCGGGTGTACTCGTCGTGGTACATCCGGCTCTCGACGTTGGAGTTGGAGTACTCGGCGAAGTCCGTGGCCTCCAGCTCGCTGCCGTCGCCGCGGATGACCCGCATGTGGCGAACCTCGAAGGTCTCTTCGTCGGGGATGTAGTTGAAGTAGCCGTAGCCGAAGTCGCCCAGGGCCTCGGCGCGCTTGAGCTTGATCACGCGGTGGACCACCCGGCTGGAGGTGCCGTCGCTGTTGACCTTGACGATCTCCTGGTCGAGCAGGTACTCGGCGGCGGCGTCGGGATCCAGGGGACCGTGGGCCTCCCACTCGTCGATCAGGGAGTAGACGTCGACGGCGTAAGGGGCGTCGAACTGCTCACCGGTGGGGCCCTGGTGCAAGGCGCGGCGGTAGTCGGCGATCCAGGTCAGATTGGGCTGGATCTCCAAGGCGCGGTCCCAGGCGGCCTCAGCGCCCTCGCGGTCGCCGAGTTCCCAGAGACAGCGGGCGCGGCGGGCCAGCATCTCGGCGTCGTCGGGACAGAGCTCCAGCGCCGCGTCGTAGACCTCGCGGGCCGCGGCGTAGTGACCGAGATCGAAGAGCAGGTCGCTTCGATACCGCAGGGGCCAACCCTCGTAAGGCGCCAGGGGCCGGTAGTCCGCCAGGATATCCAAGGCGCCGGCGATGTCGCCCCGGGCGACCAGCAGGTTGTAGGTTCCGGTCACGGCGGCGTTGTTGCCGGCGTCGCCCTCGAGCATGGAGCCGTAGATGTCCAAACGCTCCCCGAGGCTCAGCCTGTTGGCGCCGTAGGCCGCCAGCTCCTCCAGGGCGGGCAGGTAGCCCGGGTGCAGCTCCAGCATCCGATCAAGCACGGCCTTGCGTTCGAGCTGGTACTCCCGCTCGGCGAGCTGGGTCTCCTTGATCAGCAGCAACTGCAGGCAGTCCGGGTTGACCGCCAGGCCGGCCTCGGCCTGAGCCAGCACCTCGTCGGGGCGGCGCAGGTTGGTGTAGAGATCGGCCAGGACGATGTAGGCCTCGACGTAGTCGGGATCAAGCTCCAGGGCGTCCAGATAGGCCTCGCGGGCCAGGTTGAAGTCGGTCTCGTAGAGACCGTACTCGTAGGCGGCCGGGGCCCAGCCGATCCCGGCGGGGAAGGCCGCGGTGAGCTGCTTGGCGCGCAGGAAGAGCTCGCGGTGGCGTTGCTCGTCGGAATCGGCGTGGCGTTGGATGACCTCGAGGTGGCCCAGGTAGTAGCAGGCCAGGGCGTTGTCGGACTCGGCGGCATCCTCCAGCGTCGCGTAGTGACCGCCGTCGGGATTCGAGACCTCCGGCGCCACCGGTCGACGCCAACCCGTCGGGGGACGGGCGAAGTGCTCGAGAACCAGGGGCTCGCCCCCGGGTGTCGTGGTGCGCAGGGTGGCCGCCCAGCCGCCGACATCGCAGCAGACCTTGACCAGCACCTCGTGCCAGCCGGGTTCGAGGATTACTCCGGCCGCGGCGGTGTCGGGGTGGGTCCAGGGCCGGTAGACATCGTCGGCCAGGACCTCGGCGCCGTCGACCCACAGCTTGTAAGCCCCTCCGGCGCCCAGGTTGAAGACGACCTCACGGGTCTCGTCGAGTCGCACGTACGTGACCAGGTAGCCGCAGACCTGGCTGTCCGGGTAGGACACCCCGGCCAGGCGCAGGGTGCCGTAGAAGGGCCGCAGCTCGGCGCCGTCGATCTCGAAGGACGGCCGGGGCAGCTCGCGCCAGCCCACCTCGACGCGCTTGCCCGGGTAGCGGGTGGCCAGATCAACCCGGCCGTCGAGCTCGGGACCGTAGGCCTCGGCCCAACCGGCCTCGTTCTCGTTGTCGAAAGGCCCCAGGAAGCTGAAGCGCTCCAGGTAGCCCTGCTCCCGGGTCAGCGCCGAGGCGGCCGCCGGATCGCCGCCGCCGCGCAGGACCTCGGCCAGCAGCCGGGCGGCATGGGAACGCACCTCCCAGCCCTGGGCCGGATCATCGAGCACCTCGCGCAGCAACGCTCCCAGGCGGGCGCCGCCCTCGGGGAACTCGGCGGAGAGCATCCGCAGACGCTCCAGGTAGACCAGGTTCTCCGGACGGCCGGGATCGAAACGCACCGCCGCGCCGAAGTGGGCGAAGGCTTCTTCGTAATGGGCCAGCCCCTGGTGGATCAGCCCGGCCAGCTCGCTGAGCGCCGCCGTCGAGGCGTCGTCGGCGGTGGGCAGGGCGCCCTCGACGATCTCCAAGAGCTCCGATGGAGGCGCGCCGGTCAGATAGGCGCACCAGGCCGCCCGGGCCAGCTCGGGACCGGAGTCCCCGGGATCGAGCTCGGGCGGCTCGGCCAGCTCGGCCAGCTCGGCGGCGGCCTCCAGGGCCAGGGTGCTCGCCGAGGCGGCGCCGACCGACAGGATCAACAACAACCAAAGGCCGCGGTTCAGGTTTTTTAGCATCGCCATGATCCGATCGCTATGCTTCTAGGTGCCGAGAGAGCCGAGGGTGGCCGGCACTGCGCGGGGAGCGTCGAGAAGTCCCGAGGTTATCCTCCATCTGTGGGATGATAGCGGTCGGAACGCAGTCAAGTCAACCGAGAAGACCGCCGCGCCGATCATACGCGCAGCCGGGGGATGCTCCGCTCTCCCGTGCGCTTCTCTATTATAATCCGCTAATTCAGGCCCTTCCGGCCTCAAGAGATTCTCAAGCCCTCATCGGAGCGGGGCGGTCGGTAAAAAACCCGCCCTTGACGCCGCCGGGCCGCTATCGTAAGATACGCCCGCTTTCCCGCCGCCGCGCCGTGAGTACCACTCCCCGCAGCGAACCGTGGAGGATCCGGAGCAAACCGGGACGGAGCGCGCGTCGCTTCGACCCCGTTAGGGTATTGCACAACCCCATCCAAGCCAAGCGAACACCCCGACCGGTACGGACGAATCGCCACGAATCCCCGGCGCCGGTTAGTCAAGGAGCGACACGTTGTCTACCATCATCCGCCTGAAGCGTTTCGGCGCGAGCAACCAGCCGGCCTACCGCATCGTGGTCACCGACAGCCGCAAGAAGCGCGACGGCAAGGTCATCGAAGAGATCGGCCACTACAACCCGCGCACCGAGCCCAGCACCATGGTCGTCGATGAAGACGCCGCCAAGCGCTGGCTCGGTCACGGCGCCCAGCCCTCCAACCAGGTGCGCAACATCTTCAAACGCCTGGGGCTCATCTAGCGTCGACCCGCCGCGCCGCAACACCGGGCCGTCGACCATGGACGCTCGGGCCGCTCACGGGCGGTCCGTTCATTATTCCTTGGCGTCACCCACGTCGTCGGAGCCGCCAACGTCAAGCAGGCGACCAAGCCGCCCCGAATCGCCGAGGCAGGTAACATTATTTAGCGCTGTCCCCCGATCAGCAACCCGCAGCATTGACGGCGCGCATACATTCCACCGGCCAACCGCCTATTTAATAACATGGCATCAAGGAATATGTTCGGACCAAGTCAGACTGATTGGGAGCGGCTTGCCTGGCCGTAATACACTATTCGGATATGCTTCGCGTTTTTACGTATACATATAGCATTCCCTTAATACTTGTTATTACGACATTTAGGAGCCTGAAGCGATCTACTGTCAGAGCAAATACAAGTGTTCTGATATCAGGGTTCGCTATGGATCAGGCTTGTGTTTGTTGCCACTTTTTGATTGCCCGTTTTGTGACAGGGATTATAAGAGTAACACCTCTATTATCAACAGTATACAATCGCAATCAGGTTCGGATAGGCTATACGATACCAATAGCATTTGGGATTATGACTCGTATCTGAACCGACTTGTCCAGCGGATAGATTGTCATTCAACGCTTTATAGCTCATCGTCGCCGCCATTGCCATCCCGTTGCCTGGTGGCGATATACCTGGACTTGCCTTGAGTTCCGGCGGAAGCCCGAGGCTGTTGGTTCCGCTCAGGATTCAACCAGGCTGTGGGTGAAGTATCTGCTGGCAGCGCTCCATTGCCTGCTTTAGAAGCTGCGACCGTTATCCGCCTTCGCTGGTTGACGCCCCACTGCGGCTAATCTCCAAGCACCACTCTCGATGTGGCTTTGCTGAGTTACGAATGTGTTGCTCATCTTCTGTGATGATCCCTAACGTTATCCTATCTCATGCCACGGTCCATCGCCGTTCAGTAATCCCCACTCCCATCCGCCGCGCCTGCTCGACGCCGTCACGCACTGGATTTTTCCCACCGAGGGGTATAAGCTCTAACAAACCCGGGCGGGAACCCTCCGCCGTTTCCAACCATCCAGCAACCCCAAACCGACGTCGCCGTGATGAACCCGTCCACCGATAACCGTCGCCTGGTCGAAATCGGCCGCTTGGGCCGCCCTTGGGGCCTCAAGGGCGAGCTGCTCTTTCGCGCCTACAACGACGGCGGCCTGGAGTTCTACGAGCGATTCCGCACCCTCCATCTGGAGGATCGCGGAAAGGCGCGCAGCATTGAGGTCGACTCCTGGCGCGTCGACGGCGGCGGACGTCTCTACGTCAGACCGGTGGGCTGTGCTAGCCCCGAGGAGGCCCGCCGCTACAGCAACTCCACGGCGTCGGTACCCGCCGGGGAGCTGCCCGATCCCGCTCCCGGCGACTACTACGTCTACCAGCTCCTGGGCTGCCGGGTCGTCGACGAAGACGGCGCGGTGCTGGGCGTCCTGGAGGCCCTGGAGGAGGGCGTCGGCGGAGCCAACGACGTGATGACCGTCGTCGGCGAGCAAACCCTGCTGATCCCCTTCATCCAACGTTTCGTGAAACGCATCGACCTCGAAAAGCGTTTAATCGTTGTGGACCCCCCCGAGATCGTCGAGGCCGACATCCACGATTGATCTTCAACCCCGGGTGAGCGCTATGCGGCGACTGCGATTGGTCGTGTTGATCCTGTTGGTTGCGGTCGGCTTATCAGCGGCCGTCGAGGCCCAGGCCTTCTACATCCAGAAGGCGCGCAACCTGGTCTTCGCCGATCTGAGCCTGGGCACGCCCCAGCAGTACGAGGAGCTGGTCGGCCGGGTCCGCGCCGACGAATACACCCAGGCCGCCCTGCTGCTCGAGGACATCCTGGACGCCGCCCACATCGTCCCGCAGCGCGGGCGGATCGCCCTGGGCTACCTCTGGGCCGCCGCCGGTGACTACCAACTGGCCCTGGACCTCTTCGAGGAGGTCGGCGAAGCGCCACACCATTTTCAGGTCACCCTGGCCCGGGCGCTCTGCCTGCACGATCTGGGCCGTTTGGCCGAATCGGCCGCCCTCTTCGGCGAGGTCGGCCGCACCAGCGTCGACCCCGGTGAGAGGCGCATCGCCGCCTGGAACTGCCTGGTCGATTACCGCGAAGCCGCCGCCGGTTACATCTTCACCGACGACGAAGCGGGTGTCCCTCAGTTGATCTACGACTACCTGTCGGCCTACGAGGAGCTGGGACCGCTCTTCGAGTACGGCGCCCCCGAGCTGCCCCGGGAACGCTTGCTGGCCGATCTGGCCGATACTCTGGCCCGCTTCGGACTCAACGGAGCGGCGGGGAAGCTTTGGCGCGCCGCCCTCGAGGCCCCCCTGCCCGACGACGCCCCCAGCGAGGAAATCAGCCGGGCCTACGCGGCGGTCAAGCTGGCCGACCTGGCCCGGGCCGACGCCGCCTACACCGCCGCGACGGCCTGGCTGGAGCGCGCCCTGGAGCTGGCCGAGCCCGGCGGAGAGCTCCACCGCTACGCCGCCAACCAGCTCGAAACCCTCAGGACCGCCTCCCAGGGCCGCATCGCCGAAGCGCTGATCAGCGGAACGGAGCCTGATCCCGCCACCATCGACGTCGTCGAGAAGCAGATCGACGGCCTTTTCGCCGGCGACAACCCCGCGCCGAATCTGGCCGCCGCCGAACTGGTCCTGGGCGAGCTGGGCGACGTCGAGCGCGGCCGCGACTACCTGGAGGACGCCCTGGAGAAGGGCGAGAGCGCCGAACGCGTCGCCGGCCTGGCCGGTGAGGCCGCCTACGCCCTGGCCAAACTCGAGCATCATCAAACAGCCGATGAACTCTACGAACTCGCCCTGCGGGCCGATCCGGACAACGCTCCCCTGATCCACGCCCACCGGCTCAATTCCGTCCGCTTGATCCTGGCCGAGGGCGACGACGAAGAGGCCGCGCAACGGCTGAGCGAGCTCATCGAGGACGCCGACCCCGGCGCCAGCCTGGAGGCCGCCCTGCTGCTGCTCGAGCTGGGCCGCCGCCATGAGAACGCCGAGTGGATCTGGCGCGCCGTCGAGATCGGCGGCGAGTTGGGCGATCCGGCCCGCCTGCCCCTGCTGTTGGCCGCCAGCGAGGCCTTCCTCCTCGACACCTCGTCGCCCTCCTTCACCACCGAAGAACTGCGCGAGCGGCGCAACCAGGCCATCGTCAACCTGGCCGAGGCCATCCAGAACGCCCCGGAGCATCAGCGCGTCGAGATCCGCATCCGCACCGGTCTGGTTTTCCGGGCCTTCGCCGAGGCACTGGCCGCCGAAAACCCCCAGGCCGCCGCCGATGAGCGCGACAAGGCCCGACAGGCCTGGCAAAGAGCCCGTGAAACCGCCCAGGCCGCCGGGGACGCCGCGACGGTTAATGAGATTCAAAATCTATTGAATTCCCTACAATCCGCCCCCGTTGAGAACGCAATCCCCGAGACCCCCTGAGCAATCGCGAACCGGTCTCAACGACGAACCGCCCCACCAACACGCCCGTGAATAACCCCGCCGCGGCTCTTGACATTGACGACCGCCCCCCCGTATCATCTCCCTTGATTACTAGTGTGGGCCGCTCGCCGGGCGGCTCGATCTTCAAAACAGGCAAAACCCGCAACCCGACTGGCGGGCGGTCTTCTCGCGTTCGTTTTTCGAGGAACGCGTTTCGGAACTCATCCCTGCTCCGGGACGTATCCCTCCAATCCCCCAAACCGCAAACACACGGGGGAACCGAGCGCCGGATCGATCGCCGAACGACCCGATCGGTCCGCCAGCCAAGGAGTTCTCATGATTAAGCGGATTGCGATCACCCTAATGACGCTTCTGGCCCTCACCGTCGCGGCTCAGACCGAAGCCGCCGACGAACCGGCCGGCGACATCGCCGTTTCCGCCACCTCGGAACCCCTCGACGAGGGCCGGATGACCAAATGGCTCTTCTTCGACCTCTCCAGCGACTTCCCCTACCGCGACGAGGAGTACGTCGACCCCGTCGAGGACCTACCCGTCAAGCGTCGCGTGGACTGGATCGGCGCCGCCATCGCCCTGAGCGTCAACTACGACCTGATGCAGTGCTCCAACGTCTGGGTCATCGAGCGCTCCGAGCTGCTTTATACCTACCAACAGCTCTATCAGGCCATCTACGACACCGACCGCTACAACGCCATCCAGGAGGCCAAGCTCGAAAACGTCTCGGTCAACGTCAGCGCCGCCGAGGGCCTCAACACCGTCTTCAACGCCGACTACATGATCGTGGGCTCCTTCGACAAACCGGCCCCCGAATCCGTCACCCTGAAGATCGAGGTCCGCAGGGCCGACCCGCCCTACGACGTCGTGGCCTCCTTCGACTTCGAAGGCCTCTACGACGAGCTGCCCGCCCTGGCCCGCGAGGTCTCGCAGACCATCATGGACGAGTTCGGCCTCTATCAGCGCCCCGGAACCGAGGAATACTGGACCGAGCCGCTCACAGACAACCTCGAAGCCTACCGCTGGATGGCCGAGGCCATCACCGGCGGCCACTCCGGCAAGATGATCGCCTTCTTCGAACGCGCCCTCGAGATCGACCCCGACTACTTCATCACACTGGTCGAGTTCGGCAAGGTGCTCTACTTCGAACAGGAGTACCAGCGGGCCTTCGACATCCTCGCCCGGGCCGTCGAGTCCGAATCCGGCGCCAACAACCAGCTCGCCTGGCTGCGTCGCGGCAACGCCTACTTCAACGCCGCCTCGACTATCCTCAAGAATATCGAGTACCTCGAGAACCCGCCCGACGAAGACTGGGAGCTGGGCGATCCATCGCTGATCAAGTACAAGACCGATCCCGCCCTAGCGACCGAATACTACGAGAAGGCCCTCGAACACTACGAAAAGAGCGTCGAGATCGATCCCGGCTACGTCGACGGCTGGATCAGCATCGCCACCACCCTCAAGCGCCTCGAACGCCCCGAGGAATCCCTGGCGGCTTGGGAACAGATCCTCACCATCACCGACATCTGCGACGAAGCCTACTTCCAGATCGGTCGCTCACTCTGGAACGTCGACAACGACAAGGCCCTGGAGTACTTCGAGCGCGCCGTCGCCATCAACGAACGCCACGTCGGCGCCCTCTACAACGCCGCCGCCCTGGCCATGGCGATGGGAAAAAACGACAAGGCCCTCGAGATCGTCAACATCTACTTCAGTTGGGCGCCGCCGGGACACAGTCTCTACGGCCGCTTCGACCAACTCTTCCAGGACATCATCGGCGGCTAGTAACTCACCACGTCGACATCAAAACCGGGGACCCAGGTCCCCGGTTTTTCCATCTCCAGCCCACGCCCGACGACCACGGAGACCTTTGCCCTTCTCTCCCGGACAACCACCCGATCAACAGGACGGCGAGGCGTTGGCACGTTTCTTGCAGCAGGGCGGGGCGGCCTCTCTCGCAAGCCCACCCCTGACTCCGCAAGAAACGTGCCAACGCCGGCCGGCGGGTGGCGACGCTCAGCAGAGAGAGCAAAGGTCTCCGCTGGTTGGTCGACGAAAGCCTCGACGGCCCGCCTGGCCCGGGAGGCGCCGGGAATGTTATCATCGTCACGTTCCGAACCCGCGTTACAACTCAGAGGAATAGGATGATCGAGCGCCCCCCCGCTGTGATCGACACCCACGCCCACCTGGACGACGCCCGCTACAACGGGCGCGTCGAGCCCGTTCTGGCGCGGATGCGCGCCGTGGGCGTCGAGCGGGTGGTCAGCATCGGTATCGACCTGAGCACCAGCCGTGAGGCCGCCGCCCTGGCCGAGGAGTATCCGGCCGTGGTCTCGGCCGCCGTCGGTCTGATGCCTCACGACGCAAGCGAATACGACGCCGATTACGCCGAGGCCCTCGAAGAGCTGACCCGCCGACCCGGCGTCGTCGCCTGGGGTGAGATAGGCCTGGATTACCACCACCAACGCAGCCCGGCCGAGGTCCAGCGGCGGGTCTTCCTCGACCAGCTCCGCCGCGCCCGTCTCCTCGGCCTGCCTGTGGTCGTCCACAGCCGCGAGGCTCACGACGACACCCTGGACGTCCTCGAGGAGGCCGCCGTGTTCCCCCGGTTGCGCCAACCGCCCCTGGGGGTCCTGCACTGCTTTTCCGGCGCGGAGCGCCACGCCCGACGGGCGATCGAGTTGGGCTACCTGGTCAGCGTCGGCGGCGTGGTCACCTTCAAGAACGCCCGGGACTTCCAGGCCCTCGTCGGACGACTGCCCCTGGAGCATCTCGTCGTCGAGACCGACGCCCCCTACCTGGCCCCACACCCGCGTCGAGGCAAGCGCAACGAGCCCGCCCTGGTCACCCTGACCCTGGCCAAACTGGCCGAACTCCACGGGGTCGACTACGGCGAAGCCGCCCGGATCACCACGGACAACGCCCGGCGGCTCTTCCGCCTGCCCGACCCGGCCAACGATCCCGGCGACTTCTGCTACCAGTTGGGCTCCAACCTCTACCTGAACGCCACCAACCGCTGTAACAACGACTGCGGATTCTGCGTCCGCCGTCGCAAGCTGGGTCTGGCCGGACATCGACTCTGGTTGGGGCGTGAGCCCGAATCCTCCGAGCTCATCGAGTGCGTCGACGGGGCCGGTGGTCCCGAGCGTTTCCGCGAGGTGGTCTTCTGCGGCTACGGCGAGCCCCTGCTGCGCCTCGAGATGGTGCTCGAGACGGCGAACGAACTGAAACGACGCGGCGCCCGACTGCGTATCGATACAAACGGAACGGCCCAGCTCGAGTTGGAGCTCGACGCGAGCGAGCTCATCGCGCGACTGCGGCCCGTCATCGACCATCTCAACGTCAGCCTCAACGCCGCCGACGCCGAGAGCTACGTGCGTCTCTGCCGCCCGAATCAAGGCGCCGCCGCCTTCGAGGCCGTCAAGGAGCTGGTCCGGGCCGCCGTCGACAGCGGCATGCCCGTAACCTGCACCGCCGTCGAGCAGCCCGATCTCGAGGTCGAAGCCGTCCGCCGTTTGGCCGAGGACCTCGGCGCGGGATTCCGCCTGCGCGCCTTCCACAACGAAGCCCCCTGATTGTGTCCGCCGCCATTGAAGCCTCACCGACGACGGACTAAACTGTTTGTTGAATGGATCAGCCAATCAAACTGGACTGATAGGGTTTCCAAGAAGAATGGGCACCTTGGTTCCGAGTTCCAATAATAACCACAAACAGCGTCTACTCGAGAACGACAGTTACCGCCCGGCGTCATCAAGCTCGGTAACGTTCTTCTGTCAGCATATCATGCGTAAACGCCGTGAGGACGGCGGAACAGGACCGACAGCGCTCCACTTTCGCCCAGCGAGCAGCGGCACGCTGAAACGCTCTTTCTCAGCCTGAATTGGTCCGAACACGCTCAATGTCGCTGAATGCAAGTCGGTGACGCTGCGGCCCCCGTCGTTATGTGATCTCAAGATAACCAATTGGTCATGCTGTTATGCATTCTTTGGTAGCCTTGAACGTCCTTGCCTACCACCAGCAGATTCCCGCGAAACCAGCTTCCATGTGAAAAAATGAAAACCGGCCGCCAGGACCCGGCCCTCGAGGCCTACTTCCGCGAGATCAACCGCCTGCCCATGCTTTCCCGGCAGGAGGAGCTCGAGCTCGCCCGCCGCGCCAAGGCCGGTGACGAGGAGGCCACCAAGCGCCTGGTCGAGGCCAACCTGCGCTTCGTCATCAAGATAGCCTATCGCTACATCAACCAGGGACTGCCTCTGATCGACCTGATCAGCGCCGGCAACGAGGGCCTGATCATCGCCGCGCGCCACTTCGAGCCCGAACGCGGCAACCGCCTGATCTCCTACGCCGTATGGTGGATCCGCCAGTCGATCAGCCGGGTGCTGGCCAACGACTCGCGCACCATCCGGCTGCCCTTCTACGTCTACTGCGACCTCTACCGGCTCAAGCGAGTACGCGAGCTCTTCCGCTCCCGCGAGGGCCGCGAGCCCAACGATGAAGACCTCTCCGGCGAACTCGGCCTGCCCCCGCACAAGGTCGAGCGACTGCGCAAACTCGCCGGGGGCGAGCTATCCCTCAACCGTCCCCTGGCCCCGGACGACGGCACCGAGATGCTCGACCTCATCGCCGACGCCGAAAGCCCCAACCCCGAGGACGACCTGCTCGAATCCGACCGCATCGCCCAGGTCGAACACTACCTCAGTCAACTGCCCGAGCGCCAGGCACGCATCGTCAGCATGCACTACGGCATCGGCTGCGAACCGATGACTCTGCGCGAGATCGGCAAGGTCTTCAACCTCTCTCGGGAGCGCATCCGTCAGATCGAGGTCCAGGCCTTCCGCCAGGTGCGCAAGATGGCCACCAAGGAGATCACGCGCGCCGAGTGAATCCCCACCGATAACCGGGGAGACCTCGGTAAAAACAGCCGCCCGGCCACCGAGACCACTACGCCTTCCGCAAAGGAAGGCGTTGGCACGTTTCTTGCGGAATCCGGCGCGGTATCACTGGAAAGGCCGCCCCGCCCTGCTGCAAGAAACGTGCCAACGCCGGTCGATAACGCGGGGGCGCCGCCGGAGGTTTTACCGAGGTCTCCCCACGCTTGGTTGGGAGGAGGGGGGCGAGGCGTCCGCATGGCCGCGGCGGATACATAGTGGGGGTGAAGCTCAGAATAACCCCTGGCGGCGCGCGGCGTCGGGTATTATAATGGTCCCCGTCGCCGGGATGTTCCCGAGGCGAGACAACGCGATTCGGAATCGGCGGGAGCATCAGCGCCGCAACCGTCAAGCAGACGAGGGAGAAACAATGGACGATCTCCGCGATCGGATCGCCGACGACCGTTCCAGTCTGGAGAATAAACTGGCCCGGCTCGTGCCGGGCTACGAGGGCTACAAAGAGCTCAAGACCCGCCGCGAGGCCGACCGCCTGCTGCGCGAACACCTGGTCGGCCGTCTGGATGAGCTGCGCGGCGTGTTGCGCGAGCTGGTGATCCGGCTGACCAACGACGGCCGCCTTTCGCAGCTCAAGGCCGTCGACGCCGTGGAGAACCGCCTGGAAACGCTTACCGACGCCTTCCGCCACGCCGATTACGGCTACTCGGGCAAGACCGATCCGCTCAAGGTCGACGGGATGATCCTCGACCGGCTCTACGAGTTTGACGCCACTCTGGTCGAGCACGTCGCCGAGATGGAGACCCAGGGCCGCAAGCTGGCCGAGATATCCACGGAACCCGAGGCCGTGAAGGCGGCGCTGCTCGAATTCGACACGGCAATGAAGAGCTTCGCCCGGGCGGCTCGGGAGCGCAACCAGATCCTCTCCGGTGTTGAACTCTGAACCTGAGCAATCACGCCACCGCGTCGCCGTGGCCTCCCTGGGCTGCAAGCAGAATACCTGTGAGGCCGAGGCGGCCCGCCAACGCTTTCTATCCGCCGGTTACCGAAGCGTCGACTTCGGTGAACCGGCGGAGGTCTATCTCGTCTACACCTGCACGGTGACCTCCCGGGCCGACTATCGCTCGCGCAATCTGCTGCGCCGGGCCGCCCGGACCGCTCCTCCCGGCGCCCGCGTCGTCGCCTGCGGCTGCCTGGCCGTCACCGACCCCGACGAGCTGGCCGCCGTCGAGGGCGTCACCGACGTTCTTCCCGGCCCCGCCCCGAATATATTGGCATTGCTGGGTCTGGGTTCGGCGGACCGAGGGCGATCCAACTGGCCAACCTACCACTCATCCTTCGCCGGACACACCAGAGCCTTTCTCTCGGTTCAGGACGGCTGCGACGGCGCCTGCAGCTACTGCAAGGTCCGCCTGGCCCGGGGCCGCGCGCGTAGCCGCCCCGCCGAGGACGCCAAGCGCAGCCTGGCGGCCCTGACGGCGGCCGGGCATCGCGAGGTGGTGCTGACCGGCATCCACCTGGGCGCCTGGGGTCGGGAGAGGGGAGACGGCCTGGCGTCGCTTTTGGCGGAGTTACTCAACGTCGAGGGCCTGGAACGCCTGCGCCTGTCCTCCATCGAGCCCCTGGAGCTCGACGACGCGCTGCTGGAACTCATCGCCGCCTCGCGGGGAAGCCTGGCGCCCCATCTCCACGTGCCCCTGCAATCGGGCTCCGATTCCGTGCTGCGGCGGATGAACCGCGGATACACCGCGGCGGAGGCCCTCGACCGCATCACACGCGCCCGCGAGCTCATCCCCGGCCTGGGCCTGGGCCTCGATGTGCTGGTCGGCTTCCCCGGCGAAAGCGACGACGACTTCGCCACCACGGTCCGCGCCGTCGAGGAGAGTGGAGCCGGTTATCTCCACGTCTTCGCCTACTCCCCCCGCGCCGGAACCCCGGCCGCCGGCTACCCGCACCAGGTCCCCGACGAGGTCAAGTCCCGCCGCTCCCGGGAGCTGCGACACCTCTCCACCGAGCGCGCCCGACTTTTCGGCGAGTCCGCTCTGGGCGAAACCCTGCGCGTGCTGGTCGAGCGTCGGCCCGCCAACGCCCGTGGACGGCGCGTCGGCGTCAGCGGCGAATACCTGCGCTGCGAACTGGTCGATTGCCCGCCCGAGGCCGTCGGACGAATCGTCGAGGCCCGAGCCTTCGAGCTCCTCGGCCCCCCACCCGGCCGCCCCACCGCCGGACCCGCCCGGCTGCTCTGCCGCACTCTGTAGTTTACCCCCCGCAAGTTCGCTGCTATAATGCGCCCCTGGCCCACCTAAAGGGAGCGTCGCGGTGTCCGACAAGCCCCAGCGAGCGAGAAGGCCCCGCACCCTGGGCTCCAGCGAGCTGATCCTCGACGAGACCCACCTCAACAAGAATATCCTGCGCCTGGCACTGCCCGCCGTCGGCGAGATGCTGCTGCGAACCCTGGTGGGCGTCGTCGACTCGATCATGATCGGCCAAGCCCTGGGCGAGAAGGGACTGGCCACCGTCGGACTGGCCGGCGGTCTGGTCTGGCCCGTCTTCTTCCTGGCCTCCAGCTTCAGCGTCGGCTCGACGGCGGTCATCGCCCGACTCTGGGGCGCCCGTAGCTTCGATGACGCCCGCCGCGTGGCCGGCCAATCGGTCTGGCTCGGCGTGGTCCTCGGCCTGGTGCTGACCGTCGTCGGCGTCCTGCTGCTGCCCCTGCTGCTCAAGCTCTATACCGACGACCCCGTGCTGCTCGCCGGTGCCCGGACCTACGTCTCCGTGGTCGCCTACGCCGGGGTCGCCTGGGTGCTGACCATGGTCGGCAACTCGATCATGCGAGGCCTCGGCGACAACATCCGACCGCTGATAGTCACCGGCTCGACCAACCTGCTCAACATCACCCTCAACTACCTGCTGATCTTCGGCCCCGGCCCCTTCCCCGCCCTGGGCATCCGCGGCGCCGCCCTGGCCAGCGCCATCTCCCTGGGCCTCTCGGCTCTGCTGGCCCAGTTCATCCTGTTCAGCGGCAAGACCAAGATCAAGCTGCTCTTCGCCGAGGCGAGAAAGCCTGTCTGGAAGACCATCAAACGCATCTTCCACGTCGGCGCGCCGGCGATGGTCGAGCAGGGCGTCTTCCGCTTCGGCCACCTGATCACCGTCTTTCTGATCACCAGCCTGGGCTCGGTGGCCCTGGCCAGTCACCAGGTCGGTGTCCACGTCGAGAGCATCTCGTTCATGCCCGGTTGGGGCTTGGCCATGGCCTCGACGACGCTAGTCGGTCAGTACCTGGGCGCCGGCAAGCCCAAGCTCGCCGAGCGGGCCGGCTTCCGCTCCGCATTCTACGCCGTGATGCTGATGGGCGCCATGGGCGTGGTGTTCAGCCTCTTCGCCTCCGACCTGGTCGGCCTGTTCGTCAAAGAGGGCAGCGGCGCCAGCAACGCCCTGGTACATGAGCTCGGCACCCTGCTGATCGTCATCGCCGCCGTCGAGCAGCCCGGCCTGGCGCTGTTGATGACCCTGACCGGTGGCCTGCGCGGCGCCGGGGATACCCGCTGGACCCTGGCCCTGTCCATCATCGGCCTCTGGGGCCTGCGTATCCCGGCCTGCTTTCTGGCCATCAAGGTCTTCGACTGGGGCATCGTCGGCTTCTGGGGCCTGGCCACCTTCGTGTTTTATCTACGGGCCGGTCTGGCCTACTGGCGCTTCTCCAGCGGCAAGTGGAAGGCGCTCAAAGTCTAACCGCAACGCAGGCCGGCGGACCCGGGAGTCCTTTGAAAACTCCTCCCAACGGCCGCCGCCTCTTCCGCGCCCGGCGTTGGCACGTTTCTTGCAGCAGGGCGGGGCGGCCCTTCCGGCAATTCGTCGCTCGCTCTCCGCAAGAAACGTGCCAACGCCTCCCCGGACCTGACGCGGAACGTTTTCTTTGGCGAGGTCAGGTTTTCAAAGGTCTCCCGGGCGTGATGCGGAAGAATGAGCAGGCTTGTTCACCAGCGGTTATCGAAGGGCGGACCAAAGGGTCCGCCCATTGTTAACGGCTAGATGGTTGATGCAGCCCCGGTGTATCGAACAACTAATGAGGGCTTGCCGCTCAGTTATCCGATCGATAAACGGCTGGGGACCGTATCCCCGTACTGGACCTGATTATGATTGTATTCTGTTGATAATAGAGGTGATGATCATCGGATACCTGTCACAATATGGGCGGGAAAAAGTAGCTAATACGGGCCTGATCCTTAACGATCCCAGATAACAGCGCACCTGTATGTGCCCTGAGAGCAGATCGCCTTAGAATCCTAAGTGTCTCAATAACAAGCAATAAGGGTATGTTAGATGAACACTTGCCCCTCCACAGCGCTTTTCCGGGGAGTCGAGAGCGGCCCAGTGGGCCGCTCCCAATCAGCTTGATTTGGTTCTAACACGCTCCATGTGGCCATCGGCTATAACGGCAAGCCGGTATTGCTTTTGGCATACCGGCGCCGTCCACGGACGGCCTTATTTATCATTAGTTTACACTAATGTGCCAATTAGTCTTGCTTAAATATCATTATGTTTACTGCAAACTTCTGTGACCCTCCAAGACAACCTCCCTTTACGTGGACAAATAATTTCTCCATAGAGTGATACTCCCAGCCGCCTTCACAGTTGCTGTTAATGTAATCCTCATAAACTTGTAATGCACTACTAGTATCTTTTGAGCTTTTAACGTAAAGGTTCGTTGGTGCTGGCACAACTTTATACTGACTCATACTTGTAACCTCACTTGTTGTTATATCTGTGATGGTTTATCGTTGGCTTAAATGCTATACTTGATTTCCGGGAAGAAGAAACCCTGTACTCCTATCCGAGCTTGTCCCCCCCCCTCTACCTCCACATCTTACCAATCTCCCTTACTAGTTCTACGGTGCTCGGGCTGACTGTGACCACTCGTTCAAGCACTTAGATGATACTATCGTTGTTGGCCGGAGCTCAATCCATGCCGCCAACTCCTCATAGAAGAAAGGCACCGTAACCTAGAATTACAGAGCGCCGGGTCGAGTAAAAGGCATCCCTCTAAGCTTACCAAATCGCCCTTATCAACGATCAGGTATGGGCAGGAATACTTGTTGATACAATCGAGGACTGCCTTCGTTGCGCTAAACTCCTTCTCATCGGCGGTCTGTAAGGTGTCGTTCAATCTACCGATGTGCTGCTTCTTAGTCAGGGTGTCTGCCAATGACGCTGACGATATAATCATTTCAACAAAATCAATTCAACAGTACTATATATAACAATATGATCAATATACATCATTTTAATTTAACAGAGCGTTAATGTCAAGTATAAATTTAGAGTTTTTACAATACCGATGAGGTTCATTCCTGACAAATTACGAGAGATCCGAATGCGAGCTGGACTAAGCATTCACGCACTTACGGACGCTCTCGGCACAAATAATGCTTATAGTAGTTGTAATGAACACGGGATATCACAGCCAACTGCTGTTTTCCTAGTCTCACATTCCCGTTTTTGTGTTAGAGATGCCGAATGTTTCTATGAGTGGGATGATGTAGATGAGGTTTTACCCGACGACTACTCCGAGCTAGCGGAGCGCATCCGTGAAGCCATCTCCCTGTTACCATTGGGTAGCGTCGCCTTGCCTCTGATGCTCGGTGCGACAGCCAGCGATATAGTGCAAGCGGCCTCAAGAGGCCGCATCCTTTTAAGCATACAATGGAGCGTCGTCGGTAGAATCCTCACTCACAGCCTGATCGGCTGCTGATGCGGAACCAACAGCATCGTGTTTCTGGTGGAACTCAATCCAGGGCGGGTTTGGCGCCCTCATGCATTGGTATGACAATACGGCGGTTTAACAATGGCGGCGATTGTTAACTATCAAGCAATGAATGCCAATCTAATAGCTGAATGAGTCCGTTCAGATACGGGTGATAATCCCTATCCTTTCGAGCCAATCGAGCTGGATGCCGCAAAGCCGCCCTCGGGATTACGGCAGGTAACCGTGCTTGAAAGGGCTGCTGGACAAGCTGCCGCCGATGAGCTTACGTCCAGGTACTTGTAATAATCCAACTGTTATCCAGTCTCGACAATGATATGGACAACGCTGGGGCTCTCGGCTTGGGTTGTTGGGTTAGAAGCCCGCCGAGTCGCAGGTACTTAAAAACAGAGCGGACCGTTGGGTCCGCTCTGTTTTTATCGAAATCAGTCATGTCGGGAAGGCTCAATCCGTCGGCGGCTCGTCGAAGGGGCGGGGGCGGTCGGGGAATCCGTCGGGGCCACTCTTGCCGCGCAGCAGGCGGAAGTGCCGGGGCTCGCCGAAGCGCACCCGGCCGCCGAAGAGGCGGCGCTCGACGCATTCGACGAAACGGTGGAAGGGACGGTCGCGGTAAGGGCCGGAGGGCCAGTCGACCTTGGGGGCAGCCTCGACGACGGAACGCAGCGGTCCGGGGTGGCTGCCGGTGAAGGGAACCAGGTAGCGGCTGTTCTTGTACACCTGACGCTGGGCGTCGGCGTAGCGTCGGCGCAGTAGCTCGTCGTCGGCGGTGTAGAGCCGATCGAAGGCCGCCTGCTTGCGACGGAACTCCTCGGCGGGACGAGCCCAGCCGTAGTGGTAGATCTCGGCGTCTGCGGCCCAGACCACCCGGGGGAAGCGTCCGTCGATGTGCTCGAAGCCCATGGCGTCGCCCCAGGAGCGCAGGCCGGCGCCGAGGCGGATCACCCGCACCTCGCGGCGGTACCATTTGCGTCCGGTGTGGATGACGTCGTAGGAGCCGTAGAAGTGACGGTAGCGGAAGAGCAGTCCTTCGACCTCGGGGTCGCTCAGGTGGTGCTCCAGGCAGGCGCGTACGGCGGGGTGCCAGCGCTCGTGCAGAGCCTCGTCGGCCTGGATGTAGACTCCCCAGTCGCCCCGGCAGCGCTCGCGGGCGGTGTCGGTGAGCCTGGCCAGCAGGCGTCCGCCGCTGCGCAGGGTCTCGTCCCAGGGCGCCCGGGAGAGGTGGACCTTGGGCGAGCTCCCGAACTCGCGACTCAGGTGCTCCCAGGTATCGTCGGTGGAATCGGCGACGACGAGCTGGAACTCGTCGCAGAGGGGCAGGACACTGCGGACGGCGGCGCAGACGGGGTAGGCGTTTACCAGGGCGTTGCGGACGAAGGTGAAGCCACAGACGCGCACGGTCTAGAAGTAGGTGTAGAGGAAGATGCGGGCCTGGACGTCGATGTCGGGCTTATCGCCGCTGACGGGGAAGGCGATGGGCATCTCGATGCCGAAGGCCAGCCAGTCGGTGAAGCGCAGGTTGACGGCGGGATGGAAGTTGAGGGAGATGATGCCGGTCTCGAGAGGGGCTTCGCTGGTTTTCATCGTGCCCCAGGGGCCGCCCCAGTACTGGGCCTCGGCGAAGACGGAGAAGAAGGCGGGGCGCCGGGCGCTCTCGAAGCGCCAGCCGGCGCGCACCGCCGCCAGGACGTCGCCGGCTTCGCGCTGGTTGTTATAGAGCCAGGAGAGACTGGCCCCGGCGTAGAACTGGTGGTCGTAGAAACCGAAGTCGACCCGGGGGCCGGCCTCGAGATTACCATCGACCAGGTTGGTCAGGCTGGAGACGCCGCCGAGGTCCAGCTCCCAACCGTCACGGCGCTTGGCCGAGACCGCGAGAGCACAGAGGAGAATGAGCAGCGCGGTTAGCGTTTTTCGCATGGAATGGGGGGAGGAGGGGTCGGCGAAACGCCGACCCCGTAGGAGCTACTTCTTCTCGGGAGTCTTGGCGGCCTCGCCCTTTTTACCCTCGGGGTGTTTATCGGCGGCTTTCTTCTCGTCCGAGCCGTGTTGCTTGCCGTTGTCGGCGCCCTTGGCGCCTCCGCCCAGTTCGTTGAGGCGGTTCTTGTAGACATCGGCCTTGCCCATGTCGATACGGCCGTGGACAACGGCCTTCTCGGCGACCGTCAGCGACTCGGTTGTCACGTCACCGATGATCTGGGCCGTCTCCTCGATGACGACCTCCATGGGAGAAACCAGGTTGCCCTTGATCTTGCCGCCGACCACGCTCTTGTTGGCCTGGATCTCGGCGGTCACCTCGGCGCTGCGGCCGACATAGAAGGCGTCGCACTTGATCGTGCCCTTGAAGACGCCGTCGACGCGGAGGCTGCCGTCGACGTCGATGTTACCCTCGAAAGAGGAGCCCTCCCCGATAATCGAATGGACGCCCGAAGAGCCGCGATCGTACTTTTCTTTCTTACTCATCTATCCTCCTGTGATAACAACGAGATTCGGGAATCTTGTCAGCGTTCGCCCATGAAAGGCTGGGGATCCAGGGGGACGTCGTCCCGGCGGATCTCGTAATGCAGGTGCGGGTTGGTGCTCGTACCGGTGTTACCGGAGAGGGCCAGGCGATGACCCCGTTCAACGGTTTCTCCAACCTCGACCAGCAGCTTGCTCAGGTGACCGTAAATGGTGCTGTAGCCGGAGCCGTGGCGCACGACGACCTTGAGCCCGTAGTAGCTGTCCTCACCGGCGAAGACGACTACGCCGGGGGCGGTGCATTCCACGCCGCGGCCGATATCGGCGGCGATGTCGACGCCCAGGTGTTTCTCGGCTCCCGAGGGGGTGAAGCCCCGGGTCAGCCAACCGCCCAGGGGCCAACCCCGCGGTGTGCTCAGGTTGTTGGTCGCGGCCATCTGGGCCACATAGGCCTCGAGCTCGGCGGTGCGCGAGGTGGGATCGAAGCCGTAGTCGACCTCGCCCGTCGGCACGGTCTCGCCCAGTTCGCCGGCCTCTCCGGGGGTGTAGGGCTGGGCCGTGGTCAGGAACTCCTGGCTCTCGGCGCGTTGGTCGCGGGCGACCGCCTCTCCGAGCATCACCCGCAGGCGTGTCTCGATGTCCTCGGCGGCGGAGAGCTGACGCTCCAGCTCCTCGACGAGGACGAGCTCCTCGCGCAGACGCTCATTCTCGGCGCGCAGGCTGGTCAGCTCGGCCAGCTTCATCGCGTCGGCGCCCTTGGAGAAGGCCAGGAAGAGGATCAGGCCCAACAGCACCGCGGCGATGGCGATCATCAGCCCGAGGCGGAAGCGCGTCAGATACCACAGGCGTGGTTTGCCCGTGGAGCGCGGAATAATGTGTATCTCGTAGAGGGGTTTGGACTTCACGGGGTCGCCGAACGCCGGGGGGTTACTTCGGGGTTTCGGACCCCGTCAACCGCTCGTAGAGCCCGGCCAGCTCCTGGGCGGAGTAATACTCGATGATGATCCGGCCGCGACCGTCGCCGCGGGGAGAGATGTTGACCTTGGTGCCCAGCCGACGCTGGAGCTCCTCGGAGTAGAGGCGCAGGTCGTGATCGACGGCGGAATCGCCGGCGGCGGAGCCGTCGTCGTCTACGGACGCCACGTCGGGTGTCGTCGCTACGGCTTCCTCGGGTTCATGCTCCAGGGTCACCGCGTTACGCACATCACCGGCGACCATCCGCTCCAGCTCGCGCACCGTCAGGCCGCGCTCGACGACGAGTTCGGCCAGTCCCACGGCCAGCTCGGCGTCGTCCACACCGGCCAGGCAGCGGGCGTGGCCCTCGCTGAGGCTCCCGGCGGAGAGCAACTCGCGCACCCGCTCGGGCAGCTTGAGCAGGCGCAGGCTGTTGGCCACCCGGGAGCGGGAGACGCCCAGAGCGTGGGCCAACTCCTTCTGGGTCAGCTCGAAGTCGTCGACCATCCGCTTGAGTCCAGCGGCCAGTTCGAGGGGACCCAGGTCCTCGCGCTGCAGGTTCTCCAGCAGGGCCAGCACCAAGGCGTCGCCGTCGGCCACCTCGCGGACCAGGACGGGGACGCGCTCGAGACCGGCCAGCTCGGCGGCGCGATAGCGGCGCTCCCCGGCGATGATCTGGTAGCGCCCCGGTGCGCCGGGCTTGGGCCGCACCACGATGGGCTGCAGCATACCCTGGGTGCGGATCGAGGCGGCCAGAGCCTCCAAGGCCCGCGGATCAAAATCCTTACGCGGCTGGTAGGGGTTGGGTTCCAGGACCCCGAGGGCCAGCTCGCCCTCGGGACGCGGGCTTTCCGAGCCGCCCATGTCGCCGATGAGGTCGTCGAGACCCCGCCCCAACCCGGCTTTGCGCTTTGGACACATGGCTTCAGTCTCTGGATGATCCGCTTGGCAGGTTTATCGTTCCGGCAGTTTACTGTTCGCCAGTAATTATTTCCTACCCGAATGAGCATTCCACGGCAAGCCGATAGGGGGTACATTGGTATCATCGGCCGCAGGGTTCGCTTCGCTTCAATAAGGCATGGGATTATCAGCTTATATTCTACCTACTCATCCAGTAAACAGGTTGTTCCACTATTCTTCAGGGAGGGGTTTACCACACGTGCCTGCTCGGGAGGTTATCGATAACTGCTTGTTATTATGCGCTTTATGGCGGCAACAGGTGACGCTGTCCGTGCCTTGTCTTGCGGCACAAAACCCGAGGTACTCAAATAGGACACTGAGCTTCGGGAAGTCGCGATTCCTGACTTACAACCCGGACTTCCCGGCTAGAATGAGGCTGAGAGTTTACAAATAGCGGCTTTGGCGGATATGACAACTCTTTGGTTCGTCGAGCTGAAGGCCTTCGGGAGGTGGTTGACTACGCCGCCTTTCCAAATGTCGTATTTTGAATTGGCATCGTATACCGTGTTCGGACCGATACATGTATGTAACATGCTGTTAACACA
>CAZOOP010000002.1:0-148114 GCA_964581465.1 uncultured bacterium
CCTGGTAGGCGATCCTTGGGTAGCCGCTGGCGTCCAGCACCAGCGAGCAGTGGCCGGAATCAGAATCCCACAGGTCCTCGACGGTCTCGAGCTGCCAGGCGGCGCCGTCCCAGGCGGCGTAGCGGATGTCGTTCGAATTACCCTTATAGGCGATGCGGGGATAACCGCTGGCGTCCAGCACCAGCGAGCAGTAGCCCGAGTATTGGCTGGTAATGTCCTCGACGGTCTCGAGCTGCCAGGTGGCGCCGTCCCAGGCGGCGTAGCGGATGTCGTACGAATTACCCTGGTAGGCGATGCGGGGATAACCGGCGGAATCCAGCACCAGCGAGCAGTAGCCCGAGTATTGGCTGGTAATGTCCTCGACGGTCTCGAGCTGCCAGGCGGCGCCGTCCCAGGCGGCGTAGCGGATGTCGTTCGAATTACCCTTATAGGCGATGCGGGGATACTCGTTGGAATCCAGCACCAGCGAGCAGTGGCCGGAATCAGACCAACTGAGGTCCTCGACGGTCTCGAGCTGCCAGGAAGCCCCAACGGCGACCGCCAGAGCGAGTAACACAAGTGCAGACCACTTCATAACCTGTCCCCTTTGTTGATCATGATAATGCCTATCAACCAGCAGGATGCGAATCACAACGATAATAAGCCAACATCGTGAGGATGGCAAGGTGCTAAATAGGGACGGGCCGAAGCCCGTCCCTTGCTCAGTCCGTTTTCGAGCAACTCTAGCCCTTCTTCTTTTTGTTCCGGCGACGGCCCTTGGGCACGTACTTCAGCCAGCGCGGTCCGCCCTCGTGGTTCTTCTTGTAACGCCGCTTGGGCTTGCCGGTGCGCGAGACCGTCCCGGCCAGCACCAGGTCCATGCGCAACAGCGCCATGTCGACCTTGACCACCTGAACCTTGACACGGTCGCCCAGGCGGAAGCGGCGGCCGTTGGACTGACCGACCAGTTGGTCAGGCGACTCCTCGAAGCGGTAGTAGTCGTCGTGGAGTTGATTGACGGGCACGCGACCCTCGACCAGCAGGCCGTCGAGCTCGACGAAGAAGCCCTTGGGCAGCACCCCGGTGATCGTCCCGGCGTAGATGTCGCCCAGTCGCTTGGTGAGGTACTGGAGCTTCTTGTAGGTGTCGCTCTCCCGCTCGGCCTCCTCGGCCAGCTCCTCGCGGCGACTGGACTGCTCGGCTATCTCGGAAAGCGCGGCCTTGTCGTAGGGGTTGCGCTCGGTGTGGTGCAGGGCGGTCAACTGGCGGTGGACGATCAGGTCCGGGTAGCGGCGGATGGGGCTGGTGAAGTGAGTGTAGCAGCCCGAGGCCAGGCCGAAGTGGCCGATGTTGCGCGGCGAGTAGACCGCCCGGGGCAGGCTGCGCAAGAGCATATACTTGGCCAGGCGCTCGAGGGGCTGCCCGTCGACCTTGCGCACAAGTTGCATCATGCCCCGGGGCGAGGTGAGGTCGCCGGTGAAGCTGATGCTGAGTTGGCGCAGCGCGGCGCCCAGTCGGGCCAGCTTCTTGGGGTCCGGTTTGTCGTGGACGCGGTAGATGGTCGGCCCCGGCGCGTCGGTGAGGATCTTGGCCACGGCCTCGTTGGCGGCCAGCATGAACTCCTCGATAAGCTGATGGGCGTGGAGCCGCTTCTTGGGCTTGATCTCGAGAGGCTCACCCGTGGACGGGTCCAGGGTGATCTGGGCCTCGGGCTGATCGAGGTCGATGGCCCCGCGCTTGAGCCGACGCTTGCGCAATATCCGCGCCAGATCGTTCATCAACCGCAGCTTCTCGGTCAGCGTCTCGATCTCGGCCGCCGAGGTCCCGTGGGAGAACTCCTGGACGTGGGGGCTCTTCTTGCCGTCGATCAGGTCCTGGGCCAGCTCGTACCACAGGCGGTGCCGGCTCTCGATGGCCGTGGGCCGAGCCTCGGCGGCGGTCACCTCACCCCGGGGGTTCATCTCCAGAAACACGCTGACCGTCCGTTTGAGTTCGTGAGGACGCAGCGAGCAGACGAAGTTGCTCAGCCGCTCCGGCAGCATCGGCAGCACGCGGTCGACCAGGTAGACGCTGGTGGCCCGGATGAAGGCCTCGTCGTCGAGCTCCGAGCCCGGCCGGACGTAATGGCTCACATCGGCGATGTGCACCCCCAGACGCCAACCCCCGTCCTCCATCCTCTCGAGGCTGATGGCATCATCAAAGTCCTTGGCGTCGATGGGGTCGATGGTGACGATGTAGTCCTCGGCCAGATTCTCACGCCAGGTCCACTCGTCCTCGCCGATGTGCGGATCGGCCTTCTCGGCCTCCTCGAGCACCGCCTCCGGGAACTCGTCGGGCAGCTCGTGGCGGCGGACGATGGCCAGGATGTCCACGCCGGGATCGTCGGGATCACCCAGGACCTCGTCGATGCGCCCCACGGGCACCTCGCGCGGCGTCTCCCACTCCCGCACCTCGGCCACCACGATCTCGCCGTGCTGGGCGCCGTTCCAGGCGTCGAAGGGCACCACCACATCGACGTGAATCCGCCGGTCCAGGGGGTCCACGAAACCCACGTTGCCCCGCTGACGGAAGACGCCGACGATGGTCTCCCGGGCGCGCTCCAGGACCCGGATCACCTGGGCCTCTATCCCCTCGCCCCTCGGGTTCCCCGTCACCCGGCCGACCACCCGATCACCGTGGATCGCCGTGTTGAAGTGACCCCGGCCGACGTAGGCGTCGGTCATCTGCGGGTCCTCGGGGATGATGAAGGCGAAGCCGCGCTCGTTGCCCTTCAACCGCCCCACGATCAAGCCCATCATCCGCGGCAGGCCGTAGTTGCCGGCCTTGTTGCCGAAGAGGCGGCCCGACGCCTCGAGCTCGTCCAGGGCGTCCTGGACGTCGTCGACGCCGGCGCCGAGCTTCTTGGCCAGCCGGGACGCCGGCCAGGGCCGCTGCTGCGATTCGAAGTAATCCAAGAGGCGCTGCTTGAGCAGCTCGATCTTGTCGGTGGGCATGGGTGGGCTGGGGGGGAGGGCCGGCGGGTCCGGGCCGACGGTCGGCGCGAGGGCCTAAAACAGCCCCGGCCTGGAGACCTGGGCTCTACGTGCGGCCTGTTCCGGCGGTTGGTGTTTAGGTGGAGGCTTCAGTGGGGTCGACGGTATCACGCGGGAGAGGTGGGGTCAAGGGGGGGTTGACAAACATACCAGATTGCTTAGAAGCGGCCTAGTTGTTTCTATTCTGGTAAAGACCGGTTGATAGATTATTGAGTTGGAAGATTGCTGTTCCTCGACTAAAACAGGGTAACCGAGATACTCCAAGAAGCTGCCCGATGGACATGAACTATCCAAATTCAGGCTTCGACGATTTGTGTCCAAATCCCGTTGTGACCTTTTCCTGAGGCTGATCTAGTAGTGGCGGTAGGTTTTCGAGGAATCGTGCAACTTCAATTGCGGGGGTCTTAACAACTTGTACTAGCGGTGACTCTTCGCAGAATATCTCACTCTGCGTCGACCTGTTTGTTTCAATAATAAAACCGATCCTAGCTCGTTTCTTCTTAACAGCAGCAAGCATACGAGTGCGAAGCTCACCAATTGATTCTCCTGGCCGCTGTACCCGGAAAAGCACAGGAAGTCCCGAGTGACCTTCTTGAAGTACTGCGTCTATAGCCCGATTTCGTTGCACGGGCGTCACGCAAAGTCCAGCCAAATGCTTCTTCCATTCATTGTCTTCTCGTCTGTAACTATCTCGGCCAACCTCAAGTACCCGAGAGTGAGAAACTACGGGGTTTTCAGATCGATGCTCTGCAAGAGAAGCTGCTTCGGGTGAGATGTCAATGCCCACTGCATTTCGACCTAGGAGGTTTGCTGCGACAAGGGTGGTCCCACTACCACAGAACGGGTCCAGCACCCAATCGGACTCATTGGTAAAAAGTTTGACAACTCGGCTGAGTAAAGCAATAGGTTTCTGCGTAGGATAACCTACGCGTTCCTTCGCCTTTGGATTCAAATATGGAATATCCCAAACATCAGAAAATGGAACACCCGGTTTTTTTCCATTGGGGCAAATTCCTCCGTCGGCTTCGGTTGCATAAACAGATTTGTTACGCTTGTCGCGGGTTCTCAACTGAAGCAATTGATCAACATTAGTTGTTGGAGAGTACTCGTTGTAAATTTGGTTGAATATATAGTCTTCAGAACCAGCAAACCAGAAAAGTGTCTGATGTGCGGGCATTAATCCGCGCTTAGAGTTTGACCATCGTTTATATGTCCAAACAATTTCTGCCTTGAAACACTCTTGACCCCAAATAGACTCAAGCAAAACCCGGGCGTGGTGACTTGTCCGCCAGTCGCAGTGATAGATTATGGAACCGTTCTTGTGCAGCGCATTCTTCACAACGATGAGGCGCTCTCGGATAAACCTCAAATAATCTTCGAGTGTTTTCCACGAGTCACTATAATAATATTTATTTTTACCATCTCGTGTGGTGGCCTCTTGGCGACCGCCAGTGAAGAACGGAGGGTCCAAGTAGGCAAGGCAAAATTCCTGATCCAACTGCGGGATTACAGTTAGGCAGTCACCTGTTTTTATGATTGGGAGCACGACTTTTCCTCCGCGATTTCATTGAGAATGGTCAAAAGGTCCACTCCAGTCATCTTATTCACGTATTTCCACGCATTATCGCCTGCGTGATACTCACCCCCAGCATCTCGATAAAGGCTTTTAAGAGCTCTTTGGATACGAATGGCCTGATCTCGATTTGGGTAGTAGAACATTACCCTTATGGGTACATAACCAGCATCCCTAACAGCCAGTAATCGAGTGTGCTCTTTGGTGATGTGATCGCCATCGGTTGTGGCGTCGCGCCATTTTATCTCTATGCCTCGCATGCTGCTAGGATCAGCGATATCGATTTCAAACTGCTTGGGGCGACGCCCCTGAGTATTCGGAACCTTGATTGTGTCTGTATCTGGGAATGCTTCCTTGAAGCACAGCTTTGTCACCTCCTCCAGGAAGGAGCCAGCATATCGATAAAGAAACCGCCCTTTGTTCTGATATACGTCAATTAGTCTACCTTCTTCTTCTGCGATACCTAGAACGCGGTAGATCAAGAAGTGAGTCGTATCATCTGCATCCATCTCCTCAACGCGACTGTCCACTTTAGTCGCGAGCTGTGCAGCATAACGGTCAGCGATTTCGCGAATGCGTTTCTTCATGAGTGTTCCTTTGAGTTTTTTAGATATAGTAGTTTAACAGGTTATTGTGGTAAATGTAAAGCTAGCCACCCTCCTCCTTCTCCTCCCACGGTATCTGATACCTGATCGCGAAGGCCCGTTCGTGGGGCGAGCGCGTCCCCCAGACCGCTCCGGCCGCCGGGGCGTGCTCGGCCGTATACTCGTAAGCGTACCAGCGGGGCCGGACGGATACGGTCTCGCCGGGAGCCAGCTCGCCGATTTCGACGGCGCCGCCGACGGTGACCGAGGAGTGCCGGGTGGGCTCGGAGCGCACCTCGAGGTTGGTGACGGTCTGATCGGAGACGTTGGTGACGTCGACGGGGAGGTCGAAGAGGAAGGCGCCGACGGGTTCCGGGCGGTACACGTCCAATACGATTGGGCAGTCGCCCGTTGCCGCCCGGAGTTCGCTCATGGCGGCGGCCCCGGCGATGACGTAGTCGGCGAGCCACCAGCCGCCGTTGCGGTAGGCCATGCGTTCGAGGTCGTGGAGGAAGAGCCCCTCGGTGAGGCCGTCGGAGCGCAGGTCGGCGTAGGCGTCCGGGGCGGGTAGGTCGGGCCAGGGTCCGGTGGAGTGAGCGAGGTCGAAGGCGGCCTGGGCGGCGCGGTCGCCCATCTCGAGGGGGTAGGGCGCGCGGGGGTTGTAGGGGTTGGTCAGTTGGGGCGGATCGGCGATGACCCCGGCGACGACGTTGGCCCGCCCGTCGCGGTAGGCTTCCTTCCAGTCGGTCATCATGCCGTCCCACTCGTTGCGGGTGGCGTCGTAGAGCATCACGGCGCAGAAGTCGGCTCCGGCGTCGGTCATCATCAGGATGTCCTGGCCGTGCTGGTGGCCCATCTCCCAGCCCAGGGTGAAGCTCCAGAATGGTTTGGTGACACCGGCCTCCTCCTTGACTTCTTTCAGTGTGCGGGCGGCCTTGCCGGCCCGCCACCACTGCCAGAGGTTGATCATCGCCTGGTTGCGCCCGCGCAGTTGCATCACCAGCCAGGTCATCTGCTCTTCGATGGTCGAGGTGAAAAAGCCGTCCCAGGGTTCGAGGTTCAGCTCGCTGACGAAGTCGCCGACGAGTTCGTAGCCGCCGGGGCCGGTGCGGATGTAGTCCAGGCCGATGTAGTCGACCTGGGGCTCGGCCTCGAGGCGGCGGGCCATCTCGATGAGGTGGTTCTTGCGCAGCTCGCAGTTGAGGCTGGCGTTGAGCGTCCACCAGAACTCGCCCTTGGGGGTCTCGCCGCTAGCCTCGCCCTCACTATCCGGAAATACGTAGTTGCGCGAGTACTCGTAATCGATGGCGGGTCGCTGGGCGCCGTAGGGGAAGAAGGCCGAGATCCAGGCGCCGAATTCGAGGCCGGCGCGGTGAGCCTCCCGGGCCAGGATGGGCACCAGCTCGACGTTGGGTTGGAACCAGGGGTTCTCGACGGTGGGGCCGTAGGCGGCCTTGGTCAGCGCGGCGCCGAACCAGAAGGAGTCGGCCCCGGCGTACTCGGCCCAGGCGATGACGTTCTTCCAGCCCGGCACGCGCAGCCGTGGACCCGCGAGACCGGCGGTGAAGTAGTCGGCGTCGGTCTCCAGGGTCAGGGCGAAGTGGGGTAATTGTACACTGGTGCTCGGAGCCCTGCCGCGGATGCTGAAGGGGGCGGCGGCGGACTGCAGGACGGTCCCAGTCGCGTCCCGGGCCTCGACGCGCAGCTCGTATTCGCCCAGTTCGGGGTCCCAGGGCATGGCCCAGCAGCAGCGCCAGCGCCCCTCGCCGGTGGGCTTGAAGGGAACCTCGTCTCGGCCGTCGACGCCGGGCGCGACCTCGCCGTCGCGCGTGGGGATGCCGACCAGCTCGGCGGTGTCTACGGGGACGCCCTCGGCGAAGACCTCAACGACCTCGTAGCGCCAGTAGGCCTCCTGGCTGCTGGTTGCGCTCAGGCGGCTCTCGTCGGCCGGCGTCGTTTCGAGCAAAAAGATAAGCAGCGACGACAAAAGCAGAATGCCGAGCAGAAAAAAACCGTGTTTTTTCAAGATGACCCTCATCCACGCCCCTGTTTGGCTCAAAGTTGGCAGGCTTTTTGCTTGTCTTGACTTCCCGCCTCTATTGTAATATATCAGTAGCGTATCTACGCTGGTATCTTGAACTGATCGATTTACTGATCGATTTACTGATCGATTTACTGATCGTTACCAGGCGATCGCACTAGACGACCGCTCAATGCCGACATATCCCCGGCGGTCGGGTTGCACGATCCAGCCCGGTGAATAGGCGCCCCGGTTTTTGTCAAGTTCTTCGTCCGCCAAACATCTCTTTCAACCCGCAGAGGTAACTATGAGCCAGCATGACAAGCTCAACCGGCACCCCAAAGACGATTCCCTATACGGTATTATCGATGAAGTCACAAACGAACTCGTCCGTTTGCACTCCCGTGCCATGCGGGCCGCCCGCCACGGCCGCTTCTTCGCCGGTTCAGAGCGCGATGAGGGCAGGATAGCGACCCAGAGCTGAGCGCCCCTCCGGGCAATGATACATTAAGGGCATAGCGACGGCGCATCGGATCCAGCAGGCGCTCCTGACCTTGTGATGATCATCGAGCGGTATGCGACGAGCGGCCCCAGAGCCGCTCGTTTTCCATCGTTCCCCTCGGCACTCCCTTCGTCCGTCAGTCCAGCGGCGCGGTGAAGTGTCCCGGGATGTCGCTGGCCGATTCACCGCGCAGGATCATCCACAGCGTGTAGAGGATGATCTTGAGGTCGAACCAGAAAGAGAGCCGCTCCAGATACTCCAGATCGATAGCGACCTTGGTGTGGAAGATCGCCTCGTAGTCGTTGAGCGCCTGCTCCCGGGTCAGGGTCTTGGCCTCGTTGATGTAGCGCAGTTGGGCGAAACCGGTGATCCCGGGCTTGAGCTCGAGCAGCCTCCGCTCCTCCGGGCGCATCATTGCCACGTACTCGGGAACCTCGGGCCGCGGGCCGACCAGGCTCATCTCTCCCCGGAGGACGTTGATCAGGTTGGGCAGCTCGTCGAGCTTCCAGTCACGCAAAAAAGCCCCCACCCGGGTGATCCGCGGGTCGTCGGCCGAGGTGATCACGTGGCCGCGCAGCGAGGCGTCGCTGACCATGGTGCGGAACTTGTATACCTTGAACAGGCGGCCGCCGCGACCGACGCGCTGTTGACGGAACAACGCGCCGCCCGGTGAGTCGACGGCGACGGCGGAGGCGATCACTACGAACACCGGAGAGAGGAAGACCAAGCCGATCACCGCGCCGATGATGTCCAGCAGTCGCTTGGCCGCTCTACGCATCGTCCCCCGTCGCTTCGGTGGTCAGGATCAGCTCGTCTTCTGCGTCGGGGCGCAGCGTCCAGCGCAGACCGCCGCCGACTGTTTCTATCCGGACCTCGACGGTAACCGGCGCGCACTCGACGGGCAATACGGGCGCAAGAGCGCCGCGAGGACAGGCCTTCACGCAGGCCAGGCAGAGCCGGCAGGCCCGCTGGTCGCGACAAAAGGCTCTCAGCAACTGCGGATCGATGTCTAGCAGATTGCCCGGGCAGGCGGCCACGCAGAGTTGCAGCTCGCGGCCCGGGCAGTTGTCGCAGAGTCGTTTGTCCGTTGTCACGCCCATCTTCTTAAGGCACCTCCCCTTGATCAGCTTCAGTATACATTAGGACCCGACGTTTTGACCAACCCGCGCGACGGCGGTTGGTTGGCTTGATGGCCGGCGCGAATCGCCAATCTGTTGACCCATTGTGCCCAGTGCTATATAATACACACCGATTTAGTAGCTGTTCCGCCAGCTTTTTAACCCAAGTTTGTCTCATTTAGACTCATTTGTGTCATGATCGTTTTCCAGCCGTCATCGGCGGAACGGCCTTCGACGCAAGCACTATCAGGGACGACGATGACCGAAGCTTCGATGAACGCCAAGGCCCTGGCCGAGCGGGTCAGGGAGCTCAGCCGCCTCTACCAGAAGAAGACCGACGCCAATCCCCGTTTCTGGCGACGCGCCTTCGCCGTGGCCAACCGCGGCGTCGGCATCAACGAGGCCACGCTGCGCCGCCTGCTCTACAATGATCAAGAGCCCCGTGTCCGCGAGAAAACCCGGCGGCAGCTCACCCGGGTGATCGGCGAGCTGGAAGCCATGCTCGGCGCTCCCAGGAGCGCTGACGAGTCCGGCGACACTACGCACCGGGTCGACCGCCGCCGGATCGACGGCGTCAAGCTCAAGCCGCTGAAGCTGATCCCGGACTCCCGCGGCTTTCTGATGGAGTACCTGCGCAATGACGACGGGGAGTTCTTTAACGATGAACTGCCCTTCGGCCAGGTCTACGTGACCACCTGCTATCCCGGCGTGATCAAGGCCTGGCACGCCCACCGCCACCAGTACGACCGCTTCGGCTGCGTCTACGGCATGGCCAAGCTGGTGCTCTACGATCAGCGGGCGGAATCGCCCACCCGGGGGCTGATCAACGAGTTCGTCGTCGGGGATCTGCGGCCGATGCTGATCGTCATCCCGCCGGGGGTGCAGCACGGCTTCACCGCCGTGGGCGACCGTACCGCCGTGATGATCAACGTGCCCACCCGGGTCTACAAATACGAAGATCCCGACGAGCAGCGCACCGACCCCCACGATAACGCAATCCCTTATGATTGGAAGAAGATCGACCGCTGAGCGCCACGATCGGAGGCAGACGTGAAGGGCATCATTCTGGCCGGCGGTCTGGGTTCGCGCCTGGACCCCCTGACCCGGATCACCAACAAGCACCTCTTGCCGGTCTACGACAAGCCGATGATCCACTACCCCCTCGGGGCCCTCATCGGCGCCGGGGTCAGCGAAATCCTCATCGTCACCGGTGGCAAGAACGCCGGGCACTTCCTGGAGCTGTTGGGCAACGGTTCCGAGCTGGGCCTGCCCCACCTCAACTACACCTATCAGAAGGGCGAGGGCGGCATCGCCGAGGCGCTGAGCCTGGCCCGCCACTTCGTCGGCGACGAACGGATGTGCGTCATCCTGGGCGATAACATCCTCGAGCGGAGCATCGCCGACCAGGTCGCGGCCTACCGTACGCAAACGAAAGGCGCCCGCATCCTGCTCAAGGAGGTCCCGGACCCGGAGCGCTTCGGCGTGCCCGTCTTCGATGACGACGACAAGCTGATCGATATCGAGGAGAAGCCGGCCCGACCGCGCAGCAACTACGCCGTCATCGGCGTCTACTTCTACGACTCGACGGTCTTCGAGATCATCGACGGCTTAGAGCCCAGCGCCCGGGGCGAGCTCGAAATCACCGACGTCAACAACCATTACCTCAGGCGCGGCGAGCTCGACTACGGAGTCATCGAGGGCTGGTGGACCGACGCCGGGACCTTCCCCTCGCTGCTGCGGGCCAACAACCTGGTCGAGCAGACCGGCGCCAACAACACCTAGAGCCGATCGATGGATGCGCCGCGGATCCAGTGCCGGAGCCTGACCAAGGACTACACCGACGGGCCGGAGCCGGTGCGGGCCTTGGACGGCGTCGACCTCGAGATACCCCCCGGCGTCCTCTGGGCTCTCCAGGGTCCCTCGGGCTCGGGCAAGACCACCCTGCTGAACATCCTCGGCGGCTTGGACACGCCCAGCGACGGCGAGGTCCTGGTCGCCGGCGAGTCCCTGTCCGAGCTCGACGACCGAGCCCTCTCCGCCTACCGCAACCGCCGGGTGGGCTTCGTTTTTCAGAGCTACAACCTGCTGCCCCACCTTAGCGCCGCCGAGAACGCCGCCCTGCCCTTGCTGATCCGGGGCGCGGCCCCGCCGGCGGCCCTGAAGCGGTCCACAGAGCTGCTGGACGAGGTCGGGCTGGCCGAGAAGGCACCCTTCCTCCCCGGGCGCCTCTCCGGGGGGCAGCAGCAGCGCGTGGCCCTCTGCCGGGCGCTGGTCACCGAGCCGGACATCCTCCTCGGCGACGAGGTCACGGGCAACCTGGACTGGGAGTCGGGCCGGGCCATCCTGGAGCTGGTCGGCCGGGCCTGCGCCGAGCGCGGCCTGACTGCCCTGGTGGTCACCCACGATCCCCGGGTGCTGGAGTACGCCGAGCGCGGCCTGCGCCTGGTCGAGGGACGGCTGGCCGGTTGATCACTCGCAGCGGGCGAAACGCGGACGGCGGCCGCAACCCGCATCGACGACCGCCCGAGCGCCAGGAGCCGACCCAACAGTTGTCCCCTGGATCAGCTATAATTCGACGGCACTTCAAACGAAACCTGGAGCCGCCCGGTGAATACCAAACGCATTGCGAAACACAGGCGCTCGATCGGTTGGACGATCGCCGTCGGCCTAGCGCTGACGGCGCTGTTGGGCGGCTGCAAGCGCGAGATACCGCCGCCGACTATCATGCTCGTCACCCCGGCCGAGGGCGAGATGCTACGCGAGGACGGCGAGCTGACCTTCACCGTTCAGGCCGTCGAGGGAGTGCTGGAGGCCGTCGAGGTGATGGTCAACGACGATCCCGTCCAGTTCCCCGCACTGGAGCTGAAAACCTTCGGGCGTTTCCGGGTGCCGCTGCCCGTGCGCGAGTTGGGACCCGGCGAGCACCGCATCAGCGTCACCGCCCGGGCCGTCGATGACGAGCTGCGCTCCTCGGCGGCGGTGGGCCGGGGTTTCCATGTCGAGCTGCCCCCGACGACCCTGACCGGTGTCGAGCTGATCCCGGAGCGGGTCGAGCAGGGGCGGTTCTTCAGCGTCGACCTGACCTTCGACGGCCCCGTGGCCGAGGCCTCGGGGGCCGTCTTCGAGCGCGCCTTCCCTTTCTACCTGGTCGAGGAGGGTCTGGGCGAGGGGGGGGGGGGCGAGCGCTGGCGCGCCTTGGCCGCCTGTCGGCTCTACGCCGAGCCCGGCGGCAACACCCTGACCGTGGAGTACAGCGATCCCTTCGGCAACGGCGGCTCGGAGAGCTACACCCTCGAGGTCACCAGGGGCGACTTCGAGAGCTACTACATCCAGCTCTCCCCCGACGTCGAGTCCAAGCTCGACCCGGCGATCATCGAGCGCGAGTCGGCCTACACCAAGGAGGTGGTCAGCCGCTACTCGCCGGAGCAGCTCTGGGAGCCCGGCGGCTTCGTCCGCCCCGTCCCGGGCCGCATCACCAGCCCCTTCGGACAGCAGAGGACCTATTCTACGGGGGGCTCGAGCTCCCACATCGGCGTTGATTTGAAAGCCGCCGACGGCGACCCCGTCGTCGCCACGGCCCGCGGCCGGGTGGTCATCGCCCAGGAGATGATCGTCCGCGGCGGCTTCGTCTGCATCGATCACGGCCGCGGCCTGTTTAGCCTCTACAATCACCTCTCGCGCCTCGACGTCGCCGAGGGCCAAGTGGTCGAGGCCGGGGAGCGCATCGGACTGGCAGGCTCCACCGGCGTGGTCACCGGTCCCCACCTGCACTTCGAGGTCCGATTGACCACCTGGGCCGTCGACCCCTTGGCCCTGATCGAGAACCCGCCGGTCTTCGAGTGAGTCGGGTGGCCGCGCCCCCGCCCAGCCTCACCCGGATCCTCTTCGTCCGTGACGACGCCCTGGGTGACGCCCTGGTCAGCCTGCCGGCGATCTTGGCGGTACGTGAGGCCTTCCCGGAAGCCGAGCTGACTATCCTGGCTTCCCCGCGCAACGCCTGGGTCTATCGCCGCTGGTCCCTACCCGTCGCCGTCTCCCCCCTCAGCCTCAGCGCCACCCGCCGCCTGATCCGCCGCCTGCGTCCGCAAGCGCTGATCTGCGCCTCGCCGAACCCCCGCGTCGCCCCGGCGGCGCTGCTCGAGGGTGTCCCGCTGCGCCTGGGCTACGGCCGCCGCCCCGGGGGCTGGTGCCTGAACCACCCCGTCTGGTTCGGCAAGCGCTCCTCGGGGGTTCACGAGGCCGCCCTGACCCTGGCCCTGCTGCGTCCCCTGGGAATCCACCACCGCGCCATCATCCCACCCCGGTTGACCCCCCGAACCGAGGCGCTAACCCGAATCCGACGGTTGGTCGCCGACCCCGCCGCCAGGCTGATCATCCATCCCGGCGGCGGTGGCTCGGCGCCCAACTGGTCTGCCCCGCGCTACGCCGAGTTCATCACCCTGGCCCTGGAGCGCCTGCCCGGGATCGTCCTGACCGGCACCGCCGCCGAGGCGGACTACAACGAAAAGCTGCGCCGGATCGCCCCGGAACGGATCGTCAGTCTGGCCGGTGAAACGGACCTCGATGAGCTGGCGGCGTTGATCAGCCTGGGGCGGGGCTTCCTCAGCGCCTCGACGGGGCCGATGCACCTGGCCGCCGCCCTGGGCGTCCCCCAGGCGGCCCTGTTCTCCACCGAACCCCACCTGGTGCCGCGACGCTGGCGGCCGCTGAACCGCCGGGCGCGGATCTTCGCCTCGGCGAACCTGGACGACATCCGCCCCGTCGACGTCCTCGAGGCACTGCTGGGAACCCGCCCCGCGCAAGAGCGTAGATAACCAACGAGCTCCCCGGCATGAACGCTCGAACTGCCGGCCTTCCGCGGGTCGACGGCGCCCGGAGCGGCGGACGATGGTTTGTCGCGCGGTTGAAGCCCCGAACGACCTTTGTCCGTCGCGGGTCATTATCGGGCATCGATCAGCATCAGTCGAAGCATCCAATCAGCCGCGCAACCCCTTGACGGTCATAGCTAAACGCCGAACACCACCAACCGCGAATGGATCGAAACCGGCCGTCGCTGGAAATCGTCCCCGTCTCCGGCTATACTTCCCCAATTACCCCGCCGCCATTGCTCCGACACCGCTCCGAATCGCGGGGCACCGGGAAAGGAACCACAATGAACACCAGAGCCTCCGTCTCTTTGATCGTTTTGTCGGTCCTGCTCTTCTCCCCCGCCCTGGCCGCCGACATCGACGAGCTGCCCTACGGCGTCGGCGAAAAGCTGATCTACAGCGTCAACTACGAGGACACCATGGCCGGGGTCTGCGTGATGAGCGTCGACAAGCTGGTGCGCTATCAGGGGAAAGAAGTCTTCAAGCTGACGATGAAGATCGACTCCTCGACGGCCTTCAGCGACTTCTTCTACGTCAAGGACCGCATGGAGTCCCTCTTCGACCCCGTCGACCTGGCCACCCTGCGCTATGAGAAGCACCTGATCGAAGACACCTACACCGCCGACGAGGTCCTCTACTACGACCAGGACGCCAACACCATCACCTCGGCCACCCAGGTGCGCACCGGTATCGTGGCCAACGGCTGCGACGCCCTGGCCGCTTTCTATCACGTCCGCGCCCAGGACGTCCACGAGGGCGCTTCGCTGAGCTACCCCTACGCCGACGCCACCCGCAACGAGATCGTCCGCATCACCGTGCTGGGCCGCGAGACGATCACCGTCCCCGCCGGCACCTTCGACTGCTACAAGCTGCGCCCCGAGCTCAACGAGGAGACCGGCATCTTCAAGGAGAACGGCACCCTCTACATCTGGGTCAGCGCCGATGAGCACCAGCTTCCCATCCAGATCGTCGGCAACACCTGGTTCGGCAAGATCCACGCCACCCTGGAGCGCTACGTCCTGGCCGACTAGTCCGGCTTGCCAAGCCGGCCCCGGAACGGCATAATCGTGTCCGTTCACCCGCCGGACAGCCCCAGCGAAGGGATACCCATGCAGAGACTCGCCCCGCTGATGATACTCCTCGCCCTCGTCGGTTCGTTCGTCCCGGCCGCCGCCGACGAGCTGCCCTTCAACGTCGGCGAGAAGCTGATCTTCTCCGCCTCCTACGGCGACACCATGGCTGGCATCGCCGTGCTCCACGTCGAGAAATGGGTCCGCTACCAGGGGCGCGACGCCCTCAAGCTGACCATGAAGCTCGACTCCTCGGCGGCCTTCAGCGACTTCTTCTACGTCCAGGACCGCATCGAGACCATCTTCGACCCCGAATCCCGCGCCTCCCTGCGCTACGAGAAGCGCCTGTTCGAGGGCGACTACGTCGAGCAGGAGGTCCTCTACTACGACCAGGAGGCTCACACCATCACCTCGGCGGCCGATGTGCGCACCGGCATCGTTCCCGGCGGCTGCGACACCCTGGCCGTGGCCTACAACGTCCGCTTCGCCGAGATGACCGTCGGCGGCAGCTTCACCTTCCCCTACGCCGACGCCACCCGCAACGAGACCGTTACCGTCCGGGTCCTCGACAAGGAAACCGTCAGCGTCCCCGCCGGGACCTTCGAATGCTACAAGCTGTTGCCCGAGCTGCGCCCCGAGTCCGAGCTCCTTGACGGCGAGGGCGAGGAGTACAAGCTCAGCCGCGTCCACGGTGAGGTCTACATCTGGGTCACCGCTGATGAGCGCAAGCTGCCGGTGAAGATCGTCGGCAAGACCTGGTTCGGCGAGGTCGTTGCCCAGCTCGAGGCCTACCACCCCGGAGGCTAGGCCGGGTAAGGCCGCTTAGGCTTGATTGCGCGCTTGATTGTGCAAGGGACGGGCTTCGGCCCGTCCCTATTTAACACCTTGCCGTCCTAACATTGTTTGTTTGTTATTGTTGTGATTCACATCCTGCTGGTTGATAGGCATTATCATGATCAACAAAGCGGACAGGTTATGAAGTTGTCTGCACTTGTGTTACTCGCTCTGGCGGTCGCCGTTGGGGCTTCCTGGCAGCTCGAGACCGTCGAGGACCTCAGTTGGTCTGATTCCGGCCACTGCTCGCTGGTGCTGGATTCCGCCGGTTATCCCCGCATCGCCTACCAGGGCGATGATTATGACATCCGCTACGCCTGGTGGAACGATCCGCCGACGGCCTTCAGCCTGCTCAGCCCCGCCGACGGCGCCACCGTCGACGACTACCCCCTGTGCGATTGGGATGATTCGACCGACCCCGAAGGCGGGGATATCATTTACGATCTGTGGTACTCGACGGAGGACGACTTCTCGACCTACGAGGAGCTCAGCGGCCTGACCGACTCCGAGCACCAGTTCAGTGACGCCGAGCTGGCCCCGGACACGACCTACTACTGGAAGGTCGTGGCCACCGACGGCTACGACGATACCTGGTCGACGGAGACCTGGAGCTTCTACGTTTCGGAGGATGTCGGTATCGACGGCGTCGAGCTGGCGGCTGCGCCTGAAGACGACGGCGTTCTGCTGGGCTGGACGGTCAGCGGCGACGTGCCCGCCGGTGTCCGCGTCCTGCGCGGCGTGGATGATCCCGTCGCCGTGTCCGGCTCGCTGCCCGGCGAGACCGTCCGCTGGCTGGACCGGTACGTCGAGCCCGGCGAGGATTACGTCTACTGGCTGGAGTCCACCGATAGCGACGGTCGCACCGAGCGATACGGTCCCACGGAGGCCGTGGTCGTTCCCGAAAGGACCCAGCGGCTAGTCCTTGATGAACCGTATCCCAACCCGGCGAATAGCAGTGTCAACTTCGCCTTCACGCTGCCCGAGGCCCAGAGTGTCAGCTTGAGCGTCTATGACCTGGCCGGGCGCCGGGTGGCCGTCTTGACCGAGGGCGAGCTGCCCGCCGGACGCAACGCCGTTGCCTGGGACTGTGCCGGGGAAGCGTCGGGCGTCTATCTGCTGCGCCTGGAGACGCGGGACCAATCGCTCAGCCGCCGGATCGTCATCGGCCGCTAGACGGCGATTGGCAGGGTAGATTTATTGTAGGGCCGGGACTTCAGTCCCGGCCGTTTTCAATCTGCGCGGTCGAGCCACGGGGCTGATCCCAGAACCCGACTGCAACACCATCCTTCATACGCACCCGTAAGAGCGCGGACTCCTCAATTACCCCTTCATCAGCCCGTCAAGGTTCTTGAACGATCAACGCTGATCCAGCAACGGCGGGGTCGAGGGACTGGTCCCTGCCCCCGCCCTATAGGGCGCGGATGGACAGTCGCCTTTTATCAGCAGCCACCAACGGACAAGCTAAAACAAGGGCCGACCAAACGGTCGGCCCCTTGTCCGTTCGCTAGTTGTTCCCGGAGCCGCCCTTGGAGCCACCTCCGCTGGAGCGACCGCTCGAGCCGCCGCTGGAGCGACCACCGGAACGATCTCCCGAGCCGCCACCGGAGCGTCCGCCCGAGGGTCGACGACGCCGTCCACCGCTGCGGCGACGACGGCTGCCGTCGCTTTTGCTGCGACGGGAGATCTTGACCGTGGGCCGGTCGACGTCCTCTTCGACGGCCAACTGGAAGAAGGAGAGATAGAGCTCGTGGAACCAGGCGGCCTGGACGCGGATCAGGCTGTAGGCCAGACCCAGGGTGAGCAGGAACCCGGCGGCGAGCTCGAGGATGACCGGCAGGGTGAAGGCGAGAGCCGGATGGACCAGAACGAGGACAAGTCGCCCCAGGGTGTAGAGCAGGAGCAGCAGCACCAGGTTGGCGCGGACCTCGACGGCCAGGGCCAGGCGGCGCAAGCGGTCGTAGAGGGGGGAATCGCTGCCGGCCAGTGCCGTCAGGCAGAGCTGGTCCTGGAACTCCCAGACGTTGGTCTCGTAGCGGAAGTAGTTTTTGAAGGCGATGCCGAAAATGTTGGGAAAGCTGCGGTCGAAGCGGTAACCGGCGGCGTGGGCCAGGTGGCTGCGCAGCTTCTTGTCGGCGCGGCTCTCGCGTTCGAGGAAGTACTTGCCCGGCTCCTTGCCGAAGACCAGCCGCAGGAGGCCCCGGGAGATCATGCCGGCCAGACCGCCCAGGATAAGCCCGGCGGTCAGCGCGGCGACGAGGACGAACAGGGCGGGGATCAACCAGCCGCCGGGACGCTGGAGGACACTGAAGGCGTCGGAGTGGGCGGGGTTGATGAAGCCGTGATAGAGCAGGGCCAGCCCGAGGGCGCCGGTGACGAAGATCACCAGCAGCCGGGACGGCGTTAGGCGGTTGTTAAGCATCGATCGGTAACTCCTTGACGGTGTATCCGACTCCGGGGCCGTTCGTGGGGCTCCCGGTTCGGGTTCAGCGCGGACGGCCGCCCGGCGCTCATCGCGCCGCATATCTGCCAAGCGCGCCCGGGAACGCTAGAGGATGTAGCGGGAGAGGTCCTCGTCGTCGACCAGGGCGGACAGCTTGTCGTCAATGTAATCCGGGGTGATGGTCAGTTTCTGCTCGCGATCCAGGTTGGCGGCCTCGAAGGAGACCTCCTCGAGCAGGGCTTCCATCACGGTGTGCAGGCGGCGGGCGCCGATATTCTGGGTGTGCCGGTTGAGCCGTTCGGCCAGGGCGGCCAGCCGGGTGACGGCGGCGGGCTCGAAGTCGAGCTTGAGCCCCTCGGTGGCCAACAGCTCCCGGTACTGTTTAATCAGGGCGTTGCGGGGCTCGGTGAGGATCAGAACGAAGTCTTCCTTGGTTAGGTTGTCGAGCTTGACGCGGATGGGGAAGCGGCCCTGTAGCTCGGGCATCAGCTCGGAGGGCTTCTTGTGGTGGAAAGCCCCGGCGGCGATGAAGAGGATGTGGTCGGTCTTGACCATGCCGTACTTGGTCTTGACCGTCGCCCCCTCGATCAGGGGCAGCAGGTCGCGCTGGACGCCCTCGCGGGAGACGTCGGGTCCGTGGGCGCTTCCACCGGCGACGACCTTGTCGATCTCGTCGAGGAAGACGATCCCCGAGGTCTCGACGCGGTTCAGGGCCTCGGTCTTGACCTTCTCCTGATCCATCAGCTTCTCGGCCTCTTCGGCCTGGAGGAACTCCCGGGCCTGGGCGACCTTCATCCGGACGCGCTTGCGCTTCTTGGGCATCAGGCCCTCGAGCATCTCGGAGAGGTCCATGCCCATCCCCTCGAGACCCGCGCCGGAGAAGACGTTGACCATCGGGTTGTCGCTGCGGGTGACCTGGACCTCGACCTCCCGCTCCTCCATCCGTCCGGCCTGGAGCATGGCGCGGATCTTCTCGCGGCTGCGCTCGTGGTCGGCCCGGGCGCGCTCGTACTGCTCGCGCTCTTCGGCCGGAGCCGCCGGCGAGGGCTTACCCGGCGGGCTGGGCAGCAGCAGGTCCACCAGACGTTCCTCGGCCCGCCGGGCGGCCTCGACGGCCACCCGCTTGCGTTCCTCTTCGCGGACCATGTTCATCGAGATCTCGGTCAGGTCGCGGATGATGCTTTCAACGTCGCGGCCGACGTAGCCGACCTCGGTGAACTTGCTGGCCTCGACCTTGACGAAGGGGGCCTTGACCAGCTTGGCCAGGCGCCGGGCGATTTCCGTCTTGCCGACACCGGTGGGACCGATGAGCACGATGTTCTTGGGGTTGATCTCCTCGGCCAGTTCCTCGGGAAGCTGGAGGCGGCGCCAGCGGTTGCGCAGCGCAACGGCCACGGCGCGCTTGGCGTCGCCCTGGCCGATGATGTAGCGGTCCAGCTCGATGACGATGCGTCGCGGGGTCAGCTCTTCGATCTCCAACGGCTTGTCCGGTGCCTGTTCGATCACGTTATCTCCTCGGTCGCCTCGACTCAACCGGCGTCGAGCTCGCTTCCCAGCTCTTCGTCGGCGGCGAGGACCTTGTCGACCTGGGCGCGGCGGTGACCCTTCAAACGCTCGGCCAAGCCTTCATCGGTCAGGGCCAGGATCTGCACCGCGGCCAGGGCGGCGTTCTTGGCGCCGGCCTTGCCCACGGCATAGACGCCCACGGGGATGCCGCCGGGCATCTGAACACTGGCCAGCAGGGCGTCCAGGCCCCCCAGGCCGCCGGCGGCCAGGGGCACGGCCAGCACGGGGCGGGTGGTGTGGGCGGCGACGACGCCGGCCAGATGCGCCGCCATCCCGGCGCCGCAGATGAAGACGGCCACGCCGTCGGCGGTCGAGCTCTCGATGAAATCGCGCACCTGGTCCGGGGTGCGGTGGGCGGATAGGATACGGCCGGTGAAGGGAACGCCGAACTCGCGCAGTACGTCGAAGGCGGCGCCCATCACCGGCTTATCCGAGGCCGAGCCCATCAGCACGGCCACCCGGGTGCTGGCTTGGTTGGTCACGAGACTGGTCCTCCCTGATCGGTCGCGGGGTGTTTGATTGGCGGCGGTTATTCGGGCTAATCACGCGTTTGCTTCCGGGACGGTCTGTCGCAACGGCGGCTTATCAGAGAACATCCTTTTCGCTAAACGCTGCTTGAGATTGGGTATGTTAACGACCGCTCGCCGTCGGGTTTCTTTGACTCTTTCCAGCACGAAGGGCGGAGCCGACAGTCGATTACCTTCCAGCGGTCTTATGAGTTTAAAATGCTCTGGCGCCGAAAACCGACTAGCGGAGAAATGACGGCACATTGAGCATGGGATCACTTCGCGGCAACGGACCGCAGCATTACTGGATAACATTTTGATAAAAGCAGTTAGCTGTTAGTCAGGTGTGTACATCGAGCGAGATGCTTGTGGCAGGTACATGGATCACCATATGCTTGGGATGCCCGTAGCGACGGCACACACAATAAAACTGCTTGACGCCGTTGGCCTCGATGATGACGCTTCGATCCCAAGCAGCCTATCAACATGCAAATATTATGAGTGAGTATCGAGGATTGAAGGTTGCAGGCCCAACTTGATTCAGCATGGCCTCGTACCAGTCGCTTTTTCGAAGGGGACCGGAGTTTCGAGTTGGAGTCGGCTGGTCCGGGATCGTGTGTGATGCCATGAGCATTAACTGGGTACGTCCCCGCAGGGGATAGCGGGGGATAATACACGCCAAAGCTCCGTTTTCGGGTCGCTTGACCTTCCGCGCCTTCTACGAAGCTTTGCGTCTCTTCGCGTGCTCGATCGACGACTCCTCGCGACCCGCCGATCGTACGCTCTAGCGGCGGCGTTTTTTCTTGCCGTTCTCGGTCTTGTCGCCGTTGAGGCGTTCCAGCTCGCGCCAGGCGATGTCGGTGCGCAGGTAGGCATCCTCGAAGTGGATGCTCTCGGCGCGGCGGTAGGCGTTGAAGGTGGCGGCGCGAACGGTGGCCCCCATGCCGGTGACGCCCAGCACGCGGCCGCTGTTTGTCACCAACTGATCCTCCCGCATCGCCGTCCCGGCGTGGAAGACCACGCTGGCGAAGTCGTCCTCGCCGATGCCGGTGATCGGCTTGCCGGTCTCGTAGTTGCCCGGATAGCCACCGCTGGCCATGATCACGCAGACGGCCTTCTTGGCGGTCAGGTTGACCCTGTCAACGGGCAGGTAGCCGGTGGCCGAGGCGTAGAGCAGCATCAGCAGGTCGTCGGCGATGCGCGGGATGATGACCTGGCTCTCGGGATCACCGAAGCGGCAGTTGAACTCGACGACCTTCGGGCCGTCCTTGGTGAGCATCAGACCGACGTAGAGCATGCCGGTGTAGGGGTGTCCGGCCTCGGCGACGGCCTTGAGAACAGGGTGGACGATGGTTTCCATCACGCCGTCGACGGCAACGGATCCCAGGCTGGAGAGGGGCGAGCAGGCCCCCATGCCGCCGGTGTTGGGTCCGGTGTCGCCCTCGCCGACGCGCTTATAGTCCTGGGCGCTGCCGAGGATGGTTGTGCCACCGTTGCCGTCGGCCAGCACGAACAGCGAGGCTTCCTCGCCCTCCATGAACTCCTCGATCACCACGGTGCTGCCGGCGCGGCCGAAGGTGCCCTTGTGCAGCATGGCGTTGAGGGCCTTCTCGAGCTTGGCCGGGGTTTCGCAGATCAGGGCGCCCTTGCCCCCGGCCAGACCGTCGGCCTTGACCACCAGGGGCAGGCGATGGTTGGAGGCGTAACGCCAGGCGGCGTTAAAGTCATCGAAAACGCCGTACTCGGCGGTCGGCACGCCGCTGGCGATCATCAATTCCTTGGCGAAGGCCTTGCTGGTCTCCAGACGGGCGGCGTCCTTGGTGGGGCCGAAGATGACCAGGTCGCGGCGGCGGAACTCGTCGACGATGCCGTGATCCAACGGCACCTCGGGGCCGACGATGGTCAGGTCTATCCCGGCGCCCTTGGCGAAGTCGGCCAGGGTGCCGATCTCGTCGCCGGGCAGCGGGGGTATCTCGGCGATCTGGGCGATTCCGGCGTTGCCCGGGTAGGCGTAAAGCTTGCCCAGGCGCGGCGAGCGGGACACACCCCAAGCCAGGGCGTGCTCGCGTCCACCGCTGCCGACGATTAAAACCTGCAATTTCAGCTCCGTTATCTTGGCGCTAAGATGGGGTTGAATGTCAGTGTTTAAAATGGCGTCGGCCGGTGAAGATCATGGCCAGGCCGGCCTCGTCGGCGGCTTCGATCACGACGGGATCGCCCTTGGAGCCGCCGGGCTGGATCACCGCGCTCACACCGGCCCGGGCCAGGGTCTCCAGGCCGTCGGGCATGGGGAAAAAGGCGTCGGAGGCGGCCACGGCGCCGTTCGCTCGGTCTGCGGCCTTGCGTACGGCGATCAGCGAGGAGTCGACGCGGCTCATCTGCCCGGCGCCCACGCCGACCAGCCGACGGGCGCCGTCGTCCTCAACGCGGGCCAGGGCCACGGCGTTGGACTTGACGTGCTTGACGGCCCTCCAGGCGAAGCGCAGCGCCGCGAGCTCGGCCTCGCTCGGTTGGCGTCGCGTGACGGTTTTCTCCTCAGCGGAGAAGGCGTCGTCGGCTTCCTGCAGCAGCAGGCCGCCGGGGATGAAGCGTCCCTGAAGGCCGCTCTTGGGCCGCGGCTCGCCCAGGGCCAGCAGGCGGCGATTTTTCTTCTTACGCAGCCGCTCCAGCACGCCATCGGCGTAACTCGGCGCGGCCAGGCACTCGACGAAGCGGGTCCGGTGGATCAGCTCGGTGGTCTCCGGGTCGAGTTCGCGGTTGACGGCGATGATCGAGCCGAAGGCCGACTGCGGGTCCCCGGCCAGGGCCAGTTCGTAGGCCCGGGCCAGGCTGTCGGCGACGGCCAGGCCGCAGGGGTTGGTGTGCTTGACGACGACGGCGGCGGGCTCGTCGAAATCGCAGACGGCGGCCCAGGCGGCGGCCAGGTCCCAGTAGTTGTTGAAGCTGAGCTGTTTGCCGGCCAGGGGCTCGGCGGCGGCCAGTTCGTCGGGGCCTTCGAGGTCGAGGTAGAGCGCCGCGGCCTGATGCGGGTTCTCGCCGTAGCGCAGCTCGCGCAGCTTGCGGAAGGCCGGGATGTAGATCTGCGGCAGCTTCGCCGAGTCGGGGGCGCCGTGGGTGGCGTCGCTTGGTGTATCCGCCAGGAAGGAGGCGATGGCGGCGTCGTAGGCCGCGGTGTGGGCGAAGGCCTTGGCGGCCAGCTCGCGGCGCAGCTCGAGGCCGATGCCTCCGCAGGAGAGCTCCTCGGCCACCCGGTCGTAATCGTCCGGATCGCAGACGGTGACCACGTGCCGGTAGTTCTTGGCGGCGGCGCGCAGCAGGGCCACCCCGCCGATATCGATCTGCTCGATGACCTCGGCGTGCGCAGCCCCGGAGTCTCGGGTGCGACGGAAGGGGTAGAGGTTGACGACCAGGAGATCGATCCCGGCGGCGCCCAGGCGCTCCAGATCGGCGTCGTCCTCCGGGGTGCGGCGCGAGAGCAGCCCGCCGTGGACCCGGGGATGCAGGGTCTTGACCCGGCCGCCGAGGACTTCGGGAGATCCGGTGTAGTCGTCCACGCGACGCAGCGGCAGGCCGGCCTCTTCGAGGACCCGTGCCGTGCCGCCGGTGGAGAGGAACTCGCCGACGCCGGACTCGGTCAGTCGGCGGGCGAAGACGGCCAGGCCGGTCTTGTCGGCGCAGGAGGCCAGGGCTCGACGAGGCTGGAGGGGATCGGTCATCTCTTGTTCAACTCTCAATCACGACGGAATCGCGCGCTGAAATCGTGGGTGGTTTTCAAGCCCTGGACTCCACAGCTTTCTGGAGTGTCTCTTCGGAGCGTTTGAACGGGTTCGCTGCTGGTAATCAACGATTGCGGCGGCCACGGGCGGACCTGATGCAATAGCGCCGGGCCGGTATTCTACCATAAAGGAGTGGCTTTTTGGCTCCCGTGGCTCAGTCCCCGCCATCGGGTTTGGAGCGCTCGTCGGCCTCGGGTTGCAGCACGTCGTCGATTCGCTCATCGCCTCCGTAGCGTAGCTCGCCGGCGTCGTCGGGGTCGACGGGGTCGTCGCGCAGACGCTGGCGCCGCCGGACCATGGCGTCGGCCAGCAGGTTGTAGATCGGTGAGAGCAGGATGGCGTTGGCCAGCACGTAGAGGCCGAAGATGATGATGAACCAGATCTCGCCGTCGCTGAAACCAGAGCGCACGCCGCGGTACACGGCGTAGGCCAGGCCGATCAGGCCGACGACGAGGAATGTCCAGTAGCTGGCACGCCCCTCCTTGCGCAGTCGCTTGCGGTAGTCCTCGTAGTTCTCTCGTCCTCTCATGCTGAGCTCCTTTGGCTCTTTAACAGAGGCTGCTTGCGACGGCGGAGGGCTTGCGACCCCGAACTACTTGCATCCATCAACCATGATAGGCGGCGCGTGGCGGGGTGTCAAGGCGGCCTTGTCTACCCGGCCGCGCTGTTATACCATAGCCGGGTGTAAGCCTCTACTTGTCCTTTCGTGAAACAATGGTGTCGAGGACCCCTCGGCGGTCCGTTTACGATGGATTCCATTCGACCGGCATTCACCGGTTCCCCTGGCAAACCAAAGCCTCCCTTTGTTCAAAGGAGTCAACGATGCGCAAGTCCCTGATCTTTGTCCTGCTTTTGATCGTCGCCGTCGGCGCCATGGAGATGATACCCTGGGCCGCCGGCCAGTGGGCCGCCTACGAGAGCAACGAAGGCCCGATGACGATGTCCGTGGTCGAGCTGCCCGGCTCCACCCGCCTCTGGCTCCAGGTCGAGATGACCAGTCCAGAGGGCGAGATGGTGGTCCAGATGGCCTTCACCGACGAGGGGCTCTCCGAGTACCAGCGCCAGGTCAACCAGATGCTGGCCGACCCCGACGTGACCGCCGAGGAGTACGGCGGCTTCCAGCAGAACATGGAGGACTACACCGACTTCACCGACGAGATCCGGGTGGCCATGGTCGATCCGGCCTCGGGCGAGCCGATGTACCTTTCGATGGGCCGCGAGACCTTCGAGATGTTCAACCAGATGGGCGCCGCCGCCGTCGACGACGAGACCCAGGCCCGCCTCGACGCCGCCTACGAGAACCTGGAGTGGGAGAAGGGGGTGCCCTACTCCGCCGCCGGCCGGACCTTCGACTGCCTCAAGGTGGTCACCGACCTCTCCGAGGGCTACTACTCCGACGAGGTCCCGGTCTCCGGGATGGTCTTCATGCGCACCGCTGCAGTGGCCGGAGCGCCGGAGAGCGACATGGTGCTGACCGGCTATGGCCTCAACGGCGCCGAAAACGCCGCCGCCGCCTATGGCGAGCCGATGAGCTTCGAGGAACTGATGAGCGGCTCCGGCGGATATTAGGCAAACTCCAAGGCGTCTGAAGGGGGGCGGGGTGTCGCCCCCCGTCGTCTCATCATCCTCAATGTGTTCAACGGGAGAGCAGCGATGAGCGATAATCCAAGAGAGCTTCGCCAAGGGATCGACCGCCTGCGCGCCGAGCGCGGCGCCGTTATCCTTGCTCACAACTACCAGTTGCCCGAGGTCCAGGAGCTGGCCGATCACACCGGCGATTCCCTGGGACTGGCCCGGCTGGCCGCCAAGACCGACGCTCGGGTCATCGTGCTCTGCGGGGTGCGCTTCATGGCCGAGACCGCGGCGTTGATCTGCCCGGACCGCCGGGTGCTACTCCCCGCCGCCGGGGCCGGCTGCCCCCTGGCCGAGATGCTCAGCGCCGAGCAGGTCCGAGAGGTCCGGCGGCGCTTCCCCGACGTCTACGTCATCACCTACGTCAACTCCACCGCCGAGGTCAAGGCCGAGGCCGACATCTGCTGCACCAGCTCCAACGCCGTGGCTGTCCTCGAGCAGGCCCCCGCCGACCGTCCCATCTTCTTCGGTCCCGACCGCCACCTGGGCGAGTACGCCGCCAGGGAGCTGGGCCGCCCCGCGGCGATCTATCCCGAAGAGGCCCCGGTGATGCTCTGGCCCGGCTTCTGCCCGACGCATCACCGCCTGACCCCGGCCGATGTCGAGGAGGCCCGCCGCTTGCACCCCGGCGCCCCGGTGATGGTCCACCCCGAGTGCGACATAAGCGTCATCGACGCCGCCGACGTCGCCGCCTCAACCGGCGGGATGCTCGACTACCCGGGGAGCGTCGAAGCCGAGGAGTTCGTCGTCGGCACCGAGGTCGGCATGCTCACCCCGCTGCGCAAGCGTTACCCGAAACGCCGCTTCCACGCCCTGGCGCCGGAGAAGACCGTCTGCTACAACATGAAGATGGTCACCGCCGAGGGCGTCCGCGAGGCCCTGGATAAGCTGGGTCCCGTGGTCGAGGTCGAGGAGGCGATCGCCGAACGGGCCAGAAAGGCCATCGAGGGCATGCTGGCCGTGGGCTGAGGGCGTTCGCGACGGGATTCAAGAACATGTTATGAAGCGGAGGCGGCTGGATCAGCCGCCTCTGCACGTTGGGGAGCAGTCAGTCTGCCGGCTGTGCTTACGGCCCCGCTACTGCTTGTTTTGGTGGCACTCCTTCCTGAGCGGCTACAAAACCGTTTACGAGCATAATTTATCGCCTGATGGCTCAATATGCCTACGCATTTCTTCGGTGGATTTGGGGCGGTAAATCTCTAGCTGTTCTTTCGAGAGCGGGAAGCCGGTGAGCCGTCGGTTCAGTCTAGTATCCCGTAAGTAACCAGCATGGGTTTTGCGCAAATAAGCTGTTGGCGGATTTGCCGCCTTTCCCATCTTGCCGCGCCGTTGGTTGGCGCTCCTTTCGAAGCGAGTCTGCACCGCGAGCAGCTCCCAAGCAGCTCCTGTAAGGTGTCACACAATTTGGGATTATCACCTGAAACTGATCCAAGTATTCGCAACTCAAGAAAGCCGCCTCGAGAAGGGGGCTTGGTAACCACCCGCAGCGAGGCGTCATCCAGCGAAGTCGGATAACGTTCGAAGCTGCTAGAGCGAGCAATAGAGAGTCGTCAGCAGGTCATTTACTCACGGCGCGGTCGACTCCCGGGCGGGATCAACAACCTCGGGCTACCGGCGGTACTCAACGCAGATCGAGGTGCATCGCCAACTGCGCTGAAAAGACAATGCAGCGGTATGACAATGGCGCCGATTATCAGCTATCAAGCAACCAATGACAGTCTATTAGCTGGATTAGTCGGTTCAGGGGCGAGTGATAATCACAACAATTATCTTATGCTGTGAGATTCTCTGCCGTTGAAACAAGAAGCGTGGAGCAATCTCCACGCCGGATGCCTATCAACAGGGCTGGTAGTGGGGTCTCAGCGCTCGGTCAGGTCCTCGTAGGGCGGCTGGAAGTAGCGGGCGTAGTAGTCGACGACCTCGCTCGGGGTGAAGATGTTGATCAGCTCGCCGTCCTTGAGAGCCTCGAAGTCCTCGAAGAAGACCAGGTCGGTCCGGGCGGTGGTTTCGATGATCCCGGCGCAGGCGGTGTAGTTTCCGGCCTCGAAGGCGGCGGCGGCCTCGGGGGGTACGGTCTCGAGGAACAGAGCCAGACGCTCCGCGCGACCCTCTTCCACCGAGGGCGTCAGGGCGAAGACGGCGATGATCACGCCGGCGCCCAGAACGAAGGCCAGCAGGGCGATCCGCTCGGGCTTCCACTCCGCGCCGCGCAGGAAGCTCATTGAGCCTCCTCGCCGGGATCGTCCTCGTCCGGATCGCCATATAGGGCGCGGCGCATTCCTTTAATCGCGCAGAGCTCGGAGCACATGGTGCAGACCCGATCGTCGGCGGGTTGACGGCGGTCGCGCCAGTCGGCCAGGGTCTCGGGATCCAGGGCCAGCTCGTGCTGCTTTTCCCAGTCCAATTCGCAACGGGCGCGACCCATGGCGTCGTCGCGCTCCCGGGCGCCGGGCAGACCTCGAGCGATGTCGGCGGCATGGGCGGCGATGCGGCTGGCGATCACACCGCGCTTGACGTGATCGGCGTCAGGCAGGCAGATGTGCTCGGCCGGAGTGACGTAACAGAGGAAGTCGGCCCCGGCCAGGGCCGCCACGGCCCCGCCGATGGCCCCGACGATGTGATCGTAGCCCGGGGCGATGTCGGTGACCAGGGGTCCCAGAACATAGAAGGGTGCGCCGTCGCAGAGGGCTTTCTGTACCTTGACGTTGGTGGCCACCTGGTCCAGGGGCACGTGGCCCGGACCCTCGATCATCACCTGAACCCCGGCCTCGCGGGCGCGGCGGGCCAACTCGCCCAAGGTGACCAGCTCCTCGATCTGGGGCCGGTCGGTGGCGTCCGCCAGGCAGCCCGGTCGCAGGCCGTCGCCCAGGGAGAGGGTCATGTCGTGGCGCCGGGCGATCTCCAGCAGGCGGTCGTACTGCTCCAGCAGCGGGTTCTCGGCTTCGTTGCGCACGATCCACTCGGTGAGGATCGCCCCGCCGCGGCTGACCACGCCGGCCACTCGGGGGGAGTCCTGGAGCAGTTCGACGGCGCGCCGAGAGACACCGCAGTGCACCGTGATGAAGTCCACCCCGTCCTCGCCGTGTTCCTCGATGACCTCGAAGAGCTCGTCCGGGGTGAGGTGGATCAGCTTGCGCTTCTCGCCGGCGGCCCGGACCGCGGCGTCGTAGATCGGCACCGTGCCCACGGGGACCGTGGCGCGCTCGATGATCAGCCGCCGGGTCCGGCGCAGGTCGCCGCCGGTGGAGAGGTCCATCACCGCGTCGGCGCCGTACTCGAGGACCGTGGCGAGCTTTTCCAGCTCGGGTTCGGGCTCGGGCAGGTCCTTGCTGGTGCCCAGGTTGGCGTTGATCTTGACCCGCAGGCCCTCGCCGATGCCGCGGACGATTTCGGTGGGCCGGGCGTGGTTCTTGGGGATCACCACCCGGCCGGCGGCCACCCGACGGCGTAGGAGCTCGGCGTCGAGCCCCTCGTCGGCGGCCACCCGGCGCATCTCCGGGGTGACGGTTTCGTTCAGGGCGGCTTCGAGCTGGGTCTGCGGTGTCATCGCTCACTCGTCGCGGTTGGCCGGGTTCTCCGGCGCGGCGCTGGATAATATAGCACAGAACGGGTCGAGAATAAAGCCGGACCGCGAGGGAGTCGAGCGGTCTCGGCTCGCCGGGTTTTCACGCACTCCGACGGCCCAGGGGCTGTCATAGAGGCCCAGCGATATCCGGTACGAGGCTGCTTGCGCTGCGTGTGATGTGCCTTTGCGGATTCCGCGTTTGCTGCCTCGATAGTCCAACGGCAACGGTTCCGGGTCGGATCCGTTGCCGTTGTGGCTTAAGCGACGGGCCGGGCGGCCTAGTCCGTCTTTTCGGCAGAATCCACGGTATCGTCCTCGGCGACGGGCTCGGCTGCGGGCTCGGCGACTTCTGTCTCCACGGCGGTTTCGTCGTCGCCAGATTCGTCAGCCTCGGCATCATCAGCTTCGTCATCGGCCATCTCTTCGGCCTCGCCCTCGACGGGCTCACCGGCGGCGCGAACGGCCTCGGTGAAGGCCTCGGCGGCGCCCTCCTCGCTGAGCAGCTCCTCGGCGTGGGCCTTGGCCACGTCCAGGCTCTGTTGGCCGCCGACGAAGAGCTGGGGCCGCGGAGCGTCCTCGGGCAGGCCGACGGCCTCCTCGCCCTCGGGAACGACCCAGAGCTTGATCTGGGGCTCAATGCCGTCCTGGAAGCGGATGGGCACGTGGTAGACGCCGACCTGCTTGATGTTGTCGTCCAGGCGCACCTGGTGACGCTCGATCTGGATATCGCAGACCTCGTCGAGCAGGGTGACGATCTCGTTCTCGCTGACCGAGCCGTAGAGGCGGCCGGTGTCACCTGCCTTGGCAGCCACGGTGAAGCTCTTCTCGTCGATCTTGTCGGCCAAGGCCTGGTGCAGATCGCGCTGAGTGGCCAGCTTGCGGTCCAGGGCGGCGCGCTCGAACTCGATCTGTCGCCGGGCGCCTCTGGTGACGGGCATCGCCAGGGACTTGGGAATCAGATAGTTCCGGGCGTAGCCCGGCTTGACGGTGACGATGTCCCCCTGGCGACCCAGGTTGGGGACGTCTGTACGCAGGATGATCTCCATGCCGTGAATCCTTGAGGGAACCGGCAAGCGCTCCGCTGGTCTTCGCGCGGGGTTACTTGCGGTGGTATTCGAGTTTGAAGGGGGCTTGACCGATGACGCGGGCGCGCTTGACTGCCCGGGCTATCTGCCGCTGGTGCTTGGCGCAGGTGCCGGTGGTGCGGCGGGCGCGGATCTTGCCGCGCTCGGTGATGTAGCGCTTGACCAGGGCCAGATCCTTGTAATCGATCGACTCGATGTTGTCCTGGCAGAAGCGGCAGCGCCGGTTACGCTGCGGTCGGCGATCTTTTTTCTTCTTCTTGGGGCTTCTCTTCTTCATGGCTCTCTTTTTCGGTAACCCGATACTCGGGGCTTGGTCGCTTAGAAGGGGATGTCGTCGTCGGCCAAAGGCTCCATGTCGTCGGAGCGTCCGCCGGAGACGGGCCGGGAGCCGCCGGCGGAACCACCGGAGTCGGCGGAACCAGCGCGGCTGAGAAACTGGAAGTTCTCGATGACGACCTCGAGCTTGGAGCGCTTCTGACCGGTCTCCCGGTCCTCCCAGGTGGAGTACTGCAGGCGTCCGTCTATCAAGAGCGGATCACCCTTGCGCTTGTACTCGCAGAGCACCTCGGCGGCGCGGGTCCAGGCTGTGCAATCCACAAAGGTTGTCTCTTCGCGCTGCTCGCCCGCGGCTGTTTTGTAGCGGCGGTTGACCGCCAGGCCGAGTTTGGCCACGGCGGTACCCGTGGCCGTGTAGCGCAGCTCGGGGTCCCGGGTGAGGTTGCCCATCAGGATGACTTTATTATAGCTGGCCATTTCTCATCCCCCGCGGTTGGTCAGTCTTCCCGGCGGATCACCAGGTGGCGCAACACCTCTTCGTCGAGGCGCAGCTTGGTCTCCAGCTCGGCGATCCGGGCGGGTTCTGTTTTGAAGCTCAGCAGCAGGTAATGGGCCCGGTTGTAGTGGTTGATCTCGTAGGAGAGGGACTGGGCGCCCTGGTCGTCGATCTCGACGCTCGCCGCATCCCCCGCGTCACCGGCGCAGAGCTCGGCCAGTCGGGCCTTCTTCTGCTCCAGGGCCTCGTCGGAGATATCGTCCTGCAGCAGGACGGTCAGTTCGTAGTCACGCATATGTTCCTCTGGCTGGGCTGTTTTAACCGCTCTCGCGCGAACGGGTGCGGCTGTTTTTTAGCGACGGTGCTTATCGACGGTGGGAGGGAAGGTTACAATACGTTCCACCGCCCTGTAAAGGTTTTAGCTTAACAAAGCTACACGGACCGGCGCCGCAACCCCACAGGCCCCGGGAATGCCTCCCCGCTCCGCTAAAGCGTTGGCGTTGCATAGACTCCCGGAGCATCACCGCGTAAGCACACGCAGCTTCACTGGCGGCGTGACTGATGCGCGGGAGTAACGGCGCGGAATGAAGGTGCCGGCGGACGGGTCTTTCTTACTCGAAACTGATTGATGCCGCCGGGTGTGGGATCGTCCCTCGCCCTGGGACCGACATCTCAGCTCGCCGATTGTCAGTCGCTGTTTCCCAACTTGAACATGATCGTTCGCCAAACAGTTGCCTGATAGCGACTGCATGTGTTCCGGCACCCGCAGTAATCGGCAAGCCGTCCCGTCGGCTTCCCGCCCTGGATGGAGCGCGATCAAGAATCGCTTGTCTTCGATACAGCGATCCCGGTGCCGCTTGTCGTCGATCCACTGCGGTGCGATGATCCCGCGCGAGCTGTCGGCCGGTTTGCGGCCGTGCCCAATTAATTGGCGCTGGTTGACCGACGGCTACTCCGAGAACCGTGGGTTGATCACGAGTATCATGGAACGTGTTCGGAGCGAGTCAGGCTGGTTGGGATCGCCCGCTGGGCCGGTATTGACGCCCCGGAAATGCGCCGTTCAGGAACAACGTTCTAAACGCAAAGCCTTAATGCTTGTTATCATGACACTTAGAGGTTAGTGGCGACCAACTCTCAGAGCATTTCCAAGTCCGCTGATATCCGGGATAGCAATAGATCAGGCCCGTCCTGTGACAGGTATCCGGTGAACATCACCTCTATTATCAATAGGATACAATCATAATCAGGACCGGGTAGGGCATACGATCCCAATTGATAATCCCGGATGGGGCGGGTAACCGGCGTCAACGGCGCGTCGCCGTCCTAGCTCGTCAGCAGCGGGGCGATCACCAGGCTGATCACGGCCATCAGCTTGATCAGGATGTTGATCGAGGGACCCACGGTGTCCTTGAGCGGGTCGCCCACGGTGTCGCCGACGATGGAGGCCTTGTGGGCGATGGAGCCCTTGCCGCCGAAGTGGCCCTCCTCGATGTACTTCTTGGCGTTGTCCATCGCGCCGCCTGAGTTGGCGGTGAAGACGCCCAGCATCAGCCCGGTGACGATTGAGCCGATCAACAGGCCCGCCAGGGCCAGAGGGCCGACGAGGAAGCCGATGAGCACCGGGGCGATCAGGGCCATCAACCCCGGGACCAGCATGCCCCACAGGGCCGCCCGGGTGGAGATGTCCACGCAGCTTTCCGAATCGGGCACGACGCCCTCGATACCCTCGCGCAGTCCGGGCAGCTCGCGGAACTGGCGCCGGACCTCGAAGATGATCCGGTTGGCCGAGTAGACCACGGCGCGGAAGAGGGTGCTGGAGAAGAAGAAGGGCAACATCCCGCCGACGAGGAAGCCGGCCAGCAGCTTGGGATCGGAGAGTGAGATGTCGTCGATGCCGCCCACGGCGGCGATGTAGGCCGTCAGCAGGCCCAGGGCGGCCAGGGCCGCGCTGCCGATGGCGAAGCCCTTGCCGATGGCCGCGGTGGTGTTGCCCACGGCGTCCAGGTGGTCGGTGATCCGCCGCACCTTGGGGTCCTGGTTGCTCATCTGGGCGATACCGCCGGCGTTGTCGGCGATGGGACCGTAGGAATCCACGGAGATCACCATGCCGCTGGTGGAGAGCATCCCCACGGCGGCCAGCGCCACGCCTAACATCCCGCAGATGTGATTCGAGAAGATCACCGTGGAGGCCAGGATCAGGATGGGCAGTACGATGGAGACCATGCCCACCGCCAGGCCCTCGGTGACAGTGACCGCCGCGTTGGTCTGGCTGGCCTCGGCCAGCTTCTTGACCGGCCGGAAGTCGCTGGAGGTGTAGTATTCGCTGGTCAGGGCGATGAGCACCCCGGAGAGGATGCCGGCCAGGCTGGCCCAGAATGGTCCCAGTTGGGTGAAGCTGCGGCCGCCCTCGCCGACAAAGCCCTCGGCGGGGATGACGGAACGCACGATGAAGAAGGTTGCCGCGATCACCAGCACCGCCGAGACGTAGGTGCCGCCGGAAAGCGCCAGGCGCGGGTTCTTGCGACCGAAGAACTTGGTGAAACCGATGCCCAGGATGCTGGCGATCACTCCGGCCGAGGCGATCAGCAGGGGCAGCAGCATCAGTGAGCGGTCCGTGGCCGAGAGGGCCAGACCGGCGGCCAGGGCCATGCTGGCGATGATGCTCTCGACGTAGCTCTCCAGCAGGTCCGCGCCCAGACCGGCCACGTCGCCGACGTTGTCGCCGACGTTGTCGGCGATGACCGCCGGGTTGCGCGGGTCGTCCTCGGGGATGTTGGCCTCGACCTTGCCCACCAGATCGGCGGCCATGTCGGCGCCCTTGGTAAAGATGCCGCCGCCCGCCCGGGCGAAGAGCGCCATCAGCGAGGCGCCCATCGCGAAGCCGTTGATGATCCCGGCCTCGCGGACCAGCAAGTCGTTGGAGACCTCGCCGGAAACGAAGAGCTCCGGGGCGAAGAGCAGCAGCACACCGGTGAGACCCAAAAGCGACAGGCCGACCACGGAGAGGCCCATCACCGCGCCGCCGGATACCGCCACGCTCAGGGCGGGCTTGGTGCCGCTCTTGGCGGCCTCGGTGGTGCGGGCGTTGGCCCGGGTGGCGATCAGCATCCCCACCAGGCCCGCCGCCCCGCTGACCACGGCGCCGAGGACGAAGCTCACCGCCGTGCGCCAGCCCAGGGAGGTGAAGCTCATCCCCAGGGCCAGGAAGACCAGGATGATGCCCACGGTGATGTACTCGCGACGCAGGAAAGCGCCGGCTCCAGCGCGGATCGAGCGCGAGATGCGCACCATTTCCTCGTCGCCCTCGGGCTTGCGCAGCACCCGGAAAACCAGGACCACCACGGCGGCCAGGGCCACACCACCGGCGATCAACGGCCAGCTCAGAAACATGATGTTACCTCATCGGGACCGTTGCCGGTTCCCTTTGAAGAACCTTCGGTCTTGTGGATGTATCTCGTGGGCTGCTCTCACGCGCTCATCGGTTGGCGCCGGAGGGCTGTTTGCGCCGTGAGCGAATGAGAAAACAGGGTGTCATGTCGCGCGTTCGGTCCAAATCAGGCTGTTGTTCGGAGCGGCTTGTTGGGTCTTCAACGCCCACTCGATACTACCGATACTACACCATTTTAATCATACATTCATACCGTAGACTCTTGGTATCAGTTGTTATCGCGCTTATAACCGGAAGGGATCATCACCAGAAACCGAACCAAGCACTCACAACCCAGGAAAGCCGCATCGAGAAGAGGGCTTGGTAACCACCCGCAGCGAGGGGTCAACCAGCGAAGTCCGATAACGGTCGAAGCTGCTAAAGCGAGCAATAGTGCGTCATCAGCAGGTCATTTACTTACCGCCTGGTAGACTCCCGAGCGGGACCAACAGCCTTCGGCTTGCGGTGGTTCTCAACGCAGGTCCAAGTGCATCGCCACCTGCACCGGCAAGACAATGCGGCGGGATGACAATGGCGGTGATTATGCGCTATCAAGCAACCAATGACAGTCTATCAGCTAAATAAGTCGGTTCAGGTGCGAGTGATAATCCCAAAGGTTAAACCCGCGTGCCGAAACATGGACTTGCTGCGGAGCGTGTCTTTGCCGGCCGCCACTTCTTGACTCGCCGCCTTGTGACCGGCGGATACCATTCATGACGGCTTTCACCCGTTAACCGTTTGTTGACAAGCGAAGGGGGCGCATCGCCCATGCCATCGGCAAGCTACGAACACTTTTCGGTCCGCGGGTGGAAGATGTTCGGCATTGGTTGGACGCGTCCGGTACGAGCGTCGAGTATCGGCGTTATCACTCGGGTTCACCGTCGACTTCGCCTTCGCCATCCTCTTTGGCTTCAGTGTCAACGAGGGGGCGACGGTTGAGCTCGGCCATCGCCTTCTGGTATCCCACCCGATCGAGCAGGGCCGCGCCCTTGACCGCCCGCTCGATGATCTCGGGCAGTCGGTCGGCCTCCTCGGTACTGAAAGGGGCCAAGACGAACTCGGCCAGGTCGGCGTAGCGGGGTGCCGGACCGCAGCCGACGCGCAGCCGGCCGAAGTCCGGCCCGATGCGCTCGATGATGTCGGCCAGGCCGTTGTGTCCGCCGTCGCCGCCCCGGGGCTTCAAACGCAGCGAGCCCAGGGGCAGGTTGACGTCGTCGCAGACCACCAGCAGCTCCCGCCGCGTCAGGCCGTACTCGCGCAGCAGGCACTCGACGGCGCCGCCGGAGCGGTTCATGTAGGTCTGCGGCATCGCCGGGGCCAGATCGCGCCCGGCGTAGCGGACGCGGGCCGTCAGGCTCTGACAGCTCCGCTTCCACTCGGTTCCGCGTCCCAGCTCCGCCAGGCGTTCCACGACCATGAACCCCAGGTTGTGGCGGGTCCCCCGGTACTCCTCGCCCGGGTTGCCCAATCCCACCGCCAGCAGCACGCTCTACTCCTCGGCGTCGTCGGCGGTCTCTTCGCCCTCGGCGCCTTCTTCGCCTTCCTCGAGGCCCTCTTCGTCCTCGGCCGCTTCCTCTTCAAGCAGAGCCGCCAGCACGCGCGGCTTGCGGACGTTGACCACCGTCTCGCTCTCGTCGGTCAGCAGCGTTACGCTATCCGGGTACTCCAGATCGGAGACGTGAATGGCGTCGCCGATCTCCAGGTGCTCGATGGAGATCGAAATGGCGTCGGGCATCTCCAGGGGCAGACAACTGATCTCGACCTCGCGCAACGTCTGCTCGACGACGCCGCCCTCCTTGACACCCTGAGCCGTGCCCTCGAGCAGGATCGGTATCTTGGTGTGGATCGGCTTGTCCATCGAGATGCGGTAGAAATCGACGTGGTAGTATTCCTCGGTGATCGGATCCTGCTGCAGATCGACGATGATCGTCGGATGCGACTTCTCGTTGACCTCGAGGTCGATGATGAAGTTGTGGGCCTCGTGGGGCCGGATGCTGTGTGTGATGTCGAAGTGGCTCAGCGAGATGTGCAGGCTCTCGTCGAGTCCCTGGCCGTAGAGCACGGCGGGAATGCGCTCCTCGCTGCGCAGGCGGCGGGCCGCACCCTTGCCCCCTGGCTCGCGGAGCCGGGCCTCCAGTTTGATCCGTTTCATGTACTTCCTTCCCGAATTCGGATAAGCGCTCGATAAGCCGCCCACGGGCGGGCTCAAGTCGCGGTTTCTTCTCCCCCACCAGGGACGCTGATGCAGGTTGCAACATGCAGGCCGGAGATTTTAGCATAGCCGGACGAGCCCCGACAACCCCAAAGCCGCATTATCGCTCCGCCGATTCCACACCCCGTCACCCCGACCGACAACCCCTCCACCCTTGACCCCGCCGCCCCGCTGGTCTATCATCTCTGCTCCGCGACATTGAGCGGTCCGGGCCCATAGCTCAGTTGGTTAGAGCCACCGGCTCATAACCGGTTAGTCCCAGGTTCGAGTCCTGGTGGGCCCACCAAGCGCTAATCATCACCCGGCGTTTGTAGGTATCCGGCATCGCGGTTCCAGACAATCGAAAAACGGCCGCACACGTTGGGATCATCGCCGGCTTCGGGCCGTTGGATAACGCTAACGGCTTGTCATTCCAAGCTTTTCAGCTCAAGCCACTCTCCTTTTCCGGCGGGCGGGTCAGCGACGACAGGCCGCTTCAGCCCTTGCACCAATCAGCCGTCGTCCCGTGTCGACACCCCGCGTCGGGCGGTTTTCTAGGAGTCTTCCCCCAGGGGGCTCTTGTAACGGGGGTCTTCCATTCGGATTAACCAACGCCGGTCGAGATTCAAGTGATGATCCCCTAACAGCCTGGTCACCACTTCGGGCTCCGCCGGGCAGATCCGGCTTCTTCCCGGCGGATGCGACGCGGCCCCGACGATCCCCAACGCCTCGAACGATAAACAAGCAAGGATAACCGAGAGGGGTGTTGTGAACTGGCTCTGGTTCGGTCTGGCGGGACTGATCATCCCCCTGCTCGTCGGCTATCTCGTCCTGCGCAACCGGCTGCGCTCCCTGGCCCGCCGCTGCCGCCGCCGGGTTCTCGACCGCCTCGACGAAGAGAACGTCCTGCTCATCGAGCCCGCCGCCAACTATCTGGGGCTGCGTTCACGGGGTCCGGGACACCTGCGCGGTAACGGCTGTTGAGCCCTGACCGCCGCCGGAATCCACTTCGACTTCTGGGTCGGCGGCGAGATCATCGAGATCCCCCGGACCCGGATCACCGGAATGCGCGTCGCCGGGAGCTTTCTGGGCGTCTCCAAGGGCCTGCCCGCCGTGATCGTCGGCTTCTCCGACCCCGGGGGAGCCGCTGACGAAACCGCTTGGATCTTCGCAGACCATAAAACCGTTGTCAGCGAGCTGGAAGACCTGCTATCATAACCACCCGTTTCGTCCGGGCGATTAGCTCAGTTGGTTAGAGCGCCGCTTTCACAGAGCGGAAGTCACTGGTTCGAATCCAGTATCGCCCACCATATTCAAACGACGGCCCCCGGGCCGTCGTTTTGTCATTCCCACGGATGGCCGCAGGTGTGCGGCCGCCGATGACGGGGTACCGCCGCCGTTGAGCCGATGCCGTTTTTAGTGGAGGCCGGGATGACAGTTTCATCACTCAGTTGTGATAATCGGGTGATCCATCCCCCGGCGTTCTGAGCCTCGAGGTCGGCAGCGTCCCTCCGTATTGACAAGCCCCCCGCCGGACGCCTAAGATAGCTGCGCTCGATACCCGACGAACCCCACCCTGGAGGATTGCTTAGATGGCCAAGATCGCCCCCTTCCGCGCCTACCGCTACGCCGCGAAAGCCGGCGGGCTCAAGGACCTGGTGACCCAGCCCTACGACAAGATCAAGGACGCGCTGCGCGACGAATACTTCGCCCGCTCTGCCCACAACATCGCCCACATCATCAAAAGCGATGAAGGCCCGGGCGACGGGACCAACAAATACGTCGAGGCGGCGGAGCTTTTCGAGAAAATGATCGCCGAGGGCATTCTCGAGCGCGACGCCGAGCCGGCGATCTACCTCTATGATATAGAGTACGCCGGCCCCGAGGGCGACCGCCGGGTACGCTCGGGCTTCATCGCCCTGGCCCAGCTCGAGGATTTCTCCAAGGGTCACGTCAAACCCCACGAGAACACCCTTGAAGGCCCCAAGGCCGACCGGCTCAACCTGATGCGGGCCACCGGGGCCAACTTCGGCCAGATCTTCATGCTCTACCCGGACAGGGAAAAGGCCTCCGACGAGTTGATGGCGGCCTGGAAGAGCGAGCGCTCACCGGATATCGAGGTCGTCGACGACTTCGGCGAGACCCACCGGGTCTGGATGGTCACCGACGCCGACTTCATCGCCAAGCTGCGGGCGATCCTCGATCCGGTGGACCTGTTCATCGCCGACGGTCATCACCGTTACGAGACGGCGGTCAACTACATGAACGAGATGACCGCCGCCGGCAAGACCGGCGTGCCGCCGCACAGTGTCGACTACCGGATGATGACCTTCGTCAACATGTTCGCCGAGGGGCTGACGGTCTTCGCCACCCATCGACTGGTCCACTCCCTGCCGCAGGAGAAGATCGATCCGGCCTGGTTGATCGGCGAGCTGGAGAAGGATTTCGAGATCCGGATCATCGGCGAGGCCCAGGGCGGCGAGGACGAGATGCTGGGATATCTCGAGGCGGCCTACCAGGATGGGCGCGTGGCCCTCGGCCTGGTGATCACCGACGTCGAGGAGGAGTGCTACGTCCTGACCCACACCAACGAGGAGGCCCTGGACGAGTTCTTCGGCGAGGAGTACTCCGACGCCTTCAAGCACCTGGATTGCGCCGTGCTCCACGGGCTGATCCTGGAGAAGGTGCTGGGCATCGACAAGGAAGCCCTGGCCAAGCAGAGCAACGTCACCTACATCCGCGACGCCAAGGAGGCCATCAAGGAGGTCCATCTGGGCCAGATGCAGTTGGCCTTCCTGATGAACCCGACGCGTCCCGAGGAGGTCGCCGAGGTGGCCGGCGGCGGCGAACGGATGCCCCAGAAGTCGACGGATTTCTACCCCAAGATGATCACGGGGCTGACGATCAACAAATTCGACTTCGAGTAGGTTTACCATATCCCGTGAGAGTCTTTGCAGGGGTCGACCTCCGGGGCGGCCCCTTTGCATACCGGATGCATACCGCCCCCCTGCCATCCGCCCGCTTCCTCTGCTATCATTGACCCGATGGAAACCCGGCCCGACATCCGCGCCCTGGACGCCGCCGCCCTCGAGACCCTCCTCGCCGAGTTGGGCGAGCCGGCCTTCCGCGTCGATCAGCTCCGTCGCTGGCTCTGGACCGCCGGCGTCGAGGACTTTTTAGCTATGCACAATCTGTCCAAGGGTCTGCGAGAAACACTGGACGCCCGCTTCAGCGCCCGGCTGCCCCGGATCGTCGACGAAGCCAGCGCCGCCGACGGCACGCGCAAGCTGCTCATCGAACTGGACGACGGCGCCCGCGTCGAGACCGTGCTGATGCCCCGGGTGGGCTGGCGCCCCGAGGAGGCCGACGGCGGTCCGGCGCCGGAGTTCCACGACACCGCCTGCCTGTCCACGATGGCCGGCTGCCCGATGGGTTGCGCCTTCTGCGCCACGGCCAAGCTCGGCCTGACGCGCCGGCTGGCCGCCCACGAGATCGCCGCCCAGGTCCTGCTGCTGCGTCGTCACTCCGAGCGGCTGCGCAACGCCGTCTTCATGGGCCAGGGTGAGCCCTTCGAGAACTACGAGGCGACCCTGGAGGCCGCGCGGCTGCTCCTGGGTCCCCTGGGGATGGGCGCGCGCAGGTTGACCGTCTCCACCTGCGGCGTGGTCCCCGGCATCCGCCGCCTGGCCCGGGAGCCGGAGAAGCTCAAGCTGGCCGTCAGCCTCAACGCACCCGAGGACGCCCTGCGCGACGAGCTGATGCCCGTCAACCGGCGCTGGCCCCTCGCCGATCTCCTCGACGCCTGCCGCGAGTTCTACGACCTCACCGGACGCCGGGTGACCTTCGAGTACGTCCTGCTCGGCGGCGTCAACGATTCACCCGCGCAGGCCCGAGCACTCGTCAAGCTGCTCCACGGTGTGCCCCACAAGCTCAACCTGATCGCCTACAACCCCGTCGCTGGACTGCCCTACCGGGAGCCGCGGCAAGCCGACGTCGAGCGCTTTCTCGAGCTCGCCCGCCGGGGAGCCTACGCCGCCAACCTGCGCCGCTCCCGGGGCGCCGAGATCGCCGCCGCCTGCGGTCAGCTCAGCCTGCGGAGCGCCACCGCTCCTCCCGAAGAACCGACGACGTAGAGCAGCACCGCCGCGACCTTCGCCGAACCAGTCTCCGACCGCCCGAGCGTTCCAATACGACCGGCGTGGAGGCGTTGGCACGTTTCTTGCGGAGATCGACGTGGGAGCGTAGTCAGGCTCGCCTCGCCCTGCTGCAAGAAACGTGCCAACGCCGGACCTGAGCGCGGCCCACTGTTCGTTTGTTCGGCGAAGGTCGCGGCTTGGCACCGGAAGCTTCTGTCCAGTTGAAATGACGCATTCTACCAACACCGAGGAGATGCCAATGAGCGAAGGCGGCGAGAAACGGGTAATCATCATCGGCGCCGGGATCGCCGGCCTGTCGGCGGGTTGCTACCTGCGGATGAACGGCTACGATGTCACCATCTTCGAGCTGCACGACAAACCGGGCGGACTGTGCACTGCCTGGAGGCGCAAGGGCTACACGATCGACGGCTGTATCCATTGGCTGGTCGGCACGGCGCCGGGTTCGCCCTTCTACCGTATCTGGCGCGAGCTGGGGGCGATCCAGGATCGCGAAATCGTCTACTACGATGCCTTCGCGCGCTACGAATTGTCCGACGGGTGCGCGATCAACTTCTATGTCGATCCGGACCGGTTGGAGGAGGAGTTCAAGCGCATCGCTCCCGAGGATGCCGAGGTCATCGAAGAGCTGGCCGGGGCGATCCGCAAGCTGGCCGCTTGGAAACAGCGCGACGAGGAGATTCTGACGCCGCCGGAGCACCGAGGTCTCTTCGCCAAGATTGGCGGCTTCTTCCGCATGCTGCCGCTGATGGGCGCCTTCAAGCCCTTTTACAAATTGAGCCAGGGCGAGTACGCCGAGCGCTATACGAACCCCCAGTTGCGTGAAGCGCTGCGGGAGATCTTCCCGCCCCGGCTGACCGCCCTGGGCCTGCCGCTGACCCTGGCCGGGATGCACGCCCGCAATACCGGCTATCCCGTCGGGGGCTCCCTGGAGTTCGCCCGATCCGTCGAGCGACGCTGCGCCGAGTTGGGCGGCGAGATCGTCTACAACAGCCGGGTGGTCGAGGTCCTCATCGAGAACGACACCGCCGTCGGCGTCAGGCTAGAGGACGGCTCCGAGCACCGGTCCGATTACGTCATCGGCGCCGCCGACGCCCACTCGACCTTCTTCGAACTCCTCGGCGGTCGCTACGTCACCGAGGAGCAGAAGCGCTACTTCGAGGAGCTGCCCATCTTCGAGCCCCTGGTCTTCGTCGGCCTGGGCGTCCGCGACACCTTCGCCGATATCCCGCCGCTGACCGACGGGATCATCTTCACCCCCAGCCGTTCGCTGCGGATCGGCGGTCGAACCTTCGAGCAGCTCCACGTCTCGATCGAGAACTTCGACCCCACCCTGGCTCCGGAGGGGGCGACCACGATCAAGACCATGTTCTACGGCGACTACGGCTGGTGGCTGGAGAAGGCCAAGGATAAGCCTGCCTACCGCCAAGCCAAGGAGGAGATCGCCCTCGAGGTCGTCCAGCGGCTCGAGGAGCGCTTCCCCGGTATCTCGTCCAAGGTCGAGATGACCGACGTGGCCACACCGCTGACCTTCAAGCGTTACACCAACAACTGGCGGGGCTCGATGGAGGGCTGGCTGATGACCCCGCAGAGCATGCGGATGCGGATGCCCAAGACCCTGCCGGGTTTGAAGAACTTCCGTCTGATCGGCCAGTGGGTCAACCCCGGCGGAGGACTGCCCCCGGCGGGCTCCGACGGACGCCAAGTGGCGATGATCCTCTGCAAGCGCGATGGCAAGCGCTTCCACGCCGAGGAACCGGCGGGTTAGACTGATTTGTCGTCGGCGATTGTATTGTAGGGGCCGACCTTGAGGTCGGCCCCACTTAGTTGAAGGGATCATCATCTGAAACTGAACCTACGTCGAAACCGCAACAGAGCGGCATTTGGAGCAGCAGTGCCGACTACTACCTCATTAGAGGCTTTGGTTCGACGAGCTAAAGAGTTGTCAAACCTTCTTAAGTCAGCTAGTTGAAAACAGTTAGCCTACCTATGGCTGACAAGCCCAGAGTACAAATAGAGGCGCGTCTTCCCGCCTCTCAGCGCCCTTATAGTCCTCTTAGTCCGTCCGCTTAGTCCTCTTAGAAGTGCCCTCATGGGGGCAAGCCTGGTTGTTGTGCCACCAGCTCACCCACGGATCGTGACAGTTTGCGCAGCAATAAAACGAGGGATTATCACTCGCACCTGAACCGACTCATCCAGCTAATAGACTGTCATTGGTTGCTTAATCGCTAATAATCGATGCCATTTTCATGCCACTGCCAGGTGGCGATGCACCTGAAGCTGTGCTGATTACCGTCGAAAGCCGAAGGCTGTTGGTTCCGCTCGGGAGTCGACCACGCCGTGAGTGAAGGATCTGCTGACGATGCTCTATTGCCTGCTTTAGCAGCTTCGTCCGTTAGCCGACTTCGCTGGTGACGCCTCGCTGCGGGTTTTTACCAAGCCTCCTTCTCGAGGCGGCTTTCTTGAGTTGCGATAGCTTTGGTTCAGTTTCTGGTGATGATCCCTAAAACGAATAGGTATCATGGATCGTGTTCGGACCAAATCAGGCTGATTGGGATCAAGCTGCTAAGCTGTTATCGACTCCCTGAAATGCGCTGTTAAGAAGCAAGTCTTCATTTGGCATGTCCTTATTGCTTGTTATTACGACACTAGGATTCTATAGCAAGAATTCTGTGGCAATCTACTACCAGTGCCGATACAATTCGCTGATATCGGGGACCGCTAAGGATCAGGCCCGTATAAAAAACCACTTATCAACTGCCCGCTTTGTGACAGTTATCCGGTAAACATCACATCTATTATCAACAGGATACAAACATAATCAGGTCCGGTCTGGATATACGATGCCAACCAAAAAACAAGCTACAGGCAAAATATGCTTGTTCAGTCACTTGTGATAATTACTATTTGAATCGTATCTTTACAAAGCTGTAGGGGTGACGAGTCCGCAGTCGCCCGTTTGTCGAATATTGTTGCGGAGGAGTGCGGGGGTCCAGTCCCACGGGACCGTCCTGGTGACCCGCAACAGGCCGCTGGTCGTGGAATGTCTACACCAACCCTGGCAATAGCGGTTGATTGCGAAGGGGGCGCTATAGCCGAAGGAGGTCTCGTAGCGGTAGGTCAGGTTTTCGTCGGTGAACACTAGTATTGTGCTGATGAGCGGTGCGCGGCCGGCCAATTCGTAGGCCGGCTCCCCGACGGTTCCCAGCATCTTCCCGAGATCGTCGGTATCGCCGCGGCCATCGTCAGGTCGGCGGTCAAGATCAACAACACGATACGACGTAAGTAGCACCCCTGGCTGCGACAGTGGTGACAGGTTGTTAGTCCTATCGACTCGACGAATCCTCGCCGGAGCCAACGTCGTAGAGCGTATCCGGGTCGATCTCGGGCGCGGTGTACTCGAAGGAGCCGCTGTCCAGGTCCCTCAACCGCTGGTTGATCGGACCCTGGAGCGCTGTGTAGCGCTCGCTGTCGCGCAGCGCGGTCTCGAAGGTCTCCACATCTTCAACCGTCACCCCGAAGCTCTCGTGGACGTCCTCCACCCGCTCGGCATAGTCGTCGGCGGACCTGTCGAGCCTCTCCAGCTCGATGCGCAGGTGGACGTAGAGGTCCTCGTCGAGGACGCCCGGGGTGTACTCGCGTATGGAGATCACCGGCGTCTCGGCGGCCTGGTGGGTGGGTATCCGCTCCGGCTCTTCACGTTCTCCGCAGCCGGGCAGCAGAGCGAGCAGGAGCACCGAGAGGGTATATCGCAGAGGCTTGGTGGGCATGGCGGGTTTGTTGTTTGTCGCCCCAGCGGAGTACGATCGCGGCCGGGGCTGAGTAGGAAGCGCAAATTCGCTATGAAAGCTTATCCAAGTATAGCTGAAAAAAGGAACCCCTGACGAGGGGTTCCTGGTGCTTCTCGATCGAAAAGGGTTACTGGGCGATGCCGAACTCATCGTCGAAGGCGGCGCCCTTCTCCTCGTCCATCTTGTGGACCAAGGCGCTTACCGCGGAGAGGCGCTCCTCGTCTTCTTCCAGCTCCTCGAAGGCGTTCATGACCGTGTCGGCGTCGGTGCCCATCTTATCGTAGAGGGCCAGCGCGGTCTCGGAGCCGGGATCGTCGGGGAAGACGCCGACGAAGATGGAAGCCAGGTCCTCGTTGGTCAACTCGTCGCCCATGGCTTCTTCGACCTCGGCCATGGCGGCCTCGGCCTCGGCGGCGGCTTCCTCCACGGCGCCGGCGGCCTCATCCATCGCCGCATCGACTTTTTCTTCCACGGCCTCTTCTTCATCCTCGCAACCGGCGAGCCACAGGCTCATGACGGCGATGAGAGCGAGCAGGATCAGCTTCTTCATCTTGTTTCCTTTCTGTTTGGACGTGCAAACACAGCGAACGCGGATTCGATTAAGGTCGGGGTTGCATGGTCAGGTGAGGGGGCTTGACCGATGCCCGACGGCCTGACGCCCATGTGGGCGTCGTTTGTTAAAGTGCGGAATTCGCTAAAAGTTGCTATCTCGCAAGAGTTGAGCAACGTTCCGCTTGAAGGTATACTTGTTCCGTCGACTCAATAACTGATGATAACACATCCAGTCGTCCGGGGCCAGCCGGTGGGTCTTTGTCGAGCAATGAAGTGACCGCCAAAGCGGCGAGACCCCCCGGCGCGCGCCCCATCATCCAGACTGCGTCCATCTCGATGCTTACCCGGTCCGGTTTTGGCACGTTTCTTGCAACAAGGCGACTAGGTCTGGCTTAGTCATCGGCGGCCCATTCCGCAAGAAACGTGCCAAAACCGGACCGGGGGTGGCGCGAGCCGGTGGTCACGCCGCCGGGGTCTCGCCGCGGCTAACGTTTGACCGGCAAGCCGAGGGGGGTGATGCCCAGACAGTTGTCCCGATGTCTGTGGCTGCACGGAGCCCACAGCGTACGGTATCGCAAGTTATGCCTAAACCAACGGGCGCCGCGGCGCCCGTTGGTTTAGGTTCGGGTTGGCTGGAGGGGTTAGCGCAGGATGACCAGGCGGCGGCTTTCTCGGTGGTCCGGGGTCGAGAGGGAGTAGAGGTAGACGCCGGATTCCAGGGTACCGAGTTCGGTACCGCCGTTCCAGAGATACTCGTGGCGGCCGGCGCTCAGTTCTCCGTCGACTACCAGGGCCACCCGGCGTCCGGCCAAGTCGTAGACGGCCAGTTCGACGGGGGCGGCTTGGGCCAGGGTGAAGGTGAAGCTGACGGAGTCTCGGGCCGGGTTGGGGAAGCAGGCTTCGAGGTTGGTGGCCGCGGCGGTCTCCGACCGTTCGTCGAGGGCTATTTCGCCGGAGTGGTGGGAGCGACCGTCGGCGGTGAGTGCCTCGACGCGGTAGACGCAGGCCGAGGTCGGCGCCGTGGTGTCCAGCCAGGCGCCGGCGGCCGGGTCGAGTTGCGCGTCGTTGAGGCGTCGCCAGCTCTCGTCGGTCTCGTGGAGCGTGGTCGGGTCGGCGAGGGCGTCGGCGGGGCGCTCCGCGAGGCGGTAGAGGTTGAAGCCGAGAACCTGCTCCTCGGTGGAGAAGGACCAGCGGATCAACGCTCCGACGTCTTCGCGTTCGGCGCGCAGGTCGTTCCAGACCGGCGCGTCGGAGCTCAGTTCGTCGGCGGCGTCCATGGCCTGGACGATACCCCAGCCGTACTGATTGTCCGGCGAGCCGGACTGGGTGGCGGTGTCCATCAGGGCCTGGCGGATGTCGGCGACGGAGGCGGAGGGTGAGTATTGGCGCAGGCAGGCCAGCACGCCGCCCACTAGGGGTGTGGAGAGGCTGGTTCCCGAGAACCAGTAGTAGGAGCTGGCGCTTCCGGAGTCGGGAGCGTAGGTGTAGAGGCCCATGGCGCAGACCTCGGGCTTGGTGCGGCCGTCGTAGGTCGGTCCCCAGGAGGAGAAGTAGGCCAGCGAACCGCTGGAGTCCACGGCGCCGCAGGAGAGGATGCCGTCGCTGTCGGCCGGGCTGATCAGGGTTCCGTCACCGGGGCCGTCATTGCCCATGGCGTTGGCGATCAACATCCCATTGTCCCTGGCCCAGTTGACGACCTGGGCGACCACGGTGGTTTCGCCGTCCAGGTCCTCGTAGTCGTAGTCTTGTTGACCGCTGTCGAAGTAGCGGTAGCCCAGGGAGCTGGAGGCTACGTCGGCGCCCAGACCCTCGCCCCAGCGGATACCGGCGTCGTACCAGAGCTCTTCCTGGTTGACCTCCTGGCTGACGTCCTCGGTCTTGGCCAGCAGGAAGTCGGCGCCGTAGGCCGGGCCGATGAGGGTTTCGGGTACGTAACCGCCCAGGGCGCCCCAGGTCGCCGTGCCGTGGTCCCAGGCGTCGCCGGGGTCTCCGGGTTCATTGTCCACGTCGTCGTCGTCGTTGACGAAGTCGTACTCGTCGACGAGGTTGACCTGCGCGAAGGCCTCGTGATCGGTGCGAAAACCGGTGTCGAGCATCAGCACAGTCACGCCGGTTCCGTCGTAGCCGGCGTTGTGCAGCTCGTCGACCTGGATCTGCTCGATCTGTGTCTGGGAGTTGCCGTAATCGAGGTCCGTGGTGCGCGGTTCAGGTCGCGTTGCGGGTTCGAACTCGGGCAGATAGCAGTGGGCCACGGGGCGCAGGGCGACGACGCATCCCAGAGCGGCCACGGCGTCGAGCTGGTCGGCGGTGATCTCAATGCAGGCGGCGTTGGCGATGGGGCTGGCGCCCAGGTAGTTGGTCACCAGGGGTCGCAGGGCGTCGAGGTAGGGCTCGTGGACGGGCAGGTCGCGTTCGTCGGCCAGACCCGGCGCGCTGCGGTGGAGCGTCCGCCGCTCGTACTGGTCCGGGTTCATCGCGGCGATATAGGCGTCGACGGCGTCGCGGCGTTCCAGCTCGGTACTGAAGCCTTTGTCGGTGAAGTAGGCCCAGGCGCCGACTACCTCGTCGGGGGCGGCGGCGTCGAGCTGCTGTCGCAGCAGCGGCGAGACCTCGGCGTTACCGGCGGCCAGGATGAGGGTGGGCAGCAGGAGCAACAGGAGGAGGCGTTTCATGACGTGTTCCTTTTCGAAGGCGTTGGAAACCCGGGGTGAACGGGGTAAGGTTGCCGATTCCAGTAACCAAGGGCGAATATAGCACGAAAGTCCGTGTCAATCCAGCGCGGCGGCCTTTCGGGACGGTGTGATGGTGTCATTCGAGGGGCTCGATCGCCGTCACCCGGCCGGCTTCAGGATCGAAGCGCACCCGGAAGAGGTGCTCGTCGGGCCGGTCCAGCGTCTCCGCCGCCGGGTCCCGGTTGGGAACGCCGGTGACGATGAAGTATGGACCATATTCATCCTCGCCGCCGCCGTTGATTTCGGTCCAGCAGTAATACTGTTCCTCGGGCAGTAGCAGCGTGCAGGATTCTCCGTCATAGAGTGCGACGCCGGAACGGTAGCCGTCGGCGTCGGTGCCCGCGTAGGCGTTGATCCAGCCGGATTCCGTCCCGCTCTCTCCGCTGTGTTGGTAGACCAGCAGGGCGAAGAGGCCGTCGCCCAGGTGGCGCGCCGCGCGACCCGTGGGTTCGAAGGGGCTCTGGACAACGCCCGTAGTCAGGTCGGCGAAGTACTGAGGCCCCAGCACCCAGGTGCCGGCGTCCCAGACCAGCCAGCGGTCGTCGTGGACCCGGCTGAAACCGTCGCCCTGGTCATCGGTGATCATGGTGATCCCGTAGTCGAGGCCGCAGATCAGCCGCACCGGCCACCAGTCATCGTTGCCGACGGAGAGGCTGTAGAGGACGGCCAGGGCGGGATGACGGGCCTCGGTGAGCACTGTCAAGGGGGTATCCTCGGGGAGTCCGGCCAGCAGCTTGTGGGCGGCGGAAACCTCGCCCGAGTAGACCAGCTCGACGGCGCGACGCAGCTCATCGCGCCAGTCCCCGCTCTGACTCGGCTGCAGGAAGCCGCCGTAGACCCAGCCCAGGATCGGCCCGCCGTCGACCTCGGCCACCTCGTACCACCAGGCCTCGCGATCGCCGATGACCTCCCGGGGTCCGATGCTCTGGACGACGACCTCGTCGCCCCGGTCGAGGTGCTCGAGGACCTCGGCGGAGAGCAGGGGCTCGGAGCGCACCCGCAGGCCGTCGTCGGTCGTCCGGACCCGGCAGCCGGGGAGCAGGACGTTCCAGCCCAAGGGCTGGTGTGTATAGCAGCCCAGGGGTTGGGGCTCGGGCAACGGCGGCGCCTGACCGGGCTCGATGAAGTATTGGCCCGCGGCCGCCAGAGCGCAGAGCAAGAAGCAGCACATCAGGCGTTTCATAATGCTCCTTGGTTTCAACGGAAGCTGACCGAAACACCAGTTTGTCGTTGAATCGGCCTGTCAGTGGATTAAGCTGCGGGATCATCACCTGAAGCTGAACCGACGCCGAAAACTCAACAGAGCGGCAGTTGGAACAGCAGTGCCGACTACCACCTGCTCATGAAAGGCTTTGGTTCGACGAGCCAAAGAGTCGTCATACCTGCTGTGTCAGCTAGTTGAAAACAGTTAGCCGACCTATGGCTGGGAAGCTCAAGGTACAGAATTGGAGTAGCGACTTCCCGAGTCTCAGCGGCGAGCAAGTCTGGTTTCAGCCGTCAGGCCACCCACGGATCGTGACAGCGTACGCGGCTATCAAGCGGATAATAACAAGCTATTGGCGATACATGCCTGTTCAGGCGCTTGTGATAATCCCAACGCCGCCAAGCTCACGCTTCATCTGCGGCACGAGCTGTCGAGCATCTGGTGGCTGCTGGTTTATGGGCCGGGAGGTGGGGCGTCCACGAGAGACAACTAGTCAGGCGGCTCGACGAACCCAGTCGAAAGAGGATTCGTGATTCTTCTTCCGCGCGGGGTGTCGAATCGTTGAGGCAGTTGCTGTTGCAGGCGCTTAATCAAGCAATAGTCTGCTATCGGCATATCATTCGCTCACGGCTTCCACATCCCCTGAACGGGTTCAACAGCCTTGCGGGTTCCAGTGGCCCTGAATGCAAGTCGGGGATTATCGTCACAAATCACAGTAGCTTGTAGGTTTTCAAGACGGTGCGCTTATCAGCCCCCCTCGAAAATGATCGCTTTGGGTTAACAGTACCAGTCTGATCACAGTGATGATTATAGTTTTTTCGGCCGACTCCTATCAAATGTCCCGAGGCCTCAATGCTCTTCCCGCTCCTTCGATCGATCGCCCAGCAGCCTTTCCGGACACCAGTTGGGCACCCAGACATCGGGGTCGGATTCGTGAATGTCGGCGTCGAGGAAGCTGTCGTCGAGGCGGACGATGATCTGGCGGCGCACCTCGGCGAAGATCCAGTCGGCCTGCTCGACGGCCAGGGTGTCCACGTCGTGGATGCAGGGCGAGTAGACCACGACCTCGACGTCGTCGTGGCGGGCGGCCTGGGCTAGGTGGGCCAGGAAGACCTGGTACTGCAGGACCTCTTTGAAGAAGAACAGCCGGCTCATCAGCCCCTTGATGGGCTTTTGCTGACCGTGGTAGCCGTGGAAGGCCGCCAGGATCAGCAGCTTCTTGCCGGGATGCTCGGCGTGGTGCTCGGCGATGACGCTGGGCAGGGGGGTCTTCTCGAGCATGGTCGGGTCGACGTAGCGTTCGCCCTCGAAGCGCCCCGGGCGCATCAGCGCCTGCATAGCCACCGAGCAGCGCACGGCGTCGATCAGGTTTCCCTCGCGGACGATCTTCAGTCGAGCGGTGCCGTCGTCGTGGGCCAGCAGGATGCGCAGGGGTGTTCGGCATTTCTCGACGCGCTCGACGCGTAGTAGCCGACCGACGCGGCCCAGCAGCTTGCGGCCGTTGATCAGCCCGTCGGCGACGTCGAGGTCCCACTTGCGGGTGAAGAGCCCCTTGAAGATGTGACCCCAGGCCACATCGACCAGGTCGCGGCGGCGCAGGCCGCGCAGCATGGTCATTACCCGCTCCACGGGTGTGCCCGAGCACCACAGCGCCGCGGCGATGGCCCCGGCGGAGCTGGACCAGACCGCGTCGACGTGGTCGTCCAGGTTCAACTCATCGAGGAAGGAGAGGATCGACAGGCTGGAGGCCAGGGCCAGCATGGCCCCGGAGCCCAGGGAAACCACGAAGCGGGTGTCGGGGTCGCGGACGCGCTCGCAGAAGGCGGAGTGGCGTTCGGGGGCCAGGGGCGGTGGATCGCTGAGGGGGTTGTCGGGATAGACCATGGCGGTTTCGTTTCTTCGGATTAACCGGCGGTGGTGCGGTCCGGGCCGGGTTGGTTGAGCAATCCTGATTTCAAACTGGAAAAAGTCGCGCAAAAGCGTCATAATTCTACAATACACTTTTTCCAGTTGACAGGACGTTATCCGGCTGTGTGTTTCAACAGTCGGTGCGTCCGCATCGCTGTAGCCGCTCCGCCCGTTGCCTTCCCGCTCAAGCCCTGGAGGTTATCCCCTTGCGCAAGACCGTCCCGCTTCTCTTGTCGTTGCTGATCCTCTCCGCCGCGGCGATACCGAAGATCGCCGTGGCCGACTTCGAGTCCATCGGCTGCGACGAGTCCGTCGGCCTGGCCCTGGCCGAGATCATCCGCACCGAGATCGCCGCCGACGGCGTCTTCCGGGTCATCGAGCGCGGCCGTCTCGAGGACGTGCTGGCCGAGCAGTCCCTAGGCACCAGCGGTATGGTCACCGAGGGCGATCTGGTCGAGATCGGCGCGCTGCTGGGCGCCGACATGGTCGGCGTGGGCTCCGTCTCCCGCATCGGCGACGTCTACACGCTCTCCGGGCGCATCGTGCTGGTGGCCACCGGCGAGGTCGTCGCCGCGGCCACGCGCAGCGTGGACGACGAGGAGGAGCTGGTCGAGGCGGCCCGGGAGCTGGCCAAACTCGACGCCGAGGAGTTCGAGCGCGAGATGGCCGTCCACAAGTCCCCGGAGGCCTACGACGTCTACATGAAAGGCGTAGCTGCGATCGAGGCTGGCGATTATCCAGGCGCCGTCGAGCTCTTTACGCGAGCCATCGAGCTGGACCCCGGGTATCCCCAGCCCTACCTGGCCCTGCTGAAGATCCTGGCCCGGGGCGAGCGTTGGCCGATGTTCGTCGACGTGGCTGAGCAGTACCTGAAGCACCATCCCGACGGGCCCCACGCCGACGGTATTCGCGGCGAGCTGGCCAAGATCGATGCCAACATCGAAGCCGCCGAACCGCCCCCGGACGAACACTGACTCACCGTCCAGGGATCGTCGCCGGATGATCCCGACGCCTATCATAACCGATGCGGGATCAGCCTCAAGCAACTGGAGCGGCATCGTGAGTCCGAGCGGGCGTCATGATGTTCCGGCTTCCACGCGGCGCTCAGCTTTCCAGGGCCGGGCGTCGGCTGCGACCCCTCGGCTGAATAGTGGCTGTGCGGGCTGTCAAGCACTGGATAACAATCTATCAACGGTAAGGAAAGGTCCGCTGACAAGGAGCGGTCTCCGGGTCCCATCCATTCTCACCAGCCGTCCATCTCCTACAGTCGGCTGGATCACCCTTCAGTATCGGGAGCAAACACCCCGTCCTGGAAACAACCCCTGGAGGTGCGTGATGCGCACTGCGACACTGTTGTTGAGTCTACTCCTACTCACCGGCGTTGTGACGGCCGAGGAGCCCCCCGAGGCCGAACTGACCGAAATCCCCATCGGCCTGGCCGAGGGCGAACCTCTGCCGCCACGGGCCGAGCTCACCGAAGAGGCCCTGATCGTCTATACCGGGGCCTACGGCGACATGGAGCTCGAAGACGGCGCTCTCGTCGTCACCGGCACAGTCCAAGCCGACACCGAGGCCGCCAACGTGGCCCAGGCCCGGGCCATGGCCGAGAAGACGGCTCAGTACGCCGCACGGGCCATCCTGGTCGAGGTCCTCACCGACCTGGGTTTCTCCGCCGCCGACGCCCAGGCCAACGTGAACAACGCCAAGCCCGCCGGGACCAACTACTTCGACGACGGCACCGTCGAGTACAGGATGACGCTCAACCTGGGCGGCGAGGGCGGCCTGACCGCAGCCTTCGGTGTGGAGCTCATTGAACGCTAGCCAATCCCGCACCCCGAGCTGCGAATACGAAGGGGCGGTCCCACGGGGCCGCCCGTTCCATAGTTCGCCGCATCAGCACAGTCCCCCAACGGTGGTTATTGACATCCGGCGGGCAGTTCGAGACCGGAGGGTTATCGCTCCTTGCGGCTCAGCAATGATCGAGGGCTTAGCTTGGTCATCCGGCTTGGCAAGATGAAAGAGGTTAATCCTTGTCCGAGAGGGGTGGGGAGGCTAGAATCGTTCCTGTTCCCATTCGAATAAACTCAAAGGAGGAACCTTGCGCGCTACCCTGATGATCATGGTTATCGTCAGCCTGGCCCTGGCGGGCTCCGGCGGCCCCGACGTACTGGTACGATCAGGATGAGAACGCCGACTTCTTCACCGACAACTGGGTCGACATCTCCGGCACCGGCACGCTGATATCCTCGGGTTGGTGGGACGACGACTTCGGCTTGGCCGGCAGCATCAGTTGGGACTTCAACTTCTACGGGACCACCTACAACGACATCTACGTCAGCGAGAACAGCGCCGTGGTCTTCGAGGATACCAATCCCTTCTACTTCGGTGCTTATGGCGACGATCACTTCCCCGGCGAACACTGGGTCAACACCATCATCGCCCCCTTCTGGTCCGACCTGTTCATCGAGTTCGCCGGCAGCGTCTACTTCCAGGACTTCGGCGATCACTTCGTCATCATGTGGAAAGATATCGACTACTGGGGGGTGGGGTCCTACACCTTCGAGCTGATCGGCTGGGAAGCGCCGGACAGCTCCACCAACTCCGATGTCGCCTTCCTGTACGATTTCACCCCCTTCGATCAGTTGTATGTCATCGGAATGCAGGGCGACGCCTCGACGAGCACCGAACTCCAGCACACCCCGGGATCGGGGATTACGTCAATCCCACCGACTGGTACCTGCTGACGCCGGACGACGACTACTTCGGCGGCTCCACCATCGTCGAAACCAGTTGGGGACAAATCAAGGGCCTGGAGCGCTAGGCACTCGACTGCACATCCGCTGAGTCATGTGCTTCATCATGTGCTTCATCATGCGCGAAGGGGAGGGGTGAAAACCCCTCCCCGCTTGCACAGCTGATTCGCAAGTCCTTTATGTGCCCAGTCCGTTGGCTGTGCGGTCCGTGGGGGTGCCGCCGCCGGTTCCCGTCCTTTAGCCGCGCAGTGGTTCGTCCACTGACTACCGATGACATCCAGTCCCGAGCTCGCCGAACCTCTATCTGCGGTTGTTCGAGATCGATTAGGGGATCATCACAAGAAACTGGACCAACACTATCAACCGGGATAGCTTCATCCGGGAATGGAGCTATGAAAACAACTCGGCGGAAGCCGTCAACTCGGGGGGACGGTTAGCTGAAACAGGCTCTAAATCACTCAATAGCCTGCTGTCAGCGTATCATACACTATCAGCTTCCAAACGCTTTGGGCGAGACCCGTGTCCCGCGGCTTCAGGCAACACTAAGTAAGGACATAAAGAACAAGACACTAAGAACAAGACACTAAGAACAAGACACTAAGAACAAGACACTAAGAACAAGACGAGGTTGACTGCCAGAAATCGCCAGTACGATAATTGCAGCTATTGGAGCCATAAAGCATTGATTGACGATCCATTAGCGAGAAGTGCCGGTCTAAGAGCGAGTGATAAACCCATTGGTTAACTGCTTGAAGACGGGGTCGCCCGGACCCGTTTCCAGTCGTTGGCTAATCGTTGTCCCCGTAGACCACCAGGTGCTCGGGGTGCTCCTCGATGGGGCGGAAGCGCTTGCGGTTGAACCAGAGGTAGAGCCCCCCGGCGACGAAGCCGCCGATGTGGGCGAACCAGGCGATCCCGCCGTCGAAGGAGCTCACTACGGCGGCGGCGCCGTTGAAGAGCTGGACGACGAACCAGAAGGGCAGCACCAGGAAGGCCGGCAGGCGCACCGCCCAGAAGATGATCACAATGGGCACCAGGGTCAGGATGCGCGCCTTGGGGAACAGTACCAGGTAGGCCCCCAGCACCCCGGCGATGGCCCCCGAGGCCCCGATGATCGGGTAGGGGCTGGTCGGGTTGAAGATGAACTGGACGAAGGAGGCGATCAGGCCGCAGAGCAGATAGAAGATCAGGTAGCGCAGGTGGCCCAGGCGGTCCTCGACGTTGTCGCCGAAGACCCAGAGGAAGAGCATGTTGCCGCCGATGTGCACGAAGCCGCCGTGGAGGAACATCGACAAAAAGGGGGCGTAGAAGAAGCGGGCCAGGCGGATGCCGCGCAGGGAGAGGTTGACGGTGTAGTCGGCTGGGACGAAGGCGTTCTGCATGAACACGCCGCGCAGCTTGTCTCCCATGAAGATCTCGAGCAGGAAAAGCCCCACGTTGACGGCGATCAGCGCCGTATTGACGTAGGGGTATTTACGGTGCTGGATGTCATCCTTGAGTGGGATCATCTATCCGTCGGCTCCGGCGCGGTTGTTTGTCCCGATGGATCAGCGAGGTAGAGGCCGTCGGTTTCGGTGACGGCCAGGATGCGGCCGTCGGCAGTTTCGGCCAAGCCGCGGACCGAGTGGGGCGAGTCGGGCCAGAGTGTCCAGACCAGACCGTCGCCGGCCGGAGAATAATAGAGCCCGTCGGTGCGGATGCCGGCGGTGGCCAGGTAGATGCGCTCCGTGGTGAAGAGGAGGTCGGCGACGTACTTGAACTCCGGCGGCAGCCCGCGGCGCTTCTCGAAGGTCGAACCGTCGACGGAGCGGTAGCAGCCGTCGTAGACCGAGCCGACGTAGAGCGCGCCGTCGTGCTCTTCCAGCAGCGTCACCCGCCGGGCCTCGAAGGGATCGGTCAGGGAACCGCTCACCGCGCGCCAGCGCGGCGGGATCGCTTCGGTTTCCTCCGTCGCCGGAGTTACGCCCCGCTCCAGGCGGTAGAGTCCCGCGCCCAGGGTGCCGGCCAGAAGCGCTTCGGGCCGGGCGGCCAGCGCCGTGATCGCCGTATCCTCGGGCAGGCCGGTGATGACGATCTCCTCGGCGGCGCCGGTCGCGGGGTCGTAGGCGTGGACCACACCGACGCCGCCCAGCAGCAGCAGACCGTCGGTTTCGTCGTAGGCCAGCGACCACAAGGGGTTCTCGAGACGCTCGTGAACGAGCCCGGCCTCATCGTCGTCGCCAAGCCAGAGGCCCCGGTCCGTCGCCGCGTAGAGCGCGCCGTCGTGGAAGAGCAGCCGATGGATCGCCAGCCCCTCTCCACCGGGGACCCTGACCCACGCGCTCCCACCGTCCTCGGAGCGGTAGAGCCCGTCGCCCAGCGTGCCCAGGTAGAGCAGGTCGGCGTCGGCGGGCGACTGCGCCAGGCAGCGCAGCTCGGCCTCGCTGGGCGCCGGGCGGCGCTCCCAGTCCGGGTAACCGTCGCCGCAGCCGATCAGCAGAGCGGCGGCGAGGATCAACAGCGCTGTGGGTACGGCTCGCTTCACTTGGCGCTTCCCGATTGTCGGCGGACCGACCGAGTTTAGCAGAGGCCCGGAGAGGTGTAAACGATGCGCTAACCCTGGATCGTCGCGCCGCTCTCCACCTCGCGGTCGTGGAAGGCCTTGGCGTCGGTGACGTCGGGGAAGACGCAGACGTTGCGTCCGATGCTGGCCTGGCGCGGAATGCGGGCGTTGCGACCCACCACCGTCAGGCCGCTGGTGTAGAGCTCGGGGAACTCCCCGTTGGGCGTCATGTCTTCTCCGGTACCCAGCAGGGTCTCCACGCCCACCTTGACGTTCTTGTCCAGGATGCAGCGGTCGACCACCGCCCCTTCGCCGACGACGCTGTCGGAGAAGATGATCGAGTCGCGCACCACCGCCCCGGCCTTGACCACCACATGGGGTGAGAGCACGCTGCGCTGAACCACGCCGTCGACCACGCAGCCGTTGGAGACCAGGCTTTCCGAGACCTTGGCCCCCCGGCCCAGCTTGACCGCCGGGGCTTCGGCCGAACGCGTGTGGACCCGGGTCTTGGGATCGTAGAGGTCGAACTCGGGAACCGGACTGATCAGGTCCATGTTGGTTTGCCAGTAGCTCTGGATCGTCCCCACGTCGCGCCAGTAGGCCTCCTGGAAGCGGTGGACCCGAATGCCCACCTTGCGCTCCACACAGGTCGGCAGGATGTTCTTGCCGAAGTCGTGGGCCGAGGCCTCGTTCGAGGCGTCCTCGACCAGCAGCTCGTCGAGCAGCGGCAGATCGAAGACGTAGATGCCCATGTTGGCCAGGTTGCTGGGCGGATCGGGAACCTTTTCCAGAAAGCGCGTGATCGTGCCGTCGTCGTCGGCCTCGATCACGCCGAAGCGCGGGGCGTCCTCCCAGGGCACTTCCATCGCCGCCACCGTCACCCGGGCGCCGGAGCGCTTGTGTTCCTCGATCATCCGGGCGTAGTCCATTTTGTAAACGTGATCCCCGGAGAGGACCAGCGCCCGCTCCGGTTTCTGGTCGCGCAGCCAGGGCAGGTTCTGCGTCACCGCGTCGGCCGTGCCCCGGTACCAGCCGTCGACCAGCCCGCCGGGATGGGGATGCAGCAGGGTCAGACCGCCGTCGAAGCGGTTGAGGTCCCAGGGCGCCCCGCGACCCAGGTGGTGCATCAACGAGTGCGGCCGGTACTGGGTCAGCACGCAGACGTTGTAGACCAGGGAGTTGACGCAGTTGGAGAGGGTGAAGTCGATGATGCGGTACTTGCCGCCGAAGGGCACCGCGGGCTTGGCCCGCTTGGCGGTTAGCACGCCCAGGCGGTTGCCCCGGCCCCCGGCGAGGATCACGGCCATGGTTCGCTGCACGACGACTCCCCCGTTTGACGGATGCGGCACTGCAAGGCTGGAATGGAACGGACTGCGAGCGGGTCGATTATAACAACAAACCGGGGGCCTGACAGCCCCCGGTGGGAGGATACCCCACGACAGGTCTATTCGGTTCGTTGTATCGGACCCGACTTGTCGGGCGGCACTGATAGAGTTAGCGACAGTTCATCTCGAAACACTTTTGTCGAAAAGACAGCCAGAGGCTCATAACCCAGAAACGATATGGAGGATGAGATGAAGAGGTTGTTGCTAGTTATGATTGTCTTGATCGTGTCGACCCTCGTCGGTTGCGGCGACGACACCGCCGAAGAAGACGAGGCATCTACTGAGGGCTCAGAAGACGATACCGAAGAGATCGCGGGGACTGAGGAGAAGGCCGTTCCCGACTACGACGGACCTGATTTCTACCCCCTGGAAGTTGGAAACGAATGGCCTTACTATGGTGTTTCTTTCGGTTCCGAGAGTCACGCCTTCACCGATGAAGTGTACAACGAGAAGGATGGTGTGTATTACATCAGGCGTACCTGGAGCCACGGTTCCGAGAGCATCACCAGGCTGGAGAAAGAAGGCCCTTACGTATACGAGGTTGATAAGGATCAACGTGAGCTGATCCTCGATATGTCCGCGGAGTTTGGTGATTTCTGGGGCGATTACGAGCTTATTGATGATAACTACACTTGGACATACAGGGGTGATGAGATCGAAGGCTGCTTTGTTGTTGCCAATGGTGATAATGAGGAAATCGTCTATGCCCCAGGAGTTGGACCTGTTCGCATAACGACACTCTTCGACCCCTACAATTTGAAGCGCAAGCAGCAGTAGCTCCCCGAAACCAGGACCCGCAGATGGTCGTTGAGTTAACAGGTCGGGTCAAGTGACCCGACCTGTTCTCCAGCAGTGTGCCATCACGAAGACAGAGCTAGCCGCTTGCCATCGCCATCACCCCAACTCTTCCAGCTCGGTCAACGCCGCGCCGTGCTTGAGGTCGTAGTCGCTGACCAGCATCTCCCCGGTCCCGACCACACCCAGCAGCTCGTGGAGCGCCACGGCCCCGGCGATGATGATCTCGGCGCGCGGGGGGTCCGGACGCAACCGCTCGCGGCGCCGCTCGAGGGGCAGGGCGGCCAGCTCGTCGATCAGCGCGTCCAGGCGCCGGGCAAAGAGGCGATGGCCCTGGATCAGCAGGGGCCGGTAGTCATCGAGGCCCAGGTCTAGGGCCGCCAGGGTGGTGGCGCTGCCGCCGGATGCCGCGACGGTTCCGGCGAACCCGACCTCGGCCGTCTTGTCTTTCAAGTCCTCGCTCAACACCGAGCGGACGGCGGCGCGCAGCTCGAGGAGCTGCTGGACGCTCGGGGGGTCGTCGGGAAGGAAGCGGTCGGTGAGATCGAGGGCGCCCAGCTCGAGGGAACGCACGGCCAGGCGTCGGTCCTCCCACCAGGAGAGCTCGGTGGAGCCGCCGCCGATATCGACGCAGAGGGCGCCGCGGTCCTCGAGGCCCAGACCGGCGAGGCCCTCCTCGACCCCGCGCCGGGTCAGGTAGGCCTCCTGCTCGCCGGTTAAAACGTAAAGCCGCAGGCCGAAGTCGTCGGCGAGGCGCCGGGCGAACTCCTCGACGCCGTCGAGCCTGCGCGCGAAGTGCGTGGCCACAGCTTTGATCCGGTGGAAATCGTTTCGGGAACCGAAATCCACGGCCCGGCGGGTGGCCGCCAGGGCGCGCTCGACGGCGGCGGGGTCCAGGGCGGGGCGTCCCGAGGGTCCGGGGACCGCCCGGCCCAGGCGCAGGCTCTCGCCGCCGACCTCGAGAGGGGAGAGGGGCGCGCCGGGCAGGTGGTCGGCCAGCAGCCAACGCAGGGAGTTCGAGCCGTAGTCCAGCACCAGAATGCGCTCGTTCATGCGTCGTCCTCGGGCCAGGGCGTGCTGGTGCCGGGGCGGGCGACGACGTCGGCGGCGGCCAGGGAGGCCAGGCGGGCGGCCTCTTCGGGCCGGCAACCCCCGGCCAGGGCCAGGCCCAGGGCGGCGCTGACGGTGTCCCCGGCGCCGGTGAAATCCACGACCAGGTGGGGCGGACAGAGGGCGGGCAGGCGCTCCCGGCCTTCGGCGTGGTAGAGTTCGAGGCCCCGAGAGCCGTGGCTGACGCAGAGCCAGTCCAGGCCGAGCTCCCGGCGGCAGCTTTCCGCTTTATCGGCAAAGGCGACCTCGCCGCCGCCCCGGTCGCGCCACCACAGCTCGACCTCGCGCCGGTTGGGCTTCAGGCAACCCGCGCCGTGAAAGCCACCCAGGTCGTTGCGCGTGTCGGCCACCCAGGGCTTTTTCACCGAGCGGATCGACTCGAGGAGCACATCACCGACCACACCGTTGCCGTAGTCGCTGACCACCACGGCGGCGCACTCCCGGAGCGGGTCCTCGAGGCTCCGCAGCAGCCGGGCCTCCTCGGCGAGCTCCAGCGGCTCGCGGGACTCGCGGTAGCAATGGTAGACGTGCTGACCGTCGGGCTCGGTGGCCACCAGCTTGAGCTTCTCCGTGGTCGGCCGGGAGCTCTCCAGCACGCCGTCCAGCGCGACGCTGACGGCTTCGAGAAGGCCGCGCAGCCGCGCGCCGGACTCGTCGGCACCCAACAGGGCGACGACGTTCACCCGGGCGCCCAGGCCCGCCAGATTGGCCGCCACGTTGGCCGCCTGGCCGGGCACTCGCACCCGCTCGGCCTCGTCCAGGCAGGCTACCGGCGCCTCCTGGGCGATGGCCCGCACCGGACCGTAGCGGTACTCATCCAGGCAGAGGTCGCCCACCACCAGTACGGGCAGGCCGCGCAGGCGTTCGAGGAGCTCGCCGGGTCGCTGTGGCAAGGTGGAATCCATGGCCGCATTATAGGCTCCAGCGCCCGATGAGTAAAGGCCGGCGCAACTTGACGGAAAACGGCGGCGGTGCTAGACTGCCGGACGGCAAGCGACGACCTCGCGCCAGGGGTTATCAATGAAGCTGAAGCTCTTCATTCGCACGCTGCGGGCGCCCTTCTTCAGCGCCAGCCTCTCCTCGGTCCTCCTCGGCAATCTGGCCGGATTCTGGCTGGGCGGGAGCCTGGACTGGGGGCTGCTCGGCCTGACCCTGGCCGCCATGCTCTGCGTCCACGCCGGGGCCAACACCGCCAACGATTACTTCGACGCCGCCACGGGCAACGACGACCTCAACCAGCACCTGACCCCCTTCAACGGCGGTTCCCGGGTCATCCAGAACGGTGAAGTCGAACGGCGCACCGTCGGGCTGATCTCCCTGGTCAGCTTCCTGATCGCTGTGGGGCTGGGCCTGCTCATCTGGCTGCTCACCCCGGGGAACCTGATCCTCTATCTGGGGCTCTTCGGCGTCCTCTCCGCCGCGACCTATACCGGCCCGCCGCTGCGCCTGGGCTACCGCGGGCTGGGCGAAATCATCATCGCCCTGGACTTCGGCCTGCTGCCGGTCATCGGCGCCGCCTACGTCCAAATCGGAGCCTACCACCCGGCGGCGCTCCACGCCGGGATCGCTCCGGCCCTGCTGATCGTCGCCGTGATCTGGATCAACCAGTTTCCCGACCTCGAGGCCGACTCCGCCGTCGGCAAACGCACCCTGGTTGTCCGCCTGGGACGCCGACGCTCGCGCTGGGTCTTCGCCTTCCTGCTGACCGCCGCCTATCTGGTCAGCCTGCTGATGCCCCTGTTGGGTCTGCTGCCCTACTGGACGCTGCTCGTCTTTCTCACCCTGCCCCTGGCCCTGCGCGCCCTGCGCCACGTCTGGAAGCACTACGACGAGCCTCTGGGCCTGATCCCCGCCGAAGCCGCCACCGTCCAGCTCCAGCTCTTCGGCAACCTGGCCCTGGCCCTGGGCTACCTGCTGGCCGCCCTCGTCTGACGCTCCGTCCCACCCCGGCATTGTCGCCGCCGCCGCCGTTGTCTATAATAGGGTAGGCTGGTACGGTACGCCCGCGGAGACCTTTGCCCGACCGCCTCCCGCGCCGGAACCCTCGCCGAACCAGCGGGGAGGTGTCGGCACATTTCTTGCAGCAGGGCGGGGCGGCCTGGTCGCGGCACCCATGGGCTATTCCGCAAGAAATGTGCCGACACCGGCGCCGCGCCGGGACCGTTTCCGGCTTCAAGGGCAAAGGTCTCCGCCGGCGGGCGGCCTTCCCCCTGGGAGGATCATTCGCAGAAGCGTTTCACTTGGGAGCGCAACCGTCCCTGAAGCATCATGTGTCGCTGATGGATTGCAATGCATGCTTACCAGCCCAAGGGATCGTGTACCATGTTCTGACCGGATTATGATTGTAACCCGCTGATAATACACGTGTAGACTCGGAATGGCCTCTCAAGGGTTGAGTAGTCAAAATGAGGCAACTGCAAGGGTGGAGCCTGTGGATATGCCGCCCTTACCGCAGCTTGTACTCGGCTTCATTCAGGCTTCGAGTCATATTCGAAACCAATTCTATTGAACATCGTTTATGCCAATAAAAACATTAATAATCAATAATGTTTTACAAAAGAGTCTGCTTTGAAGCCCCGCAAATACCGGCGGCGACAACCGCTTCGGTTACCTCTCTGTTTCAACCTGATTTGCTCCGATCAGGTCGCAAGTTGCCTGGCTCAAGATACTCTCCTGTGCCGACTGTCGGTTTATGGCACCAATTCAAATCCCGCATTTCACGGCGCGCCGGTCCGAGGGTCGGATATCCCGCCGGCCGAGCGCTTGATCGAGATAACTGCATCAGTAATGCGGGTATCAAACACAACACTTCCGCTCAATGATTCGTGTATTCGATTGAGCGGTTGATTGACAATGCATCAGAGCAATGCGGCCAACTCACCGGGAGTCGAGACCATTACTCGAACCACCCCTACTCGAACGCCCTATTGGAACAACGCTGTTCAGAGGGTACTGTGAGTTTTTCGTCCCCCGGCTGACATCCGACAAGCAGGCACACCGGGTTCATTACACGCTTCAACCGTCCCCCCGGGACGGCCTTCCGAGGACGAACGCACCGTGGTCTTCGAAGCCCTGAAAGATTATCTGGCGGACGACCTGCGCCGCGTGGCCGCCCGGATGGAAGCCGTCGTCGCCGAGGGCTGGGCCGAGGAGGCCGATCTGCTGGCCAGCCTGGCCTCCGTCGAGGGGGCCGAGAGCCTGGGCGCGCGCAAGACGATCCGTCGTCTGGCCGGCGCGGGGGGCAAGCGGTTGCGGGCCTCCCTGGCGCTGCTGGCGGCGCGGGGAGTCGACGGCGAGGGTCCCGCTTCCGAGGGGGCCGTCGAGCTGGCCGCCGTCGTCGAGCTGCTCCACCTGGCCACACTGATCCACGACGACGTCATCGACCGCTCGGACCTGCGCCGCGGCGTGCCCACCGTGCATACCCAGGTCGGCGAGCACGTCGCCGTGCTGACCGGCGACCACCTCTACTCCCACTCCTTGTGGGACCTGGTGGTCAAGCTGCCGCGCCTGGACGTCGTACGCCGCCTGGCCCGGGCCGTGGACGTCCTCTGCCGCGGGGAGATCCTGCAGAACCGCTTAGCCCGTCGCGGGGCGGACTGGCGACCGCCCACCGAGGAGCAGTACCTCTCGATCATCCGCCGCAAGACCGCCGACTTCTTCGCCGCCAGCGGCGAGCTCGGCGCCCTGGTCGCAGGACGCGACGAGCTGGCCCCCGTCTTCCATCGCTACGGCAACGCCCTTGGCCTGGCCTTCCAGATCACCGACGACCTCCTCGACTACACCGGCGCCGCCGATTCCACCGGCAAGGACCGGGGCAACGACTGGGACCGGGGGCGGATGACCCTGCCCCTGCTCTACGCCCTGACCCGTTGTCCCGACGGCGGCGAGCTCCGGGTCCTGCTGGCTGACGAGGACCCGGACGCTTACCCCCGCGCCGTCGAACTGCTGCGCGCTTGCGGAGCGCTGGACTACGCCGCCCGACGCGCCGCCGCCTTCATCGATGAAGCGCTGGAGGCCCTCACCGATTACCCCCACCACGTCGTCGCCGAACTTCTCAGAGAGACCGCCCGTGGTGTGCTGGCGCGCCGGAGATAGCCGATTCTTCGAGTGTGTTCCAAGCTGTCATGGGTTGGACCGGTTTTGTTAAGTGCGGATTCGCAAGCGACCGGGGTTTCCCGGTCACTTTTTGTATTGGGGATCATTTAGCGGTATCGGAACACGGCATTACAGGATCACATTTAGATAAGGGGTCGTATACCCTAACTTGACCTGATTGTGATTGTATCCTGTAGATAATAGAGGTGATGATCATCGGATACCCGTCACAGAACGGGCAGTTGAAAAGTGGCGGCGAATACGGGCCTGATCCTTAGCGATCCTTGGCGACCCCGGATAACGGCGCACCTGTATATACTCTGAGAGCAGACTGCCACAAAATCCTAAGTGTCTTAATAACAAGCCATATGGGCATGTTGTATGAGCGCTTGCTCCTAAACGGCGCATTTCAGTGGAGTCAATAACGGACCAGCAGGTTTATCCCAATCAGCCTGATTTGATCCGAACACGTTCCCTGATGCCATTCGAGGCTGTTTATTAAAGCTGCTGGTTGAGAACTGGCCGGCTAGATATAGACAAACGGAAAGCGACCGGGGTGGCCCGGTCGCTTTCTATTGGTGTGGGCAGGGTTGCTTATCTGGGTGGCCGTTCGGCTGGTTGAAGGTTGCGGTGCTGATACGGATCAGCTTCAGAGGCGGCGTGCTGCGAGTCTACGTGAGCCCTGTTGCCGCCCGCCGGGTCGCTTCGAGCAGGCGCCCCTCCTCCTCGACGGGCAGGGCGCGCAGGTCCAGCAGCAGGCTGTCGTCTTCGACCCGGCCGAAGACCCCGGCCTCGCGGAACCGGCGGGCCAGCTCGCGACCTCCGGTCTCCGGTGCGGTCAGCTCCAGGGCGGCGCTGGGGAAGTCCACCAGGGGCAGGGCGCCGGAGCCGGCCCGGGCCACGGTCCGCCGCACCTCGACCGACCAGGGGCCGCGCTCCCGAATCCGGGGAGCCAGGGCGCGCGCTCGCTGCACAAGCTCCTCACCATCTGCTCCCAGCAGACGCAGCGTGGGAATCTCGTCGATCCGGTTCTCGAGGTGCAGGTCCAAGGTCGACGCCAGGGCCGCCAGGGTCAGCTTGTCCAGCCGGGCGCCGCGGGCCAGTGGGTGGGCGGCGCAACGCCGGACGAGGTCCTCCCGGCCGACGACGATCCCCGCCTGGGGGCCGCCAAGGAGCTTGTCGCCGGAAAAGCAGACCAGGTCGGCGCCGTCGTCCAGGGCCGCCTGTACCGTCGAGGCCCCGCCGGACCAGAGGGTGGGAAAGAGCAGCCCCGAGCCCTGGTCGTAGATCAGCGGCAGTCCGTGGGAGTGGGCCGTCTCGGCCAGCTCGGCCAGAGACGGCTCGGTGTAATCGCCTTCGAGGCGGAAGTTGGAGCGGTGGGCGCAGAAGATCGCTCCGCTGTCCGGTCCCAGGGCTGAGTGGTAGTCATCGAGGGCGGTCTGGTTGACACTGCCCACCTCGACGAGGGGACAGCCCGACTGACGCATCACCGCCGGCATCTCGAAGGAGCCGCCGATGGCCACCAGGCGGGAGACACCGACAAGGACCTCCCGGGGTGCGCAGGCCGCGGCCAGGCAGATCAGCGTCGCCGCGGCGTTGTTGTTGAAAGCGCAGCCGGCAGCTCCGAATAGACGCCGGATGCGATGTTCGACCACGTCCTGACGCTGACCGCGCCGTCCGTCGCTGGTCTCTATCTCCACGGTGGCCGCGCCGGCGACCCCGCACAGCGCCTCGACGGCGGTCCGGGGCAGGGGCGCCCGACCCAGGCCCGTGTGCAGCACCACACCGGTGCAGTTGAGCACGCCGCGCACCCGTTTCATCTCATTCCTCCCCGCAAAGGACCGTCCGCTCGGCTGGAGCGTCCAACCAGGAGCCGTTCCGGCTCAGTTACCTGATCAACCGCCGCTGGCGTTGAGTGCTCCGGGGTCACTCGACGGCAATGGATCACAGCAATACTGGAGATCATTATTGAAAAGGGATATCACCTGAAACTGAACCGACGTGAAAAGATAATGAGCGGCATTTAGAGCGGTAGTGCTGACAACTACCTTACAATTGGCTCCAGATCGATAAAGCAACAAGATATATATGATAAAGCCTCTAGTATAAAGCATATAGCCGCCCTATACTGTGAAGACCGGGATGTAAGTCAGGAGTCGCGACTACCCGACACTCAGCCTCTTGGAGCATGTCTGGTTTCAATCCACCAGGCAAGGCATGGACAACGGTGGCTAGCGCAGCAATAAAGCGCACAATAGCCAGCCATCAGCAGTACATGCTTGTTCTTACATCGCGATAACTCTCTAAATATCTAATGATTATAACCGGGATAACACACGTTCCGCGAGGTGGCAAACCAAAGCTATACTTGTCATTGCCTCTTATCAGTCACCTTCTTTGCGTCGGGTTGTTGTTCGGAAACAATCCTGGCCGGCGCGTCGCCGTGCGGGATGCCATCGTATTAATCGGAGGTTGTTCGGCGGCGGGATTTGGTTGGGAACCCCGCAACCGACCGGGAAGCCTGAACCGCAAGCCTGAACCTCGAGAGAACCCACTCAGCCTCCCCTGTACCGGCCTTTCAATCAAGGTGAGCTGGTTTTTATGCCGTGGTTTTGCGTTGAAATAACCCCGCCTCCGTTTCGACAAGCATACAGTAAACCACGCAGAACTAGCAACTTCGGAGTTTTCGGCGTCTAGGTCCGTTACAGGTCCGCTAAAGGCTTGCCACGCGCGCCCCTAGACAACTTGACATACCCCCTGGTTTCTGATACCCTACACATTCCGTTGCAACACGACGGGCTAGTTGAAAACATTCATCTAGCCGAATGTACAACCATGAAGAACCTGGAGCGTTATTACAACCGCGCTCCGCATAGGGGGTGAAACGATGAAGAAGTTCCTGACCCTTATCCTCATCGGCGCGCTGGCGCTGGTGGCTGTAAACCTCATCGGCTGTGAGAGCGAGGAAGAGGCTGCTGCCGAAGAGGCCGCCGCCGCCCTCGAGGAAATGTCCGGCGAGATGGAGGCCGCTGCTGAAGAGGCCGCCGAGGCCGCCGAGGCCGCCATGGAAGATGCTAACGCCGCTACCGAAGAGGCTATGGCTGAGGCCGAAGCCGCCGCCGAGGAAGCTACCGAGGAAGCCGCCGACGCTACCGAGGAAGCCGAGGAGACCACTGAGGAAGAAACCGCTCAGTAGGTCGAGAAGTAACCAAAAAAGGACCCCCTCGCGGGGGTCCTTTTGTTATCGCCGGGGTTGGTCACGTGAGCGCTAGAAGCGGACTTTTCCGGGCTGTCACGATATACACGGTTGGATGAACTCGCTCAGTCGAGAGGAAAAACCCGGTGCTCCAGCAGCGCCAGGCCCGCCAGGGTCTTGGCGTCGGTCAGCTTTCCCGCGGCGATCAAGCCGTCGAGTTCCTCCCGGGCCAGCACGCGCACGGTGATGCTCTCGTCGGCGTCGGTGTGCTGGCCGACCTCGCTGAGCCCCCGGGCGGCGAAGACCACGATCTCCTCGTCGCAGAAACCGGGGCTGGTGTGGATCGGTCCCAGCTCGATCAGTTCGGCGGCCCGGTAGCCCGACTCTTCGGCCAGTTCGCGCCGGGCGGTCTCGATCGGCTCCTCGCCGGGGTCCAGCTTACCCGCCGGGAACTCGAGCAGTTCCCGCTCGACGCCCTTGCGGTACTGGGTGATCAGCACCAGGCGGCCGTCATCGAGGACGGGGATCACCAGGGCCGCCCGGGCCACGCCTACCAGCTCGCGGCGCCCCACGGAGCCGTCGGGCAGGCGCACCTCGTCCACCCGCACATCCAGCAGCACCTGTCCGGAATAGATGTGGCGGGAGCTCAGGGTCTCTTCGGTCATCGCGGGACCATCCCGGGGTTCGGTCGGGCTAGAGCCCGAGTTCGCCGAGGACCTCGCAGGCGTAGTCGACGGCCTCGGCGTCGACGTCCTTATGGGTCACCAGGCGTAGCTTGTCGGGGCCGAAGGCGAAGAAGGCCACGCCACGTGCGGCGGCGGCTTCGACGACCCGTGTCGGCTCGACGCCGCGCAACAGCGGGATGACGATGTTGGTGTCAACCCCGGCGGGATCGATATCCGCCCAGGGCAGTCCGGCCAGGGTCCGGGCCAGACGTCGGGCGTGTTCGTGGTCCTCGGCCAGGCGGGCGATGTTGTGTTCGATGGCGTAAAGCCCGGCGGCGGCCAGGATGCCCACCTGGCGCATCCCCCCGCCGCAGATCTTGCGCAGGCGGTGGGCTTCTTCGATGAAATCGTGCGGGCCGGCCAGAATCGAGCCCACGGGGCACCCCAGCCCCTTGGAGAGACAGCTCATTATCGAGTCCGCCGGGGCGGCCAGCTCGGCCATCGAACGGCCCGTGGCGACGTGGGCGTTCCAGAGCCGGGCGCCGTCGAGGTGGATGCGCAGGCCGACCTCGTCGGCGAAGGCGCGCAGTTCCTCGAAGAGCCCCTGGTCGGCGATAACCCCGCCCAGACGGTTGTGGGTGTTCTCCAGGCAGAGCAGGCTGGTGCGCGAGGAGTGGAAAGCGCCGGACTTGTAGAGCGCTCTGACGGCGGCGGGGTCCGGCGAGCCCTGGCGCACCGGGGCCTCGCGGGCCAGCACCCGGGCCAGGAAGGCCGGGGCGCCGTACTCGTACTCCAGGATGTGGCACTGGGCGCCGCAGATTATCTCGTCGCCGCCCCGGGTCCAGGCGGCAACGGCGATCTGGTTGGCCATCGAGCCCGAGGGGGTGAACAGGGCGGCCTCCTTGCCGACGAGCTCGGCGTAACGGGCCTCGAGCTCCTGGACGGTGGGATCGTCCCCCAGCACGTCGTCGCCGACGACGGCCTCGTACATCGCCCGGCGCATCGGCTCGTCGGGGCGGGTGACTGTGTCGGAGCGCAGATCGACCTTGATCCGGGTTGTCATGGCGTTTCCTCGCTGTCGGTTTTCTTTTCACGCAGGCGCTTCAGGTAGCCGTGAGCGTAGGCGGCCAGGGAGGCGGCCATCAGGGCCACCGAGAGCCAGACCACGACCTCCTCCAGCCAGGCCAGCCCCGTACGCAGGGTGAAGATGATCAGTGTGGCCCCCAAGGTGAAGGCGGCGGCCTTGCCCAGGTAGTTGGACATCGGGACGATCTTGAGCCTGCGGCGCAGCAGCAGTCCGCCCAGCAGGATCAGCACGTCGCGGCCGACGATGATCACGGCCAGCCAGAGCGGGAAGTCACGATAGAGGACCAGCATGATCGCCGCGGCGTCGATGCAGATCTTGTCGACCAGCGGGTCGAGTACCTTGCCGAACTCGGTGACGGCGTTCCAGCGCCGGGCCAGCATGCCGTCCAGGGCGTCGATGAGCATACCGAAGAGCATTACTGCGGCCGCCGTCACCGGAGCCCAGGCGTCGGGCAGGGTCAGCAGGTAGAGCCCCAGGGGCAGGATGACCAACCGGGTGACCGAGAGCAGGTTGGGCAGCACCCGACGCAGCCCCCGGGCCGCCGGGCGGTCCTCCCGGGCCTCGGGGCTGTCGAGCAGACCCTTACCCACCGGAGCCCTCTTCCGGTTCCGGCGGGGCGGTCTTGGTGCGCTGAGGCGGGCCGTCGAGGGCCTCCGCGGGCGGCTCGACGGCGCCGGGTCCGGCGATCTGCAGCTCGTAGGCCGTTTCAAGGCCCAGTGCGTCGGCGATGAGTCGGGTCGTCCCGTGGTGCAGGCGGCGCAGCTCGGCGTGGAAAGCGGCCTTTTTCGCCCGGTTGGCGGCTGTGTAGAGCAGCGCTTCAAGGAAGACCAGCACGGCGGCGACGACGCCCAGGGTGATCCAGGCCAGGCTGGAGCCCAGGCTGAGCTCTTCGAGAAGGTAGAGCAGCATGAAGGCCGGCACCAGGGCCAGCAGCAGGTAGATGAACAGGCGTCCGGCCATCACCCAGAGGATGCGCCCGGTGTTTGCGTCGGCGCCGGCCGGCGAGGCCATCCCCGTCCTTACGGTCACCCGGCGGTAGTCGCCGGAGAGCTCGACGCGCTGCCAAGCCGTCAGCGGGATCAAGCGGCGGCGGAGCTGGACGCGCAGGTCCGGGTACTCGCTCCGGGCGGCGGCCCGGCGGTGGGTGTAGAGGTCGAAACGGCGTCGCAGCCCGGAGAAGGGGCCCTGATCGCCTTCGAGATCGGCCTTGTGCGCCTCCAAGGCGGCGAAGTACTCCTCCTCGCCCAGGGGCTCGGCGGCTTCCAACAGGCTCTGATGGACGATGTCGCTCATCGCAGCTCCTCCCAGGAGGCCCAGGCGAAGGGCGCCTTGGCCTCGCGCCGGGCCAGCAGCTCCTCGGCCTCCGCAGAGATCCCGCCGGCGTCGAGCTGCTCGAGGGCCGTAAGAAGGGCCGCGCAGTACTCGTGGTGCTCGTTGTAGCGCCGCCGGGCGTAGTCCTTGGCCGAGTGGGAGTGAACCAGGAAGGGCCAGTCCGAGCTCTCCAGCAGCAGCAGCTCCCGGGCGGCGGCGGCCAGCAGGCGTCGAGCCAGCTCCCGGCCCTCGCCGCGGTGGACTCGGGCGGCGGCGGCCAGGCGGTCCTCGGCGTCGTAGACCAGCTCCCAGTAGTCGGCGGCGTGCTCGTCGAGCCAGACGCGGTGGTAGCCGTCGTAGCCCCAGGAACCCTCCTGGAGCACCACGGGCTCGCCCCGGTGACGATCAATCATCTCGGCGGGGCGGACGGCCTCCAGGATCGGCGAGGCGGCGATGCCGCGCAGCACCGCCTCCAGCCAATCCGGTCCCTCGTGCCACCAGTGGCCGAAGAGCTCGCAGTCGAAGGGCATCGCCAGCACGGCGCGCCCGCCGGGGGCTTCGCGGGTCAGGCGCTCCAGCAGGGCGACGAAGTGCGCGGCGTGGTCGCGCACCCGTTCCTCAGCCCGCTCGGGCTCATACGGCGCCTTGTGGCCGACGAAGACCTCCTTGCCCGTCACCCGCCAGTAGCGCAGACCGCTGGGCCAGCGACGCCGGTGGAACTCCCGGTAGTGGGGATCGCCGGGGTAGCCGATGAAGCCGTCCCAGACCTGGCGGTTGGCGTCGAAGTCCCGGGCCAGCACCTTCAGCGGCTCGCCCTCGAGACGATAAACGCCGTAGGGTGAACGGTTCGGGTGGGGGCTGCGGTGGTGCTCGGCGAAGGCCGCGAAGCTGCGCTGCACCTCCGGGCCGCCCGGTGTCTCCGCCGGGGGCGAGGCGCGCAGCATATGGCCGTCGACGAAGGTATAGAGGACGTCGTGGGCGGCCAGGGCGTGGGCCGTCGAGGGGCGCTCGACGGCGGATCCGTCGGCGTAGGGTCTCCGCCAGGGCCGCGCCGGACGGTAGGCGCACTCCGGGGTCCAGAAACCGCCGCTCCACGATTCGTGGCGGCGGTTGAAGCTCAACACCCCCAGCCGGACCTGGCGCTCGACGGCGTCGTCGCGGCCCAGCAGGGGCAGGTAGCCGTGGGTGGCGCAGCCGGCGGTCGGCTCGATGAATCCCGCCGTCGCCAGTTCGTCCAGCGCACCCAGGATGCTCCCGCGACGACGGTTGAAGTAGCGGCGCAGCTCCTCGAACTCGTCCCGCCGGCGCCGGGCCAGCTCGGCCAGCTCGGCCTCGCCGGTGTCGGTGAAGTCCCGCGCGTCGTCCTCGGCGGCCGCCGCGTGGTTGCGCAGGTACTCGACCAGGCCGCTCTCGAAGCGTGGATCGGCGAGCTGCTCGGCCAAGGGAGGGGTGACGCCCACGCCCAATCCGAAGGGCACACCGTCGGCGGCCAGGCGCTCCAGACGCCGCAGCAGAGGCAGGTAGACCCCGGCGGCGGCCTCGTAGAGCCAGACCGAGCCGTGGGGCCAGGTGCCGTGGCCCAGCAGATAGGGCAGGTGGGCGTGGAGGTAGAAGCTGACTTCGCCGCGCTCGGCCATGCCTTTGGTCGACCCCTTTCGGGTTGCTGGTCTATACCCGCTGGTCGCTCCGGATGCTCGGGATACTGCGATCGGGCGTCAGGGTGTGTGCTCCGGCCGAATCAGGCTGATGAGAAGCGGGTTGAAGGGTTGTATTCGCCACCGGATAGGCTCTGTTGTTGATCAAACAACCACGTGAACAATTACATCAATACTCCGCTTAGAGCTTGCCATTTACCACCCTAGGGATTATCACTCGCACCAGAACCGAGTTAACCAGCTATAGCTTGTCGTTTATTGCTTTCCGGCTCATCAGCGCCGCCATTGTCTCACCGCTGCTTGGCGGCGATTAATACGAGTTTGTCTTGAGTGTCGCCGGAAGCCCGAAGCTGTTGATTCCGCTCGTAAGTCGAACAGGCCGTAAGAAAGGGATCTGCTGAGGGAGCTCTAGGGTCTGCTTTGGTAGTTTACTACTGTTATCTGTTTTCGCCGGTTGACGCCTCGCCGGGGTAGTTAACAAGCCCCCGTCTCGATGCGGCTTTCAATAGTTGCGAAGGTGAGGCTGATCGGTGATGATCATGTAACGTATCGCTCGGTTCTTCACCAACGCTGACTGTTGCTTTTTTTGCACGTGCGATAACTAGACGGCTACGCGAGTCGTTGCCTTCCGAAGAGCGTTTATCAAGGACGCTCCCTCGATGCGGGCTCCATAGCCGTCGGTCAATCTACGCTTGACTCCCCCGGGATGCCGGCGGCGTTACGATCCAGCCGTCCGTAAGCGGACCGGGCGCTCGGTTCACCGTCCCGCCTATCTTACCGCCTGTGCGCCGTCAAGACAAGCGCCGATTTATCCAGTTCCACGCCTATCCCCGGAGCTTCGGGTCTGTTATAATGTAGTGGTCGACTGTAGCTTACCCGGAACAAAATGATAACGACCAAGCGATAAAGACAAAGTGTCAATCAGGCCTTAACTATCAAGTCCGAAGAAGAAGAGAAGCATCATGACCGCCCCCGACAAGACCCAAAACGTTAAAGCCGCCGTCAAACAGGAAATCCCCGTCGAGCAGAAAACATGCTTCGAGGCGGCACTCAAGCTGCTGGCCCGGCGCGAGCACTCTCGCCATGAACTGGGTCGCAAGCTGGCCCGCCGCTTCCCAACCGAGGTGATCGAGCGCGTCCTCGACCGGCTCATCGGCGAAAAGCTCCTCGACGACCGCCGCTTCGCCGAGGTCTTCATCCGCGATCTGCTGCGCCGCACCCCCTGCGGTCTGCGCCTGATCCGCCGCAAGCTGGCCGAGCGCGGCGTCAGCGAGGACGACGTCGAGGCCGTCCTCGAGGCCGTGGCCCCCGACGAGACCTATCAGCTCGAAACCGCCGCCCGTGAGAAACTGGCCCAACTGGTCAGCCTGAAACGCGACGTCGCAGCCCGGCGTCTGCTGAGTCACCTCAAACGCCGGGGCTTTCCCCGCGGACCGGCCCAGTCCGCGGCCCTGGAGCTGCTGGAAGACTGGCCGGCGTGAGGAACCACTGAAGCGTAGCTTAGCATTTCTGTAGGGCGGGGATTCAATCCCCGCCGTTTTCCCACCGTCCACCTCCGCGACCTTTGCAAAATGGGGTACCTTTGCACCCGCACCCCTCCTTTATCCGACGGCGAGGCTTTGGCACGTTTCTTGCACCCGGGCGACCCGCCGTATGGTGTTAACAGCGTCGGACTCCGCAAGAAACGTGCCAAAGCCGGTGCTTGTCAGCGGGTTTCGTTCGGAGTCATTTTGCAAAGGTCTCGAATGCCTATCCTGCCGTCATGATCCACGATTCCAGCCGGGCTTTCGACGTCCCCTGCCGTCCCGGCGTGTTGCGTCTGCGTATCCGTGTGGCGGGCATCATTCGCCGTAGTGAATCGCTTCTGCTGACGGGCTACGACATCAACGGCCGGCGCTTCTACAGCCTGCCCGGCGGCGGACAACAGACCGGCGAGCCGGCCGACGTCGGTCTGGTCCGCGAGCTCGTCGAGGAGACGGGGTGTCCGGCGCAGGTGGGCCGGTTGGTCCACGTCGCCGAGACCTTCTTCCCCGACCCCTTCCGCGCCGAGCCTCTGCACAACCTGGGGCTCTACTTCGCGGCGGAGATCGACGGCGAGCCGATGCTGGGGTTCGAGGACCCGAACTCTCCCGAGGCCGCCATCATGAGCGAGGTGGCCTTCCGGCCCATCGATGGGCTGGAGGGGATCCGCCTCTACCCTGCGGGGATCGCCCGGGCGCTGCGCGAGGAGTCTCCCGAGATCTACCTGCGCCTGCCCGGGACGGTCAACCGGGTGAGTGACTGCGTCGAGGGTGTGAGGCCCTGGGAGCCGCGACGCATCCGGGTGCGCTCCGTCGCCGTGTTGTTCGACGAACGGGGCCGGCTGCTCGGTTCACACGACGGACGGCATTCCGCCCTGCCCGGCGGTGGACTGGAGGCCGACGAGCTGCTGCCCGACTGCGCCGCCCGGGAGCTCCGCGAAGAAACGGGCCTGGTCGTCGAGCCCCAACGCCTGATATTCGTCAACGACAACTTCTTCCACGACGATTACTTCGCTCCCGAGGGTCTGCACGAGCTGGGCTTCTACTGGCTCTGCCGACTGCGGGGCGGCGAGTTGCGATCGGTGTACCAGGAGGAGGGTTACGAACTACGCTTCGCCTGGCGGGGGCTGGATGAGCTTAACGACCTGCTGCCCGACTGGCTGCCCGGGGCGCTGCGTGAGGGAGTGGAGTCGGGTTGGCGCGGCCCGCCGCGTTATTTCGTCTCCGGCGGATTCCCGGACGAACCCCTGGCCGACAACCCGGTGGTGGAGTAGACTGTTTTCCGCCCTGGGGTTATGGTTTTATTGCGTACATCACAGCCGCATCTTTTGCTAATAGAGGGCTAGTGCCATCACCCTTTATATAGCTTGCCTGAGCTTTAGTTATACGGTTAAGGGATTTAATATAATCTTCAATAGCGTTACCGTGTGATAGGTGCTGATATATGGCGAGGATTTCATTTTTATTCAACATTTCATCCCATATGTGCTTAATGTGTGCTTTTCTGCATGTTTTAATTTCCATCCACTGGAAGGTTCTATGCCAGTATCTGGATCAAGGAATACGATACGAGGACTAGATATACTATTCAAATATTTATTAATATCTTGTAAATAGTTTTCGCTGTTTAATGCAAGCAAGGGCCGATGTAGTTTGATACTATTAGATAGTCGTGAATAATACAAAGAGCAATTTCTAGGAAATATATTGAGTATATTTTGACTAAATCCAATGCTCTGTGATGTTCCGTTGCTATGTGTTAGTTCGAGGTTTTTATTTCCTTGTCCCGGAGGTTTTGTATAATATAAAATAGGACATACAGTATGCTGTGGGTATTGGTTAGATAAGTAGCTAACAGCTCCCCATTTAACTAGATCCCTGTTGTCACCAAACCATCGGTCCTGCATCGTTCCTCCTTTATAGTTTTGTTGAAACCTTAATCACATTTTATCACAGATGAACCGAGCTGGTCGGCTGGGGGGCCGCGTGTTATAATCGACGCCGCATAATGAAACGAACGCCTGATACCTGACACCTGACGCCCAGGGGGTTATCGATGCCGCTCTTGAACAACGACGACCTGATGCGTACGGGATACGAGAACGGCTTCGCCGTGGGGGCCTTCAACATCAACAACATGGAGATCCTCCAGGGCATCGTCGAAGCCGCACGCGCCGAGAACTCGCCGGCGATCATCGCCGTGAGCTCCGGCGCGCTGAAGTACGCCGGGGCGGCCTACCTGGTGGGGATGATCCGCGCCGCCGTCTTCGAGACCGGCCTGCCGCTGAGCATCCACCTCGACCACGGCGCCGACTACGCCAAGTGCGTCCAGGCCGTCAACGCCGGTTTCACCAGCATCATGATCGACGCCTCGAAGCTGCCCTTCGAAGAGAACGTGGCGGCGAGCAAGCGGGTGGCTGAGCTGGCTCACGCCGCCGGTTTATCGTGCGAGGCCGAGCTGGGCCGCCTCCAGGGCATCGAGGAGCATGTCGAGGTCTCCGAGGGCGAGGCCGTGCTGACCGATCCCGACCAGGCCGCCGAGTTCGTGGAGCGCACCGGCGTCGATTCCCTGGCCGTGGCCATCGGCACCAGCCACGGGGCCTACAAGTTCAAGGGTATCCCCAAGCTGGACTTCGACCGCCTGGCCGAGATCAAGAGCAAGGTCGAGATCCCCCTGGTGCTCCACGGGGCCAGCGCCGTCCCCGACTGGGTCCGCGAGCGCGCCGAGAAGCACGGCGCCGAGCTGGGCGGCAGCAAGGGCGTCCCCGACGAGGCCGTCGCCAAAGCCGTCACCATGTGCGTCAGCAAGGTCAACATCGACACTGACCTGCGCCTGGCCATGCTCGGAGCGGTCCGCGAGGTCCTCGACACCGACCGCAAGCAGTTCGACCCGCGCAAGTACCTGGGACCGGCCCGCGAGGCGATCACCAAGGTCGTGCGCCACAAGATGCAGTTGCTGGGCTCCAGCGGCAAGGCGCCCCTCTACAGTTAGGCTCGGGATGAAACCCTACGTCATCGCTCTCGCGCTCTTGCTGGTCGTGCTACCCGGCTGGGCCGCCGCCTACCCGGTGGAGGACTACGCCGCCGGGGTCGAGGCCGCCGGACTCGCAGGCTGGTGCGCCGTCCTGGGACCGCCGGCCGCTGTCCTCGGCCAACCCGCCGCCGCGGGCTTCGCCGAGCTCAGCGAGGTCGGCCTCAACGCCGCCGACACCGGCGGGCTCTCCGGACGCATCGTCGGCCATTACGGCCTGACCGCGATCAAGCCGATGCGCACCGAGTCGGCCACCCTGGGGCGGACCAACACCCTGGCGACGCTGGTCTTCTCCCTGCAGCGCCTGGACTACTCGGCCGGCTTCGAGGGCTCCGAGGCCGTCGCCGCGATCTCCGTAGGCGCCGAGCTCTCCGACGGCTTGAGCGTGGGGTTGAATCTGAAGACCCTCTCCGTCGAGTATCCGGAGTGGACCGACAGCGGCTTCGGTCTCGATCTGGGCGTCCAGGGCCGCTTCGGCGACCTACTCGTCGGCGCCACGGCGCTCAACCTGATCCCCCCCGGGCTCGAGACGACCACGGGGCGCACCGTCGCTCCACGCCGCCTGGCTCTGGGTGTCGGCTGGCAACCGTTGCCCTGGTTGGCTACCGCCGCCGAAGCCCTCTACCAGCCGGCCGCGGGTGATTATGACTACGGCCCGGCCCTGCGCTTGATCCCCGTCGAAGATGAGTTCTGGAGGCTGACCCTCAGTGGCGGCTACCGGATCGAAGAGGAGCTCTGGGCCGCCGGAGCCGTGCTACACCTGGGCTATCTCGAGGTCGCCGCCGCCCTGAGCGGCCGCTCCGACGAGGACCCCCGGACTGCCTTGCGGTTGACCCTGATCCCCGAGTTCTAGCGATTACCACCAGGCCGAAAGCCTCGGCGCAACCCCTACACCCATGCCCGACAAAACCGCCAGCGGCCGCGGACCCGCCGTACCCAGCGGGTTGATGGTCAAGTGCCCCACCTGCGGCGAGACCCTCTACTCGAAGCAGCTCGAGGAGAACCTCTTCGTCTGCCCGCATTGTGACCACCACGGCAAGGTGCCCGGACGCAAACGGGTTCACCAGTTGGCCGACGCGGGCAGCTTCGTCGAATACGACGACGAGCTGCGCTCCGTGGACCCCCTGGGCTTCGTCGATCGAAAGCCCTACGCCAAGCGCCTCGAAGCCGCCGTGAATAAGACAGGCGAGGGCGAGGCCGTCATCTGTGGTCTGGGTGAACTCGACGGCCTGCCCGTCTCCCTGGCCGTGATGGACTTCATGTTCATCGGCGGCTCGATGGGCTCGGTGGTCGGCGAGAAGATCACCCGGGCCATGGAGCGCGCCCTGGACGAGAAACGCGCCATGGTGATGGTCTGCACCTCCGGCGGAGCCCGGATGCAGGAGGGCATCCTCTCCCTGATGCAGATGGCCAAGACCTCGGCCGCCTGTGCCCGATTGCGCGAAGCCGGGTTGCCCTACCTGGTCGTGCTCACCGACCCGACCACCGCCGGCGTGATGGCTTCCTACGCCCAGCTCGGCGACGTCCACGTCGCCGAACCCGGCGCCCTGATGGGCTTCACCGGCGCCCGGGTCATCGAGCAGACCATCAAGCAGAAGCTGCCCCCGGGTTTCCAGAGCTCCGAGTTCCAGCTCGAGCACGGCTTCGTCGACCTGATCTGTCACCGCCACCAACTCAAGGCCACCCTGGCGCGCCTGCTGCGGCTGCTGGGCGTCCAGGATTGACCCGACGCCGGCTCCGCCCGACCGCCGCCCGCCCCAAACGCGGCGGCGGTTTTTTCCTAACGCCCCGCCGCCGAGAACTCCGCCGAACTAGCCCCCGCCCCAAGGACGCAGCCCCTCGTCCGGCGGGAGGCTTTGGCACGCTTCTTGCAGCAGAGCGGGCGAGCTCTCGTCCGACCCAGCCGCGAACTCCGCAAGAAGCGTGCCAAAGCCGGTCGCGGGCCGGAAGGCGAGCGTCGGAGCGGTTCGGCGGAGGCCCCGGCATAGTGCGTTGAGGTGAGAAGCATCTACTCCGACTTGTCGACGCTGAGCCCTCTCCTGGGGCGAGTTACCAAGGAGAGGGCGGCGACAAGGTGTCAGTCTGCATCGATTCGACGGTGTTCAATCTTCCAGGTACGCGAGGTTGTTCATTGGCGGTTTCCCCTCACCAATCCGGTAGCCGATGATCCCCCCCCAGATTATTGCCATCGCCCTGCTCCTCCCGTTCCGGATTGCGACGGCTCAGCCGTCGCCGCCGGAACCGGTTCCGCGGGCGCCCGAGCCGGAACCCGTCGGGACGGCGCTGCTCGCCTGGGAAGAGCAAACCCGGGAGGTGGAAGGTGGAAGCGTTGACGAGCGTACCGACTTCTACTTCCTCGATGATCTGCCCGCCGGTGAGATCGGTTTCGCGGTGGACTCGCAGTCCGGCTGGATCGAGTACCGGGTGGACGAGAATCGACTGATCCTCAACGTCAACGCCCGTGTGGCCTACGAGGACATGCGTCTGGCCGCCGACACGGTGATTTATGAGGCCGAGGCCGGCGAGGTCGAGGCCCTGGGGGCGCCGATCCTGATCCAGGACGACGACCGCGTCGACGGCGAACGGATGCGTTACAGCTTCAAGAGCGGGCGCGGCTTGGTCTACGGGGGTGAAACCTCCGTCGAGCAGGGTCTGGCCACGGGTGCCAAGCTCAAGCTGCAGGCCGGCGACGTGCTGCACATCGCCGGAGGGACCTTCACCACCTCGACGCGGCCGGTGGACCCCGAGTACCACTTCTACTGTCCACGACTGAAGGTGTACGCCGGAGACAAGGTTATCGCCAAGCCCGTGGTGCTGTTCATCGGCCACGTCCCGGTGGCGGCGGCGCCCTACTACTACTACCCCCTGGGTCGGGAGCGTCGCTCGGGGTTCCTGGCGCCCAGGCTGGGCTACCGCAGCCGGGGCAACTTCACCTTGCGCAACGCTTACTACTGGGCTATCAACGACTACGCCGACGCCACCTTCGCCCTGGACTACGACACCGAGCGCGGCTGGCGCCAGGAGATCGAAGGCCGCTATCTCTATGGCACCCGCTGGGGAATGAACTTCTTCCGCGCCGTTCACGACGAGGACCGCAGCCAGGGGCGCGAGTGGTGGTCGCTGTCGGCCCGGCATCGCCAGGACCTGCCCTGGGACATCAACGGTTTGCTCCAGGCCGATCTGCGTACCGACCGCTACAGCGATTACCTTTACGCCGAGGATATCGAGGACCGCACCCGCAGCGCCTACAACAGCTTCCTCTCATTGAGCCGCTCCTTCGAGAAGCTCAGCCTTTCGGCCGACGTCGATTACAAGGCCTCCCTGGTGGAGAGCGAGACCGACGACGAGGACACCGGGCCGACCACCTGGACCGTCCCGCGAATCTCGGCCTCGTTATCCCAGAGCGAGCTCTTCGACACCGGCGCCTATCTCTCCAGCTCGCTGAGTTTCGTCAACCGCCTCTACTCCGAGTCCGATCCCTTCCGCAACGCCCGGCTCAACCTCCGCCTGACCCGCCCCTTCTCCCTTTTCCGCTACTTCAAGTTCAACCCCTACGCCAACGGCAGCGTCGACTGGTACCGCATCGCCGCCGACGGCTCGCTGAACCTGTTCCAGCCCCTCTACGACGCCGGAGTCAGCTTCTCGACACGCATCTACGGCCTGTTCTACCCCGGTGATGACGAGCTGCGTCACATTATCGAGCCCTCGGCGGGGCTGTCCTGGCAGCCGGAGATAGAGGACGAGCTGGTGCCCTCGGGCGGCCGGCGCCAGCGCGGCTCGACGAGTATCAATCTCGGCTTGACGAACAGGATCAAGATCCACTTCGACGCCGGGCGGCCCGAGTGGGTCGGGGAGCACGACGGGGAATCGCAAGATGACGAGGGGGAAGATGATTCATCATCCGGGGGTGGATACGGCTCCGAAAGCCTGGAGCTGCTGCGTTGGGACCTCTCCACCGGCTATTATGTCTCCCAGCAGTTGGAGGAAGAGAACACATATGGCACACCTTTTGCACATGTACCCGATGAGGAGATTGTCGCCGAGGGGAGCTGGAGTGATTTGACCAGTCGGCTCTACATCACCCCCAACTTCGCCGACTGGTACGACGCCATGCTTTCGCTCAACACCAAACACGACCTCTACACCGGCGAGCTGGAGCAGTTCGACCTCTCAGCCGCCTTCGCCGTCTCCGGCGACGGGGCCGACGCCAAGCTGGAGGATAACGAGTACGTCGATCCCCTCGACGAGCTGCCGGACTACGACCCCCTGGACACCGCGCCGCCGGAGAGCGAGCTGGAGCGGCGCATCGACAGCGGCTGGCGCATCGGGCTGAGCTACGACTACACCATGGGGCGCTACAGCTCCCAGGACCTGCAGTTCCTCAAGGCCCAAGCCGTCTTCAACCTCACCGACCACTGGCGGGTGACCTACTCGAACTCGCTTAATTTGGTCACGGGCAACCTGGTCTTCCAGACGTTCTCGATCTACCGGGACATGCACTCCTGGGAGGCCCGGCTGCGCCTGGAGGAGCGCCGCGGTGTGATCAGCGTGTGGTTCCTCATCGATATCAAGGACATCCCGGACATCCGCATCGAGGGCCGCCCGGAGCTCTATTAAAGCCCCGGACAGGGAGGCATCCCGCACCGAAAGCCTGAGCCACCTCCATGACTGGTGATTGAGCTGAAAGGGCCTGCCCGTTGGGTGCGGTGAAGAATACGCCAGAGAATGACCCGTTCCGAACGGCACTGGTATTGAGTCGGGTTTCTTAAACAGTTAGAATAGAAACACCGTTGTCATTTTTTAATTGCTTCACTCATGTTTTATGGGGCCTGCTGGTCAAGATGAGTGGCAAAAGACGCCATGGCGGGTCATATTGAATGCCGAGCCACCGAGATTGGCGGTTCATTCACCCCTTTGGGCGACCTGGTTGCAGGAGATGTTAACTGGATGGAGCGGGTAATTCTCAAGGGCACGCAGGCCGGCTTGTCGCTGCCGGACCTCTTCGAGCTGCTGCGCTTCAAGCGTGGTCCGATCTGTTGCCGGGTGACCGGCGACGGATTCGAGGCCAATTTCTACCTCAAGAACGGTCGGGTGGTCTGGGCCGAGAATCCGGGTCAGACCGAGCCCATCGGCGTCTATCTGGTCCGGATCGGTGCGCTGTCGAATACCACGCTGATGCAGGAGCTCGGCCGTATCGACAAAGCCTCGGGAAACGGCGGTATCGGGCGCCATCTGGTCCAAAACGGCCTGATCGACAAACGGCATATCTCCCAGGCCCTGCGCCTGCGCACAATCGACCTGGCCAAAGACGTCTTCAACCGCCAGCGTCACGGCCAGAGCCCCGGTGGAGAGGTCGAACAGGAAATCGACATCCTGGTCTACTATGTCGACGACGAGGACATCCCCAACCGCATCGAAGATCCGATGAGCGTCGACAATCTGCTGCTCGAGGTGGCTCGCTACACCGACGAGGAGCAATCGTTGATGCAGCAGGTCGGCTCCACCGACGTGCCCCTGCTGATCCAGGAGCAGCAGTTGGCCGAGGACATCGAGTTCAGCCAGACCGAGTGGGATTGCCTGAAGCTTATCAACAACAAGCGCACCGTCGACAACATCCTGACCATCTCTCACCATCCCCGGGTCGAGGTTCTCAAGGCCCTGGTGGTCTTCTTCAACCTGGGCATCGTCCGCCGCGGGCTCAAGCGCGGCTCGAAGCGGCGGGTGCTGATCGTCGACGACAGCCTGACCTCGCGCCACCTGGTCGGCTTTGTGATGGGTGAGGCCGGTTTCGACGTCGACGAGGCCGGCGACGGCGAGAGCGCTCTGGACAAGGCCCACAAGAACCCTCCCGATTTGGTGGTTCTCGATGTGATGCTGCCGGGTATCAACGGCTACGAGGTCTGCAGCAAGCTGAAAAAGGATCCGCGTACAGCAAAGGTCCCGGTGATCCTGCTGACCTCGCTGACCGGTTTCACCGACAAGCTGCGCGGCCGCCTGGTGCGGGCCGACGTTTATCTGGAAAAACCCTTCAAGGAGGAGGAGCTGACCCGTATCGCCCAGAAGCTCACCGAGCGCAACCGCGTCTGATTCTGGCCCTATTCATGTTGCTTTTCACACTCGCTTGACCAGATGTGTCGCCCGCTCCCCCTTGTAATGCTCGATGGTCAACTGGCATGGTTTTTGCACTCTATTTAACAGTCGGACGCGACGGCCGGCCGAACAACCCTGATGCCGCCTGTAAACCTGTGATCCCCATCTCTAGCCACGATAACGCAAACAACCTCCCGGAGAGGACGAGATGTCGATGAGTGACGAGGAACTGAAACGGTGGCGGGAGATCCAGAGCAAGTACGAATACCCGGTGGATCCCTACGGAGAACGCATCAGCGAGGATGACCAGGAGAGGTTCACCCTCTGGGAAGACCTGGGTCTCTACGCCTACCTGAAAAAGTAGCCCGGAAAACTCCCCCAGCGATGTAACGCAACTTCGGTTTCGAGACAACTAGAAAGCAAGGAGAAACTAGATGGCTAAAATCCTTATCGTCGAGGATTCGAGCGTCGAGATGGAGGCGATCACCAAGGCTCTCGAGCCCACCGGGCACGAGCTGCTCAAGGCCGCCGACGGTGAGAGCGGGTTGGAGATGGCCAAGAACACCAAGCCCGACCTGCTCCTCCTCGACATCATCCTGCCCAAGATGAACGGTTTCCAAGTCTGCCGAGACCTGCGCTCGGACCCGGCCACCGAGGGACTCAAGGTCGTGATGCTGACCAGCAAGGATCAGGACTCGGACAAGTTCTGGGGTCTGCGTCAGGGCGCCGACGAGTACCTGACCAAGCCCTTCGATCCCGAAGAGCTGCGCAAGGTCGTGGCGAAGTACATCGACTGATCGCCAAAACCCGGGAGCTTCCGTGGTCGAGAGCATCCAGGAGCTGCGTCTGGTCGAGTTCGGTCTCGGCGGCGAGACCTTCGCCACCGATGTCACCGAGGTGACCGACATCCTCTTCGTCCCGCAGATGACGCCCGTGCCGGGCACGCCGGGCGAGGTGATGGGCCTGTTCAACCTGCGCGGCGTCGTCACGGCGCTGCTGGATTGCAGCGGCCTGTTCAACCTGCGGCGCCAACCCCGCAGCCGGACCACCCGCATCCTGGTTCTGGAGCCCGTGCCCGGCGCCGGTTTCGCCCTCTGGGCCGATTATGTGGCCGACATCGCCACGGTGGACGCCGCTATGCTGGCCCCGCCGCCGGAGGGCACCCCGGGCGTGGAGATGCTTCGCGGTGTTTACAACCGGGGCACGGGTCCCACCGTGGTGCTCGACGCCGCCGCCCTGGTCGAGGCTCCCCTGTTCCAGCAATACCGCTGATACCGGATAACACGGTTCCAACATGCCGCCTGTATTATTACAGCGCGCCATTCACCCCGATAACGCAAACGGAGGTTCACCTTTGAAGAAACTAATCCTGCTCGTGCTGCCCCTGCTTCTGCTGCTCCCCCTGGCCTGCGACGAGGAAGGCGCAGAGACCGCCGGAGAGAACGGTGGGGAAAACGGCGAAGAGACCGGGCCGGTGACCATCCTGATCGTCCACAGCTACCACGAGGGTTACGCCTGGGTCGACGACATCAACGACGGTTTCGCCGCCCGCTTGGATGAACTCAAGCTGGTCGAGGGTGAGGATTACACCCTGGAGCACTTCTACATGGACACCAAGCGCATCCCGGCCGAAGAATACGCCGCGGCGGGTCAGAGCGCTCTGGAGAAGGTCGATGAGCTGGGCGCCGACATCGTCATCGCCGTCGACGACAACGCCCAGGAGTACGTGGTCAAGGAGCTGCACGGCCGCGATGACGTCGACGTGGTCTTCTGCGGCGTCAACAACGACCCCGTCGAGAAGTACGGCATCGTGGACACCTACGAGAAGCCCGGAGGCAACGTCACCGGCTGCCTGGAGCGCGAGCGCTTCGTGGGCACCGTGGCCCTGCTGCGCGAGATGGTCTCCGGTGTGGCTTCCGTGGCCTTTGTCTACGACGACGGCACCACGGCGCCGCCGATTATCGAGAGGAATAAGCAGTCCGCCGCGGAGTTGGGTGTCGATGTTACTTTTGAGCGCTCGGTGGGCACTCTGGCCGATTGGCGGGCCGCCGTGGCCGAGGCCGCCGAGGCCGCCGACTTCATCCACCTGACCGTCTACCACACCATCGACGACGAGGCCGGCGAGCACGTCAATGAAAACGATGTCCTGGCCTGGACCGTCGAGAACAGCCCGGTGCCGTTGACCGGCACCTGGGACTGGTCCGTCGAGGGCGGCGCTCTGTGCGCCGAGGCCATCAACGGCGTCAATCAGGGACGCGAGGCCGCCGACCTGGTTCAACTGATCCTCAACGGTCGCGAACCGGCCACCATCTCCATCGTCGAGAACGTCGACGGGGAGCGGATGATCAACTCCGAGACTGCGGCGAAGCTGGGGATCGAGCTCACCGAATCCCTGCGCGCCAGTTGCACCGTCTTTTAAGTAGTCTCGAATCCGTGTCTCGTCGGCGTCGCCAACACCAGATGAATCATCGTGTTATCGCCCGTGAATCCCCGAAGCGCGCCGTAAGGCCGCCACACCAGCGAATATCTCTTCCTTGACGAGCCGAGCGGTGGCTGGAAAAAAGGAGGAGTGGTGTTATCAACCCGAAGTATCCTGCTCGCCGGTATCCTGCTCGCGCTGGCCCTGGTCCCCCTGGTTGGTTGCGACGAAGAGGCGGAACCGGTCGAAGCCGACGCCGACGAGACGCCCTTGATCCTGGTAGTCCATAGCTACCATCCCGAGTACAACTGGGTCCAGGAGGTCAATGAAGGCCTGGAGGCCGCCCTGGAGAAGGCCAAGTGGGTCGGGGGCGAGGACTACACCCTCGAGTACTACTACATGGACACCAAGCGCAACCCCGAGGTCGAGTTCATGACCCAGGCCGGCGCGGAGACCCTGGCCTACGTCGAAGAGACCGAGCCCGACGTGGTGATCGTCATCGCCGACAACGCCATGGAGTACTTCGGCGTCAAGATGCTCGGCAAGGATACTCCGGTGCTCTTCGCCGCCGTCAACAACGATCCCGTCGGCTATTACGAGATCGCCGACTCCCTGGAGACGCCGGGACACAACATCAGCGGTTGTCTGCACAAGGCCCGCTTCTCCGGGACCATCGAGATCCTGCGCGAGCTCTATCCCGAGGCCTCGCGCATGGCGCTGCTGGCCGACGACGCCACCGTCGCTCCGCCGCACATGGAGCGCTACAAGGCCGAGGCGCCGGACCTGGGCGTCGAGGTGGTCATGGAGGAGCGCATCGGCGACTTCGAGGTCTGGAAACAGGCCGTGGCCGAGGCCAACCAGAGCGCCGACTTCATCATGCTGACCGTCTACCACACCCTTCGGCAGGAGAACGGCGACCACATCCTGGGTCCCGACGTGCTGGCCTGGACCCTGGAGAACACCACCCTGCCAACCACGGCCACCTGGTCCTTCACCGTGACCGACGACGGCGCCCTGCTGGGCGACTGTATCACTGGGGTGGACCACGGCGAGCTGGTGATGGAGATGGCGATCAAGGCGCTCAACGGCGTCCCCGTCAAATCGATGCCCATCGTGTCCAACGTCGACGGCGCCCGAGTCATCAACGCCGACACCGCCGCCCGGCTGGGAGTCGAGATCCCGGAGGGCCTGCGCCGTAGTTGCGAGATAATCGAGTAACCGACACTCCGCGGCGCGGCGACCCTGGAGCCGTCGCGCCGCGCCACCCGCCCGTGAATGACCGACACGTCCGCATTTATCGATACCTAACCATTTCGGATTACCACACGTGGCGGCAATCGCTTGGAGGTTGAGGGAGATGGCTGAGTTCAGCTTGAAATCACTATTGTTCTGGAGACGGATGACGGTCCGCGGCAAGATCATCCTGATGGCCGTGCTGTTGACCTTGGTCCCGGCGACGCTGTTGACCATCGTCATCACGACGATCAACGCCGATGCCCAGGAGGAGCAGACCTTCGACAGCTTCGAGGCCATCGGTGTCTCCCGAGGCGACGCCGTCGCGACCTACTTCAACGACCGCTTCTCCGACGTCGCCGTGATCAGTCGCGAGGCCAACGTCATCGACCTGCTCAGCCTGGTCGAGCCCGTCTTCATCGCCACCGGGCGCAATGTGGACGATCCGGTGTTCCAGACCGCCCTGAAACCCTACACGCCCTTCCTCAAGGAGTTCAAGACCCGCTACGGCTACCGCGACGTCTATGTCGTCGCCAGCAACGGCGACGTCATCTACTCGGTGATTGGCGGCGATGAAATGGGCACCAACCTCAAGGGCGGCGTCTTCAAGGACACCAACCTGGGGGTCTGCGTACGCACCGCGCTGACCGGCCAGACCAACGTAGTCGACTACGAGGTCTACCGACCGACGGGGCGGCCGGCCCAGTTCATCTCCGCTCCGGTCAAGAGTCCTGTCACCGGTGCCGTTATCGGCGCCGTCGCCGTGCAGATCGACCCGACGGTCATCAACCAGTTGCTGATCAAGAGCGAGATGCTGGGCGAGACCGGCGAGACCTACTTCGTGGGTCCGGACAACCTGATGCGTTCGGACTCCCGCTTCGGCGAGGAGTCGACCATCCTGGAGCAGACCGTCAACACCCTGGCCACCCGGGAGCTGGCCGAGCGGCAGATCAGCGTGGATAATCCGGGACGCGCCGTCTATACCAACTACCGCGGCGAGGAGGTCGTCGGCGTCTTCTACCAGATTCCCATCGGCCCCGATCTGCGCGGTTTGCCCGAGTGGGAGAAGCTGCAGGACGCCCAGTTGACCTACGGTCTGATCGCCGAGATCGAGACCGAGGAGGTGCTGGCTCCAGCGGTACAGAGCCGCACTACGGGTCTGCTCATCGCGGCGGTGACCATCATCCTGGGCGTCGGCGCCGGCATTCTGCTGGGCACCGGCCTGACCCGGCCGATCCGCCGCCTCTCCGAGCTGACCGCCCGCATCGCCGAGGGCGACTACGAGCAGCGCGTGGAGATCAGCTCCGGCGACGAGCTGCAGACCCTGGGCGATTCGCTCAACACCATGCTCGATCGCATCCTGGCCCTGATCCAGACCGAAGCCGAGCGTGATTCCTTGAACATGTCGATGATGCAGTTGCTCACCGTCACCTCCGACGCCGCCGAGGGCGACCTGACCGGACGCGCCGAGGTGACCGCCGACGTCGTCGGTTCCCTGGGCGACTCCTTCAACCTGATGATCGACCAGCTCAGTAGGCTCATCGGACGGGTCAACCAGACCTCCAGCCGTGTGGTGTCTGCCTCCAGCGAGATCATCGCCACCACCGAGCAGATGAGCCGCTCCTCGGAGATCCAGGCCGAGCAGATCGCCAACGTCACCTCGGCCGTCGAGGAGATGAGCATCTCCATCTCCCAGGTCTCCGACAACGCCGCGGCCACCTCCGAGGCCGCCACCCGCGCCTCCGAGATCGCCGTCGAGGGCGAGAGGGAGGTCACCGAGGCGGTCAAGGCCGTGTTGCAGATCCGCGAGACGGTCCAGGGCACCGCCGATCGAATCAAGGCCCTGGGTGAAAGCTCCGTGGAGATCGGCGAGATCATCGAGGTGATCGACGACATCGCCACCCAGACCAACCTGCTGGCGCTCAACGCCGCCATCGAGGCGGCCCGCGCCGGTGAGGCCGGCCGCGGCTTCACCGTGGTCGCCGACGAGATCCGCCGCCTGGCCGAGCGCTCGGCCAAGGCCACCAAGGACATCGCCACCCTGATCCAGGGCATCCAGGGCGAAACCGCCGACGCCGTGCGGTTGATGGAGTCCAGCGCCGGACAGGTCGAGGAGGGCGCCGAGCTGGCCGAAAAGGCGGGTCGGGCCCTAGGCGAGATCACCGAGAACGTCAACATCTCCGCCCAACTGATCCAGGAGATCTCCCTGGCTTCCAAGCAGCAGGCCAAGGGCGCCGAGGGCATCGTGCAGTCGATGGAGGATATCAGCGAGGTGACCCGCCAGAACCTGGTCGGCGTCAGCCAGTCCCTCCAGGCCGCCGAGGACCTGGGCAAGACCTCCGAGCAGCTCCTTGAAGAGCTGGCCAGCTTCAAGATCCCCGACGAGTACCTCATCGACAACGACAACGGCGGCGAAGCCACCGGATAAACCGGGCAACGACTGCGGGATAGATGGAATCCCTGGCCCAACGGCTGCTTGAAAAACAGCGGGATGAGCTGCTCAAGCTGCGGGATCAGATCGAGCGACGCACCGGACTCTCCTACCAGCGCAGCCGCCTGCACCAACTGGCCAACCGCGTCGCCCGGCGGATGGTCGAGGGCCGCTTCAATACCCTGCGCCGCTACAGCGGCTTCCTGCGCGGCGGCCCCACCGGCGAGGAGGAGTTCGACCGCCTGGTCGAGAGTCTGCTGGTCAAGGAATCATCATTTTTCCGCAACGCGCCCCAGTTCCACGTGCTGCGCGAGTACATCCTGCCGGCGGTGATCTCCAACAAGCGCTTCGCCGACCAGCGGCGGCTGACCGTCTGGAGCGCCGGCTGCTCCCACGGCCAGGAGCCCTACTCCCTGGCGCTGACGCTGTTGGACGTGCTCGGTCCGCGCTCGGGCTGGGAGCTGACCGTTTACGCCACCGACATCTCCCGTCGCGCCGTGGAGAGCGTCCAGCGCGGCCGCTACCGCACCCGGGAGCTCGAGGGCGTGCCCGAGGAGTTCCGCCAGCGCTACTTCCGCCGGATCGGCGAGGACGTCTTCGAGATCTCCGGCGAGGTGCGACGCCACGTTCAGCCCCTGCGGGGGAACCTGCTGCGGACGCCGGCCTTCGGCAATCAGTCCGGCATCGTCGATATCCTGTTCTGCCGCAACGTGTTGATCTACTTCGACGTCCCAACTATCCGCCGCATCACCGACGTGCTCGAACGCCTGCTGGCCGATGACGGCTACCTTTTCCTCGGCCACTCCGAGAGCCTCTTCGGCATCACCGACCGCTTCCGCCTGGTCGATTTCGCCGGGCTGCTGATCTACCGCAAGGCCCTCGGGCGTCGCCTGGGCGACGACGAGATAAACGACGGCACAGGCTGACACATCAGCCGGTAAGTCGTTAACGATATAGTGTTTTCACCGGTTCAAGCTTGGAATAGCCAAGGCGAAGGTGGAGGAGGAGTAACAAAGCGACCACCAGTTATCGAGTATAGTCCCTCTCACCGCGATGAGCACCAGTCCGAACAGCATGCGGTTTGTATCGCAGGTGGCGGGTAGCCTGGAGCAGCTTTCCGCCGACGGTGTAATCGGCGTGAGGCAGTGGAACGTTGGTTCCCGAGCGGACCGTATAGGCCCAATGTTGCCCGAAGATCGCTCAAGCTCCGCAATAAAAGAAACAACCTAGCTGAAAACTCCTTCGCTGCTGACTGCTAGTAGGGATCATCATATGAAGCTGGACCAGTATTGGTTACTATTGAGAATTGCATCGAGGGATTGTCCCTTGATAAATGCTCGACGTAAGGCGTCAATTCGTGAAGGCTTTAAGCTGTTGCAAATGTAAAACAAAGCAATAGACTGCTGTCGGCATATCATTCATTATCGGCTTCCACGACTTTCGGCTGGGACCGACAACTGCGGGCTTCCCGCTGCACGAAGTGCAAGTCGAGGCTGATTGCCACAAAGCGACCTCTAATAAAGTGGCGGCAGATTGAGCAATAAAGCATAGACTGACGATCTATTAGCGATATGCACATGTCTAAGTACATCTGATAATCCGCTGTCACATTAAGTGCTTCTTCGGTATGCGATGCTCTGACCCAATGTTCACAGCCGCCTGGTCGCTCACGAGCCGGTTTACGTCCGCGTAAAGCCCCCATGCCACCGGCTGTGTTGAATAATAACCCGAAGGATCATCGGCTTGCGGCCAAACCGACTGACGATAACCGCCGCCGATCGCCTTTACAAGCAGCCCTGCGGCCGAATGATACTCCCACTCAGGCTTCCCGCGGTGATGTGAAACCACGATGGACAACCGCACCGGCAGACACCGTTACCGCCTGGCCAAGATCTTCATCGAAGAGGCCCGCCGCGATCTGCTGCGTTTCCTCGAACTGCTCGCCGATTACCCGGATTCCACGGTGGAGCAGACCAATTACGAGCTCTACCGGCAGGTTCACACGGTCAAGGGATCGGCGGCCACCCTGGGGTTCAACCGGACGTCCCGAGCGGCCCACCTGGCCGAGAAGCGTTTGGAAGCCTACATCATGGAGGGCGACAAGCCCATTCCCGCCGGACTGCGCGAGCGACTGGAGGCCTGGGCCCGCTTGATGGGCCGGATGATCGATAACTACCTGACGGGCGACCTGGACGAGGATGTCCTGCTGGAGCGCCTGGAAGAGCTGTTGAGCCCAAGCGATGACGACTGAGGTCGTGGGGTGAGTCGATGACCAAGGAAGAACGGGAGTTCTCCGCTGAGCTGCGCGAGCGGCTGGACCGGATGCAAGCGGCCCTGGAGGCCGATCCGCCCGATGAGACCGCGTTACGGATCGAGGTCGAGGCTGGTCTGCAGACGGCGCTCTGGCGCGGTTACGATCGCCAGGAGGGTTGGCTCGACCGGCTGCGCGCCATATTGACCCGCGTCGAGGTAAGCTCGGGTGACTTCACCGAGGCCGCCGCGAACCTGCTCGCTGCCTGGCGCGGTTTTCTCGGGGAGGACTCCGATGAGGCCGCTTCCGAACTCGAGAACGCCCTGGAGCGCCTGGAGGCCCTGCCCTCCGTCGAGGTTCCGGAACTGGATACTCTGCTGGAGCGCGGCGCCGAGCTGGCCGCCGGACTCAGCGGCGCCCGGAGCGCCCCCGAGATCGTCGCCGAGCTGATCGAGTTGCTGCGCGACCTGGACGAGCACCACGCCGGAGACCCCCGGGCGAGCGACCTGGTCGGCGAGGTCTACGAGGAGGTCGAGAACGCACGGCGCAGCGGAGCGCCCCTGGGAGCGGATGCCCTGGACCGGGTGACCCGGGCCTTCGCGCGGGCGCTGGGTCTGGAGGTCGCCGAGAGCCAAGATGATGAAGAGCCGTCCACCGAGCCCGACCGGGAGCCTTCCGCCGAGGACGAGTCCGATGACAGCCTGGCTGAGAGGCTCTTCGCCTCCTTCAAGCCCAAGGGTGGCGATGAAGGCGGAGAGCCCGTTGAACCCGAGAGCGCTACCAAGGTTGAAGAGCCGGTGTCAGCGGAAACGAAGGCTCCCACGACACCGGACGTAGGTGGTCTGCGCTCGGAGATGCTCGACATCTTCACCTCGGAGGCCGAGGAGCTGGTCGACCAGCTCAACAGCAACCTGTTGCTGCTGGAGAACGAGGCGGACAACCCCGAGCTGATCCGTGAGCTGATGCGCCTGGCCCATACCCTCAAGGGCGCCGCCGCCATGCTGGGTTTCACCGTGATGAGCCGCGTCGCCCGCTCGATGGAGGACCTGCTCAACGTCGCCGACGAGGCTAATCTAACCCTGGGCGGCCGTGCCGTGGACCTGCTGTTCAACCTCACCGACCAGGCGACCCTGCTGCTGGAGGACCTCGGCGAGACCGGCGGCGATGTGGTCCTCGAAGAGGAGCGAAGCCGCGAGCTCGAGGCCCAGTTGAGCGAGATGGCCGAGGTCGTCGAAGAGCTGGAGACCCGGGGAGTTGAGGCCCCGGTATCGCCGCGGGAGGCTCTCGCCGCTCAGGCGCCCACCCGGGGCCGCGGTTTCCGCGTCGACCCGACCCGCCTGGACCACCTGCTCAACCTGGCCGGCGAGCTGGTCATCGCCCGCACCCGCATCAACGATATCCTGGGCAATTTGCGCGGTCTCTACGACGTCTACGCCGAGCGCGTCGAGACCCTGGAGCGCCTGTCCGGACGCCTGGAGGTCTACGGCGCCGGGGAGGCCGTGCCCGAAACCGCCGAGGCCCTGGGTCTGGGCGGCTCCCACCGCACCATCAGCGACTTCTCCGCCCACGAGTTCGACCGCTTCAGCGAACTCGACGCCCTGACCCGGGACGCCCGGGGTTTGGCCTCGGCTTTCGGCGAGTTGGGCGACGACTACGAATCGGCCACCGGTCTGCTGGCCGAGCGACTCAACGAGCTATCGCTGATCGCCGGCAACATCCAGGACGAGGTGACCATGGTGCGCATGGTGCCCTTCGGCACCGTGGCCACCCGCTTCCGCCGCGCCGCCCGGGACATCGCGCGCTACTACGGCAAGGAGATCGACTTCCAGACCGTGGGCGACGAGACCGAGATCGACAAGAAGCTCCTCGACGAGCTGATGACGCCGATCACTCACCTGATCCGCAACGCCGTGGCCCACGGCGTGGAGACCCAGGGCGAGCGCCTGGCCGCAGGAAAGGGCGCCGCCGGGACGGTACGCCTGGAGGCTTACCACCTGGGCAACTCCGTGGTCGTCGAGGTCTACGATGACGGCGCCGGTATCGATCCCCAGAAGATCGGCGACCGCGCCGTCGAGCTGGGGCTGATCACCCGCGAGGAACGCCGGCACTTCGAAGAGGACCAACTACGGCGGCTGATCTTCACCCCGGGCTTCACCACCGCCGCCGAACTCACCGAGACCGCCGGGCGCGGCTACGGCCTGGACATCGTCGAGAAGCGACTCAAAGAGATGCGCGGCGCTGTGGAGATCGACTCCCAGCCCGGCTCCCACACCCGCTTCACCCTGACGCTGCCCCTGACCCTGGGCATCAGCGAAGGCCTGTTCATCGGCGTGGCCGGTCAGACCTACGCCCTGCCCCTGGTCGAGGTCGAGGAGACCCTCAGCCTGGATCCCGAGCTGCTGACCACCCTCTCCGGTCTCGAGGTCTACCGCCATCGCGAGCTGCTGCTCCCCGTGCTCCGTCTGGGAAGCCTCTTCGGTTCCGGCGATGGCGAGACCGGCAGCTTCGTCGTCATCGTCCGCTCCGGCGAGCGTCAGTTGGCCCTGATCATCGAGACCCTGCTGGGCAAGGAGGAGATGGTCATCAAGCCCACCGGCGGTCTGCTGAAGAACCTGCCGATGTTCGGCGGAGCCACCACCCTGGGCGACGGCACGGTGGCACTGATCATCAACCCCGACGACCTGGCCGCCCCGGCCCGGGCCGTCCCGGCCGCCCGCCAGGCGAGCCGCCGCGTCGAAGAGGTCCCCACCGAAGCCGCCGTTGAAACCGTCGAACCCGCCACCGAGCCCACCGCCCCGCCAACGCTTCGTGAGGAGCGCCTGGACCTGGTGCCCGACACCGCCGGCGAGGGCTTCGGCATCAGCGTGCTCCTCGTCGACGATTCGGTCAGCATCCGCAACTTCGTCGGGCGGATGCTCTCCCGGCGGGGTTTCGAGGTGCGCACCGCCGCCGATGGCATCGAGGCCCTGCAGCTCCTCGACGAGCGCGAGTTCGATTGCGTGCTAACCGACCTCGAGATGCCACGTATGCATGGCTACGAGCTAATCAGTGAAATCAAGAGCAGCAGCAAGACCCGACATCTGCCGGTGATGATCCTGACCGCACGCACCGGCGAGAAGCACCGCCAGCGCGCTCGGGAGCTGGGCGTCGAGGTCTTCCTCACCAAGCCCTTCAACGAGCGGGCCCTGGTCGAGCAGCTCATCGAGCTCTCGCGGGGATAGCGACCCATGCCGAACACGATCCGGGTGCTCATCGTCGACGACTCCGCCTTCGTCCGTCGCTCTCTGGCCCGAATCGTAACCACGGACCCACGCCTCGAGGTGGCCGGCTTCGCCGCCGACGGTAACGAAGCCGTCGCCAAGGTCCGTGAGCTGCGCCCCGACGTGGTGACCATGGACGTGATGATGCCGCGAATGGACGGCATCGAAGCCGTCCGCCGGTTGATGAACACCGATCCGGTACCCATTCTCATGGTCTCCTCCTACACCGAGAAGGGCGCCGCCTACACCGTTGAGGCACTCAGCCTGGGGGCCATCGACTGCGTCCTCAAGCCCGAGCGCAGCGTCTCCCTGGACCTGCACCTGATCACCGAGGAGCTGATCGCCAAACTGTTGCTGGCCTCGCGTATCCGTCCGGTGCGCAACGCCCGCATCGGCGAGGAGGACCGCCGCCGAAACTCCGCCTCTGCTGTCAAATCAACCATCCAGCGACGCCCACGACGGTGGAGCGAAACACTTCCGGAATCCGCCGAACCCATACTGAGGTTCATCGCCCTGGGCTCATCGACCGGCGGACCCGCCGTCTTGCGCCGCCTACTGGCCCTGCTGGCGCCGGACTTCCCCCTGCCTCTGGCCATCGTCCAGCACATCACGCCCTCCTTCTTCAACGAGCTGGTGGCCATCTTCGACCGGGTCTGTCCCCTGACGGTCAAACGGGCCGAGGAAGGCGAGAGCGCTCTTCCCGGTCGGGTCTATCTGGCCGCCCCGCGCTCCCACCTGGTCGTCGACGAGCGACGCCGCTTCCGCCTGCGCACCGGCGAGCCCGTCTCCGGTCACCTGCCCTCGGCCAGTGTGCTGATCGAAAGCGCCGCCCGCGTTTACGGCACCCACGCCGCCGGGATAATCCTCTCCGGGATGGGCGACGACGGCGCCGCCGGAATGAAACACCTCGCCGAGCGTGGAGGCCGGGTCTACGTCCAGGACGAGGCCAGCTCCGTGGTCTACGGCATGCCCAAGGCCGTGCTCGATGCCGGTGTCAACGCCGTCAGCGTGCCCGCCGCCGGGCTGCCCCACCTCTTTCAACGGCTCTGCGAGCTGGCCGGGAACCTCTAGCGCCGCGACCGCCCAGCGAGACCTTTGCCGAACCGACCTGGTCTCCGACCGCGTTCGACTCCGCCCCGAGCCCGGCTTTGGCACGTTTCTTGCAACAGGGCGGGGTGGCCGGAAGCTGGACCACCGTGACGTTTCCGCAAGAAACGTGCCAAAGCCGGGCCGGACCGGGGGCTTGGTTTCCCGCTGTTCGGCAAAGGTCTCGCGCGGGGGTCACCGGCTTGTGTGCCCACGTCATGACGAGGTGAGTGATGAAGTGTCTGCTCTGCGAGCTGGAAGGCATCGCCTACGCCGTGCGCGTGGAGGAGCTTCGGCGCATCGAGGAATCGGCCGGGGCCGGCCCACGCTTTCATCCCTGGCAGTGGGCGCTGGGGACCCGGGGCAAGCGGCGGCCCAAGGCCACTTTCGCTGGATTGCTGCACCTGCGCGGTCCCGCCGATCCCGTTCTCTACGTCGATAGTTATTCCGAGATCCTCGAGGTGCCCGATACCGCTTTGACTCCTTTTCCGATGTCGGCCAGTCGTCTACCTGGGACGCTCTTCGCCGGGGTGTTGATCCGCGACGACGGGCCGAGTATCCTGCTCGATCCCGCCGGCTTCCCCGCCCACGAAGAAGCAGCCGACTTGGAGGTGGCATCGTGAGCCCGGCCCATAGGTTGCGTTGTTTGGTTTTCGTCCAGGGCGGCCGTCGCTGGGCGGTGCCCGTGCCCGGCGTCGTCGAGGTCTTGCGCGAGCCCCGCCTGCATCCCGTTCCCAGCCCAGCCGAAGACGCCCTGGGTATGCTGCTCCACGATGGACGCGCCCTGGCGGCGCTTGTGCTTGAGGGTGATTATAGCGCGGACTTCAGCTATGCCGTTGTGGTTGGAACCAGTGAGGACCGCGTCGCCCTGTTGACAGACGATGCGGGGAACCTGGAGAATCTGGACGCAGAGAAGCTCTCTGGGCTGGAGAAGGGGCTCCATGAAGAGATCCATTCCGCCGTCGGTCGCCTGTGGCGCGATGAAGACATAGAGATCGCCTTGCTCGACCACCGCAGATTGTGCTCTCGGTGAAGGTGAGGCTGGATTGGTGTGGATGTGTGCGCGCGTGCATCGCCGTTTCCACAGGGAATCGGTTTTCTTGTATCGTATCGCTAAAGGCGGAACTTGACCGAGCCCCTTCGGTCGGCTAGACTTATAGCCGCCTCGTTACCCTCGCCCGCTACCTCGACCAACCGCCTCGATCAAGGCTGGTGGACAGATGACCGCCCAAGACGAACGTATTCTCTACCTGAAGATCGATGGGATGCAGTACGGTCCGGTATCCTCGACGACCGTCAAGCGCTGGATCGAAGAGCGGCGCTTCGGTCCCAACGATTATCTGCGCAAGATCGATCAGAACGCCTGGGTCCAGGCCAAGAACGTGGCCCACCTGAGCATGTTGTTCAATCAGTCGCGCAAGCTGGAGGGAACCCGTTCATTCAACAACTGGATCGACGCGGTGGATTCGGACGCCCTTGTCGCATTGACCTACGAGGGTCAGAAGGCCGAGCGCGAGCGGATTCGCAAAGAGCAGCAGGAGCTGGAAGAGCGACGTGAGGAGCTCGAAAAACTGGCCCGGCAGGCCGAGATGACCAAAGAGGAAGCCGCCGAGCTGGATGAGCGCCGTCGTCAGCTCGATGAAGAGACCCGGCGTTTGCAGTCGGAGAACGAAGAGATCATGCGGATGGAGAGCGAGGTCCGTCGTCGTCGCCGCCGTCAAACCTTCATCGTAGTCGCCATCATCGCCGCCGTCCTGGGGGCGGGCACCTGGTTGACCATCGAATTGATCGGAGCCCGGGCCGATCTCGAAGAGCGGATCGCGGCCATCGACGAACGGCTCGAGGCCATCGATGAGCGATTGGTCGCTCTGGATGAGCGGATTGAGCGTGCCCGCGCCACTGGTGACACCGAACTCGTCGAGGCCCTCGAGGCCGAGCGGATCAAGCTTGAGGAGGAACGCGCCGGACTGGAGGCCGAGCTGGCCGAGGTCGAGGAGGAGCGCCACGTCGACACACCGGAGATCGAAGAGGAAGAGACCGAGGTGCAGGGCCGCACCGGACGCATCGCCGTCGCCGGCGACGTGCAGATCACCGGCGCCGGCTCGGGACACAGCGACCGCTCGAAGACCACCGTCACCGCCATGGTCAACAGCGCCCTCTCCGGGGCTCGCAGCACTTACAACGAGCTGCTGAAAACCGATCCCAACGCCTCGGGCTCGATCACCCTGATCTTCACCATCAATCCCGACGGCTCGGTCTCCGGCACCACCGGCTCGAACAACAAGCTGCCGGCCGGTGACCTCTTCGGCAGCATGATCCGCTCCCTCCAGGGCCTGCGGTTCCAGCCCATCGAGGACGGTCCGGTCAAGGTCAGTTATCCGGTCTCGCTGACGCCCAACTGATAACCGCCGGGTGGAGCGGTATTGTCGCGGGCGTCAGATGGACTGTACCCGACGGCGAGTTAAACCAACCACCCGCCCAGACCGGGCGGGTGGTTGCTAGGTCAAAGCGGCCACTATCGGGCCAGAATCGCTGTACCGCGGCTGGTGAGACCGTCGAGGGAGGCGCGATGGTTCTGTGTCTGTGTGTCGCCGTTGGATTGTGAGCCCCGTTGCCTGATGCCGATGGGGTTTGCCGCCCAAGATGGGTCAATGGAGATGGTCAACAGCGGGTTGTGGACGATTTGAGCGACAAGGAACGGGACAGCTTCGTCAAGCGCACGCTGCGCGGTCTGGGCGCTTTTCTGGGCCGCCAGTGGACGCGTGAGCGCACCAGCCTGCGCTTCGACTGGGGCTTCCTCGGTCTGGTGGGCTTTTATGGTCTGCTGCTGGCGGTGATGCCCAGCCCGGCGTCCGATCCCTTCGAGCTCGACGTCCCCGCCGACGGCAGCGTGGTGGCCACGGCCCTGCCCCTGGAGCGGGGCCGGCTCTACAAGGTCACCGTCGGTGGTGTCTACCGCTACCGCTTCGGTTCTCTGGCCGACGCCCAGTTCCGCTCCAGCGAGGGGGAGAGCTTCGACGTTCTCTTTCCCACCGTGGTCATCAACGATCGACTCGCCCGGGCCCAGCACCGCGACATCGAGCGCCACCGCTACACCTTCTACATCGCCGGTGAGGGCGTGCCGCTGACCGCCCGAATCTACGACTTCTGGGACCGCGGCTTCGGCGACGAAGTCATCCCCTACTGGGACAACGCCGGACGGTTGGTGCTCAACGTCCGTGAGGCCGACTTCCGCTGCCGGCCCCTACCCGCCCCGGCCCGGGAAGGGCGCCCGCTCTACCTGATCCACTACGACCTGGACCCGGTGCCCGAGCCGACGGACACCGTGACGCTGCGCGTCTGGCGGCTTGACGACGAGCTCGATGAAGGCCGCGAGCTGGTCTTCCTGGCCGACACCGACCAGCCCGTCGAGAGCTACGGCGACCGCCGCTACCTGGGCCGCGAGGGCGCCAACGACTTCGGTTGGTTCGGCACGGCCAATCTGGGCCGCTTCCGCGATCACCCCGTGCCCTTCGGCGACTATCTGGCCGAGGTGCGCGTCGAGTCGGCGGGGCGCAGCTTTTCCACCGTCGACTGGAGCGATCCCGACGACGCCGTCCACCTGGCGGTGCTGCCCACCGCCGAAGATCCCGACGGTCCCTTCCGCCTGGAGCGGCTCACCGACGCCGAGGGACGGGACCTCTACGGCTACAAGCCGCCGCGGGCGCTGACCCCGGTGCTGGGTCCCGCCGAGGTCGCCACGACCCACCCGGGCTTTCCCTGCCTGGCCCATCAGCCCGGACTGACCGACGCCGTGGGCTACCACAGCCCGGTGCTGGCCCACCTCAAGCGCCGCCTCAACCTGGCGCTGACCACGGCGGCCGAGCTCGACGGCGTCGGCTTCACCCCCTGCGGCGATGTCGACGGCCAGTTCGACGACGAACTGGTCCGCCTGCTGGGCGCCTTCCGCGAGCGTTTCCCCTTCGACGATCCCGCCGCCGAGGCCTTCCTGCGCCGCTACGGCAACCTGGCCGGCGAGCTGGGCGAGGGACCCGTACCCGCCGAGCTGCTTTCCCGGGTGGTCTCGCCGGCGGTCTTCACCGCCCTGGACGAACTGCGCTTCACCCTGCCCGGTCTGCCCGGAGAGTGGACTCTGGACGACTTCGACAACCTGCCCTTCTACGACGCCGACAATCCCCGTCGCAGCCTCTACCACCGCTTCGCCGAGCTGGCCGCCCGCTTCAACACCGCCCGGCCCGACGGCGAGCCCCACCCCGGCTTCCTTGAAACCGATCAGCGCGAGCTGCTGCTCAATCCCCGCGCCCGCTACGACATCGCTGACGGGGCCTTCCGCGCCTTCTGCCAGGCCGTCAGCTACCAGGAGTGCGGCCTGATGCACGTGCTGGGCTCGGGGCGCAGCTACCGCGCCGCCTACGGTCACGGCTCGGCCACGGGCTACATGCAGCTCACCGGAGATCCAGTGCGCTCAGGCTCTTACCAGCTTTTCTACGACGTCGACGGTGAACCGGTGAGTCTCGGGTTTCCGTCCCTGCCCGTCGAGACCCGCTACGACCTGCGCTATATCAACGAGCTCAACCTCCAGGTGGGCATCCAGTATCTCAAGCTGGTGCTGGCCTCGCAGAGCCGCTGGGAGTTCGATCCCCGTTGCCGCGACGCCTACCGCCCCGGCGGCGTGCTGGACTTCACCACCCGCTGGGGCACGACCCTGCGCCTCAAGCTGGCCGGTGCGATGTACAACGCCGGACCCTACGGCGTCAAGGTCATCCTGCGCGACGTCTACTCGACAATTCCACCGCCTCCTGACGGCGTCGGCGAGGCCGCCTGGTACCGGGATCAACTGGCCGCGATCGATTCCGCCCCGCACGGCCCGGTTGATGAAGACGAAGCCGAGAGCGCCGCCGAACCCGACGCCGCCTTTCGCGATGACCCCGCCGCGTCCGTCGACACCGCACAAGCCGCCGAATTGGAATCCGTTCCCGCCGACTTCCCCTGGTCGGCCCCGCCCTCCTACTCCATGGACTACCCCGGGATGCCCGGACTGGATTACTTCTACGGCCCCTGCGGCGGAGACATCGAACCCTTTCTGATCCGCTTCGCCCTGGACCTGCGACGCTACCTGGCCGGGGACTACAACTTCCCCTGCGAGAGCTACCCCGGCGGACGCGAGCGCCTCTATCAGATATTCAAGATGCTGGGGCCCTTCTGGATCAATCGCGGCGCCGGCGGAGACTGGGCTCGCGCCGCCCTGATGAAGCTCGAACGCGAGGTTATCGGCTACGTACGAGGGATGGAGCGCAACGTGCCCCTGTTCTGGGACTACGGTGAGGAGATCTTTCGCGACCAGGAATTCGGCCGCCTGAGCTCCCAGGGCAAGACACGGGCCGAAATTGCCGGCGACGAACCCGCCGCCGCCGAAACCGAAGAACCCTCATCCGATGAACCGGACGATCCCATCGGTGTGACCCACAACCCCGAGGAGGCCCTGCTACCCGAGGTCCGACGCCATCCAACCCCGTCCAACGAAGAGGGCGACGACGGTGACCCTGACGAGTAACCCGCGCCGTGACCTCGGCAAAACCAGACAGGCCAAGGGCGTCCTCACCGCCCGGCGTTGGCACGTTTCTTGCAGCAGGGCGAGGACGCCCCTCGCCCGACCAGGCCCCGTATTCCGCAAGAAACGTGCCAACGCCGCCGCGCCGGAGTCGGTAAAGGTGGCTTTTCCTGTAATGCGGTTTTGCCGAGGTCCCGACGCTGCGCGGTATCAAGCAGAGTTCTTAATCTTCCCGATAGAAAAAAGTAACCACGATTGGTGGCTGATCGAGATGATCAATCACTCTCCGGCTTCTTTACTGGAAGCGGTTGTGCGATTGCCTGGAAGCCGAAGCCGTGTTATCGTACCAAACAGTAAGCAGGTGCCCAGGCTGGAGAAGTGAGCGGAACATGTCAGAAAGCGGCGGTTGCTATGGCGGATGATGAAAAGAGTGTAATGATGGCGTTGCCGATCCTGCTCGCAGTGGGTCTGTTGCTCGGCGGCTGCGGCGGCTTCGATCCCCCGACCTGGAACAGCGGCGAGTGGGTCGCCTACCGTCTACCCAACCTGCGCGCCGAGCTGCGTTTGGAACTGCTGCCCTCGCTGGAGGAGCACCTGATCCTCCAGGCGCGTTACGACGATCACGACGACCATCTGATCATGCAGCTCGAACTGGACCGCGACGCCGTCGAGGCCTTTCGCGACGCTTACTATACGCTGATCGACGAACCCGAGGTTTACCGACTGGGCGCCGGAGCGCTGCTCGAGCTGGTCGAAGATCTGTTCGAGAAGGCGTCCGGGGCCGTCCTGTTGGCCGAGGAAGGCGGCGATCCCATTCGCCTGGAGGGTCCTGAGCTGTTGGACTTTTTCGGTGGTTTCACCAACCCGACGGCGCCCACTGACGACCTAACCTACACCACCGTCGGTTTCCTCTGGAAGCCGGAGACCGCGCGTGTGCCCGGTAACCTGATCTCGATGGAGAACGGCGTGCTGGTGCTCTCCGAGAAGGTGCCGATCAGCGGCCTGGTCCATGCCAATCTGGACGCGGGAGACGAGGCCCTCTGGCTGGAACTCGACGACTTCGGCTTCGCCGGCGCCGTGGACCTCTTGCAGCTTTTCTCCTCGATACCCTAGAGGCTCGGTAAGTCTCTGCATTGACTTCCGGGGTTTTTACGAAGCCTGACGAAGCGTCAATCGCATGGGGCATCATAGTAAACCGTACCAGCATCTGCGGCTACGGCGAGCTGCTGAGAGGGAGTTGTGATTGAACACTATTTTATTCAGTGTCTCAACTCGATACAGCTTCTTGCAGATACAAAGACCAAACCAGCCGACAGCCTGCTTACAGCTAGTCTTGCATCAGTTACGACCGCTTGGATCGACAGCCTTTCGGTTTTTCAAATCAGTATCTGCGACGCACGTCTCTAGCTATAAGACGGCTTAACGGTAACGATAGCTAAATGGGCAGTTCAGCATTAATTGACGATCGATAAACGATATTCGTTGCTCCGAGAGCGAGTGATGATCGTAATCAGCAATGTTATCATCATGTCGGTTTGTGGGTGAGGGGCGGGACGATTGATTGATGGAAGGCCTTGCGAGAGAAAGGCTGACCTCGCTCACCCCCGGTTTGTTTGAGAATCATCAGGACGCCCTTGGTCGATTCCCCCGCTAGCGTACCCGCCGGGCACTTTTCCAAAGGACAAACGCGATGAGCAATCCAGCCGAAGAACTGACCCGTCGGGTCATCAATGATTACCATAGGTTGAACGCCGAAGCCGTCGTGGCCCAGTTGATCGGTCACGGCTACCGGGCCGTGTTCGCGGAGGATAGACACACCGCTCTGGAGCGGATACTTGAAAGCGTTCCCGCTGGAGCCGATGTCGGCGCCGGTGGTTCTTTGACGCTGGGTCAACTGGGCGTCCTCGAAGCCCTGCGCCAGAACGGGCACGAGGTGCTCTACCCCCGGGGTGGCGAATCGCCCGAGGAGAAACTACGCCTGCGTCATGCCGGGCTGGCGGCCCGGGTTTACTTGAGCGGTGTCAACGCGCTTACCAAGGACGGTGAAATCGTCAACCTCGACGGGATGGGAAACCGCGTCGCCGCGACCTGCTTCGGACCCGAGCGAGTGATCTTCGTCTGCGGGATCAACAAGCTCTGCGAGGATCTGGAATCCGCCGTGGTCCGCGTCAGGGAGTACGCCGCTCCGGCCAACGCCATGCGCTTGGAGCTTGACACGCCCTGCACCGCCACCGGTTTTTGTCACGACTGCGACGCGGCGCGGCGGATTTGCAACCGCCTGGTGATCCACCTGCGCGCCGGGCGCCAGGAGTGCCACTTCGTACTGGTCAACGAGGACCTGGGCCTGTAGAGACACGGTCCTCGTATTTATCCTGTAGCGGGTTTACGCTAAAGCGTTGTATTGCAAAGAAGCAGCCCCCAGGGACTGCTTCTTGTTTATGCTGACCGCTTCTGTCGGGCCGGTTACTGGACCAGATAGTTGACCGGGTCGAGGGGGATGTTGTTCAGGCGGACCTCGTAGTGCAGGTGCGGGCCGGTTGTGGCGCCGGTGACGCCAACGGTGCCGACGACCTGGCCGGCGTTGACGCGGTCGCCGATCTCGAAGCCCAAGGTGCCCATGTGAGCGTAGCGGGTCTGATAGCCGTTTCCGTGCTCGACCCAGATGGTCAGGCCATAAGCCCCGCGGTAGGAAGCCTCGGTCACCACGCCGGAGGCCGGGCAGCGCACCGGGGTGCCGATGGGGGCGGCGATGTCGAGCCCCTTGTGGGGGCCGTGCCAGCGGGGTTCGCCAAAGTAGCTGGTGATCACGCCCTGGAGCGGCACACCGTAGGGCACGTCGGGGCTGATCGTCGAAATGCGGCTCTCAAGATCGCGCAGCAGGCTGTACATGTCCTGGCTGAGCTCGGCCATCTCTGATAGCAGCAGGGCTTCGTTGGCGGCGTACTCGTGGGCCGAGTGGTCGTCGTAACCGAAGCTGGTCAGGACGTGGGGCTCCTCGCCCTCCCGCTCGGCTTCATCGAGCTCGGTCACCGGTATCTCGCCGTCCTCGGGGCCGGGGCCGCCGCGGCCGAGCTCGACCCCTTCGGGAGCGCCCTCCTCGAGTTTAAAGCCGGCCATGATCCGCAGGTTCTTGTAGAAGTTCTGCAGTTGGGCCAACTGGGCGCGCACGCTCATCATCGAGCGTTCGTAAGCCAGGCGGTCGCGCTCGGCGGCCAGGCGCAGCGAGGTCAGTTCGGAGCTGGAGATCATCGCCGAGCCCTTGTATTCCTGATTCTTGCGCGTCAGGAATTCGTTACGATCCTCGAGCGGCTCGACCTGGGCGCTGGCCTCCTGGTAGCGCCAGGCGTAGTAGAGCGCCGTGCCTCCCAGGCCGACGACGATCAACGCCACCAAGGCGATCACGCCGATCACGGCCCAGCGTGGAATCAGGTAGGGTTTGCTCTTGCCCCCGGCGTGGGGCACGATCATCAAAGACATCTTGCCGCGCAGCGGCATGCTCGATCCTCCGGTTTAGCGTCTTTCCAAAAACTCGGTGGGGCTCGGGGCCAAGAGGACGCGCCAGCGGCCCTCTCGATCGATCAACTGGATCAGTAACTGGGTGGAATGGCCGTTGCCCCGGTCATCCCGGAAGAGCATGTGAACCAGATAGTCGAACCGATCGGCTGTAATCTCATCGATCTCGATTATCTCGTACTCCTCCACCGAGGTTAGCAGATAGAGCTGATCGAGATGCGTTTGGAAATCCACGCGACTCTCCGCCAGCTCTGTTTCATCGAGAGAATCCCACTCCGTGAACCAGATCAGCTCCAGCACGGCGGGGTCGTTGCTCTCCACCGCTTCGATATAGGCGGCGAGGGTCGCCTCGGGACCGCTGTCCGAGTCGTTCGAAGCCGAACATCCGACAAATAATAGTGTGACTATTAATAGAAGTGTCGGGGTATGCTTCAAAATGACCTTCCCTGAGAATGGCTGGAGGAGATTAGCACAGGATTTAGTCCCAGGCAAGGCTCGGGTTCGTCGGTCGGCTCTTTTGAACGGCTACCGTAGTTCGAGCGGAGGTTGCATGCGGTGCTGGGCAGTCAGTAAGCCTGGGTCGGCGAAAAAGGGGAGGGTGGCCTTGGAGAAGCAAGAGGGTTTTAGTCGTCACCATCCACATTCTTGCTGGCAGGCAAGCAATCTTCGAAAGCCTGGACCCCTGAATGACCCGTTGCGAGGAGACCTCGGGTACTGTTGCACCGATGCTTGAGCTAGCGAAGGTGCTGTATCCTCGAGCCCGCCGGTAGTCGTTGCTGCTGACGTATCGTATCGGAATCGTTTGAGTTAGTGTTATCACCCAATTATGAACAAGCGCGAAGTATGCTCCTGGGGTAGTTTAGCGTGTTTTCGTCGTCGTGATGGTTGAATCGGAACTACCTTTCACGGATAAGAGACTGAAGTTACGCTTGAATCCTCCGTGATAGGCTTTGAGGCGGCGTTTGGCGTAGCCCCAGGAGTTCTCGATGCCGTTGATAGGCACCTTGCCATCGACCAGGGTCTTGTCGTGGTTGATGCGTTTGTGGTGAAAACCGTTGAGTGACAGCTTGTTATCGGCCTTCCAGCCGTCGAAGTTAACAATCATGCCCAGCTCGACGTTCTCCAGGATCGCACCCACCAGATGCTTGCTGTCACAGCGCTTGGGCAGGATGACGCGGACCGTCGGGAGACCGAGCCGGAACAGACGCGTTATCTCACTGCGGTTTTCCTGCAGCGGCTCGTTGCGAGGCCCCCGGGGACGATGGTTGAACAACTTGCCGCAACGCTTGCACTTACGACGTTCGTAGGCTCAGCGGTAGTTGCATCTGGGACACTTGACGTGCCGGTCCCTCATCCTGCTCCTCCCCGCCACATTGCCCCCTTTGTTGGTGGCAGGACAACATGCTTGCTCACGCCGACATAAGTACCCAACTGCAATAGCTGATGTTCATCTTATGTGATGATCCCTTGAGTTATTCCGAATGCCACTGGTTATCAGCGGTCCTGCGGCACTGAAGAGGAGGAGGATTCGCCCCAAGTCTCGTATCGGTAACTCATGACTACCTACAGGGTTATTGCGATGGGCTGTCTGGACAATATGCTTGTCCCGCGGCGGTGAGCCAGTTTCTTAAGCGTTCCCCGCCATTGATTCGATTTCGTTACTGTGCGATCCGATGCGAACCAAACGGGAGGGCGCGAGCCCTCCCGTCGGTACTGCTGGTTCGTTATCCGAGATGTCCCGATACGGGGTATTAGTCCATGGACCCGTGGGTCCCGCGGTCGCTGGGACCGCGCCGCAATCCCCGCAACGGAATTCCGCTGTGGGTTAAGACTGCGGCTCGAGGCTGAAGGGTATTCGTACTTTGACTACCCCGTCCACCCCGAAGATGGACCAACTGTTTACAGTCGAGACGATCTCGTTGGCGAGGGCCGAGTTGCCCGTGGTGTTGCTGGCAACCGAGGCCGAGATGGCACCGTTGGTGACGGTGACGTTTAGAACGATACGCCCCGCCAGGGTGGGATTGTCACCCAGGTAACCCTGGTAGATGCGCTTGATCTGGCCGCCGCGTGAGGCGAAGAAACTGGAAACCTTCGATACGCCGGCGTCGGAGGCCGTTGTTGCGCCGGAGTCGACCTCGGTGCGGACGACAACGGGTGCCGCGCTTACTCGGGTGGGCAGGTCCCCGGACCCGATTTCACCGCTGCCGACTATCCCGGCGGTTCCAGCTCCGCCGGCCGCGAATCCGGCCGCCGCGTCACCACCGGCTCCACCGGCTCCCGCTCCGCCGCCGCTGACCGATACCGTGCCGCCCTCGCTGAACAGCGAGGTGGAACCGTCACCGACGATGCCGGAGACGCCTCCCGCACTGGCCACGATATTGGACGTGATGGCCTGGAGCATGAAGTCGGCCGCGCCCGAACCCAGGGCCGCGCCCTGGCTGGCCGCGTCGGCCGTACCGGCGCCGCTGTCGTTGGAGCCGCTACCGCTGCCGCTGCTCTGGCTGGAGGTGTCGGCGACTACGGCTTCCTCTTCGCCTTCACCACCATCACCGGTATCGACTACCTCGGATTCCTGGCTGACTGTGACGGTTTCCTGTTGATAGACCTGGGCTAGAATGTCTTCTTTGGAGGGTGGCTCGACCAAGGTGGTGGCCAGGTAGAACAGGCCGCCGAGGATGGTCGAGAAGCCGAGAAAACCGGCGAAGATCTTCTGATCCGGTTCCAGCCAGCTACCAGAGGTGATACTGTCGGCCAGACGCGGCTCTCCGGCCACCTGCTTCGGCGTGGGTGTGAAGAAGCCGAAGTGGATGGTGATGTCGGAGACGCGTATTTGGCCCTTTTTCTGGCGGTCGGCGTGGAAAACATAACCGTTTCTCTGGTGGGGTAGGAACCCGCAGACCCGTAGATCGCGCAGCGAGATGGTCGAATCACCGACGTGGATCTTGCCGTTCATTTCTTCGTCGATGAAGAAATCGTAAGCATCTCCCCGCTTGACCGCCAGGGTGTGTTTCTGCGGTGTGTTCGGATCGTGGTTGAGCACGATATCGCAGTCCGGAGACTGCCCCACCGTGATGGTGTCGTTTTCCGGGATCAGTCGTTTGACTATCCGGTCACCTCGGGAGACCACTAAACCCAGGACCTGTTCTGAAGGTCCGTTACTCATGTGATCACTCCCCGGTTGCGTACTTCTGTAGGTTTTGGGTAGCGGCCAGCGAGATATTGAGATATCCCGAAGCCGCCGCTGTTGAGACGACGCTTTTCACGAGGCTGAACAGGTGATTTTCGTCCAGCAGGATCATAATCTTGAGTCGGTCCGCTAGTTTTTCCTCATCCTCGCCGATGTTCGAGGCGATATTTTTTTGTTGTTCGACCGCCTCCTCCAGCACGACCTGCAGGGGCTTGATGACCAGATCGTCCGAGCCCTGGGCCTCCATGGTCGACATGACCCGATCATCGTTAAAGAAGATCTGGTCCTGACCGATCGCCAGCCGATCGACGAAACCGGCTTCGTTTTCGTTGTCGGATTCGGGAAGCACCAGGGTGGCTTCGGTCGCCGAGAGATCGCCCTGGGTGGAGAAGGTTTTGAGCAGGAAAACCAGGATGATGGTCATCATGTCCATCATTGAGGTGATCCTCAGGCTTTCATGCTCCTCTTCGGCCCGCAGATGGTGGAGTTTAAACTTGGTTGCCTTGGTTGGTGATTGTGCGCCGGGCATTTAACACCTCCTTTCGATCCCGGTTATTGCGGCACTGCGCCGCCGAAGATAACGCTGGGAAACAGTTCGGCAACATAGACCGACTGGTCCTGGTTGGGTTGGAATTCAACCCCCCATTTCTGGGCGTCGGCCACGCTTTCGATCTTTTCCTCCCGTAGGTCGCCGCGGACGGTGTCCATCAGGGTGACAACCTCGTAGAAGGGCACTTCGTCCGGTATAGCCAGGTAGATCTCCTCATGGTCGCTGTAGATGGGGATCGCATCCTTGACGTCCTCTTTGAGGACCATCTGGAGCTGATCGTAATCGTAGCGGCCGTCTTTCAAGGGGATCCAGGGCAAAAATCCCCGATCGTTGGTGATCAGGAAGCCCTTGCTGGGGTGCACGCCGACCATCAACAGGGTCTGTTGCACCCCTCCGGCGCTTCCGCCGCCACCGGCGGCGCGCGGGGGCAGGGTGACCTGAAGGGTGACGGTGGTTACGAAAACGGCCATTTTGATCAGGAACGGAATCAGGATAACCATCAGGTTCATGACCGGGATCAGGTGGTCCTCACCTCCGGCCATGGCCTGTTTTCCGCCCCTGCTTGTCGCACTGGGTCCGAGGGTCGGCATAGGCTACCCCTTCATGGCCACGATCAGGTTGGTGATCTTCACGGTGTATTGGTCGATATCCGAGATGATCTTCTTGGTCTTGCCCTTGATGATGGAGGCGATCAGGATTGTCGGAACGGCCACCGTCAGACCGAACATGGTCGTGAGCATAGCCTTACTGATACCCTCGGCCAGCATCTGGGCCTGATCTTGACCCGACACTGCGCCCAGGGATTCGAAGGCTTCCATCAGACCGGCGATCGTTCCCAACAGGCCCAACAGGGTTGCGATCTGGGAGAGCATGTCCAGATAGCTGGTGCGTTTTTCCAGCTCCGGAATGACCTCCAGCGTTTTGGCGTCGGCCGCGACCTGCATGTCGCGACCCGTGCCGGAGTGGTTCTTGAGAACCTCCCGCAGGACGCGCGCCAAGGCGGCGTTACTGGTGTTGCACAGGGCGATGGCCCGCTCCATGTTCCTGCTTTGGATCAGCTTCTCCAGCTCGGCGATGAATGTCTTGGTGTTGATCGACGAGCGGATGAGGACGAACCAGAGCCGCTCCAGCATGATCGCCACACTGAAGACCAGGACGGCGAGGATGATCCACATGAACTCGCCACCCAGGGTGAAGTCTTGGAATAGCTTGCCCATAGGCTCCTTTCGGTTGGCAGGTACCGCATGGTTGGGTGTCGTCGGCTACGCCGCAAGGCGTATGCCGCTGGCCGAGCCCCGTGGTTTGGGGGCTCAGCGTTGAGTAAAACCTGTGTTATCGGGGCATATACCCGGAATGGTCTTTGGGTTGCAGGGGGGTGTCTAGTGGTTGCCGGGTTATTTGGGGTCGGGGTTCCCCGTGGCGCGTCTGGCCGGTTGGTCGCTTGAGTGGTCGCTTGAGTGGGGTTGTTTGGGCGTGGCTGTGAGTCAAGCCGGTTTACAAAACCAGGGCAGAGGAAATCAGGCAGGCCTGATTCGGCTGTTTGGCTGACGTCCGCTCCGAGTGCTGCTCGTACTTCGGTGCAAGACGTCGGGCCATCCCGCAGCGAGAGCGTGTAGATCTTGCGGTTGCGGATCGGCGCTGGTTGCTCCCATGTCAAGACTCATTGGGAGGTGAAACAAACAGGCAATAGCTTTAGATCGCCTTACCAAGTATACCAGGTATATTTCATCTGGACGGACGCAGGAAGGGCAATTGTATTTAAGCGGATGCCAAGAGAGATTGATCCCGTCGAGCTGTATTCACCGCCACACTTAATCCACCGGTTCTGTGTCGAATCGGTGCGACTCATCTTGTTCAATTGCCCCGCCCAATGAAGATGTTCGTTCATGAGAGGTTTCCGATGACACGGTGAATGCAATCGCGGTTGAGCGGCTCGCGGTATCTTCTTAACGTTCGATGAGCATGATGATCGTCGCCGTGAGCAGGGCTGCGCCGGCGGTCCCGGCCAGCCAGTTGGCGTTTAGGCGCTCGGTGTTGGAGTCCATGTATCCGGCGGTCAGGCCGGCGGCGATACCGGCGCCGGTGGTCAGCCAGATCAGCGGGTTCTGAATCGAGCCTGTGCTGAAGCCCAAGCCCTCTTCGAATTCTTCCTTATCTATGGGATTGAGAATCTGACTCTCGTAGGTCTGGCGCAGCATCACCATCTCGAACTCGGGCTCGGTGCGGTAGAGGAAGCTGATGGCCTGGGGCACCGGCGGTCGGGCGGTGATATCGATGTCTGTGATCTCGACGAACTCGTCGTCCTGGGCCGTAGCGGCACCAGCGAGAATCACGAAAACTATCGGTATCAGGATGATGATGCGTTTGATCATGGTTCCGGCCGCCTTGGATGGGGTCGGGGCGTCAATCTCTACGAGAATCTCTACGAGAAAGAAAAGCAAGAGTCGAAAAGGCGGGAGTCAGTATGGCGCTTGAGCTGAGGGGCCTCGCTTGGATGTAGGACCTCCGTTGTCCGGCGGCCGGGTGCCGGACCGGCGGGTTTGGCGTCGTTTTAACACGTGTATGGGTGCCGGATACTAGATACGTCCGGCCAAGCACCTCTATAGAATAGTACACTCGGGGCTCGAACGACAAGTCGATCGGTAGAAATGTACCCGGGAAAGCAAGCATATCGCTAACAACCGCCGGTATCGGTGATAACCGTGGTCGGGACGCTCTCGCCACCCTCGCCGATCAGGCGGTACTCGGCGTGGAAGCGCAGACCGTAGTTGTTGGGGTCTTCCTTGAGATCGTTGCGGCTCCAGACGGCGAAGACGTTGTCGCCGACCTGGATGTACTCGGTGACGTCGAGGGGTCCGGCGGTTTCCTGCCAGTCGTCGTCGCCGACCTCGTCGCGGGTGACCTCCTGGCCGTTGACGTAGAAGATGTAGTCGTCGTTGGCGGTGAGCCAGACGTAGATTTTTTCCTGGCGTTCGTCCTCGTCGATGAGTCGGCGGGGCAAGCCGAAGCGGCGGCGGAAGTAGACCTCGGAGGCGTAACCGCTCCAGATCCACTCGGCTTCCGCGTTGGGCCAGCCCATCAGCTCGGCGTTGGCGGCGGAGACGCCGTCCTCGAAGTAACCGCCCTGGGCGGTGTTCCAGGCGGCATCATCGAAGCCGGGTTGAGTCCACTCCAAGCTTCCGCCTTGGGGGGCGGCGCTGACCAGCCAGGCCGAGTTGCGGGCCTGCTGTTGCTCATAGGTCAGGGTTTGCTCGTCCTGGGCCACGCTGTAATGCAGGACGAAGGGTCCCACCAGCAGGAAGGCGGTCAGGATGATTATGCCGCGTAGGCTTTTCGTCAGCGACATCGTTGTCTCCGGCGGCTGAAAGCGGTTGACGGGTTCAAGCTGTGGTGATTGCGGCGCAGTCGCTCCGCGACATATGCCGGGAGGTTTCCGAATGGCGGGGTCTAGCTCTCCGCCGGTGCCTCATCTTCGGTGACGGGTTCCTCGGTGGTTTCGTCGGGGACGGTCTCGTCCGGCGTTTCGTCCGGGGTCTCGTCGAGAGCGGTTTCTTCAGTTGTTTCTTCAACCTCGGTATCTTCGGTGTCCGCGGTGTCTTCCACCGTGTCATCAGGTGTGTCTTCGGTGGTTTCCTCGGTTGATTCGCCGTCGGTGGTTTCTTCGGTCGTTTCGTCCGGAGTCTCACCGTCGGAGGATTCACCGTCCACCGTTTCGTCCGGAGTCTCACCGTCGGGGGATTCACCGTCCACCGTTTCGTCAACGGTCTCGTCTGTCGTTTCAGTTTCCGGTGGCGGTTCGGGTTCGCTCATCCCGGCGATGTCCACGGTTTGCGAGTAGATCACCGCGCCCTCGAGCTCCCAGATGCTGGCGCCGTTGTTGTCGATACCGGTCTTCTCGCCTATCGGCGGGTACTGCATATACTTGGCCGGCACCAGGTCGACCAGGCGCTCCATCGACTTGTCGACCCATTCGTTTTGCACGGAGGTTTTTTCCGCTTGGGAGATGATCGTCTCGTAGGTTTCCACGGCCTGGTCGCGGCCTGCCGCCTGGGCCTCCTGCTGCATGGTCATCAGGATGGTGTCCACAGCGGTCAGGTAGGCCTCGAACATATAAGGGTCGCTGTCGGCCAGGGCGTTGATCTCTTCCATGTCGAAGCTCATCTGGGCCACGGTGAGGTAGTAGTTCTCGAATACCTGACCGCGCATGTAGGCGGCGCCGAAGCTGACCTCGGGGTCGGTTGATTTGGTGGCCCGGGCGAAGATCTCGGCCAATTCGTTACGCAGGGCCGTCTTGCGCTGGAAGTCCTCGATCAGCGGGCTGATCTCCCCGGCGACGGCCATGTCGATGTCACGGATTGTGCCGTTGAGTCTGAGGTCGATATATTCATCCTCGAAAAGCATCTCGCCGATGGTGAAGTAGGCCTTGGCGGGGATGTTGGGATCGATGACCACGTCCTCTTTGGCGTTGTACTCCTCGAACTTGTTGACCGTGGTCATCAGCAACTCGCGCCCGGCCTCGCGCTGGCCCAGCTCGAGCATCGCCGTGGCGGCCCGGTAGTAGGAGTCGACCAGCTCGTTGGGATCGGCGGTGTCCTCGTAGGTTTCGGCGTAGCGGGTGAAGATGCGGGCCGAGTTTTCCCAGTCCTCCTGGTTTTCGTAGCACAGGCCGGCCCGGTAGAGGGCGTAGGGCTCTTTGGGGCTTTCGATGTCGTTTTCCAGCACCGATTCGAAGGTGCGCGCCGCGCTGGCCCACTCCTCCATTTCGTAGTAGCACATCGCCTGGGTGTAGATGGCCGTGTCGATCTCCGGATGGTCGGGGAAGTTCTCGACGATCTCGCCGCAGGCCTCCGCCGCCTTGGGGTAATCCTTGAGGATGTCGTAATAGATGTTAACGGCCTTGCCGAAGGCGGTGAAGGAAACCTCGGGGTTGGTGGTGAAGTTGTCACGGGCCACCTGGAGATAACCCAGCGCCGATTCCTCGTACTGGGCGCGGACCTCGGGCGGTATCTCGGTGCCCTCGACCTCTTCGTACTCGGGCTCGTTGATCTCCTGGCTGATCAGATCGGAGTTGGCGGCGTTGGCCAGGGCGGTCTTCTCCACCTCGGAGCCGACCTCGGCATACTCGGCGGCGCGGCGGAACCATTCGGCCGCGTTGCGGAAGTAGTGCTGCTGATACCAGCTCTCGGCGACCTTCATCGAAACGGCCGAGCGGGTGATAGCGCTGGGGTTCTCGTCGTAGTTGGGTATATCGGGCAACTCCAGGACGCTTTCGTAGGCCGCGCGGCCACCGTCGAAGCAGTCGTAGGCCATCATGAAGCGGGCTTCCCAGTTCAACAGCTCCGCCGGGTCGCGCTTGACCTCGCCTTCGGTCACGCCGTTGGGGAAACGCGAGCCGTACTCTCGGGCGGCGAAGATGTACTTCTTGACGATTTCGGGCAGGGCGTCGTGGGGATTGGCCGCCGGAACCTTGGCGCGAAGCTGCTCGTTGGTCAGCTCGTCCATGTTCTGAATGGTCTTGCCGGCGGTGTCGGCCTCCATGCGCTCCTTGGCCGGGGTCAGATAGTTGCCGGCGGCGTTCCAGAGGCTGATCTCATTGTAGTCGGTCTTCTCGTAGAGGAAAACGGTCTGCACGAAGTTGTCGCCGGCGAGTTCGAAGTTGCCCTGCCCGGCGTCCAGCGCCATCGCCAGGTAGAAGTTGGCCTCGTAGGCGTGCTCTTCCAGCGGATAATCCTCGAGGTAGCGGGAGAAGACGTCGATGATCTGCTGCCAGAGATCGAGCTGCTGCGATTCGGGCATCTCCGGGTTTTGGACGATTTTGGTGTAGGTGTAGGCGCCGACGTTGAAGAGGTTCAGAGCCAGCACCTCGCGGGCGTTGGCCATGGCCTCCGGGTTGTCCTTGTTGGCCTCGTACCAGGCCGAGCCTTCTTCGTAGCGGTCGACGAAGCGTGCCCGGGCTTCGTTCTGCATGTCGCGGATCCGGGCCTGTTCCTGCTGGATCCAGAGCTGCTCACCTTCGGTGGCGTCGGCGGTGCCGCCGATGGAGTTGTACCAGCGCTCGTAGTCCTCGATAATCTTGGCGAAGACCTTCACCGCGTCGGGGGCGTTGGGGTAGATATCGCAGTAGTATTCGCGCAGAGCGATGGATTGCGGATACCAACTGTTGTCGATGTAGAGCTGGATGGACTTTTTGATGATATCCGGCGCGTAGCTGTTGCCGAGCAGGTTGTTGGATTCCAGGTAGCCGGCCAGGGCGTCGGGACCGGTGTACCAGACGGCTCCGTTGACGGTATCGTAGTCGAAGAGCTGCTTCTCCTCGTCACCCTCGCGGATCATCGCCGGCATCATGCTGGTGGCCACCAGATCGTAGGCCTCGATGCGGTACTTCTCCACCTGGAGGTTGTCCGGGTCCTCTTTGCTCATCTCCTCGGTGAGATCGAGGAGTTCGATTAGATTATCGACACTCTTGTCGAAGTCCTTGAGCAGGTAGTAGCACCAGGCCTTGCGGTAGACGGCCCGGGTGTATATCTGATCGATGATCTCTTCGTCTTCGGGCTGGATACGGTTGAAGTACTCGATGGCCGTGTACTTGCTGTCGCGCCCACCCTGCTCGTAGTAGTGCAGACCGATACGGAAGCTGCACTCGGGTTCGTACTCGGATTCGGGGAAAGTGTCGACGAGTTCTTTGTAGCTGCGGAAAGCCGCCTCTTTGTGGCTTTCCATGTTCTGGAAGTTGTCGACGTTGGCCAGCTCGGTCTGCACCGCGCCCATGTTGTAGACGGCCTGATCGTAGTACTTGGTCGGATAGGGCTCGGCGCCGTCGGGCAGCCGGGAGTTGAGCAGGGAGACCTCTTTGTAGCGACCGACCAGGGTCTGATAGTACTTGTAGCTTTTGGTGTACAGGTCGACATAGATATTGTCGATTGAGCCGTTCTCGGGATCCGCTGCCGTCTGGTCGGGTTCGTAGCGCCGGGCCACCTCGGCGCGGTACTCCTTGTCGGTGAGCATGTCCTCGGCCATCTGGTAGTAGAGCTCGCCAAGGTCGTAGTAGATCTCTTCGATGTAGGGGTTGGAGCTTTCCTGGTCTCCGGCCTCCTCCAGCGCCTGACGCTCTTCGTACTCGTCGACGATCAGTTGGAGCTGCTCGATGGCCTCCCAGCGCTTTTCATAGATCTCCGGGTTGAGCTCCTCCCGGGTCTGCTGATAGGACGAGGTGAGCTCCTCCCGGCTCGCATTGAGCTCCTCGAGGGTCTGCTTCTCCACCTCGGTCAACTCCGAGGCCGTGTCGACGGCTTCGTCGTCGCCTTCAGACGGTGTGCATCCCACCAGTGGCGCCAGCAGGAGTCCCACCGCTGTTGATACGACCAGGGCTGTGCGTTTTATCATCATCTCACCCGACTCTCCCGCCGGGGTTAACTGCTGGTTTCGTCCTCGTTCTCGGTTTCGGTTTCCGTTTCGATCTCGTCGTCACCGGTGGTTTCTTCGTCGGTGGAATCATCGTCGTCGGTCACGTTTTCTTCGGTGGTGTCCGAGACGGCGTCGGGTTCGTCACTGGAGGAATCGTCGGTCTCTTCGGTTACATCTGTGGTTTCGTCGTCGACGTCGGACGTGTCATCTTCCTCCAGACTCTCTTCGCTCTCATCGGCCTCATCCGTTGATTCGTCGCTTGAATCCCCGGCTTCGTCGCTCTCTTCGGAATCGCCCGCGGCCTCGACGTCTTCGCCCGTCTCCGCGGTTTCGTCTTCACCGTCGGTGGATTCCTCCACCTCGCCCGCGCCGTCGGGGGAGGTGGTCTCCCCGTCCAGTTCCAGCTCTCCTTCACCCATGCCCGAGGCGCCGTTCTGGCCAACAGGGGTGGTTGGCTCGAAGAGCCGGATATGGGCCGTCGATAACTCGTCTATCTCTTCCCGGCGCTCTTGGAGCTTCATTTCATACTCGCTGATGCCCATGGCCCGAGCTTCCTGAATCTTACGCTCCTCGGCCTGCAGGGCGAGCTGTTCCTCCTGACCCTCCAACTGTTCGGTCTGGACGCGGTATTCATCGGCGGCCTCGCGACGCTGCTGCTTCATGTCCTGCATGTGGGCGAAGGAGGTGTAGGCGCGGAAGAACTCGGCGTCGTCGGTGATGTCGCGGCCGATAATGTCGCGGCCGGAGATGAGCTGCTGCAGCTCGACGATGGCGTTCTTGAGGTCCTCGGCGTCCCGGGCGGCCTGGTCGAGCTCGTCCTTGAACAAGGCGTTGCCGCCGGAGTCGCGGATGGATTGGATCTCGTGGATGATGACCGAGTTGATGTACTCGAATTCGGAGTTGACGCTCTCGACGAGCTCCTGGTAGCGGGGGTGGGCCAGCATCAGCTCGCGATCGATGGTGTAGCCGTCGATGACCTGCTCGAAGGTGTCGGCGGCGTCGACGTACTCGCCCAGTTGCAGCTCGCAGTAGCCGATGAGGATGTAGGCGTCGGGGGCCATCTCGGTGTAGGGCATCCGGCGCAGCATACCGCGCATCATGGCGATGACTTCCTTGAAGTCGTCTTCCACGCCGTTGCGGACCAGCAGGTAGGCCATGCCGACCTGGGCGTCGTCCCAGTTCTCGATGTCGCCGTAGTCGATCTGCTCGTATTCGAACCAGGCCTCGTCGTAGCGTTCCAAGCGCTGGTAGAGGTAGGCCAGGATGATATGGGCCCGGCCCTTGAGGCGCTCGGTGGCCTCGGTGGTCGGGGCGTTGGCCATCTGCTTGAACGACTCGACGGCGTCAAGCAGCAGGTTCTGCTTCACCTGGCACAGCCCGGCCAGGTAAGAGGCGTAGATCGCGTACTCGCCGGAGGGGTTGATCCCCTTGACGACCTGGACCGCCTGGTCGTATTTGCGCAGGCGGTAGTAGCTCATCCCGACGACGTAGCGGCTGGAGTCGTTGAGCTCGTCGTAGTCCATGACGTCTACGAAGCGGCTGCCCTGCTGGTCCTGGAGCAGTTGGAAGCGTTCCCGGCTGGTGAAGGCCGGTTTGAGCGACAGCTCGGTGAAGTACTTGTCGGCCTCGGAGAAGAAGTCCGAGCGGTAGCTCATGTGTTCGAGGATGTTGAGCGAATACAGCGCCCAGAGGCTGTCCGGGTGGTCCTTTTTGCAGCGGATGAAGGCCCGCTGGGCGCCTTGGAAGTCTTCCATCTCGTAGAGGCTGTCGCCCCAACGATAGAGGATTTCGGGCAGCGACGACGAGGTGGGATACTTCTCGGCGATGAACTGCAAGCGCTCGGCTGAGATGGGGTAGTTCTTGTCCAGGTAGAACTCCATCGCCTCGGTGAAGTAGAGCTGGGAGAGCTCCTCGAGTCGGGAGAGGGCGGCGCCGAGCTGGCTGTAGTCCGGATACTTGTTGCGGATGGTGTCGTAGCGCTCGCGGGCCTCTTCGCGTTCCTCCAGATAGAAGTAGCACTCGCCGGCGTAAAAGACGGCTTCCGGGGCCTCGGAGTAGCGATCGTAGGGGTCTTCGAGAAGTTTGAGGAAGAGGCTCAGGCCGCGCCGATACTCGGCGTCCTCGAAGGCGTCGAAGGCGTTGTGGCGGTTGATCCAGACCAGTTGCTTGAGCGACTCGCGGTAGACCCGGTCGGTCTGGTTGGGATAGTTCTGGATGATCCGCTCGTAGTAGCTTTCGGCCTCTTCGTAATCCTCGCGGGCGAAGTGACACTCGCCGAGTTTGTAGTAGGCGTCGAAGGTCTTGTCGAAGGAAGGATAATCGCTGAGCAGGCGCTCCAGCACATCCACGGCGTCCCGGTAGTCTTCGAGCTTGTAGAGGGAGTCGCCCCAGATGAACAGCACCGTGTCCAGCTTCGAGAAGCCGGGGTAGTAGTCGTCGATGAACTCGATCTCCTCGACGGCTTCCTCGTAGCGCGTCTGGGCGTCGGCCAGGTAGCCTTCGGCCTGGCTGGTCTCGTCGCGCTTGAGCGAGCGCTCGTACTTGTCGTAGTAGTACTCGCCCAGGTTGTACTTGTCCATCGCGGAGATGAAGTCGCGTTGGGCCATCGCCTCCAACTGGGCCGAGGCGCCCTCACGCTCGTAGCGGCGGATCAGGTCGACCTTGTCGATGTCGGCGCCGGAGAGCCGCTCGATCTCTTCGCTCAGACCGCCCTCGCCGCCCTCGCCCTCGCGCAGCTCCTCGAGCAGCTCGGCGTCCTGAGCCGCGGCGCCCATCGCCCCTGCGTCGACCAGGGTGGCGACGGCGGGGAGCAGCAGCAGCGCCAATGTGATCTTCGGGAGTCTCGTCATCATCCATCACCCGGCGGAGGGAGGTGGGCTGGGGCCCGTCGAGGATCGAGGTAATCGGTTTACAGCGAGAGCCCGGCAAGCCCACGGGCGGTCGGCATCGAAGCTTTCAGGCTCCGTTCGACGGAGGTAGATTATTAATTAGATGTTTAAGGATGCAATTTACTTGTTACCTTGATAATGAAATAGCACGAAAAACCGGCGGACGCAAGCCTCTAAAACCTTGGCGTCGCCTGGCGGCGGCGATGGTTTGAAACAGCGCCGGTTGGATTATCTTGAACCTGGAGCTTCTTGACGTCGGCCTCTCGCCGTGTGCGCCTTGAAGGTGCCCTCTTCACATTGTCGTCTCACATTGTCTTCCGGCGGCGTTTGATCGGCTTGGGGCTTACGGAGCCACCGCAGCGCTGTTCGTCTTCGTCCATCCCCGGTGGGGCTCACCGCGACGGCTAAGCTCTACTCGGTGTCTCCGCCGCTCTCACCCTCCCGCTCGTCGGCGATGCGGTCGCGCAGCTCGGAAAGGCGCTCCTGGATCTCGCGGCGGCGGATCTGGATTTCGCGCAGGCGGTCCTCGCCCTCTTCGATACGCTGGTCGATGAGTTCCAGTTTCTTGACGTCGGTGTCGGTGACGAAGGGGCCGAACTGGACGCCGAAATGAACGCCGAAGCCGACCTGATCGTATTCATCGACCACGCCGTTCTGCACCTCGAGGATTTCCTCGTCGGAGTAGAAGAGCATCTCCAGTTTGTCGAAGGAGACGCCGACCTCCATGCCGTACCAGGGCAGCTCGTAGAGGACGCCGAAGTTCAGGTCGCGGCCGGTGACCTCCAGGGCGATGGAGAGGAAATAGAAGGGCTTGTACTCCAGGGCGCCGAAGATGCCCTGCCAGGTTTCCGAATCGGTATACTTGCTGACGTACTGGCCCTGGAACATGCCCGTGCCCAAGCCAAGGTGCCCCGTCAGGGGGATCTCCAGGGCGGGGTAGAAATCCTTGGAGAAGACCAGGTAGGCCGAAATCTCGTCGAACCACTTACGTTCGTAACCGGCGGGGAAGTAGGGTGAGGCGCCGCCGGATTCCCCCGGCGTCCCGAATGAGCTGATCTGGACGTCGCCGCCGATGTTGCGCACGCCTAATGCCACCGCCGGGAAGCGCGGGGTTTCGTTGATGAAACGCAGCTCGGCGCTGCCCGTGTAGGCGGAAGTGTCGAAGTCGTAACCGGCGAAGGAGAGCTCCAGACCCAGGCCCCAGAACTCCAGGCCACCGCTCAGGGAAACGTCGTAGTAATCGGTGATGTTTGGGTCGGTGGGCGTCATCCCGAGGAAGAAGCTGCCGGCGTAGCCGACCTTGATGGCGGTGTGTTCGAGGGTGTAGGCGGTGGGGATGCTCATCAACCCGGGGTTGATGTAGGGACCCGCCGCCGCCGGCAGGACGCAGGCGAAGAGGAGGACGGCGAGCAGGGCGCTGAGTATGGGCCTTTTCATGGTAAAGATACAAAAACCCCCATCTGACGGCCGGTTTCTCGATTCGGGGTGGTGAACCCCTCGTCGAGGCTTCGCTACGCCCAGGTTGGCTTGATGGTCCGGCTCGTGAGGACCGGCACACAGCCGCGGCCGTCGTCTCGGGTTTCTTGGTTGGCCGGAAGCCTGTTCAGATTGGTTGGGAAGTGAAGCGGTTTGTGCGCTATAGTCGATCAGCCGTCGACCGGAACGAATCGGCGCTGTTATTCCGTTCGACGGCTCGAACTCCACCGCCGGCCGTTCTACTGCTCCAGCGTTCGAGGAGGCGGAACCTCCCCGAGGCATATCATGCTCCCCGGTCAATCTGAGAACCTGCATGGCGTAGTCGGTCGCCCCTCATGCGTCCACCCGCCTTCAGTTCTTGAAAGCAGTTTATATGGAAATTACTGCACTGTCAAGCTGTTTGGCCGTTATCAGGGAGTTTGCGGCTGCTGTTCAAACCATTGATTCTCCAGTTGGTCCGCCTTTGGTAAAGCGAAGGCCAAGGGCGGGCCGTTGTCGATTGGCGAAACCTCTTCCAAGCCAGCCCGCTCCCCGCCGTCCCGCCCCGCCCGCGCTTGACTCTGCGACGACCCGGGGGCTATACTGCAAGCTGACCTGTCAGTCTGCGCAACGTCGGCTGCGACGGCTTCTATCCCCCACCGTCGTCCCCGGGACGACACCGCCGGAATCGGGTTGCCTCATGATCAAGACTCCGTTCACCATGCCGCGCCTCTGGGCGTGTCTGATCCTGATCTGCGCCCTCGCCACCCCGGCGGCCTACATCAATGCTACCGCCGAGCGACCCGGATCGGTCGATGGAGCGGGGCTTTATTTCGGCGACTTCGACGGTCTGTCCCTCTATCTCGGTGCCCGGCCCGGTGCGGACGCCGTGGCCGTCGAGGATATTGAGGACCTCTACCTGCTCAGCCGTCGCGACGGTGTCCCGCCGACCCTCCCCGCCGATGTCGAGGTGTTGGGCGAGCTGCCCGGCGGCGGCCTGATCTGCCGCCTGCGACCCCGCCGACTGGCCGCCCTGGCCGTCGATCCCGCCCTGCAGTACCGGGCCCTCACGCCCCTGCTGCGCTACACGGGCGATCTGGACCCGCCCACCCCCGCCGGCGGTTTCGACGACGAGGTAGAGCTGGTCGAGCTGGACTCCATCGACGCCTACAACCTGGCCCTGACCAACTTCCGCACGCGCTACACCTACAGCGAGCCGATCAACGACGCCCGGGACTACCTGGTCTCCGAGCTCGAGGCCTGCGGCTTCGAGGTCACCCTGGAAAGCTGGCTCGGCGAGCACGCGATCTCTCTGGCCGCCGAGGGCCAACTGGTCCTGCTGGGCACCCGGATGAGCTACGCCTTCTTCTCCACCGACGGCGGAACGAACTTCAAGGCCTTCCTGCCCCCGGAGGGAGCGATGGATTTCGGCGTCTATGGCTGTGAGGCCTTCACTCCCGAGACCTTTTACTATGGAGCCGGCACCCGCTTCCACCGCTCCATCGACTCCGGCTGGAGCTGGCAGGGCGTGGACCTCTTCGAGGCACCGCGCACCCTGCGGGCGATGGACTTCGCCGATGTCGATCACGGCTACGCCGTCGACGCGAGCGGGGGCTTCCGGATCACCGACGACGGCGGCTTGACCTGGAGCGAGGGCGGAGCCGTCGACGGCTCGGTCTACGACATCTGCGCCCCGGCGGACCACCCCGGCGTGGTCTACGCCGTGGGTGGCCAGGGCTCGGTCTGGCGCTCGCTGAACCACGCCGGCGATTGGGAATTGGTGCGCTCGGGACAGGAAACCCTGCGCACCATCGCCTACAACGCCGGGGTCTACGTGACCGCCGGCAACGGCGTCGTGCTGCGTAGTGAGAACGGCGATGAATGGACCAGCCTGAGCCTTCCCGATGCCGATGAGTCCACCTTCTTTCTGGGCTCCAGCGCCTACAGCGGAAGGGGTTTCGTCCTCACCGGCCAGTTGGGCACCCTCTGGATCAGCGACGACGGCGAAAGCTGGCGGCGGGTGCTGCTGCCCACCGGCGGGGTGGTCAACTGCGCCGACGACGGCGGCGTCAGGCTCTGGGTCGCCGGCCAGGACGGCCCCCTGAGCTCCAGCGACGGCGAGAGCTTCACCAACCACATCGACGCCCTGGACCCCGACTGCGAGGTCGTCTGGCAGAACGTCATCGGCGAGAAAACGGGCACCGAACACCCGGAGAGCAACATCTACCTGACCGCCCACTACGACTCAATAGCCACCGACGTCGATCCCTACACCCTGGCTCCCGGGGCCAACGACAACGGCTCCGCCGACGCCGCTCTGCTCGAGGCCGCCCGGGTACTGGCCGACCACCAGCCGCGGCGCACCCTGCGCGTGGCTTTCTTCAGCGCCGAGGAGCTCGGTCTCCACGGCAGCTATCACCACGTCAACAACCTGGTGCGCTCCGGTGGCCGGGCCGACGCCGTGCTCAACGTCGATATGGTGGTCTGGAGCGATCCCGCCGGTGAGCAGGAGGACCTGGACATCATCTGCAACGGCCCCAGCGCCTGGCTGGCCGATTACCTCGTCGGCGCCTGCGCGGATTACGGCGACGGCATGCCCGGCTACAAGCTCCTCGATGACGAGTTCTTCCGCTCCGACCACGCACCCTTCTGGTACGCCGGCTTCCCCGCCGTGCTGACCATCGAGGACTTCGACGTCCCCTACCCCTACTATCACACCAGCCAGGACGACTACCCGACCATCCAGGACGAGTTCAACCTCACTCGACAGGTCACCCGGGCCGTCGTCGGCGCCGTCCTCGGACTCACCGGCGGCGAGGCCGACTGGGAGGGCGATTTGGCCGGAGCCTACGCCTATCCCAATCCCTACCGCCCCGCCAACGGCGGTTCGCTGACCTTCACCGGCCTGACCCCGGGCACCGAGGTGCGGGTGCACTCCGTCGACGGCTCCCTGCTTTACAACGCGATCAGTGACGGCCCGACCCTGAGCTGGAGCGCCGTCAACGACGCCGGAGCCGAGCTGGCCGCCGGGGTTTACCTTTTCGTCCTGCGCGCTCCCGACGGCGAAACCAAAAGCGGGCGTCTGGCGGTCATCCGCTGAGGCGCTCCTGGCTCTCCCCGTTGGTGTGTTCCGTATCACATCATCCTGTCCGCGACTTTATTATCCTCCACCTGAGGATTGTTCACTAGCGAGTTGATTGGATGCCACAAACAAAGCAAGCAAGCGGTGCGGGAGTTGTTGCGACGGTCGTCTTGACGCTCTCGGCGGCCCTTTTCCTCTCCTGCGGCGATGATTCACCGGTTCAAACCGTCGAGCTGCCTCCGGAAGGGCCGGAGCTGGAGCGCACCGCCGCCGCCCTGGCTGATGTTGACGAACTCCTGGCCGGAGCTGCGGGTGATTTCGCCGAGAATAACTTCGGCCTGGCCGCCCGCAAGGTGGTGGAGGCCCAGGCGGCCGCCTCGCGCGCCGTCCGGCTCGAGCTGCCGCTGATCAGCGTCAGCCGGCGGATCTACACCGCCGACGTGGCGCTGCGTTTCGGTGGAGATCCGGCGGCGGCCTGCGCCGAACTTGAGGCGGCCCGCGATTACCTCAAGGGTGTCGTCCTGGTCGCCGGTCCCGACTACAAGCCGCTGCTGGGTGGCTTCCTGGAGCGCCTGATCGCCGTCATCGACGACGCCGATGTCAGCGTCGATGAGAAGCTTACCCAACTGGAGACCCTGCAGCGCGATCTCGCCGAGGCCGTCTACGCGGCCGAGGCCAATCCCCAACCGTAACCCCCAACCTACCCGGGAGGCGTAATGCTCAAGCTCAATCTGGACCTCAACCCCGGTTCCCGCGAACTAGTCGGTGAGACCGGCCTGGACTTCGCCGCCTGGAAGGCCGAGTATCCGGAAGTGGTCGTCGCTCTGACCGACGATCCGCCGGGCTACACCCGGCTGCCCGAGGTCGATCCGACCGCGCTGCTCGACTTCGCCGCCGCCCGCGTCGACAACCTGGACGATGTGATCGTGCTGGGTATTGGTGGCTCGGGGTTGGGCGCGCGGATGCTGCGCCGCGCCCTGGTCGATCCCGCCGAGTCCCGCCCAGGTTTCCCGCGACTCCACGTCGTCGACAACGTCGATCCCCGCCGCCTCTACCACCTGCTGACCACCCTGGACGCCGTGGCGACCCTGGCGCTGGTGGTCACCAAGTCCGGTTCCACCGCCGAGACCATGGCCGGCTACGCCGTGGTTCGCGGCTGGCTGGAGGCCACTCTGGGCGAAGACGAGGCCCGCCGCCGTCTGGTGGCGGTCACCGATCCCGAGAAGGGCGACCTGCGCGCCATCTCCGAAGCCGACGGCCTGGACACCTTCGCCGTGCCCCACGAGGTCGGCGGTCGCTTCAGCGTGCTCAGCCCGGTGGGTCTACTGCCGGCGGCGCTGATGGGCCTGGACGTCGCCGAGCTCCTGACCGGCGCCGCCCTGATGCGCCGGGCGGCCCTGCGTCCGGCCTGGCGCTCCAACCCGGCCCTGGCGCTGGCGCTGGCCCTTCACCAACACCACACGGCTGGACGGCGCAACGTGGCCGTGATGCCCTACGCCGACGGTCTGGCCGACTTCGCCGCCTGGTTCGCCCAGTTATGGGCCGAGAGCCTGGGTAAGCGGCCCGACTACGGTCCGACCCCCCAGGCCGTCCTGGGGGCCACCGATCAGCATTCCCAGCTCCAGCTCTACACCCAGGGGCCGCGCGACCGCGTGGTCTGGCTGCTCGAGACGGCCGAGCACGACGTCGAGGTCGCCGTGCCGGAGCGGCAGTACGGCTACGCCTCGCTGGATTATCTGGCCGGGCGCGGCCTGGGCGAGCTGCTGGCCGCCGAGCGCAGGGGCACAACCCTGGCCCTGATCAAAGCGGGAACTCCATCGCTGCTGACCACGTTACCTAAACTGGAGGAGCGGGAGCTGGGAGCCCTGATCTTCCTCTGCGAGGCCGCGGTTAGCTTCAGCGGTCGACTGGCCGGGCTGAACCCCTACGATCAGCCTGGTGTGGAGGACGGCAAGCGGGCCACCTACGCCCTGCTCGGCCGTCCCGGGCACACCGAGCGCCGCGAGGCCGACGCCGCCCTGGAGTCCCGCTTCGACGACGACCTGGTCAGCCGTGCCTGAGCCCCGCGTCAGCGTCCTGGTGGTCAACTACAACACCCGCGACGATCTGGCCCGCTGCCTGGACCACCTGGCGGCCTCCCGGGAACCCGTCGAGACTCTGGTCCTCGACAACGCCTCCGTCGACGGCTCCGTCGCCGTCGCCCAACGGACCGGTGTGCGCCTGTTCGCCTCGCCGGTCAACCAGGGTTTCGCAGCCGGCAACAACCTGCTGGCCCGCCGCGCCCGGTGCCGCCTGCTGATGTTACTCAACCCCGACGCCTTCGTGCAGCCCGACACCGTGACGCGGTTGGCCGACACCCTGGAGGAACGCCCGGACCTCGGCGGCGTCGCTCCCCGGCTGGTCGGCCTGGACGGCGAGACCCAGCGGACCTGCCGCCGTCTTCCCGGCTACTGGGACCTCTTCACCGAGCTCAGCGGGCTCTCGCGGCTGCTGCCGGACAGCGACCTGTTCAACCGCTGGAAGATGGGCGGTTTCGCTCACGACGAAGCCCGGGAGGTCGAGCAGGTCTTCGCCTCCTGCTGGCTGGTCCGCCGGGCGGACTATTTGGCCCTGGACGGATTCGACACCGCCTTCCCCATATTCTTCAACGACGTCGATCTGGCCCGTCGCCTGCTGGAGTTACGCGGTCCCACCCTCTACGATCCCTCCCACAGCGTGGTTCACGTGGGCGGCGCCAGTGTGCGCAGGGTCCGGGCCCGCAGCATCCTCAACAGCCATCGAGCCTTCCACCGCTACCTGGTCAAGTACGGCCGCCCCCTGGACCCCCGACGCTGGGCGGCGGGATTGTCGTTGGCTCTGGCCGCCCCCCTGCGGGTCCTCACGGCCCGTTTGCGCTGAGACTTCCCCCGGAGGATCATGCTGCGCACACTTTCCATTCCCCTCGTCTTGTTTGTCATGCTCGCCGTCGCGCCGGTACCGCTGTTCGCCGTCGAGGAAGGCGGCGCCTTCGGCAACGAGACCACCGATGAAACCGCCGCCCGACTCCTAATCGAACGGGAGGGCGATTCGGCCGCTGAGAGCGGTGAGGTTGCCAATTCAACATCGGTTGCGGGGATATCCGTCGCGGAGGCCGCCGACGGCGCGCCCACCGTGGAACTGCTCTCCCTGGACGAGAACGGCGCGGTATTGCGCGTCGGCTTCCCCGAGCCCGTGCTCAGCGTGGAGCGAATCGACGGCCGCGACTACACCCGGGTGAGGATGCCCGGTGTGGATTGCGAACAGACGCCGGGCCTGCCCGAGCTGCCCGTTTACCAGATCCGCCTGCTGGTTCCTCCGGGCGCCCGGCCGACGGTGGAGCACACCGTCCGGAAGGTTGATTCCCTTTCTACGGCCCGACCCCTGCCCGCGCCCCGCTTCGAGGAAGTGCGCGAGAACGATGTGGTCACCCTGCGTCCGGTCTATGATCCGGCAAGTTACGAGACCTCGACCCCGGAGGCGGCCTCGACCCTCCCCGTTGCCCGTTACCTGCGCACCGACGTCTTCCGCGGCTGGAGTCTGGCCCGCTTCGAGCTGCGTCCGGTGGAATGGTCCGACGGTATGTTGACCGTCCGGCGCAGCCTGCGCCTGGAGGTGTCCTTCGGCCCGGACGTCGCGGAAAGAGCCGCCGACGGAGGGGGCGGACTCACCTTCAACGATCACGACGATATCCATGAGCTACTGGTCGGGCTGGTGCCGCTTACCGATCTCTCCGAGTACCATCACTGGGCCCTGCCCCGTCCCGAAGCGCCCGAACCTGTCTACAACTCTTCGGACCTCCCCCGCCCGGCGCTGAAGATCGTCGTCGACGCCGACGGCGTCTACCGGGTCACCCCGGAGGACCTGACGGCGGCCGGCTGGGACCCCACCGTCATTGATCCCCGGCGGTTGGCACTCTATAGTGGCTCAAGTCGAATGCTGGACCAGGATTACATCTACGACGAGATTGAGCTGGAGGCCGTGCCCGTGCGTGTCGACGGCGCCGACGACGGCTCCTTCGACGAGGGCGACGCCCTCTACTTCTGGGGCGGGGACGCCCTGGCCTGGGACCTGCCCGATCCCGACGAAGCCCCCGAGGGCGCGGAGGCGCCGCCCAGCCGTCGCAACCACTACAGCGATTTCGGCTACTACTGGCTGGTCCTCGAGGACGATCCGCTGCGTTTCTCCGAGCGCGACGCCGCCGTCGACGACGAGGTCAACCTGCCCCACCTGCAGGGGCGGTTGCACTTCGAGCGCGACAACAGGTCCCACGCCCGTTTGGAATTCAACCCCGAAGGAATCGATTTCTACTGGGACAACACGATACCGGAGAACCGGGAGTGGACGGTCTCGGTCGAGCTGACCGGTTACTACGCCGCCGGCGGCGAGAGCCACCTGGCCCAGCGCATCCGGGCTACCTACTCCGGCGGCGCCGGACTGGTCAGGCTCTACACCGGCTCCGACGTCGATCCGGACAGGCTGATCGACGGCTTCTCCATGACCTCTCCCCTGGTGATCGTCGAGCGGTGGTGCTCGATCGCTCCCGAACTCTTCACCCCGGGCAACAACAGCTTGACCTACTATATCCAGACCGCCGGCGACGCCCGTCTGGATTCGGCCGTCGATGCCGTCGACGTGCTCTATCCCCGTGACCTGCGCGCCCGCAACGGCCTGTTGTCGGTCTGGGGCGGTTTCGGTCAGTCGGGACGCCACCGGTTGGAGGCGGCGGGCCTGACCTCCGACGAGATCGCCGTCTGGGACACCACGCGGGGCGAGGCCCTGGTCAATTTCGAGCTGGCCGGCACCGAGGGCTACCGCGACGTGATCTTCGCCTGGGATGTCGAGCCCGACGCCCACTTGGTGGTGGCCGATCTGGAGCGCGCCGCCGAGCCGCTGGATATCTACCCTGACACTCCCAGCCGCCTCCACGAGCTGACCAACGTGGATATCATCTACATCGCCCACCCCGACTTCATCGCCGCCCTGGACCCCCTGATCGATCTGCACGCCTCACGGGGCTACAGCGTGGAGGCGGTGCGCGTCGACGACATCTACGACGAGTTCAGCGGCGGACGGATGGATCCCGTCGCCATCCGCAGCTTCCTGGCCCGGGTCTACGCCCAGTCGCCCGATCACCCGCCAGTCTACGTGGTCCTGGTCGGTGACGGCAGCTATGACTATCGCGACAGCGAGGGCATCCAGAGCGGTCCCCTGTGGCGCGACTACGGCGAGAACCTCATCCCCCCGCTGTATACCTATGTGCCCAGAGACAACGCCTACTACCCATCCGACAACTACTACTCCTCGGTCTTGCCAACCGAACCCGCGACGATGACGCCCCAGATGGCGGTCAGCCGGATCAGCGTGGTGGAGGCCGCCGAGCTGGAGACCATCGTCGAGCGCGGCCTGTCCTACGGCGGACTGCCCGCCGGTCCCTGGCAGATGCGCAGCGTCAGCGTCAGCGACAACTCGGAGGATATCAATTACGGCAACGGACCCTCCAACGATATCGACTTCGATTACTATCCCGAGGAGATCGACGAGCTTTACGACTCCGCTTCGACCTACAACGACAAGATCTATCTGACCAGTTTGGGAATGGCCCGTACCGGTCTGGACCAGTACAATTACGAGAACTACTCGCCCACCCAGTTGCGCCGGGCCGCCCGGGAGAACATCAACCCGCTGATCACCGAAGACGAAACCGGCGCTTTGCTGTACAACTACTTCGGTCACGGCGCCTGGAACACCTGGACCACGGAGCTCAGCTTCACCCAGCGCCCACCGCTGCTATCCGACGTGCCGAGGTGGTCCAAGGACGAACCGCCGTTGCTGATCCACTCCACCTGCTCCCTGGCCGATTTCGAACGGACCAAGAACACCACCGAGGAGCCGGAGAGCCTCTGCGAGCTGCTCAATCGCATTCCCGGCGGTGTGGTGGGCGCCGTGGCCTCATCGCGGCTGACCGGCGGCGGCACCGCCCAGAGGTATCATAGGACCTATCTCGACGGACTCTTCCATCCCGAGGATCACCTGGAGACGCCCAACATCGGTCTGGTCCATCTGCGCACCCTGCTGGCCACCGGCAACGAAAGCCACTGGGATCGCTGGGTGTTCTTCGGCGACGGTCCCCTGCCCCTGCGTCGACCCGTCGAGGGCCTGAGTCTGGATTTGCCGTCGGCTCCTTCGGTGAGCCGGGGCGAGGTGATTACCGTCGGTGGCGAAGTGACCGACGCATCCCTGGGGATCGATACCGTTCACATCGTCGCTTATGACCGCCCCCAGATACCCTACACCTGGAACGCCGCCCGGCTGTTCCGGCCCGTGGTCCAGGTGAGCGCTTCCGTGGTCGACGGCGCCTTCGAGGCCCAATTGCCCCTGCCCTGGAAGATCGACGACGACCTCAACCCCGAGCTGGCGCCCCGGCCCAGTTTGGAGCGCTCGACACCACCGTCGGTTCTTGGTGGACTCGCCGACGAGGCCAACGGTGAACCAAACAATCTCGACTATTACGGCCTGGAGATCCACGCCTGGGCCGTTGGCGTCGACGGAACCACCCTGGCCGTCGACGGTCCCTGGAACCCCGGCGGTGGATCGATCTACGAGGGCCTGCCCATCGTGGGCGGCATCGACCCGCCCGACGATAACGAAGGCCCCGTGGTCGAGTTCACCTTCGATGACGGTGCGACCGCTTCGGGTGATCTGGTTGACGGGGAGGTAGATGTACGTATCGACCTCCAGGACCCCCACGGCATCCTAACCGCCCGCTCCGACGGCGGAATGGGCGGGATCAGCGGCGAGATCGATCGACCCATCGTGCTCTCCTGCGCCGCCGACGGGCATAGTCTGGAGCTGGACCTCACCGAAGCCTTCGATCCAACCCCCGGCGACTACACCCGGGGCAGTGTCGAGCGAACCCTGGAGCTGCCCGCCGGCGACTACACCCTGACCCTGATCTGCTACGATCGCTTCGGCGAGCGGGGCCTCGGCAGCGCCCAGTTGCGCGTCAGCGACGAACTGACCCTCGAAGAGGTCCTGGTCGTGCCCAACCCGGCCCCGGGACCGACGGCCTTCACCTTCATCGCCAACCAGCGCCCCGACTCGGCGCGAATCCGCATCTACACCACGGCGGGACGCCTGGTGCGCACCCTGGAGCCCCGGGCCCTGCAAGCCGGCTTCAACGTCATCGAGTGGGACGGCGACGACGAGGGCGGCCGTCCCCTGGCCAACGGCGTCTACCTCTACTCCGTCGAACTGAGCAGCGGCGGGGAATCCACCGAGGTCTTCGAGAAGTTCATCATGCTGCGCTGACACGCTTTCGGTGGCGGGATGTCGTCAGCGATACATATTCGCGCCCACACCGCCGCCGTCGATTTCTACCGTTTCCATGACTGGGAGATCGAAGAGCGGATCAGCACGGGCAAGCCCCGGTAGACGCCCCATAACCAGGGTGAGCCCGGCGACCTCGGCAAAACCGCCCCGGCCGCGGTAGACGTCCCGGGCTAATGATGGTGAGGTTTTGGCACGTTTCTTGCGGAAACCGGGGGGGGGCGGTCCGCGGTTACTCACGGCTTTTGCAAGAAACGTGCCAAAACCGGCGCCGATCAGTGACGCTCTGCATTATAATTTGCCGAGGTCGTCCGCCGGGTGCGGCCGGTACGCAGCGCCGGCTCTTGTCCGCTCCTCTCCAAATGAAATGCCGGAGCTGGTTTTTTGACGCTTAGAAAGACCAACGATCCCATTCAGTCCGCCTTGCCTCGAAGCCGGGAGCTACCCCGTGAAACCCCACCACCTGCTGATCCTGTTACTGGTCGTGACGACGGTCGGCGCCGAGGAGACCCTCTATGCCGGAGACTACCTGTCGCCGGGCTTCGGCGCCCGTCCGCTGGCCCTGGGCGGGGCCTACGGCGCCCTGGCCCTCGACGCCGCCGCTCCGGCTTTCAACCCCGCCGGACTGGCCTACGCCGGGAGCTACGGCGGCCTGTTCATGCACTCCAGCCGCTTCGACAACCTGGTGGTCTACGACGCCCTGAGCGGCTTCTACCGCTTGGGCGAAAAGGGCGGCACCCTCGGCGCGGCCTGGATCCGCAGCGGTGTCGACGACATCAAGCTAACCCGCTGGGACGACGACGGCCGCCCCGAGGTCTACGACGTCGTCGACACCTCGGCCAACGCCTTCTATCTCAGCTATGCCCGGGAGCTCCTGCCCAATCTCAGTCTCGGAGCCACGCTCAAGTATCTTCACGACGACGTCGCCGCCGCCACCGCCGACGGTTTCGGCTTCGATCTGGGCCTGTTCTGGCGACCGGCCCCCCGGACCGCCCTCTCGCTGACCGCCCACGATCCCTATTCCTACAAGGAGTGGTCCAACGGGACCACCGACGTCTTCGAGCCCCGCCTGCGCCTCGGCGGAGCCTGGGGCTTCGACCTGGCCGATATCGACACGGTGCTGACCCTGGCCGGCGACGCCGAGTTCATCCTGGCCGACTACGGCGAGTCTGCCCAGTTGGACCTCGACGGCCTCGGTCTGGACCTCCACGGCGGCTTCGAGTTCACCGTTGCCCGGGTCTTTTCGGCCCGGGTGGGAGCGGACCGGGGCAAGCTGACCCTGGGCGGCGGTGTGGCCCTGTGGGGAATGAGCCTGGACTACTGCTGGCTGTCCCACGAGCTGGGCGACACCCACCGGGTCAGTCTCTCGGCGGCTTTTTAGCGAAACTCGCACCGACCCGGCACCGTATGCTAGAATATGCGGCCCACTCGGCGGATACCACCGGAGCAAGAACAACGAACGGATAGGCGCCGGTGGATCGACGCCGGTTGATCGCAGTTTTTCTCCACCGGCCGTGTCCTTGGCAGTTTTTACATCCCGCCGCGATTACCGGCAGTCCGACGGCGGAGTCAGGAGAGCATCATGAAAGCCCGAGCCCTCATCCTGCTGCTTACCAGCCTGCTGACCGTCGCGGCCCTGGCCGACGCGGTCACCATCTCGGCGCCCTGGCTGGTGATGGATCCCGGCGCCCGGGCCGGCGGGATGGGCCGGGCCTTCACCGCCGTGGCCGACGACGTCTACGCCACCTACTTCAATCCCGGTGGCCTGGGCCTGTTCAGCCGCCGCCAGGTGGGAATGATGCACTCCGACCGCTCCATCGGCGAGTACGACATGTACTACGAGTACCTGGGCGGAGCCTACAACATCCCCGATATCGGCACATTCGGGCTCTCGGCCATCTACCACGACACCGGCCTGATCCCGATCACCAAGGACGACCCCCAGCCCCTGGGCTACATGAGCACCTATTCCTTCTCCATCGGCGCCTCCTACGGCTATCCGATCATCCCCGACGTGCTGGGCGTCGGCGGAACGGTGAAGTACGTCTACGAGCACCTGGCCGACGACGCCACCGCCGGAACCATCGGCGGCGACCTGGGCGTGCTTTGGCGCACCCCGCTGCCCAAGCTCTCCTTGGGTGCGGCGGTGATGAACATCGGCGGCGACCTGGACTACTCGGGCGGCGGCGAGGACGCCACCGACACCGCCAGCCCCCTGCCGCGGATGCTCAAGCTGGGTCTGGCCTACGAGGTGCCCTTCACCGAGCGCGTCGACCCTGACGATCCCGCGAAGACCATTAAGCTCAACGAGCTGCGCTTCGCCTTCGACTACACCAAGTACCTGGTGGAGCTGGAGGACGACTTCGCCACTGAGATCGGCGAGGCCGCCCTCAGCGCCGGCGCCGAGTACTGGTACGCCGGCATCGTCGGCCTGCGCGTCGGCTACTACTACGAAGAGGACGCCAGCCTCCAGGGGACCAGCTTTGGCGTCAGTCTGCGCTACGCCGGATTCCAGTTCGATTTCGCCCAGGTGCCCGAGGGCGAGCTCTTCGGGATGAAGAACCGCTTCAGCCTGAGCTACATGTGGTAGCAGAACCTTTGCGAAAGAGTGCGACGAGGGCCGCGGTCGGGGTCCTCGTCGCGCGGGACCTCATCACAACGCGTCGGCGTTTGACACTGCACCGCCGGTCGCTTATACTCCTTCGTTCCACAGCCTTAAAGCACGGACCGGCGGGGTTTTCGCCCACCGACTCCGTGAGCGTGTTTTCGGAGAGACCATGCCCACCTACCGCTTTCACTGCGCGGAGTGCTCCAAGGAGTTCGAGCGCTTCCTGGCCATCACCGCGCCGGATCCGGAGAGCTGCCCGCTCTGCGGCGCCGAGAGTTCAATTAAACGACTGCCCACGGCCGGCGCCGGTTTGATCTTCAAGGGCGGCGGGTTCTACATCACCGACAACCGGCCCGAATCATACAAAGAGGCCGCCCAGGCCGAGAAGAAGGGCTCCGGTGGAAACGGAAGCAAATCCGAGGCCTGCGAAAGCTGCCCCGCCTCCGAATCCTGCGCCGAGCGAGACTGATCCGCATTCACCAGTTTTCCCACCACACCGACCGGGACGTCGCCCGACGTCGCGGTGTGCGACCCCGGGAGTGACACCCATGCCCAAACGCCTTATCATCACAACCCTCATCCTCGTCGCCCTGTTCGCCGCCGGTTGCGGCGAATCCTCCGACGCCGTGGCCGAAGTCGGCGGCGCCGCCGTGACGACCGACGACATCAACCAGATGGTCGACGCCCTGGGCGCCCAGGGCCAGCAGTGGATCGCCGGCGAAGACGGCCGCCGAATGCTTATCGAGGAGCGGATCAACGAAGAGATCCTCTACCAGAGCGCCCTGGAGCAGGGCATCGATGAGCTGCCCGACATCAAGGCCCAGATCGATCGCGCCGTGCGCAACATCGTCATCGGGTACTTCTACCGCATCAGCTTCGCCGACCTGGGCTTCACCGAAGAGGAGATCCAGGCCTACTACGAGGAGCACAAAGACGAACTGACCACGCCCGCCCAGGCTAATGTGCGCAGCCTGACCTACCCCACCGAGGGCGAGGCACGCCGGGTTCTGGACCGTCTCGAGTCGGGAACGAGCTTCGACGAACTGATTAAGGAACAGAGCGACGATCCCAACACCGGTCGTCAGATGCTGTTGAACGACAACTCCCAGAACGCCCCGGGCAAGTTGATCGAGGCCGTCTTTTCCGCCGAGGAGGGCTCCATCGTCGGACCCGTCGAATCGGCCGCCGGGTTCCATCTGGTCATGGTCGACAACCTCGTCCCCGGTGAAGCGATGAGCCTGGAGCAGGCCCGGCAGACGATCGTGGAGAACCTGCTGGTTCCCGAGGAGGACCTGCGCGCCTGGTTCGAGGAGAACCAGGACCAGTTCGCCCGTCCCGAATCGGCCCGCCTGCGCTTCATTCTCACCGACGATCAGGCCGCCGCCGAGGAGCTGGCCGCCCGCCTACGCGCCGGGGCCGACTTCGCCGAGACCGCTAGCCGCGAGAGCATCGATCCTGTGACCGCGCCTAACGGCGGTCTGGTTCCCGCGCTCTACGACGGCGCTCCCAGCATCCGCGGCTTCCAGCAGTCTGAGGATGTCGAGGCCTTCACCGAGGCCGTCTTCGCCCTGGAGGCCGGTGAGATATCGGATCCCCTCGAGCTCAGTCGAGGCTGGGCCGTGATCCTCGTCGAGGAGTTCCAGGAAGCCCAAACTCCCGACTTCGAAGAGGTCCGCGAACAGGCCAAGAGCCAGTTGATGCGCGAGCGGATCACCGAGCGCGAGAACGCCTTCTTCAGCGAGCTCGAAGAGAGCCTGGGCGTGGAGCGCAACCAAGAGATGATCGATACCTGGATTGAGAACGGCGGCTTTTTGACAGTCGAACCGGCCGCCGCCGGTGATGCAGCTCAATAGGAGGTAAGATGCGCACCCCGAACCGGTTTACTGTTTCACTATTCTTGCTGGTCGCCCTGGCGTCGGCCAATTTCGCCGCCGAGCCCGGCGAAGAGGTCGTCGTCGAGATCGGTGACGATGTGATTACCGTGGAGGAGTTCTGGGCCCAGGTCGACGCCCTGCCACCCCAGTACCAGACCATGGTCAACTCCGAGGAGGGCCGCCGGGCTTTTCTCGACCAGTTGATTCAGGAGCAGGTGCTTTTTCTGGCGGCCTTGGAAGAGGACTACGAGGACGACCCCGAGATAGCCGAAGAGATCGAACTTATGCGCATCCGCACCCTGGCCACCTTCTTTTTCCAGCGCCAGGTGGGCGAAAACTACGGCTTCAGCCGGGAAGAGCTGCGCGAGTACTACGAGGAGAATCCCGAGTACTTCCTCACCGACGCCCAGGTTCGCATGCGCCACCTGCTCGTCGAGACCGAGCGGGAGGCCCGCGACGCCCGCGAGCGCCTGGCTGCCGACGAGGTTTCCTTCGCCGACCTGACCAAGGAGATATCCCTGGACCCCAAGACTCGACGTCTGGGCGGGATGGTCGGTCTGGTCACCCAGGACATGCCGATTCCCCAACTGGGTTCCGTCGAGACCCTGCAGGAGGTCATCTTCGAGCTGCCCGTCGGCGAGGTTTCCGAACCGATCGAGAGCGAGATGGGTTGGCACCTGGTTCTCATCGAGGAGCAGATCGAGCCCAAGCCCCTGGAGTTCGAGCGCATCATCGGCCGGGTGGCCGATCAGATGTTGGTCCCCGAGGAGCAGGCCCTCGATTACTACCAGGAGCATCAGGAGGAGTACCTGAGCGATCCCCAGGTTCAGGCCCGGATCATCGTCTGCTTCTCCGAAGAGGACGCCGAGGCCGCCCACAAGTCCCTGGAGGCCGGTGAGGAGCCCCGCGAGGTTGCCCGGGAGTACAACGAGGACGAGCGCACCAAGGCCGACGAGGGCCTGTTGGGCTTCGTCAAGCGCACCAGCCCGGTGCCCGCCCTGGGTCGCCAGGCCCGTGAGGTCCTCTCGGTGGCCCTCGACGAACTCGAGGACGGTGGTTACTCCGAACCCATCGAGATAGACGAGGCTTGGGTCGTTATCGTCCGCGAGGCCTTCCGCGACTCCGGAGTGCGCCCCTACCCGGAAGTTCGCGGCACCATCCGCGGCCGCCTGATCAGCGAGGAGCAGCAACTCCGCGTCGATAAGTTCTTCGAGGAGCTGCGCGAGCGCTTCGACGTCGAGGTCGACCAAGAGGTTCTGATGACCGAACGTCCGCCCAGCGAAACACCGGAGGAGCTCTACGCCCTGGCCGAGGTGGCCCCGCCGCCGACGGCCATCGAGCACTACCAGGATATCCTCGATTTCTACCCCGATTCGCCCGAAGCCCCCAAGGCCCAGTTCATGATCGGCTTCCTCTACTCGGACCGGCTCAAGAACTACGACGAGGCCGAGGCGGCCTTCAACGCCTACCTGGAAAACTGGCCCGAGGGCGAGTTCGCCGACGACGCCCGCTATATGCTCGAACATATGCGCGACGAGGACCCCCTCATTGAAGAGGATACAGCGGATTCAGACGAAACAGCCGAGGAGTAGGCCGACGATGGAAAACGAAGAGATCGTCCGACCGGCCAGAACCGTCTATACGCCACCTGAGCTCACCGATTACTACGAGCTCTCCCTGGACACCATGCTCGAGCAGCATCTGGACCGCTACGAGTTGGTGATGCGGGCCGGAGCCCTGTCCCGGGAGATCAACGCCGCCCGGTTGCAGTTCAGCGTTTCCAGTCCGGAGAAACCCACCAAGGTGGCCCTCAACGAGATTCAGTACGAGAAGACCTTCGAGCCTCGAACACCAAGTGATCTCCATTACGGTCAAGTGCGATTGAAGCGAACCGCAGCCGATGAGGATAAGGAATCTCCCGACGAAGAACAGATCGAAGAAACGGGTAAGGCCGAGGCCGGTCAAGAGAAATCAGCTGGAGATTAACCGAGCGCTGATCCGCTGGAGATCATCCGGACTCGCGTTACCACCACTACAAAACGGGGCCGTCCGTGAATGGACGCCCCCGTTTTGATTACCACAGGTTAAGCGTACGGCTGCCGATGGCTGTAGCGTTTGTCTTTAATGCTCCAGGGCCTTGATGGAACCCCAACTGGATTCGACCACATTGCTCTGCCATTCACCGAGGTCGACCCGGGCGCCCTGGACGACGTTCTTGCCGATAAAACTCTGCACCACCACATAACCGACCAGGTCGTCGGTTTTCCAGACGCTGTCTACGTTGAATTCCTCGCGGTGGTAGTGCACGCCGCCGTCGTCGGGGCAGAGCCAGCCCGGGTAGTCGGGCTCGACCAGGCGCATACTGTAGTCGTAGTGGCGGCCGCCGGCGAAGAGATCGTTCTCGCAGACGATGAAGAAGGCGCGGTAGGTCTCGTCGGGAACGCTGTCGGTCCACTCGAAGCGCGCATCGAGGTAGCCGTCGGAGCCGGTGATGTTGCCGTCGAGGACTATCTCCATCGGCGCCGGGACGCTGATGCGACTGTTGACGTAACTCGAGGACTGGCTGTAGTTGATCGCTGTACCGTCGCAATAGGTGGCCGGCACGGCGCTGACGCCGTAGAAGGTTCGGCGGTTGTTGTTGTCGACGGTATTATAGAGATAGAGGGGATCTGTTCCGGGCCAGCTCATGTGCCAGACGATCAAGCCCATATCGTCGTGGTAGCTGCCGTCGGCGGCCAGCCAGGCGGCGTCGGCCGGCGGACAGTAGCCGCAGCCCGAGTTGGTGAAGCCCTCGAGGATCACGAAGCGCTGGCTGGCACCGGCGGATCCGGCCAGGATGACCAGGAAGAGCAGTACAAGAATGGTTCGCTTGATCTTCATCGTCGTGTTACTCCCTGCTGGTGTGATGAGTGGAATGGTGTCGCCCGGCGGAATCAATCCCGCAAAGGACGAAAATAAAATGCACCGTTAATGATTAGCTAATGCAGCCCGCCGTGTCAAGGGGTGCCTGTAAGAGCCATCGTTTCGCTTGGCGATCCGAATTGCGGTTGATCCATACGAGCCCTTTATAGTCAGGCTGGAAGCACTAATAAAGTTCGACGCAAGGTTTCAGACAGGCTGTTATCAAGTATTGCAAGGGATTATCACTCGCACCGGAACCGACTCATCCAGCTAATAGATTATCATTCAACGCTTTATAGCTCGTAGTCGTCGCCATTGTCTTACCGTTGTTTGGTGGCACCATACCCGGCCTTGTATTGAGTTCAGCCGGAAGCCCGAGGCTGTTGGTTCCATTCAGGTTTCGACCAGGCTGTGAGTAAACGACCTGCTGACGACGCTCTATTGCTCGCTTTGGCAGCTTCGACCGTTAAGCGACTTCGCTGGTTGACCCCTCGCCGCGGGTGATAACCGGGATCTCTTCTCAATGCGTCTTGCTCAAATTGCGAATGCTTGGTTCAGTTTCTGGTGATGATCCCTATTACAATTGTATCAGCTTGATTCTTGATCGAGTTGACGGCATGAGCTCAAGCAGATATCAGGGATGACGCCCTTGCGGCAGATTATCGCCGCTTCTGTTGTTAGTATATTTTGCCGTGATGATTCCCTGCTTAAGTGCTGCAACTGTTGTTATCATGACTGTATATTAATGATAATCGGGCAACTGTTCCTTAGTGCAGAGGAAAGCCGGGAGGATGTTGGCCCGCACCTTGGTCCAGGAATCGACTATTGAATGCCTAAGAAATGCCTAAGAAATGCCTAAGAAAAGAAGCCTGTTGCATGGTTCTGTTGTGTGGTTTAGCGCATAAATCAATCGGGCAGTCTCGACCAGTTGAAGCATTCTGCAGAGCAGCTATCCCGAGAGCCCTCCATAAATGCGTAACTCGACAGTAAACAGCTTGGTCCGATTCCTGTGCCAATCCTTTGGCTTTTTTCCCGTCCAGGAAGAGTTGATAACCCTCAAGGAAACTGCTACGGCTAGCCGCCATTGCACTTAATCGGCACTGGCTCATAGCCGTTCACCGTACACTCATCGGCTGATCCAAGCGTTTGACGCTGCCGCGTCGAACCCGTGTACGAAGGTCGGGTAGCATTAACAAGGTACTATCGTATCCCGGATGACTCCGCCACGCGGTGATAGAGCGCCGCATGCTCGGCGGCGACGTCGTCCCAGCCGCGGTCGGAGCGCCGTAGGCCGCGCTCGCGGAGCTCCCCGGCCAGGTCGGGATCAGCGATCAGCCGGCGCAACTGTGCGATGAAGCTCTCGACCCGGTTGGGATCGGCGTAGAGGGCGGCCTCACCGCCGACCTCGGGCAAGGCCCCCGTCCGGGAGCAGACCACGGGGCAGCCGCAGGCCAGGGCCTCGGCCACGGGCAGGCCGTAACCCTCGTCGAAGGAGGGGAACACCAGGGCGGCGGCGCCGGCGTACAGCGCGGGCAGTTCATCGTCCTCGACGAAACCGAGGAAGCGCAAGCGCTCACCCAGCCGCTCCACCCAGACCGCTTCGCCGTCGGACGGCTTGCCGGTGAGGACCAGGCGAAGATCGTGGCTCTCCAGCAGGGCCGCGGCGGCTGCGAAGAGCACCTCCGGGTTCTTGCGCGGCTCCCGGCTGCCGATATGGAGCAGGTAGCCGCCCCGCCGCAACCCCCGGCGCTCAAGAACCGTCGTCAACTCCCCGGCCGACGGCGGCTGGAAGTCGGCTGCCGGGGCCTCCGCTATCACGACCACCCGAGCCGGGTCGAGACCGAAGACCTCGAGAACCCCGCGCCGCGAGTGCTCGCTGGGCGTGATTACGACGGCGCAGCGCCCGAGCTCCCGGGCCGTGACCTTCCGTCGGTCCCGGCCGAAGCCCCGCTGCGGGGCCACGTCGTGGAGCGTGACAACGGCCGGCTTTGTACCGTGATAGAGCAGCCGGTTGGCCGGACCGTGCCAGAGCCCGGCCTCCAAACGACCCCTCCGTCGGCGTCGGAAGAAGTGAACGGGGGCGCCGCCGTAGGTCGCCCTTCGGGCTTCGCTTAGCTCCGCCGGCCGACGCAGGTGCAGCTCTAGGTCGATATCATCGCGCCGGACCAGGGCGCGCAGGAGCTGGTCGGTGTAGCGCCCCATCCCGCGCGGGGGCGTGAGACAGGCCTCGGTGGCGTCTAGGGCCAAGTGGAGGTTCTTCTTCAATGGTTTATACGGGTTGGGTTGGGCTTTCCATTCCAGATTCGCAGCGACGGAGCAACTCGTCAAAAAATACTCACGGGATAACCACTGGCACACGGACGGCTATACATGGTAACAGGTTGTTCTTAGAGGCTTTTCTAGCACAGGCTGCCGCCATTATGCCTGGGTGGATTTGGATTCGAGCTCGACTAGTTATGAATGCTAAATGAACACAGGGGCAGCGGTCCCGCCGGGCAGCCTGGATAACGCTACCGCTGAAGGATAAGCTGGAAGCTGTCTATTGCCTGGTTAAGCGAATACCAGCAGCTATCCGCCCTGTTGAGTAGATGTCTTCGCGGAGCGGATGTAACGGTTCCTTCATCGATGCCGCTCGCTGTGGTAATGATAGGGGTCCAGTTAGCAGAAATCATCCAATATGCTTTATCGTTCCTTCTGCTGTCATTGCCCTTAGGTTGATTATCACAACCCCTGCTCGCGAAGAAAGGCGCGGGAAGCCCGTAAAGCCTTGCCTCTACTGCGCAGCCTGGTGGCTAAAAGCATGGTTAGCTAATGGCAGGCTATTGCCTGGTTAAGGTCACCTGTCAACAAGCTGCTTCCTGCAGTCGGTAAGGTTTGCAGCGCTCGTTTGAACGACAACCGCCCTCTAACAGCTCCACAATTGAATCATGTCGGTCCGGTTTGAACTGATGCCCCCAACTCTTATCGCTGCTGCTTGGGATAATGATGTTAGTAATCTTTGGCATCGTATACCCTATCCGGACCTGATCGTGATTGTATATAGCTGATAATAGAGGTGATACCCTTATGATATCTGTCACAAAACGGGTAGTTAAAAAGTGGCAAATTACACGGGCCTGATCCTTGGCGATCCTTGGCGAACCCTGATACCAACGGACCGGTATCTACCCTGGCGGCGGATAGCCGCAGAAGTCTAAGTGTCATAATAACAAGCAATAAGGGCATGCCAAATGAACGCTTGCTGCTAGAAGGCGTATTTCAGGGAGTCAATAACGGCCCGGCAGGTCGATCTCAATCAGCCTGATTTGGTCCGAACACGTTCCATGATGCCATACGATTATTTCGACAGGTGGCGTATTCGTTGCGGGACGCGAGGCTTGTTCAACGTGAGATTGAGCCGACGCCGCGCATGGGCGGGTATGAGGACGGTCATCATCCAAGCGCATCGTAGCCCACACAGCTAGATGACAAGCTGAAGCAAAAAGGTCATCTCAGCGGCCCGCGCGTCGTCGTGGAGCGACTCGCCTGGGGCGCTCTTCGCGCCGACCTGAGCAACACCGCCCGCCCCGCCGGTGGAGCGCGATACGGCGCCTGACTACAGCTCGGCCAACAGGTGGTCGAGGTCGTCGGTGTTGTTGTAGAAGTCGATGCCCACGCGCAGGACGCCCTCGCGCAGGCTGACGATCACTCTGGCCGCCGACAGACGTTCCAGCAAGGCGGCGGGCTCGTCCACGGCGAAGGTGACGATCCCCGAGCGCCGCCCCGGGATACGCGGGCTGGTCACGGCGACGCCCCGGGACTCCAGACCGGCGATCAGGTAGTCGCAGAGTTCGACGATGCGGGTCTCGATCGCCCGGGTTCCCAGGCCATGCAGGTAGGCGCAGGAGGCTCCCAGAGCCAGTTGGGTCAACAGGGAGTTGCTGCCCGGCTCGACGCGGCGGGCGTCCGGAGCCAAGGGCTGCTCGTAGTCGGTCAGGCGGTGGAGCTTCAGGTCGGCGTTGGGGACCACCGAGAGCCAACCCAGGCGGTCCGGCGTCCAGTCGGCGAGCAGCTCCGGCGCCAGGTGGAGGAAGCCGCCGCCCTGGGGAGCCAGGGTCCACTTCCCCCCGCCGCAGACCAGGGCGTCGATGTTCTCGAGATCGACGGCCAGGGCGCCCACCCCCTGGATGGCGTCGACGACGAAGCGCGCGCCGTGCTTGCGGCAAAAGCCGCCCAGGGCCGCGGTGTCGATGCGCGCGCCGTCGGCGAAGTCCACCCAGGACAGCGCGGCGACACGGGTGCGCTCGTCGACCAGGGGGCGCAGATCGTCCACGGTGACCCCGCCCGGCCGTTGATCGAGCCAACGGACCTCGACGCCCCGGCGACGCAGGTTCAGCCAGGGATAGACGTTGGCCGGGAACTCGCCGCGTCGGAGGATGACGTTGTCGCCGGGCCGCCAGTCCAGCGAGCCGGCCACGTGGGCCAACCCCGAGGACGTGTTGGCGACGAAGCCGATACTCGTCGGCGGGGCGCCGATGAGTGCGGCGATCGAGCGGCGGGCCTCGGCCAGGTCGCGCTCCATCGCCGGGATCTGCTCGGGGTGGCAGTAGAGCATCTCTTCGGCGACGCGCTCGATGGAGGCGGCGGCAGGTGGTGAGAGGGGGCCGCGGCTGGCGTGGTTCAGGTAGGCCCACTCGGCGGTGACGGCGAAGCGGGCGCGTTCGGCGGCGAAGGGGTGTACACGGCTGGCGGCGTCGTTATCCACGGCGGCTTTCACGTTGGGATGGGGGCGGCGGAACAAATCAGGTTAAATGCTTCGCCGGCGGAATGCTGGAGAAGCTCCGTATCGCTTGAGCGGTTACTGATCGATCGGTGACACTCAAGGGGCGGTCGAGGAAGCTCTTGAACCCTCGCCGCCTGATGCGAATCTTGCGTCTATCGAACCGCGCCGGATGCTCGACCGTGGAGCGGGAGGGCTGAAATCGCCCCAGTCTACCACGCACCGGGAATCGAGACTGGTGCTATACGCGCTTGTAGTTGGCGCAACGAACGGGACCGGCATTGGTCACTATTTGGGTCGCTACAGAGGATTGCCCGCGGGAGCTTGACGTGTTTGCCCGGTGTAGGGGTCAAGTTGTTGGAGTGGTGGATTGCCGCCGACGCCGAGCGCCTCGGATTAGTCCAGCATGAAGTATTGGCCGTCTTGGCCGGTCCGGGAGCGAGGGATCATTCCCCTGCGGTTAGTACAGCCCCGGGGCGAGTTCGTAGACGACCAGCTCGGCCAGCCAGTCCTCGGGACCGCCGATCAGGCAGAGCAGATAGCGGCCGTCAGGCGAGGCGGCCAGGGGCTCTCCTGGTCCCAGACGGTACTCGTTCCCGGCTTCGGTGTACCAGACGGCGCCGTCGCGGGCGCTGAAGGTGATCCCGGCGGCGGTGTTCAGCTCAGTCAGGGTCTCGCTGATCCAGTCCGTCGCCGAGGGCGGCGGTTCCTGGTTCCAGGCCTGCGGCGCGACAGCGGCGCCCGGGTTCCAGCGATACCACTCCAGGTTGTTGTTGGGACCCAGGTAGCCGTCGATGCTACGTCCCAGGTAGACATCGTCGGGGGCGCCCCAGCGTATCTCACGGGCGCCGACGACACCCAGGGGAACCAGCGAGCCGTCGTCGAGATCGACGTAGTGCAGCTCGTTGACCCGCAGGTTGCCGATGAAGCCGTCGAAGAAGGTGTAGGGCTCCCATTCCCGGCGTGGTCCGAGTAGGTCCTCTATCTCTCCCGTACGGTCGAGGGGCTCGTCGCCGTCGCCTGTGTCCCAGTCGAGGACGGTGTGCTCGAGACCCACCAGGGCCCGGCCGCCCGTGGGGTCCAGGTCGGCGCCCCAGACTCCTCGGACGCGGCCGCGCTCGTCCACGGCGGGGTTGAACCAGGCCAGGTCGCCGGAGAAGGGCTCCATCTCGAAGGTGCCCCGGTAGAGGGCGTAGAAGGTACCGTCGGCGCCGGCGGCGACGCGCCAGAGGTAGTAGTAGTCGAAAAGGGCCAGGCGCCGCGTCGCCGTGACACCGAAGGGGAGTTCGTAGCCGCTCAGGTCGCGGACGAGCTCGCCGCCGTAGCTCTCGCGAAGCTCCCGCGCCTCGCGCCAGGTGGGCACGGGACCGTAGAGGCCGGGAATGATCTCCGGGTAGGGCGGTGCCCCGGAGGAGCGTACGAGGCGCAGGCCGTAGGGTCCCGCGTCGCCGTAAAGCTCGACCTCGGCGGGTTCGACCCATCGGGCGCCCTCGAAGAACAGGCGCACCGAGACCGAACGGAGTTCTTCGTCGCTCTCGAGGGGCAGCTCGATCTCACGGGTCGGAGCGAACTCGTGCTCAACCGCGGTCTCATTGTTGACGGTCACCGCCGCGCCGACGGCGGGAGCCGAGTCCGGTGTCAGGATGATGCGGACCTCCGCGCCCGGCGCCGGTTCGTCGGGGACCAGGCGCAACTCGACCCAGGGCAGGGTCTCCTCGGTGACCACGGCGGTGCCGGTGGCCGGATCGCCGTCGAGGAGCTCGGCCGGGTTCTCGACGATCGTCCAGGGGGCGAAGAGGCTGACCTCGAGCAGGCTCAGCAACAGGTGTCCCAGCGGCATCACGGCTCCCCTTCCGGTTGTGGATTGAAAACCATTATAGCAGACGGTGGAGCGTTTCGACCGCCCGGGCCGTCGTTAATCCCGGTGGTGATAACGAGCGAGCCGGCGTTGAAACCGGCTCGCCTTCCGGAAAGATCGTGTGGCTGACGGATTACTGCAGATACCCCAGGGCGCGCAGGCGCTCCAGGTCTATCTCGGCCAGTTCGCCGGCGAGCTCGGGACCCGAACCCGCTTCGGTCCGGCCGTAGCTGTCGATGGTTTCGGCCAGGGGACCGGCCTCGAGACGATGGACAAGGCTGGGTTCAAGGGCGCGCAGCAGGACCTCGCCGGGCATTTCCCCGGCCGGCGGCAGGCCCAGCAGCGCCAGCACCGTGGGGCAGATGTCGTAAACACTGGCCCGGGGGCCGAACTCGCCGCGTCGAACGCCGTCGCCGTAGAGCAGCAGCATCCCGGTGGCGTCGTGCCAGTAGGCCATCCGCTCCTCGACGCCGCCGCCGATAGGGATGATCTTCGGCGGATGAACGCTGGCGAAGCCGTGGTCGGAGAGGACGATCAGCACGTCGCCGGGCTCCAGGCGCTCCAGGAACAGACCCAGCAGGCGGTCGTTCCAGCGGTAGAAATCGCGGATGATCGTCCACCAGTCGTTCTCCTCGGCCTCGCGCAGGTACTGCGGGGAGCGGGTCGGCACATGGGCCGGCTCGCCGGTGCGTCGCTCCCACCAGACCGCGTGGGCCGGCCAGGTCAGATGGCAGGCGACGTCGGCGCCCTCGACGTAGACCGAGGCCAGGTCCCAGTCTCGTTGGTCCATCAGGTGGAGCAGGGCGTTGGCGCTCAGGACGTCGCGACGCAGGTAGTGCTCGAGCGGCGAGCCGTCGATGCGCTGCACCGACTCCAAACGCTCGACGTCCGGGTAGTCGGCGACGGCGATATACGGCTCGTCGGCGATATCCGGGTCGATGCTCTCCATCAGTCCCTCGGGCCAAGTGCGCAGGGGCAGCTCGTCGAAGGCCGCCACGGGCTCGTAGACCCGGGTGAAGCGGGGCTCCCAGGCGTAGCTGGTCAGGGTGACGCCGCGCTCCAGGGGCCGCGCCGGCCAGGAGGCGAACCAGGAGACCGTCAGCGGCGTCAGGCCGGCCTCGTCGGCGATCTCCCAGTAGCTCGGCGCCCGACGGTCGTCGGCGCTCACCGGGCGTCGGCCGCCATCGCCGTCGGCCAGGGTGAAGTCGGTCACGCCGTGCTCGCTCTTGGAAAGACCCGTGCCGATGGTGCTCCAGATCACCGGGCTGAAAAAAGGCGCCTCCGAATCCAGCACGGCGGCGTAGCCGCCCTCGAGCAGGCGGGAGAAGTTGGGCAGCCAACCCTCGGCGGTGAAGCCGGCCAGCAGCTCGTCGTCCAGGGCGTCCATGCCCAGCACGATCACCCGGCGCCGCTCCGGTGACGGCAGGGGCGGCTCCGCCGCCAGCACCGCCGGCAGCGATACGGCCTCCACGGCGCACAAGCCGTCCAGCTCTTCAGCCAAGCGCGCCCGCAGTTCCGCGCGCGCTTCACCGGCCAACTCCGCCCGCGTTCTCTCGGCCGCGAAGGGGACGGCTAGACTCCGGGAGATCTCGCGCAACCCCGCCGCGTAATCGGTCCCGCAACGCTCGACCAGCTCGACGGCGCTTTCCGGTCCCAGCTCCAGCTCGACCAACAGCTCCAGGGTCAGCGAACCGTCGGCGCAATCCAGGGGCAGTTCCAACCTCAACTGGCTGGAACCCGTCGGGTACTCGACCAGACGCTCGAAGAGCGGCGCCAGCCAGAGCTCATCGCCTGCCTCGACGGATCGCACATCACCGCCGACCGCCAGATGACCCGTCGCCGGACGCGTGGGGACCTCGGTGTAGCCCAACAGCCACCAGGCGGCGGCCAAAACCGCCAGGGGGACGATGATCCAGAGTGTCGTACGCAGGCTTTTCTTCATAAACCGTCAATCCATGGGCGGCCGGCGAGACCTTCGCCAAACCGGCCGATGGCCCCAGCTACCCCGTCGATCGTTTGAGGGGGAGGCGTTGGCACGTTTCTTGCAGCAGGGCGGGGCCGCCGACTGGACGATCCAGCCGCGAACTCCGCAAGAAACGTGCCAACGCCGGGCGTGGTGGAGGTCGTCTTCCGGTCGTGTTTGGCGAAGGTCGTCGGCTTCGGGGAATTGATCGTTCTACTGCAGATAGCCCAGGGCGCGCAGTCGTTCGAGTTCGGCGGCGCTCAGGCTCTCGCTGAGCTCGGCTTCGACCTCGCGGGTTTCGGGGTCCCAGGTCGCCGGGGGATCGGCCAGGAGTCCGGTACGCAGCCAGGCCAGATAGCCGGGCTCGAAGACCTCCTCGACGACCTCGCCGGGCATATCGGCGGCGGCGGGGACACCGGCAAGGGCCAGCACGGTGGGCAGGAACTCGTAGATATCGACGCCGTTTCCGACGGCGCCCCGACGGACATGGGGGCCCCAGACGCCGAAGACGCCGTCGGGGTCGTGCCAGTAAGCCATCACGCTGTACTCGTCGTCGCCGATGAGTATCTCTTCGGGTGGATGGATGGTGTCGAAGCCGTGGTCGCTGACCACGACGATGACCGCTTTATCGCCCCAGCGCTCCATGGCGACGCCCAACAGCTTGTCGGTCAGCCGATAGCTCTCGACGACCATATCGCCGATGCGCTCGGCCAGCTCGCGGCGTTCCGGAGGGATCGGCGCCAGGTGGCAGGGCTCGCCGGTCAGGCGTTCCCAGTAGTGAGCGTGGGCCGGCCAGGTCAGGTGGCAGAGGACGTCGGGGAACTCTTGGTAGACGGCGGCGATGTCCCACTCCCGGGTGTCCATCAGGTGGAACATGGCGTTGGCGGAATCGATGTCGCGTTCCAGGTAGTGGGGCAGGGGCGGACCACTGGGCAGGGGTTTGCCGTCGGTGGCGGCGGCTGGGACCTCGGCCAGCAGGGGCGCCGGCGGGTAGTCGTCCGTGGAGATGTAGGGCTCATCGGCGATGGCGGCGTTGACCTCGTCGAGGATGTCCGCGGGCCAGGCCTTGCCGCTGAGGGATTCGAAGTCCTCGATGCCGCTGAACCCCTTGCCGAACTTGGGTTCCCAGGCGTAGTTGGTCAGCACGTAGCCGTCGGCCTCGCCGGTGGGCCAGGAGTAGTACCAGTTGACGGAGATGCTGTTCATGTCGTAGGAGCCCAGGTACTCCCAGAAGGCGCTCACCTTGCGGTCGGCGGCGCTCAAGGGCTGGGGCAGGCCGTTGTCGTCGTAGGTGACGAAACCATCGATCCCGTGTTCGGCGACGGGCTTGCCCGTGGCCAAAGTGGTCCAGACGATCGGCGAGAAGTAGGGCGGCTCGCTTTCCAGCACATCGAGGTAGCCCTCGTCGCGGAGCTTCTGGAAGTGGGGCAGCTCGCCTCGATCCATCAGCTTGGCCAGCAGCTCGTCGTCCAAGGCGTCGATGCCCAGGATGATAACCTTGGGCGGATTGTATTCGTCGCGCACATAATCGGGCGCCTGGGTCAGGGCGAGGCGGTCGAGTTCAACTCCAGGAGAAAAAGCGGCCAAAGCGGTGCCTAAACCCTGGCGCAGCAGCTCGGCCGTCTCGCCGCGCCGGTCGCCGTAGAGCTCGGCCGTGGTGCCGTCGAAGGCATATCCAGCGAGGGCGTCGGCGGCCAACTCGGCGATCATCGCTTCGGGGAAGGCGGCTTCCCAGCGCTCGACGCCGGCCAGCGCGCCGTCGATGTCGAACTCGAGATCGACCTCCAGGGTCAGCTTCAGTTCGCCGTCGGCTGTAGGCACACTGATGTCTTGTCGGACCTCATTGATGCCCAAGGGCAGGCTGATCAGCTCGCCGCCCAGGGGAAAGAGCCAGATGCGCTCACCGGCGGCCACCTGTTCCAGATCGCCGAAGACGCGGTCGGCGATGTAGACATTGCCGGGGTCGTCGGGAACGTCCTGGTACCCGAGAAGCCACAGCGCGAGGACGACGGCGATGACCGCCCCGACGATGATCAGCGGTACCAGCAGACGGCGGCGCTTTCCATCGCGGGGGTTCCGTTTGCTTTCCTTCGCCACTGAGGTACCTCCAGGCTGGGTTGCGGTATACGGGGCTGCGTTCGTTGCCTACGGAAAGGCGATTATAGAACCAGAACGCCTATGTAGCAAGGATGAGCCGGGTTGCAATAAGCTGTCCTGTTGATTCGACGTTTCCGGAGTCGGCGACCGTGCTTCCGTCTCCACCGATTAAGATACGGGGAACGGTCCGGACCGTTCCCCGGCGTACTCGTTTTCTCTGTGTTCGGCCTACAACTTCTTGTGGCAGAACCACCAGTCGTAGCACTCGTGGTCCTTGGAGCTCA
>CAZOOP010000003.1:0-37402 GCA_964581465.1 uncultured bacterium
TGAATGACAATCTATTAGCTGGATGAGTCGGTTCAGATAGAAGTGATAATCCCTTCCAGAGATACTTAACCCGGTTTCCACCAAGGAGCGGGATTGCCGATGACAACGAACGCCAACACCAGAACCTTCGCCGAGGAGTTCTTCAGCCGTCGCCTGGGCCGGGAGGTCCGCGCCGGAGAGATCGTCACCGCCGCCCCCGACGTCGTCCTCTCCCACGACAACAGCGCGGCGATCATCGGCAACTTCCACAAGATGGCCGGCGAGGGCGGTCGCGTCGGCTATCCGGAGCGCATCGTGATCATCCTCGACCACACCGTGCCGGCCCCCAGCGAGAAGCACGCCGCCAACCACGCCGCGATCCGGCGCTTCGTCCGGGCGCAGGGGATCAATAGTTTCTACGATGTCGGCTGCGGCGGGATCTGCCACCAGGTGCTGCCCGAGATGGGCCACGTGGCCCCGGGACGATTGATCGTGGGCAGCGACTCGCACACGCCGACCCACGGCGCCCTGGGCGCCTTCGCCTGCGGCATCGACCGCACCGAGACCGCCGGGCTCTGGCTGCAGGAGGAGACCTGGTTCAAGGTTCCGCGGACCATCCGCTTCAACCTCGAGGGCGAGCTGCCGCGCTGCGTCTTCGCCAAGGACCTGATCCTGACGCTGATCGGCCGCGTCGGCGCCGCCGGGGCCAACTACCGCTCCGTCGAGTTCGCCGGACCCGGCGTCGCCTCGCTGAGCCTCGACGATCGGTTGACGGTCACCAACCTGGCCGCCGAGATGGGCGCCAAGAACGCCGTCTTCCCCGTCGACGAAACCGCCCGGGAGTGGCTGGACCGCATGGGCGTGGCCTACGATTCCGACGACATCGCGCCCCTCTCCGACGACGCCGACTTCGAGGCCGTCCACCGGGTCGACCTCGGCGAGATCGAGCCCGTGGTCGCCCTGCCCCACCAGGTGGACCGCGTCGTCCCCGTCGGCGAGGCCGCCGGACGGCCCTTCGACCAGGGGCTGATCGGAACCTGCACCAACGGTCGGCTGGCTGACCTGCGCGAGGCCGCCGCCGTCCTCGAAGGACGCCGGGTGGCCGAGGGGGTGCGCCTGCTGATCCTGCCGGCCTCCGAGGAGGTCTACGCCGACGCTCTCCTCGACGGCACCCTGGCCGCGCTGCACGCCGCCGGCGCCGTGGTGCTCAACCCGGGCTGCGGCCCCTGCCTGGGCGCGCATCAAGGCGCCCTGGCACCCGGCGAGACCTGCCTCTCCACAGCCAACCGCAACTTCAAGGGCCGGATGGGCTGCAAGGAGGCCGAGATCATCCTGGCCTCACCAGCCACCGTGGCGGCCTCGGCGGCCAAGGGGGTCATCGCCGACCCCCGGGAGACGATCTGCGAGTAGGGGGCGATGGGATCGAGTATCATACTCACGTAGGGCGGGGGCTCCGCCCCCCGCCGCACCAGTTAAAGGGCTATGTTTTCCAAAACACAAGGAGGCTTGGATGGGTTGGACCTTCTCGCCTGTTAATAATACGCAATGTGTTTTCAACTATAAGGGTCAACAAACAGAAGTTGACGCGAGTGGAAACAACGTGGCTTGGAACTGCCCTAAGTGTAATCATCCGATTCTCTTTGTCTATGGATGTATCGGACCCCACGGAGCGGGACCGAAGAACCCGGCTGTTTGCCCGTCATGTATTTCGAGCTAGGGATCGTATACTCCGACCGGACCTGATCGTGATTGTATCCTGTTGATAATAGATGTGATTAGTATCGGATACCTGTCATAAAACGGGCAACCAAAAAGTGGCAACCACGAAGACCGTCATCCTTTGCAAGCCTGGATATCCGCACACTTGTCCATGCCATGAAAGCATGACCTAACAGCGGATCGTCACTGACTCCTAAATGTCTTAATGTCGTTATCAGAAGCGATAAGGGTATACTAATTGAATCTTCGGCAACAGCGTGCATTTCAGTGAAGTGAATATCGGTCCAGCAAGCCGCTCCCAAACAGCCTGATTTGGTTTAAACTCGTTCCATAATGCCTCGAGCTCGTACCTTGATCCACCATCTGCAACACTTGGACCATCGCCGAAGTCTCCAACCCACCCCGCCAATCCGATGAGGATAGTGTGAAACCCCGATCCGGGTCGGATAGGAGCCCCGGACTACGGAAGCGTTGGGCCTCAGCTCACCGCCCCAGAGGATGGAAGCCCTCCGCTGCCCGGCGCGGCGGACCCATGGACTACAATGGAGAACAAGCTCTCTAGTCTGTTTAGAGTTAAACTATGCTGCAGGATGGGTAGTCGAACGACCCGTCCCCCCTACGTCGAGGCAACCGACCTCCAGCCAAAGGACCGCCCATGACCCGTGTCTGGACCTACGGCGACGACGTCAACACCGATCAGATGTTCCCCGGCAAGTACACCTACACCTGCTCGACGCCCGAGGAGATCGCCCCCCACCTCTTCGAGGATCTTGATCAGGCTTTCGCCGAGCAGGTCCGACCCGGCGATATCATCCTGGCCGGCGAGTACTTCGGTTGCGGCAGCTCCCGGGAGCATCCGTCCAAGGGGCTGCGGCACGTCGGTATCCGCGCCGTAGTGGCCAAGAGCTTCGCGCGGATCTTCTTCCGCAGCGCCATCAACCAGGGGCTGTTGGTGGTGGAGTGCCCGGAGGCCGTCGAGGCCTACAATGAGGGCGACGAAGTGGAAATCGACGAGGAGCGTGGCGTGGTGACGGTGGGCGGCCGCGAGTTCAGCTTCCCGCCCTACCCGGAGAAGGTCAAGGCCATCCTGGCCGCCGGTGGCCTGCAGGCCCTGCTCAAGCGGGGCTGACCGCCGGGCGCGCCGCCGATCCGAGATAAGAAAACCCCGCCCTGACGGCGGGGTTTTCTCTAGGCGATGGTGAGGGTGGGGAGTGAGGATGCCGGCTGCTCAGCCGCGACCCCAGACGGTCTCGAGCTGCTCGACGAGGGTGCGGAACTCTTCGCTGGCGCGCACGGCGTCGAAGTCGTGGTCCTCGGTCATCTCCTTGGTGTTGGCGTGCAGCGCCTTGCGCAGCCACTCGACGCAATCGGCGGGGCGCTCGAGCAGGGCGTAGTTGCAGGCGATGTTGAATGGGTAGCGCCACTCCTTCTGGTTGAGCTTGAAGGCGGTGACGTACTTCTCGATGGATTCCTCGTAGCGGCCCTCGAGGTAGAGATCGAAAGCCTCCATGGAGATCTCGGCGGCCTGGTTGGCCGGTTCGTCGCCCAGCATTACCGCGCCGCCCCAGAGGTAGCCGGCGATCTTGCGGACCTCGAGGAACTCTTCGTTCTCCTCGAGGGGGGCCAGGTCGGTGTCGTCCAGGCGCGGCTGGAGGGTCAGCTTGAAGCTGCGCTGGAGCCAGTCGACGGCCTGGTCCTGGTTGCCGAGGGCGGCGTAGGCCCGGGAGATGTCGTAGGCCAGGGCGTCGTCGTCGGGGGCCAGCTCGAAGGCCTCCAGCCATGTATCCAGGGCGGCCTGGTACTCGCCGGCCTTGTAATCGGACTCGGCCCGTTTGTCCAGCTCGCCGACCTCGACGGAGCTCTCCAGCTCCTCCAGTTCACTGCAACCCAGCGTGAGCGAAATGGCGAGCGCGGCGAAGACCGGGAAAAGGCGTCGCATGGGAGGCTCCTTGGTGGATCAACCGGTGGGATTCCAGATTCTCTCGGCGACCTTGCGGATGCGCTGGAACTCGGGCGTTTGGCGGATGTTGTCGAAGTCGTGGTCCTCCAGGTAGCGCAGGATGACGGTCTTCAGCGTGGTGCGCAGCCACTTGAGAGCCTCTTCGGTTTGACCGGTGAGGGAGTGCACGCAGGCGATGTCGAAAGCGGCGGTGTAGTTGGTCTGGTCGAGGCGGTAGGCCCGCTCGAACTTCTCCAGGGCGGCCTCGTACTCACCCTTGAGGTAGAGGTCGAAGCCCTCGGAGGTCAGCACAGCCGATTCGGTATCCCCGCCCATGTTGGTGGTTGGCAGGGGGTCGCCCCAGGCGTAGCTGAGGACCTGATGCAGCTCCTGGTAGTCCTCGTCGTCGCGCAAGCTCCGCAGGTCCTTGGAGTCCAGGCGGGGCTGGAGGGAGAGCTTGATACTGCGTTGTAGCCACTCCAGGGCGGCCTCGCCGTCGTCGAGCATGGCGTAAGCCCGGGAGATGTCATAGGCCGTTTCGTCGTTATCCGGCTCCAGCTCGAAAGCCTCCTGCCAGGCATCGAGGGCGGCCTGGTAGTCGCCGTCCTTGAACTCGGCCTCGGCTCGTTCGTCGAGCTCGCCGACCTCGACGGAGCTTTCCAGCTCCTCGAGTTCGCTGCAACCGGCGGCGAGCAGCAGGGCCGTCAATGCCAGGGTGATCGGGATGCTTCTGCGCATGGTCTCTCTCCACTGCGTTGGGCTCGGATATCAGTTCGCTCGATGAAGACGGTAAGTTTCCAGTTTACCTCAAAGACCTGTCTCGAGGCCAGCGGCCGCTCGCTGCCGTCGTGGGTTCATTATCTTGGATACGACCGCGGTGCCTTTGGTTTCGCCTCGACAGCCTACTCGGTCCAGGTGAACTCGACCTCGACGCCGTAGTAATCGCGGCCGTCCTGGGTGTTTGAGCGCTGGAAGACCAGATAGCCGCTTTCGTCGTCGCCGATCAGCGCCGGCCAGGTGAAGCTGATGCCGTCGAACTGGTCCTCGAGCCAATCGACCTCGCCCGTCGAGATGTCCAGCAGGCCGGTGAAGCCGGCGGGGTAGCCGGGCAGCCAGAGTAAAGCCGCCGAGCCGTCGGGCAGCAGCTCGAACTCCAGCTCGACGGGCTCCAGATCGAAGTCGCTGACGGTTTCGATGCCGCCGTCGGCCGCACCCACGCGGACCACCCGGCCGTCCAGGAAGCCGTAGATCCAGGCGCCGTCGGGGGAGAACTCCAGGCCGATCGGGGTCTCGGGACAGAGGAACTCTGGCTCGCCCGAGGCGATGTCGTGGAGGTAGAGGCCCTCGTCGCGGCGGATCGCCAAGCGGTCTCCGGCGGGATCCCAGGCGGCCTCGGAGCCCTCGCTGACGAAGTCCGAGGAGTCGGCGGCGATGTCGTAGAGGTAGACCTGCGGGGTGGTGAAGCCGAAGAGCTCGGCGTAGACGACGCAAGAGCCGTCCGGGGAGAAGCGGGGTCTGGCGTGGTCGATGATCCAGACGTTCTCGGCGGCGATGGTGAGTTGTCCGGTGGCGGTGTCGTAGAGGCGCAGTTGGTAGTAGGGATCGTCGGCTTCCTCGTCGTAGTGGTAGCAGGCGATCGTCGAGCCGTCCGGAGAGAGGTCGGTATCCAGGATCGGCGTCCGCTGGATGCTGAACAGCAGCTCGGGTTCGCCCACCCGGAAGCCCTGGACGGTCTCGCCGCCGCCGGTGGATGTTTCGCAGCCGGCGAAGATCAGCGCAACACCGGACAATGAGACGAGAAGCACCGGGATGATTCCACGCCGGTTCATCTTCGCACCTTCCACGGGTTGGGGCGGCGGTGGTCGCGTTCCGCCGCCGGAGCAATTCCGGAGGCTCGTATGGGCTTGATAATACGGCGATGCGGCGGCCCTGTCAAACGGTTCGACCACGCGACACGGACGACGGGCGCCCGCGGGCGCCCGTCGATGCTCCGGTGATGCTCGGGACTACAGCCGTTCGGCGACGGCCTCGGCGACCTCGAGGGTTCCGGCGGCCTTGTCTTTGCCGACGATGTCGTAGGTCTTGGGCGCCGAATCATCGGCATAGAGGGCGGTGACGGCCTTCCAGATGCGCTCGGCGGCGTCGTGCTCGCCCAGCCACTGGAGCATGATCCGCGCCGCCAGGATCATCGCCGTGGGGTTGACCACGAACTTGCCGGCGTACTTGGGCGCCGAGCCGTGGTTGGGCTCGAAGACGCCGTAGTCGGCGCCGATGTTGCCGCTGGCACCGAACCCCAGGCCGCCGACGAGTTGGCAACCCTCGTCGGAGATGATGTCGCCGAACATGTTCGACGTCACCAGCACGTCGTAGCTCTCCGGGTTCTTGATGAACCACATCGCGGTGGCGTCGACGTTCTCCTCGTCGGTCTCGATGCCCGGGAACTCCTTGGCGACCTTGTTGAAGATCTCCAGGAACAGGCCATCGGTCTGGCGGATGACGTTGGCCTTGTGGACCGCGGTGACCTTCTTGCGGTTGAACTTCTTGGCGTAGTCGAAGGCCGAGCGGATGATGCGCTCGCAGCCCTTGGGGGTGAAGACGCGGCAGGAGATGGCCACGTCGTCGACATCGGCGAAACGCTCCAGGTTGGGCAGGATGCCGATGAGCTCCTTGGGCAGGGGCCGGGCCTCGACCATCGAGTACAGCCCTTCGGTGTTCTCGCGGAAGATGACCATGTCGATGTTGTCGCGGTAGTTCAGCGGTACGCCGGGGATGGCCTTGATCGGGCGCATGTTGGTGTACAGGTCCATCCTTTGGCGTATTTGCAGTATCGCGCTTTTGAAGCCCTTGACGCCGGGGCGCGAGGTGATGGCGCCGAAGAGGCAGGCCTCGGTGTTCTCCAGCACCTCCCAGGTCTCGGGCGGCACCGTGTCGCCCCGCTCCTCCCACATGCACCAGCCGGCGTCGGCGTCCACCCACTCGATATCCAGGCCCAGGGCGTCCATGATGATCATGGCCGCCTTCATCACGTCGTGGCCCACGTCGTCGCCGGGTATGCGGGCGATTTTATATCCCATCTCACTCCCTGGTCCGGCCTCCTCGTGGAGGCGATTGTCAGAAGATGTTGATGAAGCGTAGGTTATCAGCGCGGGTCGCGTCGCTGTTCGCAAGTAGTCATTGTAGCATGACCGTTGGTGACGGGCAACCTTGGGACGGCAAAGGTTTCTGTTGAGCGCAGGCGCGGGTTGTATCCCCTGGTCCCCGCCGCGTCACGGGTCAATCTCTCGATCCACCGCAGGACGGGAGCTCATCCCCCAGCGCCGCGAACTGTCATCATCCTTGATAACGACAATACCCTTATGCTTCGCACACGATCCCGGACCAGCCGACTCCAACTGGAAACGCCGATCCCCTGCGAAAAGCGGCTGAGACGAGGCCATGCTGAATCATGTTTAAACTGCAACCTTAAACCCACGATATTCATTCATTATATACATGTTGATGGGCTACTTGGGATCGAAGCATCGTCATCGGGGCCAACGGCGACAAGCAGTTTATCAGCGTGTAGCTACGTCGCCACGGGCATCCCAGGCATATGGAAAACCACGTACCCGCCATAAGCATCTCGCTCGATGCGCATACCTGATTGAAAAGCTAACTGCTTTGATCTAAGTGCTATTCAATAGTGCTATTGTCCGTTGCCGCTTAGTGATCCCACCCTTGACAATCAAACGACCGGGCACCAGCCCGGTCGTTGGTATAATATCCTTGAGGATCATGTAACCTGATCGGACCAGTTGAGTAGTGTGTCCTGCAGGTAGTCGAGGCAGGTTTCGTCGTCGCGATGGCTGAATCTGAGCGGCCCTTCTCTGATAAAGAGCCGGAAGTTGCGTATGAAGCCGCCGTTGCAGGCTTATAGCCTTCACTTGCCGTAGCCCCGGCAGCTATCGAGGCCGTTGATACGCGCCTCGCCATTGGCCAAGGCCTTGTCACATTTGATGAGTTTGTGATGTATACCGTTGATTAATAGCCTGTTATCGACCATCCAGCCGTCGGTGTTGATGATCTATTCCACCTTGAGCTTTTCCAGCTAGGCGATGCCGTGCTCCCTTTTGGATTCGGTGTGTATATTTATTGCCGCATCTCTTGCGTTTATTCTTACTATCGGCCAACTTATCGTGATTCTCATGGTTATATTTTGGGCAACTGATGTGCCGGTCGGTTGCTTGTTTTCCGCCACTTTTGGCCCCCCTTTTTGTGGCAGTTTTTCACAGCCCAACCCGTATGTTAACAGTGCGTTACATACAGGGAGCGGTCCGAACACGGTATATGATCCCATGCCTTGTTGCCACCAACTACTAACCCCGAGCCTTGATCGCGCCCCAGGTTGTTTCAATTCCACCGAGCAAACGATAACCAACCAGGTCATACCAGGTGGTGAAGCGCCACTCGCCGTCGGACCGCTCCAAGCCGAAGTTGCAGTTGCCCTGAGCCACGCCGTTGACGTCGCCGGTGTCGCGACCGGCCAACAGGGCCGGTAATGCGAGCAGGCCGATAATAATAGGCATGACTCTCTGCTTGCGTATGGATCCCTCTAGTTCGCGAGATGGGTTTCAATCAGCCGGTCAGCTTGGGTTGATCGTGTCATTATAATCAATTTGGAACAAGTAACAATTGGGGATTGGTCGAGGGGGTGAGCGTAGCGATACGAAGAGGGCCGCCGGAGCGGCCCTTGATTGCGACAATGCTTACGCGGCTTTTTACGTGCCCAACTGGTACTTGATCCCGCCCCAGGTGCAGCAGTCGCCGGCGAGGAAGGAGTACAGATCGATCCACTGGGTGAAGAACCACTCGTCGCCGCTGCGCTCGAGGGTGAGGTAGCAGGAGGCCTCGGCCTCGTAGGTGACGTCGTCGAAGGTCACGCTGATCTGGTAGGCCAGGTTGTTCAGGTTGCAGGTGTCGCCGTCGGGTTCGGTGAAGTCGTCGGGCAGGGCCAGGGTCAGCTCGATGTCGTCGGCGTCGGCGTTCACGAAGATGACCGAGGCGGCGTCGAGCTCGGCGGCGCGGCCCCAGGAATCCGGCGCGCCGTCGATAATGTCGAGCTGGTCGAAGTAGAAGGTGAAGCCGTCGGCGAAAATCTTTTCGTAGGCTTCATAGTCGGCTTCCTCCCAGCTATCAACCAGGGCTTGGAAGGCGCCCGCGACGGTGGTCAGGTCCACCTTGACGCCGTCGTCATCGTCGTCGCCGTTGTTACAACCGGTTATTACCGACACAGTCAGTATGGCAAGTAATATCAATGCGAACCGTTTCACTTGCGCCTCCTTAGCGTAACAAGCCGAGATGATACTTGATGTGGCCCCAACTGGTCTCGTGAATCCCCGCCAGGGCAGTCTCGTTGTGATCGTACCAGATATCGATGAGCCACCTGTCGCCGACGTCAGCGGCCGGCAGTGGGGTGTTAAAACGCGCTGGTTAGCCGCGGGAATGGGTTCATTCTGACCCGGTCGAGGCGAGTGATCCAGTTCCAGAATGTTACAAGAAACCCCGGCTGTCAAGGTCTCTCGCCGACGGATTCAGTGGCTTTATCAACGTTCTACTCGAAGCGGTGGTAGTCCAGTCGCAGCTCGTCGAAGAGCGGATCGGCGGGTGGTGTCAGGGTGGCCCAAGCGGTCAGCAGCCAGCCCGCGCCGTCGCGGCGCATCTCGAGCAGCAGCTCGCCCTGCTCGCGCCGGTAGCCCTCGGCGGTGGTCAGGCGCAGGTCGTAGAGCACTCCGGCGAGGGCGAAGTGCTGGGCGTCCTCGGTGGGAGGCTCGTAGTCGGCGGGCTCGTCCAGGGTCAACAGCAGTCCGGCGGAGCCGATGTCGGCGAAGATGGCGTCGATTGCGGCGGTCTCCTCGGCGTAGCCCCAGCGGGGCAGGGGTCCGTCGCCTTCCCGGAAGCGGTACTCGAAGGCGGCTTCGTCGAGCAGAGCGGTGTAGGACTCGAGCTCCGCCGCGCTCCAGGCGTACCCGAGGCGGTCGAGCAGGCGGGTCGGCGTGGCCGTCGGGTGGTCCGTTTCCGGCGGGGCGCTGAAGAAGTCGCAGGACGCGGCGAGGCCGCAGAGCGTCGTCAAGCAGAGCATCGCCGGGAGAAACAGCGGCTCCGGACGAAAGCCACGGCTGTCACTGGATCGAACCGACATGGCCCTCGGCGTGTTCTAGCTTGAACGTGCCCCAGGTGGTGCCGCCGATCTCGTAGGGCACCACGTCCCACCACTCGGCCAGCAGCCAGCGCTCCTCGTCGTCGTCATCGCGCCGGACCAGGCGCAGGTTGAAGCCGCCGTCGGCGACGCGCTCCCCGTCGCCGTAATCGATCACCAGCTCGTAGCCGATCTCGTAGACACTCAATTCGTCGGCTTCGGGGTGGTACTCGACGAAGTCCCACTGCTGGTCCAGCTCCAGCTCGACGTGGCGGGCCTCGGCGAAGAGCCCGCCCACGGCGTCCAGCTCGTCTTCGTAGCTCCAGGTGTCGGCCCGCGGCGGAGCGTCGACGTCGTCGTCGAAGTGGAAGGTGAACTCGTCGGGTGCCAGGAGCTCGCCGTACTCGCCGATATCCCGGGCCTCCCAGGTCGCCTCGAAGGCCTCGAGGAACTCGATCAGGGGTTCGGGGTTCTGCTCGCTCTCCCGGGCGCAGCCCGCGAAGAGCAGCGCCAGGGCGAGAAGGAGAGTGGTCGGGGTTGCGCGGGACATGGGCGGCCTCGGGGGATCAGTCGTCATGGGGTGTGTTCTAGAAGCACGGCGGAGAAACCCTCCCGCTCCGCCCAGCGCCGGGTCTCGGCGACGGGACCCAGGTAGGGGGCCAGGGTGAGCTCCCAGCTTTGACGGAAACCGCCCTCGTCAGCTTCATCCTCGACGAAGCCGAGCAGCAGGCAGTCGGTGAACTCGCCGGCCGGGGTGGTTACCGTGCCGGCCTCCGTGACGCCGGCGCTCCAGCCGTCGCATTTCCAGGTGTCGCCGGCCTCGAAGGGAAGCTGGATCACGAAGGGCAGCTCCTCCCAGGTTCCCAGGTTGTTGTAGAACTCGAGCACCCGCAGGCTGTCGCCGTCATCGCGGATGTACTGGTACATCACCCGGTGGCTGGGGTCGTCGAAGACGTAGAGCGGGTCTTCGGCGGGCGGTCCCCACCTGTCGGGCTCCCAGCCCGTGTCGCCGACCTCGCGGTGGGCCTTCTCGACGCTGATCGCGTCCTGAATGGTCAGGGTCAGCTCGTAGGTGTATCCGGCGTCGTCCAGGGGCAGGTAGTCCTGGGCCGCGACGAGGGCGGCCAGGGATAATACGAGGATCAGGGACGTTCTAGCGGTTGTCATATTTGAAAGCCCCCCAGCTCTGTTGCAGACCAGCGGTGACGGGATAGTACTCGTCCCGGCACTCGACGAGGCGCCAGCTTCCATCGATGCGTTCGACCTGCAGGGTTATCCGGCCCTGGGCGACGATCAGCTCTTCGTCGGTCACCAGTCGCAGGTCGTAATCGATATTGTTCAGCGTCGCCGTATCCTCGTCGGGCTCCTCGAAGTCGGTGTCTTCGAGGCGGAACTGAAACGAGGCTGGATCGACGGTGGTGAAGAGCGATGCCGCCGCGTCCAGCTCCTCATCGAGGTCCCAGCTCTCGGGCAGGCCGGCGTCGACGTCGTCGTCATCGAAGTGGAAGGTGAAGCCGGTGTCCTCGTCGAAGAGGCCGCTGTAGTTCTCCAGGTTAAGCTTGTCGTAGCTCGTTTCCAATTCGGCGATCAACGAGGCCACCGTCGGGTAGTCGGCTTCGTCCGTGGTAGCGGTCGGCTCGCCGCAGCCCGCGATGAGCAGCAGCGCCACCGACAGGGCCAGGGTCTTGATCAGGACCTTTAGCATGGATTGTTCCTCCCGAATCCTTCGAAACCCCGTACTCGGTTCGACTCGGCCTCCCCGCCGCCGCCGGTCCCTAGGTTTCATCCTCTGTGGTGTCCATTGCGTCCCCGGTCTGGTTCTCCTCGAGCTCGGCCTCGATCTCGGCCTCCAGGCCGCTGAAGGTCTCCTCGAGGCTCTCGGCCATCTCCTCGAAGGCGGCCTCCATCTCGGGCACGGCGTTCATGAAACCCTCGATGAAGCCCGCGCCGAACTCGACGGCGATCTCCCCGAAGTTGTAGCCCAGCTTGGCGAAGGCTTCGCCGAAGGCCCGGCCCCAGTCCTCCCAGTCCTCGCCCAGCTCTTCCTTGATCAGCTCGCCGACGCGGCGCTGGCGGTCTGGATCCTTCTCCAGCTCCTTAGAGTAGCGATCGTAGAGCTCCGGCGAAACGTCGTGGCTCTCGTAGACGGCGTCGGCCTCGGGACCGATGAAGCCGGCGCGGACCAGCTCCACCGTCATCGCCGCGTAGGTCTCTTCGGTCAGTTCGGGTTCCTCGTCGCAGGCCCCGACGAGGAGCAGGCCCGCCAGCGCGACGGCCGCCGCGATCCGGGTTACGGGTTTCATCACCGCCCCCTAGGTTGAGGTTTGCTTCGCATTTTGACTTCCACCCCCCTAGTATACTAGAGAAAAGCCCCGCCGTCAGGGGCGGGGTTCAATACGGTATCTCAGAGTCGGGCGTCGGGGATGGCAATCCCCGCCTATCTTTCAACAGAACTAGTCGTCGATCCTCTCGTTGAGGTCGATCATCTCCAGGGCCGACATCGCGGCCTCGGCGCCCTTGTTGCCCGCCTTGGTCCCGGCGCGCTCGATGGCCTGCTCGATGGTGTCGGTGGTCAGCACGCCGAAGATGACGGGCTTGGCGGCGTTGAGCCCGACTTGGGCCACGCCCTTGGCCACCTCGGCGGCGACGTAGTTGAAGTGGGGGGTGCCGCCGCGGATGACCGCGCCCAGGCAGATCACGGCGTCGTAGCGTTCGGCGAGGCGCTTGGCGGTGACGGGGATCTCCCAGCAGCCGGGCACCCAGAAGACATCGACGGCGTCCTCGGCTACCTCGTGGCGGTGCAGGGCGTCGAGGGCTCCCTCGAGGAGCTTGCCGGTGATGAACTCGTTGAAGCGGCTGACGACGATGCCGATGCGCCGGCCCTTGCCGACGAGGCGTCCCTGGTGGACGGTCATGCTTGGCCTCCGGTGGCTGAGTGTTTAGTGTAATATAACCCCTGCCGGGTCGTTGGGTCAAGGCGGTCCTCGGAAACCCCCGCCGGCGACCCCTTGCGCTGCGGAGCCTCGGGGGGTATGCTTGGCCCGTTCCCGCCCTGGAACCACGCGGAGAGACGATGCTCGGACGCACCCTTGACCGCTACGTCGTGCGCACCTTCCTGCGCTTCTACCTCTACGCGCTGTTGGCGTTCATCACCATCTATCTGGTGGTCAACTTCATCGAGAGCGTGGGCGGTTTCATGGAGCGCGGGACCGACGTGGGCACGGTGGCGCGCTATTACATGTTGATGGTTCCCTTCGTCATCAAGTGGATCAACCCCATCGCGGTGCTCTTGGGGGTGCTGTTCTGTATCAGCATCCTGTCGAAGAGCTCGGAGATCACGGCGATGAAGGCCGGCGGCATCTCGCTCTACCGGGTCTTCGCGCCGTTGATTCTAATGGGCGCGCTGATCGGCGGGCTGGTCTGGGTCTGGGGCGAGACCGTCGTCCCGCCGGCCAACGAGGAGATGATCGCCATCAAGAAATGGGTCTTCGACCGCATGGACCAGGAGGCGCGGATGAGGACCAACGATTACTCGGCCAACCTGCGCAACGACAACCTGCTCTACGCCGGGACCCTGGACGCCTACAACGGCAGGATGAGCCGTCCCTCGCTGATCATCTTCCACGATGACGACGCCGCCGGAGTGGCCCGGCGCATCGACGCGGTGGCCGCCGAGTACATCGACGGCGAGTGGATATTCTACGATAACGAGGTGCGGACCTTCGATCCCCGGGGGGTCCAGCTCGACTTGGAGAGAATCGACGAGATGACGGTGCCCATCGAGGAGGCCCCCGACGAGTTCGGGGTGCTCTCCAAGACGCCCGAGGACATGACCTACTCCGAGCTGGAGGGTTACATCGAGCTGCTGGAACGCTCGGGCAAGGAGGCCCACAAGGAGCGGGTCGAGCTGGAGCTCAAGATCAGCGTGCCCCTGGCGAACCTGATCGTGGTGCTGCTGGGCGCGCCGCTGGCCATCCGCACCTCGCGCTCGGGCACGGCGCTGGGCTTCGGCGTGGCGGTGCTGCTGGGCTTTGTGCTCTGGGGGTTCATCGCCATGGGCCGGGCCCTGGGCCAGTCCGGGGTGATGAGTCCCTTCTGGGCGGCCTACACGCCCAACATCCTCTTCTGTGTGGCCGGGATCATCCTGATCTGGCGGGTCAACCGCACCTGATCCTGTGCGCTTGTTTTCAGAACGCGGCCGGTCGATCGACTATTGACAGCTTTTCGATAAGACAACGCACACGTCGGCCGACCAGCCAGGAAAAGGTTGATTCAAGACTACGGCGAGCCGGCTTCAGGTTTACACCTCATCATGCGAAACCAATCGGGCAGCATCTGGCTGATAATCATATGATAGTACAGCGCTTAGGCCTTGACCTGCGCCGTCGGTGCAGATAACGTCAAGCCCTCAACCAAACCGCCCGTATCGTCGAGGTGGAGAGCCAGGATAAGTGAGGTCACCCGATCCGCCACCAACAGCGGTTGCAATGTGTATGCTTTGCCAAACGCCCAGATTATAATGTAGGGATTATCACTCGCGCCGGAACCGACTCATCCAGCTAATAGACTGTCATTGGTTGCTTTATAGCTCACACTCGCCGCCATTGTCATCCCGTTGCTTGGTGGTGATATACCTAGGCTTCCATTGAGTTCCGCCGAAGCCGAAGGTCGTGTTTTGACCAGACTGTGAGTAAACGAGCTGCTGACGACGCTCTATTGCTGGCTTTAGCAGCTTAGACCGTTATCCGGCTTCGCTGGTTGACCACACGCCGCGGGTGGTTACCAGCCCCTTGTCTCAGGGCGTCTTTCACCAATTTCTAATACCAATTGCCAATACTTGGTTCAGTTTCTGGTGATTATCCCTAAGAATCACTATAAGCTGACCGATGGTAAGCAAATATGCAACAGATATGACAAGTAATATACACACCGAATCCAAAAGGGAGCACGGCGCCGCCTAGCTGGAAGAGCTCAAGGTGGGATAGATCGTCAACACCGACGGCTGGAAGGTCGATAACAGGCTGTTGCTCAACGACTTCCACCACAAGCGAACCAACCGCGACAAGGCCCCGGCCAATGGCGAGGCGCGTATCAACGGCCTCGATAGCTGCCGAGGCTACGGCGAGCGACGGTTATCAGCCCACAACGGCGGCTTCATCCGCAACGACAGGCTCTTTTTCAGAGAAATATCAGAGAAATATCAGAGAATTATCAGAGAAAGGCCGCTCAGATTCAGCCATCGCGGCGACGAAACCTGTCTCGACTACCTGCGGGATACACCGCCCAACTGGTCCGATCAGGTTACATGATGCCTTCCACTATTACGACGGAGAGAACTTGGGGGTCCCGCAGCTCGGGATCGCCAAGCTGGAGTACATAGACGGTTGGCCGGAGATCGTTACAATAACCCAGGATCACCTCTGGCACGATGAGTAGCGGCCCCAGTCGCTCCAACGCACCGCGAAACGCCGCCCCCGGTCGCGACGGCCAACCAGCGGGCCGCCGCGCGCCTTGCCCGGTCGCCGCCCCTATGCTACAATCTCCTGCCCTGGTTCTTCGGCGGCCCGTGGGCCGTTGCTTTATTAAGGAGCGGACGGCGGTTTCGTCCAGTGGGGAGGTTCCGTGCTGATCCTCGGTCTGGAGACCTCCTGCGACGAGACGGCGGCCGCGATCCTCGATACCGATAAGCGGGGAGCGCGGGTCCGCGCCGACATCGTCTCCTCCCAGGCCGACTTCTTCGCCGCCTACGGCGGGGTGGTGCCCGAGCTGGCCAGCCGCAACCACGCCGCCCGCCTCCTCCCCGTGGTCCGTCAGGCCCTCTCCTGTGCCGAGGTCGTCTACACCGATCTCGACGCCGTGGCGGCGACCTACGGCCCCGGACTAACCGGCGCGCTGCTGGTCGGACTCAACTTCGGCAAGGCCCTGGCCTGGGGCCTGGGTGTCCCGTTCGTCGGCGTCAACCACCTGGCGGCCCACCTCCAGGCGCCGCTGTTGGCCGAGGGCGCCCCGCAGCCGCCCTTCGTCGGCCTGCTGGTCTCGGGGGGTCACACGGCCCTCTACGCCGTGACCGAGGCGGCGGATCAGCCCGGTCTGCTGGAGTTCGAACCGCTGGGCGAGACCGTCGACGACGCCGTCGGCGAAGCCTACGACAAAATCGGCCGCCTGCTGGGGGTCGACTACCCGGCTGGACCGACGCTGGACCGCTGGGCCGCCGAGTACGCCGAGGAACACGGCGGGGACTGCGCAGGCCCGGTCGAGGAATTCACCCGGCCGATGCCCACGGGGTTGGACTTCAGCTTCGCCGGTCTCAAGACGGCGGCGGCGCGGCGTATCATCGAGCTTGAGGCGTCCGGAGAGCTGGACGACGCGCGACGGCGCGCCCTGGCCGCCGCTTTCCAGGCGGCAGCCGTGGAGACCCTGGGCGAGAAGGCCCTGGCGGCCTGCGCCCGAACGGGTTTGCGGAGCCTGATCGTCGGCGGCGGCGTGGCGGCCAACTCCGGCCTGCGGGCCTATCTGGGTCGCCGGGCCGCCGAGGAGGGCGTCAGGGCCTTCTTCGCACCGCTGCGCCTCTGCACCGACAACGCGGTGATGATCGCCGCCCGGGGCCGCCGCCTCATCGAGGCCGGCCTGCGCCACGACCTCGACCTGGAGGCCGTGGCCTGTCTGGAGCTGGGGGCGGAGGGATGAAGCCGTGGCGATTGCCGCTTCTGCTAGTCGCTGTGCCGGTCCTCGCCGGGGCCGGTGTTTGGACGGCGGTCTACGACTGCGCCCCCGGCGCCGTCATCGGTGACCTGCTCGAGCTGCGCTCGGCCCTGGAGGAGCGGTTGGGGGCCGTCGGCGGGGCGATAACCGCCGAGGAGTACAGCGGCGTCGAGCTGGAGCTGGTCGATGGCGACTGGAGCGCGGCCCCGCTGGACCTCGAGTCCCTGAGCCTCGAGGTCGTCTGTCCGGCGTCCGCCCGACCCGAGCTGCTGCTGGCCGGCGGAGCCGCCGCCGTCATCCCCGTGCTCGATCCCGCCGCGACGGTCTGGGATTTCCGCCTCCCCGACGGCGTCGAGCTGGTGGTGGACGGTCGGCGCGTCGTCGTCGAGGGCGGCGGGCGTGATGATGTCTCCCTGGGCGACGACGCCGTCTGGGCCTTGGAGCCCGACGAGGCCGGTCGCGACTTCTTCTACCTGCTCGAGGGCGGGCGCGCCCTGGAGCTCGGCCCCGTCGAGACCCAACTGAGCGAGAATTACTTCGGCGCCGACCTGGCGCTGACCCTGGAGGCCTCGGCCGCGGCGGAGTTCGCCGCGCTGACCGCCGAATACGTCGACCGGCCCCTGGCCGTCGTCGTCGGCGATCGGGTGATCACCGCCCCGCTGGTGCGCGAGGTTATCGAAGACGGCCGGATCAAACTCGTCGGCCTGGACGATGACCTGGCCCGCGCGATCGGCGCCGTCCTGGAGCACCCGTCGCCCTCGTTTTTCAGCCTGCTTGAATGCGCCCCGGAGCCCGAGTGAGGCTGCCGGATTTACCGTTTAGTTTCCAAGGAGTTTAGATGGCCAGAAAGCGGCGTTTCTACGGCTTGCTCAGCATCCTGGTGTTCATCGCCGCGGTCCTGTTCGCCCTGCCGACCACGGGTCTGCTCGACGAGCTGCCCGAGGGCCTGCGCAAGTACCTGCCCAAGGACACGGTCAACCTGGGCCTGGACCTCAAGGGCGGGATGGTGCTGCGCATGGAGGCCGACATGAGCAAGATCGACGAGGACGAGCAGTCCGACGCCGTCGATCGCGCCCTGGAGATCATCCGGGAGCGCGTCGACGAGTTCGGCGTCAGCGAGCCCGTCGTCGAGAAGGTCGGCGAAAACGGCATCTCGGTGATGCTGCCCGGGATCCGCGACGCCGAACGCGCCAAGGCGCTCATCGGCGAGCGCGCCGTGCTGGAGTTCGCCCTGGTCATTGACCAGCAACTCCCCGAGGTGCTGGCCGGGATCGCCCGGCTGCCCGAGTACGCCGACCTGCTAACCCAGCGCGGCATCTACAACATCGACGGCCGCTACTACGCGCCCCTGCAGGTCGAGGAGCGCCTCGATGCCATGGTCGATGACCCGGACATCGAGCGCTTCGTCCCCCGGCAGCACAAGCTGCTGATCACCGACGAGAAGCTGCTCCAGCCGACCTCCCAAGACTGGATCTACGAGGTCGTCGGCAAGCTCGAGGAGGCCTACGGCGAGCCCGTGGACGGCTTCTTCCAGCTTCACATCCTCGACTTCGGTCGCATCATCAAGGGTGAGGACCTGACCAACGCCTACCTGGACCGCGACCAGTACGGCAAGCCCTCGGTCAGCTTCGAGTTCAACTACTCGGGCTCCGAGGACTTCGCCCAGATCACCCGCAACAACGTCGGCGGCTTCTTGGCCATCGTCCTGGACGACAAGGTCATCAGCAGCCCCTACATCCGCGAGGAGATCAACGGGCGCGGGCAGATCACCGGTGACTTCTCCGCCCAGGAGGCCGGCGACTTGGCCATCAAGCTGCGCGCCGGCGCCCTGCCCGTGCCGCTGAAGATCGTCATGGAGGACACCATCGGACCCAGCCTGGGCTCGGACTCCATCAAGTACGGCGTCACCGCCGCTCTGATCGGCCTGGCCATCGTGCTGGTGTTCATGTTCTTCTGGTACAAGGCCTCGGGCCTGGTGGCCGACCTGGCGCTGGTCATCAACATGATCATCGTCGTGGCCGCCCTGGCGCTCTTCGGAGCGACGCTGACCCTGCCGGGCATCGCCGGGATCATCCTGACCATCGGTATGGCCGTGGACGCCAACGTGCTGATCTTCGAGCGCATCCGCGAGGAGCTGCGCGCCGGCAAGAACGTGCCCACGGCGATCAACGCCGGTTACGACAAAGCCTTCATCACCATCCTCGACGCCAACATCACCACCCTGATCACCGCCGGCGTGCTTTACCTGCTGGGTACCGGAGCGATCCGCGGCTTCGCCGTCACACTGGCCATCGGTATCCTGTCCTCGATGTTCACCGCCCTGATCGTCACCCGCTGGATCTTCGACATGCGCGCCCGGCGGATCAAGGATAAGCGACTTTCCATCTAGCCAAGGCTCGGCGGACCGAGGCGTTCCGTCCGGCGCAGCGGCCGTGTTGGCGTTTTCGAGCGTTAACCGTTTCGATTTCACCACGGTCTGGGCGCGGCGGGCCGGAGTTCCGCCCAGCGAGGGGGCTACGTTGCAGATCTTCACCGAAAGCAAGTTCGACTTCATCAAGGGTCGCAAGGTCGCCTTCATCATCTCGGCGATCGTGATCCTGGCCGGCGTCGTCAGCGTTTTCCTGAGCGGCGGCTTCAACCTGGGTATCGACTTCACCGGCGGTGTCCGGGTCCAGGTCAAGTTCGCCGACCCGGTCACCCTGGGCGATCTCACCGAGTTCCGCACCCGGACGGGGATGGACGTCTACACCATCGGCAGCGCCGAGGACGAGGTCGTCATCCGCCAGAAGGCCGAGGACTCGGCCGAGCGGCTGGCCCGGGCCATCGTCGACTACCGGGAAGAGCAGGGGCCGATCGAGGACTGGGAGGAGCTGGGCGAGATCGAGGACTTCCCCGTCGAGCTGATCCCCTACTTCGCCGAGACCTTCGACCTAGAGCTCAATCTGCTCGAGGTGCGCCTCGATGACCAGAATCGCCTGGTGATCAACGAGGCCGGCGTCGAGGAGCTGACCTCGGACATCGAGACGCTGATCGAGGTTTCCACCAACGAGCAGATCACCGCCGTGCTGACCGACCTGCGTCCTCCCGACAACTACGCCGAGGACCGCCTGGATCTGAACGGACCCGTCAGCGCCGCCGACTACCGCCGGGAGCTCAGCCGGCTCTTCTCCGTCGCGACGGCCGCCGTCGAGCCCGCCGTGACTGCGGCGCCCGACGCCGAAACCGCCGAGGAAGAGGTCGTCGTCGAAGACGTGGAAGAAGACGCCGTCGCGGGCGAGCCCGCACCGCCGGTCTTCATCACCGAGCTGGCCGACGAGTTGGCCGTCGCCCGCAACCTCACCGGCGTGGAAACCATGCGCCTGCTGGGCTCCATGGACGAGGCCCTGGAGCTGGCCCGCGAGGCCGGACTCGACGAGGAACGGCTCCAGGTGCTGCGCGACGAGACCTATGTCGGCGCCTTCCAGTTGCAGAGCACCAACGTCATCGGACCCAAGGTCGGCGAGGAGCTGGGCTCCGCTGCCCTGACCAGCATCCTGGTCGCCCTGGTGCTCATCCTGGGCTATATCTCCGTGCGCTTCGAGTTCTCCTTCGCCATCGGCGCCATCATCGCCTTGGCCCACGACGTGCTGGTCACCCTGGGCATCTTCGCCCTACTGGGCAAGGAGATCAACCTCTCGATCATCGCGGCCCTGCTGACCCTGGTCGGCTACTCGCTCAACGACACCATCGTCGTCTTCGACCGCGTCCGCGAGGACCGCAAGCTGCTGCGCCGCCGCGGTATGCGCGAGATCATCAACACCGCCATCAACGAGACCCTCTCCCGCACCGTGCTGACCTCGGGCACCACCCTGATCGTCACCCTGGTGCTGGTGCTCTTCGGCGGCAGTGTGATCCACGACTTCGCCCTGGCGCTGACCATCGGCGTACTGGTGGGAACCTACTCCTCCATCTTCATCGCCAGCCCCTTCCTGCTGGCCTGGTATCGCTGGCGCCAGAAGAAGGCCTAGCCGTCCGGGGGCTGGTTGGCACAGCTTGGCGAACAGGCGGGCTGAGCGGGTGGCCCCATCGGCCGTTTCAATGGCCGGCGGAGATTGCTTCCCTCCAGGTGAGCGGCGAGTGGTACGACTGGTAAGACTGTGGCAGTGCGATTTGCTCAGGGCGATAGTGCCTGCTTGCGAGATCTCATCGCCTTGCTGGTTCGCGGTACCGGGCGGTCTTGACGACAGCCCGGCGCGACACGGACCGGAGACGGACGGACAGCGAACCAAAGAACCGATCGCCCGCCGCGTTACGACCAGCCCCCTCGACGGTCAGCACCGCCGGTCGCCTTAACCCGCCCCCACCACCGCATCACCGGGAGCAGCCATGCCCTTCACCGATCTGACCCAGCTCGTCGACCGCGTCAAGGAGCGACCCTCGCGACGGCTGTCCGTGGCCGGCTCCGACAACGCCGAGACCCTGCTGGCCGTGGCCAAGGCTCACGAGGAGAACATCGCCGAGGCCCTGCTCTTCGGCGATAGCGAGGCCACCAAACGGCTGGCCGACGAGGCCGGGGTCGATCTGGCCCCCTTCGAGCTCGTCGAAGCGCCCGCCAAACAGGCCGCCGAGCGCGCCGCCGACGCCGTGGCCGCCGGTGACGCCGACGCGCTGATGAAGGGCGGGGTCAGCACCCGGGCTTTTCTCAAGGCCGTGCTGGCCGAGGACAACCGCCTGCGCACCGGACGGCTGCTGTCCCACGTGATGATCGCCGAGATCCCGGCCTATCATAAACTGCTCTTGCTCTCCGACGCGGCGATGAACATCGCCCCGGACCTCGCGGAGAAGGCCGACATCCTGAAGAACGCCTGCGACGTCGCCCGCAAACTGGGTATCGAACGCCCCGGTGTCGCCGCGCTGGCGGCGGTGGAGAAGGTCAACCTGCCGGCGATGCCCTGCACCGGCGACGCCGCCGCCCTGGCGCTGATGAGCCGCCGCGGGCAGCTCGGCGATTGCGTCGTCGACGGCCCCCTGGCCTTCGACAACGCCGTCTCGAAGGAGTCGGCCCGGATCAAGAAGATCGAAAGCGAGGTCGCTGGTGACGCCGACGTGTTGATCGCCCCGGATATCGAGGCGGCCAACGTGCTCTACAAGTGCCTGAACTTCTTCGCCGGAGCCCGCTCCGCCGCGCTGATCGTCGGCGCCGCCGCCCCGGTGATCCTGCCCAGCCGCGCCGACAGCCCCCAGACCAAGTTCCTCTCCATCGCCGCCGCCCTGACCATCGCCTGAGCCATGACCGAGGAAACCAAACATCTGCGTGTGAAGAAGGGACGGGAGCAGGATACGTCAAAACCCCGCTCCCGGCTGGTCAAGCAGTGGCCGGCCTACCTGGCCTGGTCCCTGGGCGCCGCCGCTGTCGCCGTGGCGGCCACCCTGCTCTCCGAGACCGCCCTCGGCGAATCCCTGCGCGCCTGGCAGCATTACCTGGTCGATTTCGTCAGTTTCGTCTTCTTCTACTTCTTGGCCCAGGCCCTCTTCCCCGCCGTGTTGGTGCGGTTGAAGAAGCTGCCCTCGACGGTGGGGGTCAGCCTGGGCGCCGGCAGCGGCGCGGGCTATCTCGTCTACTGGCTCGTCGGCCTGCCCTGGGGCCTCTCCGACTTCATCGGCATGGTCCTGCTGGAGATGATCATCCTGGGCACCATGATCGGCATCCTCGTCGGTCTGGGCTGGCATCTCTCCAAGGGGCGCGCCCTGCACTTCTGGCCCCTGTTCCTGGTCGCCATCGCCGGGATAACGACGCTCTACTTCTTCATCACCGCCGCCGAGTACCGCGCCGCGACGATCTGGAGCCAGGGGCTCACCGCGCTGATCAACTACCTGCCGGTCACCTTCGCCATCTGGTGGCGTCACCGTCCCACCGACTGAGTCGAAATCCGGATAGTGTTGCCATGGTGACTCAGCCCAGCCGGTCCTCCGTCCCAAGACGACTCTGGCCGACCGCCGCCCTGCTCGCCCTGGTGCCCTCCCTGTTCGATTTCCTCACCCGCTTCTTCGCCAACACCGTCTCGTCGAGCGCCGCGCTGTCATCGGCGGCGGGCGTGCTGCTGCGCGAAGCGCTGCGCTACACCGTGGCGCTGTGGGTCTTCGGCCGCCTCGCCGTCCACGGCGGTGGCGAGCGTCCCCGGGGCCACTTGGGCGGCACCGTCGCCGGCAGCCTGCTCTCCGGCCTGGTCCTGCTACTGCTGAGCCTGCCCCTGTCCGACTGGCTCGCCCCCTTCGGGACGCCCAGCCGCCTGCTCTTCGAGCTCGCCGAGGCGGCCATCGTCGGCTGGTGTCTGCTGGCCGCGCAGACGGCCTGGGAGGGGCGCTGGTACACCCCGGTGATCGGCGCCCTGATCGGCGCCGTGATCAGCTCGATCTCTCTGGCCTGGATGCCCCTGGAGGGCGGCTTCTCCATGGCCCTGCTCTGGGGGACGCGCACCCTGATGACCTACGGCCCTCTGGCCCTGCTCTTCCACCTGGTTTATCGACGCCGCCGGGTTGACAAGGACGGCCTGAAGGCGATCGAGTGAGCATCGAGCGAGCCCTTTGCGACTATCCGGGAGGTCTCCGTACACTCTGATTGTCGGCTCGGACGACCCGACTTTTTTGCTTGAGTGATGGCGTCATTGAGGTTGTCCGGATCAGATCCGGCTGAAGCTGGTTGCTCACTGCCTCATCGAGAAGCCGCTTGCCGGTATAATCCCCCGGCCGGCATGACATTATTGCTTGCCATCATATCACTTGCAAGCAGTTCAGACTCCACTGTCTGTGCCTATGGAAGGATGCCGACAGCCGGATTTCCACCAGATCGAGCTGATGGAGCGGCCATTTCCCGCCGACCCGTTTCGTGACTGATTACTGTAGCGCATCGAATTGGTTTTCAGCAGCATACAATAATGATCCAGCTCAATCAGGGTAGGCGGTCCCCATGCCGAGTGTTGCTGCTCTTGGATCCGGTGAGCTGCAGCTCTCAGAGCATGGGCAAGTCCGCCGTTAGCTGGATTTGCCGCTGATCGCGCCTGCTACATTCTCTATTGTCTTACAGCCGTTTTTGACAACCGACCCGGCCTTCCTCGAAGCGCCGCGGGAAGCCGGAAAACCTGCTGTCCCGCCGGGCCGGCCGTGCATCAAACAAGGAGCGGGCCTTGATCGAGATTCAACTGCTCACCACCGCGATGACCACGCCGCGCGGCCTCAAAGTCCCGGCCGGTACCAGTGTCGTGGAGGCCTACCGGACGGCCCTGGAGCGGGGGGTCATCGACCCGCCGCCCCGCGAGCCCCTGATGGCCTTCGTCGACCACCACGCCCGCGACCTGCGCTCGACCATCGAGACGCCCTGCCGGGTGGACCTGCGCGGCGCCGACGACCTCGAGGGGATGCGGGCCTACCGCCGCGCGGTGCGTCTGCTGCTGATCGCCGCCGCCGTGGAGCACTTCCCCGAGCAGACGGTCTATATCGACCATTCCCTCTCCGGGGGCTTCTTCGGCACACTGCGCCGCAAGGTGGAAGACAACGGCGACGGCCCGGTGCTGCTGGGCGAGATCCGCCCTTGCACACCCGACGACGTCGAGGCCCTGCTCGAGAAGATGCGCGAGCTGGTCCGCCGGAACCTGCCCATCGAGTACCTGCTGATGAAGCGCGAGGAGGCCCGGGTGGCCTTCGCCGGTTTCGGCGACCGTACCAAGTCCGCCCTGCTCGGGCATCTCGACAAGGACGAGGTCGAGCTCTACCGCGTCGGCGGCATCCTGGACAGCTTCTACGGTCCCATCGCCCCGCGGACCGGCCTGCTGGAGACCTTCGGCCTGGTCTTCTACCCGCCGGGCTTCGTGCTGCGCTTCCCCACCCACCACGACCCCGGACGGCTGGCCCCTTTCCACGAGCAGCGCAAGCTGTTCCACATCTTCCACGAGTACGAGGACTGGATCAAGGTGCTGGGGGCCGAGACCGTCGGCGGCCTGGACCACCTGACGGCCCGCGGCCGCCACAAGGAGCTGATCCTCCTCGCCGAGGCGCTCCACGAGAAGAAACTGGCCGAGATCGCCGACGCCGTGGCCGGACGCCACCACCCGCCACGGCTGATCCTGATCGCCGGTCCCTCCTCCAGCGGCAAGACCACCTTCACCAAGCGCCTGGCCCTGCAGTTGACGGTCATCGGCCACCGGCCCCTGGTGATCAGCGTCGACGACTACTTCCAGCCCCGGGAGCGCACTCCGCTGGACGAGGACGGCAAGCCGGACTTCGAGCGCCTCGAGGCCGTCGACGTCGAGTCGCTCAACCGGGACCTGATCAGCCTGATCGAGGGCGGCGAGGTCAACCTGCCGCGCTTCGACTTCAAGCTCGGTCGCAGCTCCCCGGCGCCCACCGCCACCCGGATCACCGACCGAACGCCGATCCTGATGGAAGGCATCCACTGCCTCAGCGACGCCCTGACCCCAGCGGTGCCCCTGCCCGAGAAGTTCAAGGTCTATGTCAGTTGCCTGACCCAGCTCAACATCGACAACCACAACCGGGTCCCCACCACCGACACCCGGCTGGTCCGGCGCATCGTCCGCGACGCCCGCTACCGGGGTTATGACGCCCTGCAGACCCTGGCCCGCTGGCCCCAGGTGCGCCGTGGCGAGGGACGCTACATCTTCCCCTTCCAGGAGACCGCCGACGTGATGTTCAACTCGGCGCTGATCTACGAGCTGGGGGTGCTGGGCAAGCACGCCCGGCCCCTGCTGGAGGCCGTGCCCGAAACGGCGCCGGAGCGGGCCGAGGCCGACCGCCTGCTGGCCTTCATCGGCTTCTTCCTAGACATCCCCGACGAGCCCGTGCCCTCGACCTCGCTGCTGCGCGAGTTCATCGGCGGGAGCATCTACCGGGAGGAGTGAGCGGCGCGCTCCTCATGGTGTACGGCGTCATTGACGCCATAACTGCTCTGCCAGCTCGGGGCTGCCTTATCCGTCGTGTGGCGCCGACGGCCCATCAGCGGGCGTCTATCCTCGAGTAGTCCTAATGCAGGCAGTCAGAGGTACTGGCCGCAGGTTTGATTTGATATGATAATGTGCCATAAACATTGACCGCTCCATGCTCTATCAGCTTGGGATCACTTAACTGTCACGGAGCATGGTGGCACTGGACAACGTTCTGAGACATGCAGTCAGCAGGCAATCAGGTGCGCACATCGAGTGAGCTGCTTGTGGCAGGTACGTGGATTTTCACATTCCCAGGATGCCCGTAGAGACGTCACGCAGCTCCATTATCAACTGCCTGGCGCAGCGAGCATCGATGATGGCGCATCTATCCTAAGCGTGCTATTATCATGTATATATAACTAGCAGGCGCCGTGGGGTTGAGTTGGCAGGCCAAGCATCATTCGGCAAAGCCTCGTATCAGCAGCATTCTTCGAGGTGGGGTGGTGTTTAGAGTTGGAGTCGGCTGGTCCGTGGGTTGTGTGATGCCATCAGCTTTTCCAAATGCAAGCTGTAGAGCGGTGTTTTCGAAGTACCCCGTAACCGTGTGTGATGATTCATGTTGTAAAAAGAAGCCTTTGGCATCATGGAACGTGATCGGACCAAACCGGGCTGATTAGGAGCGGCTTGTCGGGCCGTTCTTCACTTACCAGTTTGCACGCTGTTGGCCAAGCATTCATTTGGCTTGACCTTATTACTTGTTATTACGATACTTAAGCTTAAGTGGCAATCTGCTGTCAAGGCATTGGCAAGTGTTCGTATATCTAGGCCTACTAAGGATGAAGCTCATCTTAGCCGCCACTTTTCAACTGTCCGTTTCGTGACAAGCAACCGATGATCATCGCCTTTATTATCAACAGCATACAGTCATTATAAGGTCCGGTCGGGGTATTCGATGCCAGTCTTAGAACTGAAAACTATATAAAACATATTTATTTACTATATGCTTGACTTCGAACAATGGGTTTGTTAACTGTTTGACATGATGCTCACTTGTATCATGTCACTTTTTACTTAATGCTAAAAGGAGGAACTATGAAGCGGGCAGCCGTTTACACAACGCTCCTTGTTACTGTTTCGCTGTTGGTGGGCTGCGATAACGTTGTCGTAACCGAGGAGGATGGCGAGCAGCTCCTCGATGTCCACATGATCACTGGAACGGTATATCTCGGTGATACGAGTTCAACAATCCAAGGCGCGCAACTGACCATCGGCTATCGCGCCGACGAGAGCAGCAAAGCCTATACCGATGCCTGGGATTATGCGGCAGACGGTTGGGGTTGGCCGCGACCTTACTTCACCAGCGGAACGGGTGGCAGTTTCGCCGCCAGCTACTACCAAGCGGCCTGCGACAAGCCGGGTATTGTAAGGGCAACCTGGTACGATGGATTATATAATGAGTATTATGGTGAGACAACCTTCACCTGGCCCTGGGATTGGACTTCCTGCACCCATGATGTGCGGGTCTACGAAGTGGAGTAGTCGGCGTATCCGCTTGAACAACGGCAAACCGGCCCTGCGGGGCCGGTTTGTTACTTGGTGGAAGTCACCGGTGGTGCGTCTCGGGAGCGTTCCGCCCGGCGCTTGGCCCTCGGGCTGCAACCCGGACAGCCCCGGCAGGGATCGCGCCGCCGCTCCCGGCGGACGAACAGGACCAGAGCCGTCAGGCCGCCGAGAGCCCCCAGGCCGAGCAGCAGCCAGCCGAACCAGCTCATCGGGCTACTCTTTTCCTGTGGTGTCGCGGCACTCGCCGCCGTCGCGGCAGGCGCAGCGCTCGCCGCAACCCAGGGGGTTGCCGCCGCCGGGGCGGCGGGTCAGCAACAGGGCCAGGATCGAGCCGACGAGGATCACTCCGGCGATGATGGGGCCGATGACGGACACATTGCCTCCGGGTCAGGCGAACAGGCCGGCGATCAACCGCACCGCCCCGGCGACGAGCCAGGCGGTCACGGTCAGATAGACGATGGTGAACAGGGTCCACTTCCAGGAGCCGGTCTCGCGGCGGATGACCGCCAGCACGGCGATGCAGGGGACGTAGATCAGCACGAAGACCATCAGGGGCAGGGCGATCAGCCAGCCTTTGCCGCCGGTGCGGGCGTTCCAGTCGGCGCGCAGTATATCCTGGAGCTCGGCGCCTTCGTCTTCGGCGTCCTCGACGGCGTAGAGCACGCCCAGGGTGCCCACGACTACCTCCTTGGCGGCGAAGCCAGCCACCAGGGCGCTGGAGATCTTCCAGTCGAAGCCCAGGGGCCGCATGACGTAGGCCAGGCCGCGGCCGATGTAACCCAGGGGCGAGCTGCGCAGACGGGCGGCCTCACGCTGGGCGTCGAGAGACTCCAGGCGGGCGGTGTACCCGATATAATCCGCGGCGTTCGCATCGACTTGGGCGGACAGTTCGGCGGGCAGGGGTTCACCCACACCGGGATCGAAGTCCGTGGGCAGGGTCAGTCCGGCGGCGGCGGCGTAGGCTCGGGCGGCCTCGAGCTCCCGGGCCTCGAAGTCGGCGGCGTCGGGGGCTTGGCGGGGGAAGGCGCTCAGCGCCCAGATGACCAGCATGGCGAAGAGGATGATCGTGCCGGCCTTCCTGACATACATCCAGGCCCGGCGCCAGGCGTGGAGCAGCACGGCCTTGACCGTGGGCACGTGGTAGGTGGGCAGCTCCATCACGAAGGGGTCCTGGTCGCCCTTGAGAAGGGTGCGGCGCAGGATGCGGGCGGACAGCACGGCCAGCAGGATACCCAGCAGGTAGACGGCGAAGATGACGGTGCCGGCGTTGTCGGGGAAGAAGGCCCCGGCGAGGAGGATGTAGACCGGCAGCCGCGCGCCGCAACTCATCAGCGGCACGGTGAGGATGGTCACCAGGCGGTCCTTGGGGTTCTCCAGGGTGCGGGCGGCCATCACCGCCGGGACGGTGCAGCCGAAGCCGATGACCATCGGGATGAAGCTCTTGCCGTGGAGCCCCAGCTTGTGCATGAAGCGGTCCATCACGAAGGCGCCCCGGGCCATGTAGCCCGAGTCCTCGAGGATAGAGATCATGATGAACAACAGCAGGATGTTGGGGGTGAAGACCAGCACCCCGCCCACGCCGCCGATGACCCCATCGACCACCAGGGAGCGCCAGAGTCCCGGGGCCATCACCGTGGAGACCTCGGCTCCGGCCCAGGCGAAGAAACGCTCGAGCAGCTCCATCAGCGGGGTGCCCAGGGTGAAGGTGGCCTCGAAGGTCAGCCACATCAGGAAGAGGAAGATGGGCAGGCCCCAGATGCGGTGGGTCAGCACCCGGTCGATCTTTTCGGTGGTCCGGGCGCGGCCCTTGACGTTGCGGCGCAGGATCTCGCGGGCGGCTCCGGCGCCGAAGCCGTAGGCCGCCTCGGCGAAGTGGTCGCCGGGCTCCTCGCCGAGCAGGGAGGCCAACTCGCGCCGCAGGCGGCGGACCAGCTCGAAGAGCCCGCGCCCGGGAGCTCCGTGCTCCTCGAGGCGGCCGGCGTACTCCTCGTCGCCCTCGAGCAGCTTGATGGCCTGCCAGCGTCGCGGCCCCCCCAGGTCGATGCCGGGATGCTCCTCGAGATAGGCGACGACTTCGCCCAGCGCCCGCTCCAGATCCTCGCCGTAGTGGACCCGGATGCGCTTGGCCGGGTACTCGCCCTCGGCGACCTCGAGGACGGCGACGAGGAGCTCCTCGACGCCCCGGCCGCGCACCGCCACCAGGGGCACCACGGGACAGCCCAGCAGATGCGAGAGCTGCTCCAGGTCCAGCTCGTCGCCCTGGGTGCGCACCACGTCCATCATGTTGATAGCGACCACCAGGGGCAGCTCGAGCTCGAGCAGTTGGGTGGTCAGGAAGAGGTTGCGCTCCAGATTGGAGCCGTCGACGATGTTGACGATGACGTCGGGCTCGTCGGAGGCCAGGTAATCCCGCGCGACGAGCTGGTCCGGGGTCAGCGGCGACAGCGAGTAGGTCCCGGGCAGGTCGACGATCTCCAGGCGGCGGCCGGCGTGCCCCACGGCGCCGACCCGGCGCTCGACGGTGACGCCGGGCCAGTTGCCCACCTGCTGCCGACCGCCGGTCAGCGCGTTGAACAGCGCCGTCTTGCCGCAGTTGGGGTTGCCGGCGATGGCCACGGTGATCGGTTGCTGTTGAGACAATTTGTCACCTACCCAGGTTTTCTCAAGAAAGGCATCCCCGGTAAGGATGCTCGCTGGTTCCGCGTTCGCCGCGGGGACTCCTTAGCCCCCTTCATCGGCCTCCGGGGCTTCGTCGCCGTCGCGCAGCCGCTTGACCATGATCCGGTGGGCCATGAAACGGCTGAGACCCACCCGGGTGTCGCCCACGGTGACGATCAACGGCTGGCGCTCGACCAGCTCGGCCTCGGCGCCGACGACGACGCCGACCTCGTGCAGGCGGCGGCGGATGCGCGGCCCGCCCTTGACCAGCAGCACGCGGAAGCGCTCGCCGATCTCGAGATCGTCCAGATGCTCGGCGTCGACCAGGCTCACCCGCAGCCAGTCGCCCAGAGCGGCCTTGACGGCCTCGGTCAGGGACTCGCCCAGGCCGCCGACGGCGTCGTCGATCGTCGAAAGCAGCGCCGGAGGGAGCTTGATATCGATCGACACCCGACCGCCGTCGACATCGACGTTGACGGCGTCGTCGATGTCGCCGCCCACCTCCTCGCGCAGGTCCCGCAGGAAACGTCGGCGGTGCTGACGGTGTTGTCTCATTGGACCTTTCACGCTGCTGGTTCGCCCGCGGTTGTCGACGTGCCGGGTGGGTCCGCCGCCCGGTTTCGTTGATGATCGACCAGCCGACAGGGCTGCGATCAGACAAGGGCCGCTGTTATCGCGCAACTCGGTTATCGAGCCGAACACTCCCGACTCTATGCTGTCGATGTCCGCTGTTTGTTGGCGACTTCACCTTATCACATGGGGGGCCACATAGGGGGATATGAACGATTCAGGCCTTGAATAGCAAAAGCTCTCTTCCGACCCCCTGCGATGTTGTCTCATCTGTTGTGTAAGTTTAGCGGTAAAGGGAGAAAGTGTCAATGGTCAGGCGGGTCTCAATAGGGGGGAGGAGATGGGTCAGTAGCTCAGTTTCCTTCCGGGTCGCGCGCATACCTCCAATCGAGGCGTGTTGTGTTAAAAAAAATGATACGACTAAGAGCAGCCGCATCATATAGTATGAAGCGCACAATAGCGAGAACGCCTATTCATGTATCTTTATAATAACGGTTTTCGTGTTCGATTCATTACAATGTCTGTTTCTAACATTTATCTCGACTGAATTTTGATTTAAACATACCATGTAATCATTATTATAATTCGTATTGTTGCTATTGTTTCTATTGTTATAATATTGAAACAATTTATCATACCCAAACCCCAGCATCTTCCATGCATAGAATGTAGCTAATAAGTATATAATTATTGTTAGCATAATATGAACGAATAGACTAACTATAAAGGCAGCCCCTATCGACAGATAGATAACTGATATAGTGGCAACAGTATATCCAATATTCATTGATCCATAAGCCAGATGAAAATCCTGTGATGCATTTGGATGCTTAGAATCATTGTATATGCTACTTAATTTTCCGTTAATCCTTTTTATCTCCTTATCGTTTTTTTTGATATATTTCATGTAAGCCGGTATGCTAATAAATGGTATATAAAGAAATATGCAATCTATAATGTATAGTAAGGCAAGTACGCATTTACAAGCTTTTTTACCGATGCATTTACTAATTCTTTCTTTGCTGATAAATATAAGCCACCAATATTGACAGGTATCATGATCATTACAAATGTATTTATGATAATTGCATTTTTGATTTTCGCGGTATAATAACGTATGGTAATAAGATAATATTGATACAAAAAATCCAGCAGCAAGAATCCCACCTAGCATTAGAATTGCAAATGATAAATCACCATAGCTCCAACTAAAATCAACGCTAATTCTATCTATATTAAATATAATTGCTATTGTTATCAATACGGCAGCGATAAATCCAGGCATCATCCATCGGTAAGCGATATATGCAGGGATGCCAAGTACACTTTTAGGTTCTCCTGTACGACGCCCTTTACTTTGATAGTTTTGTTTCTCTTCCATTTTTCACATTCCTTTCGCAGTCTTTCAGACTACAGCAACCCCGTCAAGCCGATGAACGCCATCGCCATGATCGCCGTGGCGATCATCGTGATCCCCGGTCCCTCGAGGCCCTTGGGGATATCGGCCTTCTCGACCTTCTGCCGGATTCCCGCCAGGGCGGTGATGGCCAGGGTCCAGCCCACTCCGGAGCCGAAGCCGTAGGACAGGGTTTCGATGAAGCCGTAGCCGCGCAGGACCATGAACAGCGAGACGCCCAGGATCGCGCAGTTGACGGTGATCAGGGCCAGAAAGACGCCGAAGGAGGCGTAGAGGTCGGGGCTGAAGCGCTCGATGGCCAGCTCGAGGACTTGGACGATGGCGGCGATGACGACGATGAAGATGATGTACTGCAGGTGCTCGACGCCGAAAGGCGCCAGCAGGTAGTGCTGGATGGCCCAGTTGGCGGCGGCGGTGAGGGTCATCACCACGGTAACGGCGGCGCCCATGCCCAGGGCGGTCTTGACGTCGCGGCTGACGGCGATGAAGGGGCACATGCCCAGGAAGTTGGTCAGGGCGATGTTGTTGGTCAGCGCGGCGGAGAAGAGCACGACGAGGACGTGCATGGCTCACCTTTCCTCGAGGATCCAGTCGACGGCCGCGTCCATTAAAGCATAGCTGTCGGGGTGGTAGTCAATGCAGCCGTCGCCGACGTCGTAGCGGTGGAGCACGACGGGGGTGTCGTCGTCGGGGATGAAGTACGGGCCGTAGCAGTAGTTGAAGCGCGGGTTCGGTTCGAGATCGGCGGTGATCGGGTGCTCGTCGTCGACGACGTGAAGGCTGGTGATCTCGCACTCCGGGTAGGGGGCGATCTCGTCGATTGGACCGACGGCGTCGCCGGAGAACAGGGCCAGAGGCTCCATGGGCAGTTGATTGCCCTGCCAGAAGACCCGGGAGGCGGCGAAGTACGACCCGCCGCAGATACCCAGGTAACCGCCGCCGTCTTCGAGGAAGCCCCGGATGGCATCCTTGGCGTCGCCGCCGAGATCGGCGGCGTACTGGTACATGTCGCCGCCGGGGAAGACCACCAGGCTGAAGCCCGCGCAGCCGTACTCGGCGAAGTAGTCGGGTCCGGCGCGGCGGACCTCCCAGCCGAGGTTCTCCAGCAGCTCCTCGGTGGTGTCGATGCAGCTCTCCTCGGCGCCGGGGCCGTCGTAGAGCAGCGCGTCGCCGGAGAGCCGGACCAGGGACTGGCAACCGGCCGCGAGGGTGAGCAGGATAAAAAGTGGGAGTATGCGCAATCGGTTCATCTTCGCTCCATTGACTTCTGGCCAATAACTTCTGGCGTCCCGGTTGGTGATGGCCGCCCGCTTGCCGCCCGTCCGGAGTCTTGAAGGAGGCTTCATGCTTTATCAGGAGGTGCGATTGCTGCATCGGCGACGAATGTCTAACAAGGCCGCGCAAGGGCGGATGGGCGGCGGTCCGGTCGGGTGGGCTGTCACCAGCGAGGGCGGGAAGATAAGCCGCGGCAGTCTCGCGGCCCGTTAGGCTATTCCAACCGCTCATCGCCCTATCGACGGGATGCTTTTCCGCCCGACACGTTATCGAGCCCGGTGCGAATGCGGAATCAGTCCGCCGGCGCCCAGCTCGGCTCGCCGGCGTTCTCGTAAAGCCAGACGTGCACGTACTTCGCGGCGAAGATGCCGTCGCTGACACCCAGCCGGTGCTCCGCGGCGGCGACGATGAAGCGGCCGCAGCCGTCGCAGGCGGGATCGGGCAGGGCGCGGGCGATGTCGGGTTCGGTCAGCTTCCAGCTTTCTTCGATCTCGCCCCGCTTCGGGTCCAGGCGCAGGAAGACCGTCTCGGCGTTTTCCGCGCTTCCGAAGGTGACGCGCAACAGCAGGTCGCCGTCGGCGCAGCGGACGATATCATCGACGCGGTAGCTCTCCCGACCGGCCAGGGGACCATAGTGGTCGCAGGCCAGGGCGTCGTGGATCAGCACCAGACCGGCGGGGAAGGGCGGTTCTGTCCAGCTCCAGGGTTCGTAGGAACACAGCACGCCCAGCCCGTCCACGTGAACCGGGTGGCGGTAGTCGCCGGGATGGACGACCAGGGGCTCGACGGCTTCGCGCTCGAGGTCGTAGTAGAAGGCGGCGTAGCGTCGCTCGTCACCGGCCTGGTCGTCGGGGTTCTCCCCGTTGCCGGCTTGGAGTCCATAGACACCGAAGTTGGCGCTGCCGTAGGCGCTGAAGTAGATGCGCTCCCCGTCGGTGGACCAGCAGAGGTCGGCCTCGACGGCGGGGGTCTCGGTGAGGCGGCGAAGGTCCCGGCCTTCGCCGTCGGGGCCGAGCTCCATCAGGAAGATGTCCACGGCGCCGTCGCGCTCCGCCGCCCAGGCCAGGCGGCGGCCGTCGGGGGAGAGGGCCGGGTGGTGGTCGCAGCCCGGATCGTCGGTCAGTCGCTGCGGCTCGCCGTCGGGAAGCTCGACCAGCATCAGCTCCCCCGTGGGGTCCTTCGAGTAATCGATATAGGCCAGGCGGCCCTCGAGCTCGTACCCGACGGCGGGGGCCGCAACGGCCAAAGCCGTGATGATCAGGGTCAAGCTCCGCATCAGTCCGCCTTCTGCAAGGGTGTCCAGCAGGGGTAGCCGTCGAACTGTCCGTTATCGGTCAACGGGAAGGTGTCCCAGGGCTCGGTGATGGAGCGCAGGGCCAACTCGGCGTCCGGATCGTCGGCGGTGGCGTGGTAGACGCGCAGCCCGCAGTCATCGGCCGGGGTCGGGTGGAGCACCGCCGTGGGATCGACGCGCCCCTCGACGCTGACCACGCCGATGGCGGGGTCCAGGACGGTCAGCCGGGTCTCGCCGTTTATATCGCGCACCACCAGCAGGCGGCCCTTGGAGAGCGCCCAAGGCTGGGCCGGCGTGTTCTCCGTGTGGCGATGGACGTTCAGCGGCGCGCCGTCGATCAACACCTCGACGGGCTCGCCGTCGACGAGCTCGACCAGGCGGTAGTCGTCGACTTCGTACTCGGGTTGCCAGACGGCGTAAAGGCGATCGCCGAGAAGCGCCGGGGCGTAGAACATCCCGGGGCGGTCGCTCAGGCGCTCGGGGCCGCCTCCGTCGAGGTCCAGGCGGTAGATATCGTAGAACTCGAGCTTGCCCGTGCCGTCGTAGTCGAGAGCGGAATAGTAGAGGGCGTCAGCGGTTCCGGAACCCCACGCCAAAAAACCCTCGCGGTGGGGATCATTGGTCAATCGCCTGATGTCGGTCAGTTCACCTTCAACGATGTCGGCCAGATAGACGTCCTCCCGACCGTCGCGGGTGGAGAGCCAGGCCAGGCGGCGGCCGTCGGGAGACAGTGCCGGACCCCAGTCCCAGGCCGGGTCCGTGGTCAGGCGTCGTGTCTCGCCGTCGGGCGTCCGGCGGTAGTAGATATCCCACCCGCCGTCCGCCTCGGCCACCCAGACCAGGCGGCCCGCGTTTTCCGTCGCGTCGCTCGCGAGGGCGGCGGCCGGGTATCCCGACTGGGGCGCTACGTCGGACTCGACGACCTCGCCGTTACCCGCGCAGCCGGTGAGGAAGCCCACAAGCAGGCTGGTAAGGAGGATGGGTGTCAGCGGGTGAAAACAGTTCCGCGTAGTCATGACGGGCAACTCCTGACCAGTGGATATCAGCCGTCTTTCCTTAACATGTTGGATCATCACAAGAAACTGAACCTAGCATTTACAACTCAGGGCAGTTGCATCTCAGGAAAACCGCCACGTGTGGGGTCTTGGAAACTACCCGCAGCGCGGCTTCAACTCGGGGAAGATCGATAACGGTCGAATACTCCTAATGCAATAGTGCCTTGTCAGCGAATCCTTCACGCACAGCTTGGTCGACGCTTGAGCGGAACCAACAGCCTGCGGTTTCCGGCGGCACTCAATGCAGGTTCATCTACATCGCCACTTGCATCGCCAGCATGTATTGGCATAACAATGCGGTGGTCTGACAAAGGCGGCGATTCTGCGCTATCAAGCATTATATGACAATCTATCAGCTGGATGAGTCGGTTTCGCTGCCAGAGATGAGCCCTGACTTCTTGTTTTTGATACACCAGCCAACTGAACTGATTATGCGCCATAGGCTGATGTGTTGGGGGGCATACACGCTAACGCGTACCGTCGAACAGCCACGGCTCAATGAAGCGTGGGGGTGATGCGGGACTGCTTGAGCGGCCGACAACCTGGTTATTGACCGCTATTCGAGCCAATCAGCAAAAGGAAGCCACCATTGGCGGTTAGCAGAGGCGAGGATCACTCCCCCAGCGGATCAAGCACCACCGCCCAGCTCGCCTCGCCGTCGTAGTGGTCGTTGTCGGTCAGCGGCAGCAGCTCGAGCTCTCCCCCGCCGAACAGGCCGTGGACGAAAACCAGCTCCGAGGAGGGATCGTCGTCGAACCCGGTCTGGCAGAGATACCAGCCGCTCTCGGCGTCGGAAGGATCGGGGACGGGGTTGAGGAGCCCCGGTGGCGCCGGGGTCTCGGCCAGGACCTCTTCGCGGAGCGGGTCGTAGCGGACGAACCAGGGGTCCATTCCGCGGCGGACGGGGACCAACAGGGTGTCGTCGGGATAGCGCCGCGGTGGTCCGGTGACCTCGGTGCCCGGGGTCTCGATGCGGCTGGTGACCAGGGCGTCATGGACCAGGGCCAGTTCGGCGTGGGCGCCGCCGCTCCAGGCGCGGTGGACGCAGACGACGCCGAAGCCGGCGATGTGGCGGGGGTGACGGTATTCGCCGGGCTCCAGGCTCTGCGGCTCGGTCTCACCGGTGACGACGTGAGTGTAGTAGAGGCTGTTGACGGTCTCCAGGAAGTGATCCATGACGGAACCCGGGTCGATGAAGAGGCTGATCGCCTCGTGGTCGGGCTCTCCGCTGGCGGAGTAGTAGACGCGCCGGCCGTCCGTCGACCAATCCAGGTCGCGCTCGGGTTCCGGGGTCTCGGTCAGACGCACCGGGCAGCGGTTGTCCGCGCCGGGGCCGAGGTGGACCAGCAGGATCTCGGGCTGGTCGAACTCGTCGGTGACCAGAGCGGCTGCGCAGCCGTCGGGGGAGAGAGCGGGCGCGCGGTCTTCGCCGTCGTGAGCGAAGACGACGCCGCGATGGCCGCTTTCGAGGTCGATGAAGACGACATCGGCGTCGCCGCTCTCAGTGCTGGTCCAGGCGACGCGGCCGCTCAGTCCCACGGCGGACCAGGCGTTGTCGCCGCCGTCGGTTGCGGCGGCGCTTTCCTCGGCCGCTGCTGGAAAGAGCAGGGCGAGAAGGAGAATCGGCAGATAGCGTTGTACGCCGCGCATGGCTTCTCCTGTGGTTCCCGGTCGGGAGCGACCTCGGCAAAACCTGCTTCGCACGGGGTGCTTTGGCCGCTCCGGCGTTGGCACGTTTCTTGCGGAGATGCGCGTCGGGTCTGGCGTAACGGCTACCCCGCCCTGCTGCAAGAAACGTGCCAACGCCTCACCGTGGGTTTGTCGGGGGTTGTTGGCCGGTCGACGGCTGGTTTTGCCGAGGTCGCGGTTGGACGGTACAGTTCTGGTGTTGTTGTGATGGTCGTCTGTTGTCGTGAGCGTGTGCGCGGGTGTGACCTTTCGAGGATTGAAGTCCCTCGTCGCGTGCTGAATGGGGCTCAGCCCCCTGTCATGAAGGCCGTGTTATAACCGAGGGTGAGCGACCAACGGGAGCGTGTGCGCGGGTGTTATCCGTCAGGAAACCAACAGCCCTCGTCGCGTGCTGAATGGGGCTCAGCCCCCTGTCATGAAGGCCGTGTTATAACCGAGGGTGAGCGACCAAC
>CAZOOP010000003.1:37502-128251 GCA_964581465.1 uncultured bacterium
GAAGGCCGTGTTATAACCGAGGGTGAGCGACCAACGGGAGCTTGTGCGCGGGTGTTATCCGTCAGGAAACCAACAGCCCTCGTCGCGTGCTGAAAGGGGCTCAGCCCCCTGCTATGACGGCCGTGTTATAACCGAGGGTGAGCGACCAACGGGAGCTTGTGCGCGGGTGTGACCTTTCGAGGATTGAAGTCCCTCGTCGCGTGCTGAAAGGGGCTCAGCCCCCTGTCATGAAGGCCGTGTTATAACCGAGGGTGAGCGACCAACGGGAGCTTGTGCGCGGGTGTGACCTTTCGAGGATTGAAGTCCCTCGTCGCGTGCTGAAAGGGGCTCAGCCCCCTGCTATGACGGCCGTGTTTTAAACGAGGGTGAGCGACCAGCGGGAGCGTGGACGCGGGTGTGACCTTTCGAGGATTGAAGCCCTTCGTCGCGTGCTGAAAGGGGCTCAGCCCCCTAGCCGAATTTGTCGAAGTGCAGGCGGTTTTCGGGCACGCCGCGTTCGAGGAGTTTGTCGGTGAGGCTGTTGACGACGACGGGGGCGCCGCAGAGGTAGAACTCGTCGTTTTTGCGTTGGTCGAAGTACTTGTTGAAGAAGACGAAGTCGATGCGGCCCCACTCGCCGCCCCAGTCCTTTTCCTCCTCGCCGGAGAGGATGGGGATGTAGTGGAAGCGCTGGTTCTTTTTCCAGGTTTCGATGTCTTCGAGACCGTAGATGTCCTTTTGGTGGCGGGCGCCGAAGAAGAGGTGGATGTTGACGTCGTCGGTCTGTTCGAGGATCTGGGGGACGAGGCTGCGGAAGGGCGCCAGGCCGACGCCGGTGGCCAGGCAGGTCACATCGCGGCCGGAGTGGGCGAAGAGGAAGTCGCCGTAGGGTCCGGAGAACTTGACCGCGTCGCCCTCGGCGAGGCCGTGAAGGTAGGTGCTGGCGATGCCGCCGGGCTCGAGGCGCACGTTGAGGGAGATGCGGTCCTTGACGCTGGGCATGCTGGACATCGAGTAGGCGCGGTAGACGGGCTCGCCGCTTTCGGGGTCGGGCGCTTGGACCTGGACGTACTGGCCGGCCTGGAAGCTGATCTTGTCCGGGTCGGTCAGGCGGAAGGTGAGCTCCCTGATATTGGGTGTCACGGCGCGGCTGGCCTCGACCACGCCATCGTACTCGCCGATGGCGAAGTACTCGGGGGGGATCCAGACCTCCATGTCGTTGCGTACCTTGACCTGACAGGAGAGACGCCAGTTCTCGGCGATCTCGGCGTCGTCGAGGGCCAGGCGTTCGGTGGGCAGCACGGGTCCGCCGCCAGCGGTGACCTTGAGCTTGCAGTAGGCGCAGGTGCCCTTGCCGCCGCAGGCCGAGGGGATGAAGTATTTCTTTTCGAAGAGGGTGTAGAGCAGGGAGTTGCCGCCCTTGACGGTCAGCTCCTTGTCCTCGTTTAGCCGCAAGGTGACCTCGCCGTACTCGGCGAGAAAGCGGTCGGCCAGGGCGAGGATCAGGCCCAGGGCCAGGGCGATGCCGCCGATGACGGCGGCCGAGGTCAGGATGAAGGTGAGCATGGAGTCCGTCGGTTGCGGTGGTGTCGGTTTCTGTGCTGTTGGGGCCGGCAATCGCTTGACGCCCTGTCCGGTCGATGCGTCCAATACCTCGTCTCAGCTTGAATGCCGGGAGCAATTGTTTCGGTTTGGGCGACGTTAGCCGGGCTCGGGTCGAATACCGGTATCCCGATAACCGCTATCAGGATACTTACAGGGGCTCGACAATCGCATTCCGCCCTGATCCGGGACGGCTGGACCAACGTTTTTGTTGCGGCGCAAAGGGCTCCGTTCGTATAAGGAACGGGTTGGACTGTCTCGCCGTGGACGCCCTTGGCGTTAAACCGGTGAGCTAGCGCAATCAGCCGCTCAGGGCAGCATGGCCAGCTCGGCCTTGCAGCCCTTGGGCGGGTCCTCGCGCAGACTCTCGAAGAGTTCGTCCAGTCCGGTGGGCTCTTCGGCGCCGACGGATACGACCAGATAGAGCTCGAAGACCCGGGTGGTCACGACGCCGTCATCGGGGTCCCGGTCGAAGAAGCCGCCGACATCGAAGACCAGCATGCCCCCATCGAACTCGTCACCGGGGATGATCGCGTCGTATTCGTGGCCGGTAATCTCGATGAACTCGGCCTCGAGGCCGGGGTGATGGAGCTGGAAGACGACCTCGTCACCGACCCAGAAGTCGCCGGAGACGCCGTAGCGGACGCCGAGCCGGTAGTCGGCTGCGGGATCGGGCTCGAAACCCCGGGGCAGCTCGAGCTCGATCAGAGATCCCGCCGAGACCGGGGCCAGCACCAAGGGCAGGACGAAGCCGGCGGCGTCCTCGGGGTTGGCCCGGTTGAGCTGGACGTCGTAGATGATTATCTCGTCGCGGTACTGCTCGAGGGCGGCGGTGTAGTAGTCGTTCTCGATAGCGGTCCAGGTGTCGGGCGGGGCGATGTCGGCGGCGGTGCTCAGCGCCAGGACGAGGATCAGCAGAGGAAGCGTCGTTCGGATGCCCATTGCATCTCCCTTGCGTTTGAGGCGATTATCCGCCCGTGGTTACGCTGAACTCCAGGCTTAGCTCATTGATCAACTCGAGGGGATAGCCCGAGTTGCCCGTCAGGACCCCCAGGGCCAGGAACAGCGTCGCCCCGGGCTCGCTCTCGAAATCGGCGAACTCGAACAGCAGGCTCAGGCCGTCCTCGAGATCGGCGGCCAGGATCGGCTCGCTGTGGTGCATCGCCGTCACCAGTCCGCCGTAGCTGATCAGCTCGCCGGTGCCCCGGCGCACCACCAGCTCGCAGGTCGTCTCCGGTTCGCCGATGTAGTAGTAAAACTCGAGGCCCCAACCGGCGTCGGCGTCGGCCTCGGCAAACCAGGGCATGGGCGGCAGCGAGATGGAGACCGCCATGGCGCCGACCGGCCGCTCGACCAGCAGGGGAATCACGAAGCCGGCGGCGGGGTCCTCGGTGAAAAAAGCCGCATCCTTGATCTCGCGTACCCAGAAGAAGCTGTCGCCGACGGCCGGGCCGTTAACAATCGGCTCCTCGACCCGGGCCGCCTCGCCGTAGACCCATTGATCGTCGATGGTGGTCAGTGCCTCGACCGCCGGCTCGAGCGCGCTGTCGATGACTTTGTCCTCGGGATCGACGGGCCGCTCCGGGCAGAGGGGGTCGTATTCGACGTTGGCCGCGGCGCCCCCGACGAGGGCGGCCAGCAGAACAACCATCAGCGATGGGATCGAGCGCATCATCATTTGTCCTTTGCATGCGTCCCCGCCGGACAAAGCGGAGCGGAGCAACTGGAAATGCCCGGATCAATTGCTTGAGACCGTCCTCGTTAGCCCGAGACCTTTGCCTTCCCGTCGATCGCCCCCCGAACCCTCTCACTGTAATGCGCGAGGCTTTGGCACGTTTCTTGCGGAGTGGCGCCCGGGTTCGTGCATCGGGTCTCCCCGCCCCGCTGCAAGAAACGTGCCAAAGCCGGCTCGGAGCGGCTTGCTTTCATTTGGTTCGGCAAAGGTCTCGGGCGGAACGCGCTACGCCGCCGTCGCCGCGCGGCGCTTGCGTTGTTCTCTGCGCTTGGCCTGTTGGTCCTGGATGGTGCGGATGACCCAGATGTAGGCCCCCAGCATGAAGAAGGCTCCCGGCGCCATCACCATAATCACCCATGGTTCGAAACCGGGTCCGAAAACCCGCAGTCCGGCGATGGTGCCGAATCCCAGCAGCTCGCGGAAGACGGCGATGATCAGCAGGCTCATGGCGTATCCCAGGCCGACGCCGGCGGCGTCGAGCACGCTGGGCAGGGGTTTGTTGTTGCTGGCGTAGGCCTCGGCGCGGCCCATGATGATGCAGTTGGTGATGATCAGCCCGACGTAGGGACCCATGGCCTTGGCGATGGTGGGCACCCAGGCCTTGAGGGCGATATCGACCATGATGACGAAGGCGGCGATGAACAGGGTGTAGACGGCCATGCGCACGCGCTTGCCGGTGATCTTGCGCACCAGGCTGACGATCAGCGAGCTGGCGGTGATGACGAAGACCACGGCGCCGCACATCGCCAGGGTGTTGACGACCTGGTTGGTGACGGCCAGGGTGGAGCAGATGCCCAGGATCATGCGGAAGATGGGGTTGTCCTCCCAGAGCCCCTTGAGGAAGGTCTTCCAGTTCTCGCCGGACTTAGGCATGGTTTACTCCTGGGCGGTGGTCGGGAAGGTCGCCAGGCCATCATTTATGATGACCTCGACGGCCTTCGAGGTCTGGGTGGCCCCAGTGATGGCGTCGATCTCGTTGGGGGCGTCCGGGGTCTCGTAGGCCACGATGCCGACGTAGTCAGGCGCTTCGCCTAGCTCGAGGCCGCTGAACTTGTCGAGGAACGCCGGCTCGGTGATCCGCCCGCCCAGACCCGGGGTCTCGCCCTGTTCGACGACGGCCAGGCCGTGGATGCTTTCGCCGTTGGGGTTGAGGGCCAACAGCAGGCGGATCTCGCTCCAGAGACCCGAGCCGCTGATCTCGAGGGTCTCGGCGAGGGGTGCCTGATGGGTGTCATCTTCGTAGGCCCGGTAGAGTGTGCGGCCGTCGTCGAGCTCGACCTCCTCGATGCGGGCGTAGAGGCGGTCGATTTCGTCGTCGTCGGGTTCGGCGCCGTGGTCCACCAGGCCGCAGGCCTCGAGGACCCGCACCTGGAACAGCCGGGCGTTTTGCCGTTCGATGATCGGCTCGGTAACGGCGTAGAGCGCGGAGAGGGCCGTGGTGACCACCAGGGAGGCGATCACCAGGAAGCCGACCATGAACAGGCGGTTGTCCTTATCGAAGGGCATCAGTCGTTGGTCCTGTCCAGATTGTACCAGTAGAGGCAGTGACCGCCGGTATCGTAAACGAAGAAGCGGCGCTTGTAGTCCTTTGCGGTGTAGTTGGCGGCATATCGCCTGTGAATCATCTAAACGGCCTTAAAGCTCTTGTCATTCGGCGAGATCAGGTAGATGTCGGTAAACGATAGAATATCAAGATCATCAATCGTTTTGAACACGGGCCTGATTGCTTCATATGCCGCCTTTGGACCCAACTCATCATACAAGGGGGTAGCTATGTGAAACTCCCAGCGCTCATAGAGACCGAAGAAGGACCAGTAGACGACCGTGATACATAAGTCACTTTCTTTCATGGTCTTAACAATACGCCAGCCATCTTCCAGGTAGACATTTACCAGCGTGCTTTGAGCCATTGGAAGGCCTGGATAAGGCTTTTTTCTTGACTCTATCTTAGACAAACAAGCGCTGCTAGTTACAAGAATAAGCCTAAAGCACTCTAGTGTATCGAGTGTTCCTTAATCACTTTAAGATTGTACACGTAGAACTGGTAATCAGGACCAGAGATGGGAATGCACTCCTTTTGTATACTTAAACTCTGTCGATGGTTGTTCGCAGCATTCACATAGAGTTTATAAAAGCTGCCGGTTAATCCTATAAGCCGGATATCAGTGAGAGAAAGGAGCTCGATATCCCTGTTGTCACTGATTGCATCGCCAATTTCACTGAATGTTGTGTTTAGGCCCTTCTTATCGACCCAAGGTGAGGTCAGGTAAAACTCCCAACGTTCGTACAAGCCGTAATACGACCAGAAGGCCGCCTCGATGGGGATACTGGCGTTCATCAGTGCTCGGATGATCGTCGCTCCTTCATCCCGGTATTCTTTTACAGTATGTTTTCAACCATGCTAGGACTCCATCGTTGGGTTCTTTTACCGCATCGAAAAGTTGTCAGTTTCTTTCTTGCTGACTGTGAGTTTATAACGCGCTTCTGAGCTCCACATATTAACCGTTGCCAAATAGGTTTTCGTTCGTTTATTAGCATTTTGTTCATCTAGGCCCGCTGTTTTGAACAAAGTGGGAAAATCATGGGACCAACTAGAATTGACCCTTTTCTTATCAGGAAATTCATGTCTATGGGTCTGTTTTGCAATTATTGCCTTTAATGCGTATTCAATCACATATCCAATCAAATAGTATGCTCCGGCATATCTACGAGCCTCAAACAACGCCTGAGCGTCTTTACGGCGCTCTAGTGCCATCTTCTTGAAATCACTGCACATCAATCTCATGTGGACGGTTTCTCCTTTCTCTTCTTCCTGCCCTTGACCAACGAATCCACCAACGGTGTGAAGGTGTTGGCCAACAGGATCGCGAAGAGCACCCCGCCGGCGAAGCTGGACAGCCCGCGGATGACGACCACCATCACGCCGATGAAGGCGCCCATGATCCAGCGGCCCTGGTTGGTGGAGGGCGAGCTGACCGGATCGGTGGCGAAGAAGAAGGCGCCGAAGAGCAGGCCGCCGGCGGCCAGGGTGTAGGGAACACCGGGGAAGAGGCCGGGTTCGACGGCGTGCAGGATCAGGGAGGCCGCCGCGGCGCCGGTCAGCACGGCCAGGGGGGTTCGCCAGTTGATCACCTTGCGCAGCAGAAGGTAGATGCCGAGGAGGAGCAGCAGCAGGGCGGCGGTCTCACCGATGGCCCCGGAAACGCGCCCCAGCAGCATGTCGAGCAGGTCGGCCTCGGCGCCGGAGCCCTTGAAGGAGGCCAGGGGTGTGGCGGTGGTCACGGCGTCGGGGTTGGCGGTGAGGGGGCTCCAGTGGATCAGGCCGCCGGCTCCGCCCCAAAAGGGCTTCCACCAGTAACCGGCGAAGGCGGTGGGGAAGCTGATCGTCACGAAGGCCCGCCCGACCAGGGCCGGATTGAAGACGTTGCGGCCGAAGCCGCCGAAGGCCTCCTTGCCGAAGAGCTGGCCGATGAAGACGGCGATGACGGGCAGCCAGAGGGGGACGTGGGCCGGCAGGGAGAGACCGACCAGCCAGGCCGTGATCCAGTAGGTGGCGTCCATGGGCTTGCGCCGGATCAGGGCGAATCCGGCGGAGATCAGCCAGCCCGTCAGGTGGCAAAGAGCCACCAGCACCAGGGAGCGCCAACCGAAGAGGTACACGCCGCTGACCAGCAACGGAATAAAGGCCCAGAGAAACTTGCGGTGCAGGGGCAGGAAGCGGGCGGGACCGCTCCAGAAGGGCAGGAAGTGCAGGGCTTTGCGGGCGTGCTCGGCCGGGCTCGGTCGGGGCTTGTCGGTCGGGGCCATCGGCATCCTTGGTATCCCTCGGCTGATTGTCGCGCCGCTGCGGTTCACGGCGGAGAAAACTCCCACCCCGGTATTATACAAGGCCGGACGGGTTCCAGGCCAGCCCCGTTCGGGGGCTTATTCATCCGCCTCGGCGCCGGGCTTGGCGAAGCGCAGCGTGAAGGTCGCCCCGGAGCCCGGGGTGGAGTTGACCACGATCTCGGCGGAGTGCAGGCGGGCCACCTGGGCCACGAAGGCCAATCCCATTCCGGTGCCGGGGACGTTCTTGGCGTTCTTGGCCCGATAGAACTTGGCGAAGATGCGCTTCTGCTCCCCCGGGCTGATCCCCGGCCCCAGGTCGGTCACCTGGACCTCGACGACGCGCCGTTTCTCGTGGACCTCGATGACCACCACGGAGCCCGCGGGGGAGAACTTGACGGCGTTGTCGATCAGGTTGGCCAGGGCGCGGGAGACCAGGTTGACGTCCAGGGAGACCGGCGAGAGGCGCCGGGGGCGGCGCAGGATCAGCTCGACCTCCTTGCGCTCGGCGATGCTGCCGGTTTGCTTGACCGCCTCGGCGGCCACCTCGGCCAGGTCGGCTGGGAGGAACTCGCCCTTGATCCGTCCGCTCTCGATGCGGCTGACATCGAGGAAGGCCTCGATGAGCTGGAGCAGCTTGTCGGACTCGCCGACGATGTAACCGCCGTACTGCAGGCGCTCCTCGTCGGTGAGCTCCTCGTCGATGAGCAGCTCGGCGAAGCCGCGGATGGTCCCCAGGGGACCCTTGAGGTCGTGGCTGATGATGTGCATGACCTCGGTCTTCATGCGGTCGATGCGGGCCAGGTCGGTGATGTCGGTCAGGGTGACCACGAAGCCGCGCAAGCCGCGCTCGTCGGCCAGGGGCGAGACCTCGAGCAGGTAGGTGTGGCCGTGGAGCTTGACCGTCTGCGAGGTCGAGCCGTCCACGGCGTCGACGATCAGCTCGCGCAGGTTACGGCCCGGGAGCAGGGAGTAGACGCTCTGGCCGACCAGGGCGCCGCCGCTCCCGTCGTCCTCGTCGTTCTCGTCCCCCTCCAGGCGGATCGAGCCCGAAAAGAGCTCGCCGGCGGCGGCGTTGGCCAAGCGGATCAGGCCGAAGGAGTTGATCAGCAGCACCCCCTTGGCCGTGGCCGAGAGCACCCGCTGCAGGGTGGCCCGATTGGCGGCCAGGGTCTCGCCGATGCGGGAGAGTATCTCCAGCTTGGCCTGGGTGTGCTCGCTGGAGAGGCTGGCGAAGGGACCCTCGCTTGGAGCCTGTTCAACGAAGAGGCTCTTGAGCTGGGCGCTGGCGGCGGCCAGCAGGGCGGCCTCGTTGACGCTGAGCGCGCCGCTGTAGCAGAGGCAGACCTCCAGGCCGTCGCCGTAATCGTGATAGACGCGCAGTGGATCCTCGGGCTCGCCGCGGCAGTCGCGGCAACCCTCGCCCGAGGCGTGGAGTATCCGGCCGTCGGAACGGGTCACCCGCAGACCCAGCAGGCCCAGGGTGTAGGTCAGGCTGGTCTGGGCCTCCCTGGTCAGCGTCGTCGGTTCGGTGGGGGAGAGGCGGTCCGAGCGCAGCTCCCGTCCCAGATTGAGGAGCTGCCTGTCCAGGGTGCGGTTGACCGAGACCAGGCGACCCAGCGAGGTGAAGACGAAGCTGAGCGCCAGGGTGGTCAGCACCGGGACCACGGGAAGCAGGTGGTCGAGCAGGATGAAGGCGGCCCAGGAGAGCAGAGCCCAGCCGAACAACAGACCCAGCAGCCAGAGGGCCGAGGGACCGGGCCGGGAGGAGACGTAGAGCACCGCGACGATCCCCGCAGCGGCGATGATGAACAGCAGCACGATCCAGCGGGGCCAGACCGTGGGCTCGCTGTCCTCCAGCAGCGTCAATGTGGCGTTGGCGTGGACCTCGACCGCCGGCATCGGCGCCGTGGCCGAGAAGGGGGTGCTTACCGAATCGTGGAGCCCCGCGGCCGAGGCGCCGACGAAGACCAGCTTGCCCGCCAGGCGCCGGGCCAGTTCGGCCCGGGGCAGCTCGAGGGCGTCGGCCGCGCTCAGCCGGGGGAAGGTCCCCGCCGGGCCGCGGTAGTCGATCAGCAGGCGCCGCTCCTGGCCGATTCTCGGGTTCAGCTCCACCGAGTGCGGTTCCAGTTCGTCACCGCGATAGCAGGCAGCCGCCGCCGCCGCGAAAGCCGGATAGGCCTTGCCGCCGTAGCTCTGCTCCAGATAGAGCGTCCGGTAGACGCCATCTAAGTCGGGATCCAGCGCCACATGACCCAACGAGTGGGCCACCCGACGGAAGGCCGGCGCCGGAGCGTACCAGTAGAGCGGTCCGGAGCCGGTTTCGGGGCGCTCCACGGCGAAGCTCAGGGGCAGCGGCGAGAGGTAGGCCGGCAGCACGCAGTCCACACCGTCCAAGGCCCTGGCCAAACGGCGGTCCGCTTCGGGGTCCGACGTCTCAAGCAGCGCCAGGTCCAGGGCCAGGCAGGCCGGCTCCGCTGCCTGCAAAGCCTCGACCACCCCGGCCAGGACCTCGCGATCCCAGGGGTAGCGGCCGAATTCGTCCAGGGAGCGCTGATCGATGGTCACCAGGACGATCTCGTCGCCGGGGTCCCGGGCTCCGCGCAGGCGGAAGCGCAGGTCCCGGCTGAGCATCTCCAGCTCCTCGGTGAAGCCCAGCGCGACCAGCAGCGCCGCGGCGGCTCCGGCCAGCAGCCCGAGCCTGAGCCCCCAGCCCCAGCGCCCGCGCTTTTCGCCCCGATTACGCCGCAAAATTCACCCTTCCCCCGCCAGGCGATAACAGGTTGGCGTCAGGCGACGCGCCCGCATCGCAAATGAGGCATAGCTGTCGTCGGTTACGTCGGCGGCTGTTCTCGTATCCAGCGTGCTTCGGTTTGTTCATCGGTCGCCACGAATCGCAGGTTGCCGACAGTCTCGGGGTTCTGAAGCCACCGGCGTTCAGCGGCGCTTCGATCAGCCCCGTGTTTTCCGGATCAGTCCGGTGTCGCCGAGTGGCGGCCGCCACCGGTGTTCCGGTTCGTGCCCTTGTGGTGTGCTCTGAGCGCTGTTGGTTACCTGCCGTCACTCGAGATTACGCGATCCCTTCGCCATGCGGCGGGCGAACACGCAGTTTCGCGGGATGAAGGTCAAACCCGCCCCGAGCGGCCTCGATCGGTCAGCGCGAGCCCGCCGACGCCGGCGGAGGCACGCTGGATGAAACAGCCTGCCAGGTTGTTTCCCGGTGCGCTCTACCCGACGCAATCTCTTGATAACAATAACCGTGAGACGGCAAGGGCCTGTTCATTGTAGCACAGTCGAGGGGGGGCGACCGAGAGGCTCCCAGCTCGGCCCGCCTTGACACCCGGTAACTTTTTTCCTAGTTTACCTTTGTTCCATAACAGCCGAGGTAAACAAGTTAGAGGCCGCCGCGCAGGTTCGCGGGTCACAGCCGACCGCGGACACAACAGCCGTACGCGTCGGCCGAGGTATGAATCAGCAAGACTCTCATCGTCAACGGCTTGCGACGGCGGGTGTCCACCCCGAAGATCACTTTGGAGGTTACCGTGAAGCGACTCATCGCGCTCATCCTGATCATCACCGCCGGAGCGGCCGTGGCGATGACGGCCGCCGAGGCCGGTCAGACCGCCATCGACAACCTGCTCGACGGCGACACGACCGGACGGCGGGTCTTCGTCGTTCCCGAGGCCTACGACGGCGGGACGATCGAATTCTGGAACATGGAGCTGACCCTGCCCGCCGAGCCCGGCCACTTCGTCTTCATCGACGACGTCCCGGCGGCCAACTGGGAGCACGAGGCCCGGGCCGTCTACGTCGCCGATGACGGCTCGCTGACGGTCTGGCGGGTCACCACTCCGCCGAGAGACGACACGGCGCTGCGCTTCGAGGAACTGACCGATTCGGCCCTCTGGGCCGCCGTCGACGGCGTGATCGAGTATCCGGACCACGAGGCGATCCGGGAGACGGCCCGCCGTCTGGAGGGCTTGGTCCCCCAAACCGGCGACCGCTCCGGCGAGAACTGGGCCTTGTTGATGTCCGGCGGCGCCAGCCAGTCTTCGAACTACCCGCGCTACTGGAACGACATGTCCTTCATTTACACCACGCTGATCGAGGTCTACGGCTACGACGAGAACAAGATCATCGTGCTGATGTCCGACGGCGACAATCCGGCCGGGGACCAGTCCACGGGAGCCAGCTCGGACCTGGACCTCGACCAGGATGGCGACGACGACTACTCCCTGGCCTGCACCCACGCCAACGTCATCGCCCAGATGGACTGGTTGGCCGCCAACCTCGACGCCTCGGACAACCTGTTCATCTTCACCACGGACCACGGCGGCTCATCGGGCGGCTACAACACCTACCTCAACCTCTGGAACTACCAGGAGCTCGACGACGACGAGTTCGCCGACGAGCTGGACGACATCCCCTTCACCCAGTGCATCGTCACCATGGAGCAGTGCTTCTCCGGCGGCTTCGTCGACGATGTCGACGGCATCCCCAACGTGGTCATCTCCACGGCGGCGGCTTACGACGAGTACTCCTGGGCCATGCCGCCCGACTACAAGTACGACGAGTACGTCTATCACTGGACAAGCTCGGTGGCCTGGAACGAGCCCGGCGACAACCCCTGGGAGCTCGACGGCGACGCGGTCGACGCCGACACCAACGACGACGGCATCGTCAGCGCCCTGGAGGCCTTCACCTACGCCGAAGCCAATGACACGGCCGGTGAAACGCCCCAGTATAACGACTACTCGGGCATCGGCTCCGAGATCAGCCTGTGGGGTCCGGCCGGCCTGGCCGTCATCGATTACGAGGTGACGGCGAACGACGGCGACGAGAGCGTGCCCCCCGGCGGGACGGCGGAGATCGATATCACCATCGAGAACCGGGGCGACACCGCCGCCCACAGCGTCGTGGCCCAGCTCTCCTGCAGCGATTCCGACATCAGCGTCACCCAGGGGACGATCAACTTCGGCACCATCGCCGCCGGCGCGACGGCGGATTCACCCTATCCCTTCGAGATCTCCGTCGCCTCGGGCGCCGACAATCCGGGCTTCTACACCACCGACAGCCTGGTGACCTCGACGGAGTACAACGACGCCGCCAAGGCCCTGACGGTGATGGTGGGCGAGTTCGTCGATGACTTCCATGACGACGTCGAGGGCGGTGATCTGGGCTGGACCACGGAGATGAGCTCGGGCAGCCAGTGGCACATCGAGGACTACCGCTCCCACAGCCCGGACAACTCCTGGAAGTGCGGAGGACCCAACCAGGGTTACTACGCCAACAACTCCGAGGACGCCATCCTCTCGCCCCTGGTCATCGTCAACCCCTCGGACCCCCAGTTCACCTTCTGGAGCTGGCACGACATCCAGCTCAACGACGAGCTGGTCATCCAGTGGGGCAACGAGTACGACGGCTGGAACGAGATCGTCACATTCAGCGACTCCGAGGTCGACTGGACCGAGTACAACTACGACCTGACCGCCTACGCCGGGGCCATCGGCCGCATCCGCATGGAGCTCGTCTCCAACGCGGGCAACACCGCCGAGGGCTTCTACATCGACGACATCCAGGTCGGTACGCCCAGCATCGACGTCAACCTGACCAGCTTCGAGTTGGATTCCCGTGACGAGGGCGTACTGCTGGCCTGGCGCACCGACAACCCGACCGAGATCATCGGCTTCGACATCTACCGCGAGCGCGTCTCCGGCGGCCGCCTGGTCGACGACGGCCATAACGCCCTGGAGCCGCTCAACGACCGCATGCTGACCCGGGAGGTCGACCGCTGGCTCGACACCTCCGTCGAGAGCGGCGCTCACTACAACTACTACATTGGCGTCACCGAGACCTCGGGCGCCAAGCGCCTCTTCGGTCCCGTGGGCATCCACCACGAAACCGACGTCGCTGCCGTCAACCGCCTTGCGGCTCCCTATCCCTGCCCGGCCCGCGGACCCGTCACCGTGGAGTTCGAGCTGGCCGAGGACGGCCCGGCGACCCTGGCCGTTTACGACCTGGCCGGACGCCGGGTGGCCCTGCCTCTCGAGGGCGAGCTCAGCGCCGGTCGACACAGCGTCGACTGGGCGGCCGAAGTGGCCAGCGGCGTCTACCTGCTGCGCCTGGAGACCGCCGACGGCGTGCTGACCCGCCGCCTGGTCATCGAGCGCTAACCAACTATCAGCCCTGAGTACGACGAAGGGACGGCCAACGGCCGTCCCTTCTTTCGGGCGTGGTGTCCCGCTGCGCCGGGCTGCCTCAGAGCAGCTCGCGGGCGGTCATCTCGACAGTCAGCTCCTCGCCGTCACGCTCCACCGTCAGTTCCAGGGGAGTTCCCGGCGCCGTTTCGAGACGCTCCGTCGCTCGTCCGTGGTTCCAGTTTTCGACGGGTTCGCCGTCGAACTCGAGCAGCAGGTCGCCTTCACGCAGACCGGCTCTAAAAGCCGGAGAGTCCTTCCAGGTAAAAGCCACCGCGGGCTCTTCGCCCAGCCAGTCGATGCCCAGGCCGTAGTTGTTGACCGGTGCCGGACCGCCGGGTCCTCCCTCCGGGGCCTCGAGGATCAGGCGCTTGCCAATGTAGTCCAAGGTGACCGAGGAGAAGCGGGAGAGCTCGGCCTGGCCGATGTTGCCCAGCAGACGCTCGGACTCCATCACCCCGCCGCCGCCCACGGCCAGGACCACGGGGGAATCGGGCAGGACGAAGGAGCCCAGGGTCAGCGACTCCAAGCGCACCAGAAGGTGCTCGTTCATCCCGCCGAAGCCGCCACTGACGATCTCGTAACCCTCGGGATGGCTCTCTTGCAGGCCCAGCCGCTCCACGGCGGGGGCGTGGACGGTGGTGTAATTGGAGTTGCCCAGGTCGAGCAGGAAGGGTCCGGGGTCGTGGTCCTCCAGGGCGGCCTGGACCACGGGCAGGTTGCTCTCGAAGCTCAGGGGCAGCACCTCGACACGCCCGGGTTGAGGCAGTGGCGCCTTGAACGTTTCGGGATCGTGCAGCCGGATGAGCCCGGCGGTGTAGTCCACGGTCACGGGCAGGCGGGCGAAGACCTCGTAGCCCAGGATGCCGTCCCACTGTCCACCCAGGGCCCGGGCGAAGCCGGAGAGGTCCATGGCGATCATCGTCGGCTCTTCGAGCAGCATTCCGCCCAGCTCCAGGCTGTCGGCCCCGATGACGGCGATGGTGCCTACGCCCCCGGCGCCGCCGGCGGGCAGCTCGCCCACCTCCTCCAGGCCCAGACGCGCTGCGAAGTCGCTGTCGAGGACGGTCATTCCGGCGCCGGAATCGAGCACCATCCGGCAGGGCTCGCCGTCGACCCGGGCCTCGAGGAACAGCAACCCGGCCAGCTCTTCGAAGGGCAGCTCCACGTATTCCCGATCGGCGGAGAAGGCGATCCCGGCGGACTGCTCGGGCTGGAAGTCGGCGGGATCGAGATCCGGGTTGAGTTCGAAGTCCTCCAGGCGCTGCAAGGCCGGAGGGGCGTGCTCGCCCATGTCCAGCCGGTGGCCGAAGGGCAGGCGCAAACCCTCGATCTCGCTGAAGCCGTCGGCGATGACCTCGACGGTCATGATCTCGTGGGCGGTCCGGTGGCCGATCATCGCGCCGTCGTCGATGGCGATGTAGACCCGACGCGGCATGAAGGGGAGGATCGCGCTGTAGTGGGGGCGGTACTCGAGCACGTGGCAGGGCGCGCCGTCAATGGTCTCGCGGCCCACATAATCGACGGCGTAGACGTCGTTCGAGGGGTAGCAGTAGAGGAAGGACTCGAAGACGGCGTCGGTGTAGGCCGACTCCAGCTCCTCCCCGGCCAGCTCGCGCAGCTCGCCGTTGGGTCCCCGGCTGTAATCGCCCTCCGGTGTCAGGAAGGTCTCCTGGTTGAGCATGGGCAGCTCGTTGGCCAGGTGATAGCGCAGGCTCTCCAGAAAAGCTCCCGCCGTGACGACGCCGTCGTCCGGTGTCGGCAGGGGCTCGCCGTAGAGCATCTCGATGGAGTAGACGCCCGTCATCTCTCCCAGTTCGATAGGACCGGCCAGGCGCTGGCCGCGTATCCCACTCCACAGCTCTTCGATGCCGACGAAGCCGCGGTGAAGCTCCAATATCTCATCCACGGTCAGGCCGGGGATGGGGTCGTCCATGGCCGAGGCCGGGGCGGCCAGTTGCAGGCCGATGAGCAGGATGGTTGCCAGGGTTCGGGACATGGGGTCCTCCTTGGGGTTGATCGACATGAATGTTGGCCGTTCAAGGCTGGAACTTAGTTATCTCAGTGGTTTATCTGCGGTTAAGTAGATAATACAACAGACTGATTGACCGGTTGTTGGCAGGAAACCCCGGCCTGGGGATTCTCACGCGCCCATGATCCGGTGAATACCGCTAGAAGCTTGTCGTTCCAGTCTGGTTAGCCCAATCTGCCGTCACATCCCGGCATACGCTACGTGGCAAGAGACCTTTGCCGCCCGATGCGCTCGAGTAGCGATTGTATAAGGCGGTAAGCCGGCGAGCCTGCTGATCAATCCGGTAGCTTTACAGTTATGGGCGGTCCACAGGCAGGCCGAGACCTGGTTCGGCTCTTGAAAAACCTGGTGCTCGATCGAGTTGATGCGATCAGCAGAGCAAGCATCAAGACTGCGACAAGTACAAGTGCCGTTTCGGTCTGCCGTGATGGTCCCTACCCGTTATCTGTTCAACCTCGATGACAAATGAACTTGAACTCACCCGCTCATGTACCTACCAGATACGTCAGTCCCGTCCGTTCGGTTCCCCCTTGCCCCGAGTCACCGGCGGGTATAGACTAGCGGCATGGAGGTCTTGCTCCACATCTGCTGCGGCATCTGCGCCCTGGAAAGCGTCGACGCCCTGCGCGCCGAGGGATTCGGTGTCTCCGGGGCCTGGGTCAACCCCAACATCCAGCCCCTCGCCGAGCGTGAGCGCCGTCGGGCGGCCCTGGAGACCGTGGCCCGGGAGCTGAAGCTGCCCCTGGTCCGACTGGATTCTCCCCCCTACGAGCCGCCGACGGAGCGCCTGACGGCCGAGCGCTGCGCCTACTGCTACCGGTTGCGCCTGCTGCCCACGGCCCGTCGCGCCGCGGCGCTGGGGGCCGCCTTCAGCACCACCCTGCTCTACTCGAAGCACCAGCGCCATGAGCTGGTGCGCGAGATCGTCGAGGCGGTCTCCCGGGAGACCGGAGCGCCCTTCGTCTATCGCGACTGGCGGTTCCGCTTCAATCAGGGCCAGAGCCGGGCGCGGCGGCTGGGGATCTATCGCCAGAGGTACTGCGGCTGCTCGGCCAGCCTTTCGGACCGGCTCGACGGCGGTTGAGTTTCCTCGACTGCCGGGACCGTTCCTCAGACGAGATCGCGGAGTACCTCGGAGTCAGCAAGGACACCGTCTACACTTGGGTCTCCTCGAAGGGCATGCCCGGGCATCGCGTCGGGCGGTTCTGGAAGTTCAAGAAGGACGAGATCGACGACTGGGTCCGGGCTGGTGGGGCGGCGTTCCGAACGGGCGAAAGTGAACGTGAAAGGACGTGAGCTGGATTCTCGAAGGCCCGCGCTATCGCGGGCTCCTGGACCAGACTGTGGCGAGAGAACTGTTTTGGAGCACGACTTGAACTCAACGGACGAGACACAGCGGCAACGACGGCCAACCGTAGTCGACCTCTTTTGCGGTGCAGGAGGTCTCAGCATCGGTCTTCGACGAGCCGGCTATGAGACGGTCTATGCCGCAGACAAGCTCAAGCCGGCAATCAAGACCTACAACCGAAACTTTGAGCATCAAGCCCACCTCGAGGCCTTGGATTGGGACTCCTCGCTGCCATCAGCGGACGTAATTGTTGGAGGTCCTCCTTGTCAGGGGTTTTCGTCCGCCGGACGACGGGCACCAGGAGATGCTCGAAACAGTCTTGTGGCGGTGTTCGCACACTTGGTTGCTCTGCACAGACCACAGGCGTTCCTTTTCGAGAACGTGGAAGGCTTCCTGACCGGTGATCGCGGACGGTGGGTGGTCGACCTACTGGAGCCTCTAGTTGATGCTGGCTACTGCATACATTTGCGGAAGGTCAATGCAGCGAACTACGGCGTTCCGCAACACCGAAAACGGGTTCTTGCTGTTGGGGGGCTGCGTTGGGATCCGGGCTTCCCCCCTCCGACACACAGCACAAGTGGGATGCCTGGCGCCGAACTCGTCGGCAACGGGCTTCCACACTGCCCTTCTGTGATGGAGGCCCTCGAAGGTTTGCCTCCTGCCGTTGTCCGAGTGCCTCGGAAGCACCATCCGCTTGATCACGATTACCGAGTCCCATCAGACGCCGACAAAGCAAGGATTCACGCACTTCAGCCAGGTCAAACGATGAAAGACCTGCCAGAGGAGTTGTGGCATGAAACCTATCGCTGCCGGGCGTACCGAAGGGTAAAGGATGGAACTCCAACAGAACGTCGGGGTGGGGCGCCGGCAGGCCTCCGACGTCTTGATGGTGACCTTCCATCGAAGGCCATCACGAGCGGTGCTCCTTCTGAGTTCATTCATCCCGTTGAGGACCGATCTCTGACGCTTCGGGAATGCGCCCGGCTGCAGACGTTTCCAGATGACTTCTTGTTCGAGGGAACTCTCAGCCAGAAATCTCACCTCATCGGAAATGCAATTCCTCCCAGATTGGGGGAAGTGCTTGGTCAACACATCCACGATGCGTTGCTAGAAGGTCGCAGCGCTGCTTCGTCAGGCCTACTGTCGTTTGTCCCAACTCACTCCGACGGGATGAGTCCTGCCCTGAAGAGGACCACGGATATCGTGTCCCAGAGATTCTCCATTTCCCTAAACAGTCCAGCATATTCGGGTCAGCTATCGCTGTTTTCTACCGAAGCTGGCAGCGGCTCGTAGCAGAGGAAGCAACGCATGGCACTTACACAGACTCAGCGCTCGTTGATCGAGAAAGCTCGAAACGTAGGGAGCAGCGATATGGCGGTTCCTCTTTCGGATGAGGCGAGCTGCTATCTGGTGGCCCGGATCGCCCACGACCTCAACATCCAGGACAAGTTCCCCGAAGCGTCATCAAGTGTGCCCGGCTTCTTTGAGCAAATGCCGGTGTCAAGTCTAGGTATCCAGGGACTCGACTTCTCTGTGCTCGTCGAGCGACTGTTTTCCACGACGTCAAATGCCGACATGTATTTCTCATGTCTGGCCACCCTGCTGAAGGCGCGCCTCAAGTTCGAAAGGATCCTCGAGAAGCAACCCTTTCCCACCATGGATCAAGTTGGGCCTCGCGGGCTGCTCCAATACGGAAGCCTGTCGCCGCAAGCGCTGGTAGCGCTCCTCTTCTGGCGCAAGTGGTTGTACGACACCGACAATCGTGCCGCCCAGGAAACGGGATATCTCTTCGAACCGATCCTCGCAGCCGCAATAGGCGGAACGCCCGTTGGCGCCCGACGTTCGCCTGTTAAACGGGCCAGCAACAAGAGCAAGGGCCGCCAGGTCGACTGCATCAAAGGAAAGAAGGCCTACGAGTTCAAGTTGCGCCTAACGATTGCCTCGTCCGGTCAAGGGCGTTGGGGCGAAGAATTGCAGTTCCCAGAGGACTGTGTGCAATCCGGATTTACGCCAGTGTTCGTGGTATTGGACCCTACGGACAACCCCAAGTTGTCAGAGATTACCAGGGTATTTGAGGAAGCGGGTGGGGAAACCTACGTGGGCGATGATGCATGGAGCATGCTTGAACAGGAAGCCGGACCCGTGATGTGGCAGTTCCTTGAACGATACGTGCGCGCTCCGCTGGACTCTATGATCGCACAGAGCCCAGTTACAATGCCGAACTTGATGCTTAGCCACGACGGTGAGAGCATCACCTTCACCGTCGGTAAAGAGTCGCTTACCGTCGAAAGGACAGTGGACGAGACGTTCGAAGTATCGACTGATGAGATCCCGGAGGATGTCGACGAGGGCATGCCTGGTGCGTAGGAGCGTATCCGCTGGCGCCTCGCCTCGCCTTGGCGTCTCGCGCTCTCACCCGGACCTGATAGTTTCAACTCGATACCCCGACCTACCTTGTAAGAAGCGGCTGATACGAGGCAATATCGAAGATAGATAAGTCCGCAGCCCAATCCTCTCGCCGCATACTCGTTATATATGTATGTTATTAGGCTACTTGGGATTGATGCATCTTCATCGAAACCAGTGGCGCCAAGCAGTTTCGTCATGAGCACCGAGGATTCAAAACAGACATAATAGGAATGTGGAACTCCGCTTAACCTGCCACAAACGGAAAACTCGATGTGTAAACATGCTTGACCGCTAATTGCTGATAATTGAACGATATTCAGTAACACACCGGTCCCTGACAGTTAAGTAATCCCAATTTGTAATAAAAACAGAACAAATAATAGTTCAAAGATCGGTACAAAGATCAGCATAAAGATCAGCACAAAGATTGGTATTAGGAGACGGCCCTAGACTGCAACCCTATTTGACGGCCAATACTATTGCGAATATCAGTATAAGCTGGACGCCTTGCAATCTCGACCCGGTTATGTTATTTTGAGAAGACATTATATTACAACATTTTCCGCACGCATCCATGTTCACATCATGAAGCGAGGCTAGGTATGGCCGACAACAAGGGCATCATCTTCACCCGACGGGCCTCGGGGCTGGTGCGCGAGCTCTCCTGGTTCGACGTCTTCATCTTCGTCGTCGCCGGTCCCGCCGCCTCCGGGGTCGTCTTCTACTCCGTCTCCACCGCCGCCGACTTTCCCGCCGCAAACATCCCGCTGGCCTTCATCATCGGCCTGGCGATCTTCTTCCCGATCACCCTGCTGGTCGCCCTGACCTCGGCTACCATGCCGCGCTCCGGCGGCCTTTACATCACCGTCAGCCGTGTCCTGGGTCCGACGACGGGCTTCCTCTCGGCCTGGCTGCTGTTCATCGGCTACGGCATCTCTTCGGGGGTGCTGGGCTATCTCTTCGTGGGGTTGATGGGCTCGGCCTTCTCCACCGCTGCCCTCTCCTCGGGCATCGGCTGGCTGGCCCAGGCCGGTTCGGCGATGCAGACCCCGCTCTGGCAGACCATCGGCGGTCTGATCTGGGTGGCGCTCTTCTGGTGGATCGCCTACACCGGCATCCGCCGGGTCAAGAACATCATGAGGGTGGCCTTCTTCATCCCCCTGGTCGGCACCGCCATCGCCGTGGTCTGGTTCTTCACCGCCGGGGGAATCGACAGCGTCGCCGCGGCCTTCAACAACACCTGGGGCGCCGGGGCCTTCCAGGCCATCCAGAACCGCGCCGTCGAACTCGGCTGGAGCGCCGGCGGCGGCTTCTCCACCGCCGCGACCTTCAAGAGCCTCGTCGTCGTCGTCTGGGCCTACGCCAGCATCACCATCATCAACTACGCCGGGGGGGAGGTCAAAACACCCAAGAAGAGCATGATGCGCGGCTTCATCATCGGCACCATCTTCGTCGGCCTGTTCTACGTCATCATCGTACTCAGTACCTACAGCGCCTTCGGCGACTTCGTCGGCAGCTACGACTTCCTCTATGACAACCACCAGGCCGAGCTGGTCTCCATCATGGGCGACGCCGTTCAGCCCTCGGTGCCCTTCTACTTCATGAGCCTGGTGCCCAATGTCTGGCTGGGGCTGATCGTCGCCGTCAGTATCATGATCTGGTTCGCCAACTCCATCCTGCCCGGCTTCCTGGCCAACTCGCGCCTGGCCTTCGCCATGAGCATGGACAAGAGCTTTCCCAAGGCTCTCTCCAAGGTCAACCGGCGAACCGGCTCGCCGACCAACGCCGTGCACCTCAACGCCGTATTCTGCGCCCTCGGCGTCTTCCTGATGCTCCTCGAGGTCGAGGTCATCCTCTCCATCCTGACCCTGACCACCTTCTTCATCTTCTGGACCTACGGGCTCTCCGCCATGCTGTTGCCCTATCACAAGCCGCACATCTACGAGCGCTCGCCGGTGCGCTGGCAGATCGGCAAACTGCCCGTGATAACACTGCTGGGCGGGTTCACCTTCCTGGCCGGCTGGTTCTTCATCTACCTGGCCCTGCGCAACTTCAGCCCCGTGATGATGGCCGTCTTCGTCGGCGTGATGCTCCTCGGTCTCATCGTCTACCTCTACCAGCAGGCCAAGAACCGCCGCGAGGGCGTGGACGTCAACCAGATCTACAACGAAATCCCGCCCGAGTAGCCCCCGTCGCGTCGGCCGCCGGGCCGGAACTGGCAAGGTTTTTGCGCAGTCGCGCCCCGCCCGCCGCTCCAACCGTTCGCCGGCAGCAAAAACCGTGCCAGTTCCGGCCCGGCTCGCGCACCGCCGCGTTTTGACGTTCGGCCCGACACCTCCGTCTATCAACAAGGAGTCCGATCAACCATGTCCCGCGCCTTCTTCTCCGTCGACGTCCACGGCGCCTCCAGCGTCTGGCGCAAGTGGCTGCGCGTCCCCGAGCTCTACGACGCCGACGCATTGTTGCTCTGCGGCGATCTGACGGGCAAGTCGATGGTGCCGATCATCGAGCAGCCCGACGGCAGCTTCAACGCCTTCTACTTCGGCAGGAACTGGAACCTCGAGGCCGGCTCCGAGATCGACGAGATGGAGCGGCGGATCAACGACGCCGGTGCCTACACCCTGCGCTGCGACACCGACGAAGTCGCCGAGTTGCAGGAGAATCCCGGACGCGTCGAGGAAATCCATATGCGGAAAATTCTCGACCGGATGGAGCGCTGGCTGGAGCTGCTGGTCGAGAAGATAGATCTGACCAGGATCGATGCCGTGGTGATGCCCGGCAACGACGACGACTTCCAGCTCGACGAGGTGATCAAGAGCTTCGGCGACCGCGGGGTCAAGTGGTGCCTGGATTCGCCGATCGATCTGTTGGGCGTGCCCACGATCAGCCTGGACTACGTCAACCCCACCCCCTGGGACACCCCGCGCGAGGACAACGAGCGCGGCCTGCGCAAACGGATCAAAAAGCTGGTCAAACAGTTGGACGATCCCTCGCGTTCGATCTTCAACTTCCACGCTCCGCCCAAGGGCACGATGCTCGACCTGGCCCCGGAGCTGGACGCCAACAAGAAGCCGGTCACCGTCGCCGGGCAGGTCAATTTCGTCCACGTCGGCTCCCAGGCGGTGCTGGAGGCCCTCGAGGAGTACCAGCCCGTGTTGGGTCTCCACGGGCACATCCACGAGTCCTACGGGCACGACAAGGTCGGGGAGACCCCGGTGGTCAACCCGGGCTCGGAGTACGGCGAGGGGATTCTGCGCGGGTACATCATCGAGATCGATGACGGCGTGGTGGGCAACCACTGGAAGGTGGAGGGATAGTCGGCTGAGGCAGAGGGGGGCGCGACGCCGACGTCGGGACCGCACGACGTTGTGGTCTTGTGAAGCCTTGCGACTAGGGCTCAATGATCAGGACAATCTCACCGCTATCGGACCATATCGTGATGGCTGATTGGTGAATCGGTATTGCCGCCAACCTTCTAGGACAAGGTGTGGGAACCCATTATGGCCAAATTGATCCCCTGTCTTTTCAACGGTGTCCTTTAGCCGATCCTGTACGCTGAGGGCGGGTTGACTGTTTGAGGCGGTTTTTCCCGCCGACGCAAGAGCCCAATCACCAAGCCGAGGAAGCATGACCGACCAGCCCCACAAGCCCTTCATCCCCGCCGACGCCGAGCTGACACCGGAGGTGCTCCGAGAGCAGGAGCGCCGCTTCATGGAGCTCCTCGAGGAGCTGATCGCCGCCGGGGAGCGCCACGGCGCGGTGATGCGGGTCATCGGCTCGCTGGCCTTCCGTATCAAGTGTCCGGAGTACCGGCACATCATGTACGCCAACGGACGTTACCTGACCGACGTGGACTTCATCGCCTACAAGAAGGATGTCGCGGCGGTCCAGGACGCCTTCTGGGAGCTCGGCTGGGAGGAGAACCAGACGGTGCTGCGCCTCTTCGGCGACAAGCGGCGCATCTTCTACCACCCCACCGAGCCGGTGCACTCGGATATCTTCCTCGACAAGCTGGCCTTCTGCCACCCCATCGACTTCCGCGGTCGCCTGGAGCTCGACGCGCCGACGATCACCCTGGCGGATCTGTTGTTGGAGAAGCTGCAGATCGTCGAGATCAACAAAAAAGACCTGGTCGACGTGCTGGTGCTGCTCTCGGCCCACGAGGTCACCGACGAGGCGGGGAGCGTCGAGGCCGTCGACGGCGCGCGGCTGGCCAGGCTCTGCGCGAAGAGCTGGGGCTGGTGGCGCACGGCGACGATGAACCTGGAGAAGCTGCTCCACTTCAGCGAGGAATACCTGGAGGAGGACCAGCGGCCCGTCGTTCAGCGGCGGCTCCGCGAGCTGCTGGAGCTGATCGAGAACCGGTCGAAGAGCCTGGGCTGGCGGGTGCGCAGTTGGTTCGGCGACCGCTTCCGCTGGTACGACGAGGTCGAGGAGGTCGAGCGCTGAGCGGTTTCAAGCGGGGCTTGCCACGGCCGCCCGCCGCGTGGATAATCCGGTGTAACTCGCTGGAGGCGGACGATGCGGCGTGAAGCCTTCTACACCCCGGAGACGATCGACGCCCAGGCGGCGGAGCTATTGGCCTCCCTGGACGATTACCGCCGTCCGGTGCCGGTGAGTCTCGATCCGGCCTCGACGGCCCTGGTCGTCCTCGATGCGCAGCGCTGGTTCACCGAGCCGGAATCCCGGGCCTTCGTCCCCGCCGCCCCGGCGATCCTGCCGCGAGTCAACGCCCTGACCGCCGCCCTGGTCAACGTCTACCGCACCCGACACTTAAACACACCCCAGGACGCCGGGATGATGGCCGAGTGGTGGCGGGCGCTGATCCGGCGCGAAGACCCCTTGAGCGAACTGGACCCACGGCTGGCGAGCGTCAATGCCGTGTTGATCGAGAAGACCCAGTACGACGCCTTCCACGGAACCGACCTCGAACAGCGGCTGCGCCGCCGGGGCGTCGAGACGCTGATCCTCTGCGGGATGATGACCCACCTCTGCGTGGAGACCTCGGCTCGGGCGGCCTTCGTCCGCGGCTTCCGTGTCGTCATCCCCGTGGACGCCGTGGCTACCTATAACGAAGAGCTGCAGCGGGCGAGCCTGCTCACCCTGGCCCACGGCTGCGCCGCCCTGACAACCGTTCGGCGGTTCGCGGAGGACCTGTAGATGAACGACGTCGCCGTGGTGGGCTGCGGTCCGGCGGGGATCGGCGCCGCTCTCCAACTGACCCGCGAGGGCTTAACCCCGACTGTCTTCGAGGCCGGACACCCCGGCGGGCTGCTGCGCGGCGCCGATCATGTCGAGAACTACCCCGGCTTCCCCGCCGGCGTTAGCGGACCCGAGCTGGCCGAGCGCTTCGTCGAGCAACTAACCCGCTGGGGCGTTAAGCCCCGCCGAGAGCGCGTCGCCGAACTCACCCCGGCCTCCGGAAGCTTCAACCTGCGGACGGCCCGGGGTGCGGAGACCTTCCGCCGGGTGATCCTGGCGACGGGGACCCGGCCGCGCCCCTGGCCACTGAATCTCCCCGGCGAGGCCGAAAGTCGCGTCCACGACGAGATCATCCCGCTGTTGGAGCTCCGGGGGACACGGATCGCCGTCGTCGGTGCCGGCGACGCCGCCTTCGACTACGCCCTCAACCTGGCCCGACGCAACGCCGTTGTCATCCTCAACCGCGCCGAGCGGCCGCGTTGTTTGCCCCTGCTGCACCAACGCGTTGCGGATCACCGGCGCATCGAGTATCGGCCCTCCACCAAGGTGACCGCCGTCGAACCGGGTGCGCGCGGCGGCGTCAAGCTGCGCTGTGCCGAACCCGCCGGAAGCGTCGAGCTGACCGTCGATTACATCTTGACGGCCATCGGTCGCACGCCCCGCCTGGAGCTGTTCACCCCGGAGCTGCGCCGGAGTGACGGCCGCCCGCTTCCCGGACTGCGACTGGTCGGCGACGCCGTCAACGGACAACTCAGACAAACCGCCGTCGCCTGCGGCGACGGCCTGCGGGCGGCGGTAGAGGTCGCCCGGGAGCTCCGCGGAGAGCTCGAGGAGCCGCGATGAGAATCCTGGCCGCCGCCGGCGACGGCGACCCCGCCCGGGTCTACCTGGCCGACCTGGCGACCGACGGTCGCGAGCGACTGGTCGAGTTCGTCGAGTCCATCCAGCCGCCCCTGCCCCGCGAAGAAAAGTGGGTGCTGATGGTCTCGACGCTGCTGGGCTGCCCCGTCGCCTGCCCGATGTGCGACGCCGGCGGCTCCTTCCACGGCCGCCTCAGCGCCGAGGAGATCATCCGGCAGATCGATTACCTGGTGGACTACCGCTACTCCGGGCGCTCCATCCCCGCCGGAAAGTTCAAGATTCAACTGGCCCGGCTGGGCGAGCCGGCCCTTAACCCCGCCGTCCTCGAAGTGCTCCGCGAGCTGCCCGAACGCTACGACGCCCCGGGGCTGCTGCCCTCGCTCTCCACCATCGCTCCCCAAGGTTGCGAGACCTTCTTCGCCGAACTGGCCGCGCTCAAGCACGAGCTCTACCCCGGCGGTCGCTTCCAGCTCCAGTTCTCCATCCATACCACCGATCCCACGCTGCGCGATAAACTGATCCCCGCGCCCAAGTGGGACTTCGACAGGATCGCCCGCTACGCCGAGGAATGGTTCACCCCCGGCGACCGACAGATCACCCTCAATTTCGCCCTCGGCGCCGATTCCCCCGTCGAGCCCCAGGTAATGCTGAAGTATTTCGACCCCGAGCGCTTCCTGGTAAAACTCACGCCGCTCAATCCGACCTACCGGGCGCACAACAACAACCTGCGCAGCTACCTCTCCCACAACCCCGCCGCCGAGGACGACGCCCTGCCCCGCCGGCTGCGCGAAGCCGGTTACCGCGTGATCGTCAGCCTGGGCCAGAGCGAGGAGGACCTGATCGGCTCCAACTGCGGTCAGTTCCTCCAACGCCACCTCGAAGCCCGGGAGAAACTGACCGACGGCTACACCCGCCCCGTCGAGCACCCGACCGCCGACCTCGGCTGACCACAAGCGCGCGTCCGACGTTCCCCGCGTTCGGCTTTGGCACGTTTCTTGCGGAGTCGCGCGTGCCTTTGCCCGACGGGCCGCCCCGCCCTGCTGCAAGAAACGTGCCAAAGCCGAACGCTCGGCAGCCGTCGAGCGTGCCGACGGCCGGCGACGGTACCGCCGAGGTCGGCGGCCGACGGTTCACCACGGCAATCCACCGATTCGTTCACCGACCCCAACACCCACCTAAGGAACGTGATTCCAGCAATGCAGGACCCTTTCACGGTCAATTCGCCCGGCACCCATGAGCTCGTCGCCGGGCTGGTCAACGATCCCTACATCCACCCGGAACGGGGCAACGCCACCCTGGATCGCGTGCGCGAGATTCTCGAGATCGTCTGCGACGACGAGCGCGCCGCGCGGCTTTTCACCGAATGTCGCCGGGCCGCCGGCGAGGATTTTGACACTCATTTGCCCCTGGACGACGCCGCCGGCCTGCGTGCCGCCGCGACACTCAGCGCCGGACTGGACGACGAGAAACGCTGCGCCGCCGCGGTGATGCTCGAGGAGAGCGAGCTCTCCACCGCCGAGGTCATCGAGGTTCACCGCCGCTACAAGATCCCGGTCAGCCACCTCGAGGACGATCTGCTGCCCGTGCGCGGTTGCGGCGCCCTGGTGCGCGATTCCCGGGGCCGCGAGTACGTCGATCTCGACGCCAACTACAGCGCCACCAACCTGGGCAACGCCAACGAGGCCATCGCCCGGGGGCTCTACAATCAGGCGTCGCTATTGATCTCGCAGAAGGAGGACCGCATCGGCGTGGCCCGGGCGCGTTTCCTGCGCGAGATCATGCCGATGATGCCTGGCAACCTGCACCACTTCTACTGGCAGAATTCGGGTGGCGAGGCCGTCGACAAGTCGCTGAAGATCGCCAAGGCCTTCACCGGTGAGCGCGGCGTGATCGCCTTCACCGGGGGTTTCCACGGCCGGACCCACGGCGCCGTGGCCGTTACCCATAACCGGGCCTATCGAGAGCCCTTCGGCCTACACGAGGAGGACTGGGTCCACTTCGTCGACTGGGGCGACCTGGAGGCCGTCGAGAGCCTGCTCGCCGAGGGTCGCACCCGCAGCGCGATCCTGGAGCTGGTCCAGGGCGAGGAGGCCGGTATCCGACCGGCGACGCCGGATTTCGCCCGTGGACTGCGCGAGGTCTGCGACAAGCACCAGGCCGTGATGATCGTCGACGAGGTCCAGACCGGCTTCGCCCGGGTGGCCGCCGGCGAGGGCGACTGGTTCGCCTGCCAGCGCTACGACATCGTCCCGGACATCATCACCATCGGCAAGTCCTTCGGCGGCGGCTATCCCGTCACCGCCGTGGTGACCAAGCCCGAGATCTCCCAGCGGATGCGCGGCGGCTACGACGGTTCGACCTTCGGCGGCAACCCGATGGCTATGACCGCCGCACTGATCGCCACCCGCCAGATGCGCGCGCTGGACCTGCCGCGCCGCGTCGTAGAACGCGCCGAGCAGTTCAACGAAGGTCTCACCACTTTGAGCGACAAACACAGTGTTATCAACGGACTGCGCACCGTCGGGCTGATGATCGCTATCGATCTGGATTCGCCCGAACGCGTGGCCGACGTCCAGCGACGGATGCAGGCCCACGGAGCTCACTCGTCGCTCTCCACGGGGTCTTCGCTGCGCTGGCTGCCGCCGCTGGTAATCACCAGCGAGCAGGTGGAAAGCGTCCTGGCGGCCTTCGACGCCGCGTTGGACGAGAGCTTGTCCGCTTGAACGCAACCCCGGGATGAACCCGCCGGGTCGGTTCGATGCCGACCCGGTTTTTGTCGGAGTCGTCGCAAACTGCTCGGCGGACAGTCTACAGCTTACCCCAGTTTGTCGAAGACGGTTGCTGTTCCTCGCCATTAGCGAAATCCAGCTCCGTATCGGGACGTCGTGCATCAACGGACGAACCGCTGTGAGTTTGTTTGGTATACTGATGATTGCGGATGTATCAGCCATCCAATTCCGCGAGTAGCCGGTTTGTTTTCCAGGACCACCCCAAAGGACTCGAGCGATGAAAACCAAACCAAGCTTTCCGCTGTTCCTCGTCCTGATCGCGACAGCGCTCTTCACCGTCGGCTGCGGCCTGAGCACCACCGAGCGCCTGGACCTCCCGCCCCTGCGCACCGTCGATTACGTCGATCTCGAACGCTACCTGGGCACCTGGTACGAGATCGCCCGCTTCCCCGTCTCCTTCCAGGAGGGCTGCGTCGGCGTCACCGCCACCTACACCCTGCGCGAGGACGGCCGTATCGATGTGCTCAACCAGTGCCGTGAGGAGACCCTGGACGGCGAGCCCGACAGCGCCGAGGGCCTGGCCCGCGTCGTCGACGAAACCACCAACGCCAAGCTCGAAGTAACCTTCTTCCTCTTCTTCTGGGGCGACTACTGGATCATCGACCTGGACGAGGATTACGCTTGGGCCGTCGTCGGTCATCCCGACCGTGACTATCTCTGGATCCTCAGCCGGACACCCGAACTGGACGAGGAGATCTACGCCGGGATCCTCGAGCGCCTGCGCGACCAGGGATATGAGACCGAGCGCCTCGTCCCGACGCCCCAGCCCCCGGCCGGGTAGCCGCCGCGCCGACGGTACATGTTTACTGACGGAACGCTTTGGGGAGCGGCGCCGGGGGTCGAGGTCGCGGGGGTCGATTCGAATAAACCGTCCGACTATGTCGGACGGTTCTGTTATTATAGAGTCTTGAAGGAGGGTGGATGGAGAAGCGGAAGCGTTTATTGGACCAAGTGCCGGGGCGGGGCGAAGCCGGTGAGCACTGGCTGTTGGCGGGCACGGGTCCGGTTCGCCGTCGGTTGCTGTCCGAAGCGGCCGAGGGCGGTCTGGAACCTGGTTGGAGCGTGCTGGGTCTTGACGAGGCGGCGGATCTGGTGGTTCGGCAGTCTCCGGGCGGCCCCCGGCTGCTTCGTCGGGGTGAGCCGGTGCTGATCATCATTGGCCTGCTGCGGCGCCACGTCGGGGAGCTGCCCTACCTGGGTCGCTTCGTCGCGGAGGGGCCAACGGCGCTGGAAGGTATCGCCGCGGTGGCGGCCCAGGCCCTGCGTCGCCTCCTGCAGGTCGAGTTTCCGGCCGGAGATTCGCTCAAACTGCGCGATTTGCGCCGGCTGTCGGAGCTGCGCAATCAACGTTTCAGCGAGCTTGGTGTCGAGGAGCGTTTCGAGCGCTTGGAGCGAGCCGCGGCGTTGATTGAAAGCGGCGAGTTCGAGCCGCCTTCCCGAGCGACTCTACTGCTGCCCGATCACCTGACCCCGGCGCAGCGGCGGTTCACGCGCGCCTTGGGCGAGGTCCTGCGGCTGGATGTCGTATTCGAACCGGAGCTGGATAGTGCCGTTGAAAAACCCTCAACGCGCTGTCTGGCTCCGACGCAGCGCTTGCTGACGGAGCTCTTCGGCGAAGCGGTGGTCTTTGACGAAACCCGGCCCGGGCGCGACGGATTGATCGACTGGCTCTTCGACGGCGCCCCCCGGCCGGAAGCGGCCCCAGAGGGTGTAACGGCCTGGCGCGCCGTGGACCCTCTCGATGAGGTGCGCCGCGTCGTCCGGGAGATCAAACGACGCTGCGCCGAAGGCGAGCCCGCCGAGCGCTTTGTCGTGGCGGTTCCGGAGCTGGCGCCCTACACGGCCCTGCTTTCGGCGGAGTTCGCCGAGCGGGGCGTTCCGTTCAAGCTACCCGCCGGCGAGTCCCTCTCGGCGGGAACGCCGGCCCAGGTCGTGCGGGCGCTTTTCGACCTGCTGCGGCGCCCCGGACGGGCCGAGCTCCACGCCTTCCTGGGTCACCCGGCCCTGACCCCGCCGCGCCTTCCCGAACCCGCCTTGGTGCGTCAACGATTGGCGCCCTTGGCCCAGTACCTCCCGCCTGCGCCGCCGGATGGCGATCCCGCAACTTTCTGGACCTCTCGGGCTCCCCGGCGCGAGCGTTTGGACATAGGCGATTTCGACCTGTTGGCCCGCAAGGCCAACCTCAGCGGACTGCCCCGGGGCTGGGAGGAGCGGTTGGAGGTCGCCGAACGGCTCAACCAGGCCTGGCTGATTCCGGTGCTCAACCGGTTGCGACGCCGGGCGCTGCGCGACGGTCGCGAGGAATCCGAGTTCCTGGCCGACGAGGGCGGCGTCGAGCGCGTGCGGTTGCAGCTTTTCCAACTTGTCGCCGTCATCGAAGAGCTGGAGCGCATCGAGGGGCTGCGCGATCCCGGCCGGGAGGCCGGCGGGCTGCTCGAGGACTGCCTGGAGCTGCTCGAGGATCGCGGTTTCACCCATAATCTACAACGCCGCCTCCTGACCCGGCTCTACGAGCGGACCCGTGGTGCCGAACCCGGCTCCGTGGTCATCGAGCGTCGCCGCGCCGAGGCGGTCAGCCGCGCTCTGCTCGAGCTGCGCTCGGTCTGGGAGGCCGTGCGCGGGGTTGCCGAGTTCGCCCGCGTCGGACTGGGGAGCCCGCTGCGCGGTGTCGAGCAACTGCGCCGTCTGGTGGAGGAGGAGCTGGCGGCCCGTTCGGTGCGCATCCCCGGTCCCGACGCCGGTGTGACGATCAGCGACCTGGCGGGTTTGCGCGGTTGGGCGCCGCGTGAGGTCTTCGTCCTCGGTCTGATCAACGAGGCCTTCCCCGCCCGCAACGAGACCGGCCTGGTGGGCCGCCTGGCCGGAGAGCTCGACGCCCACGACGAGTCTTTGCACCTGCTGGCCCGGCTGTTGCGCCGCGCCGAGGCGGTCCACCTGTCCTTCCCCGGCGTTATCGACGCCGAGGAGGCCCGACCGGCGCCGCCCGTGGACGACCTGCTCGATCTGATCGGCGCCGCGCCGCCACGACACCCTGATGGACGACCGACCTCGCCCGAGGAGCTCCTCGCCCTGGCTCCGGACGACCCCGGCGTTCCCGCGGTGCGCCGGGAGACGCTGGGGCACTGCGCCCGGCGTCTGGCGGCGGCCGACGAGTCCGGCTTCACCGTCTACGAAGGCGCGGTCGATCCCGCTTTGCTACCCCGGGTGCCCGGCGCCGACGAGCGCGGCGAGGTGCCGGTGACCTCGCTGGAGGATTACCTGGCCTGTCCCCGGAGTTACTACTTCTCCCGGCTGCTGGGGCTGGCCGAGCTGCCCCGGGTCCGTGACGAGGCCGAGGCATCGGTGATCGGCACCCTGACCCACCGCGCCCTGGAGTTCTTCTTCGCCGGTTGTCAGCGCGGAGGCCGCTGGATCCTGTCCCCCCGCGAGGAGAAACCGGTCTCGGCGGATAGCTGGAGCGCCGACTGCGAGCGGATGCTGGACTGCGCCGCCCGGGCCTTCGTCGAAGCCGGCCTGATCGACCCCGCCGATTCACCGGGACCGGCGGAGCAGATCCGCCGCGGTCTCAACGGTGCCGGGGCGGCCCTGGACGCCCAGCGCCGCGAGCTGGTCGACGGCCTGGAGGAGCCGGAGCGTCCGCCGCCCTTCGGGGTGCTCAAGGGGGCGCTCTACGCCCAGCGCGAGCTGATCGGCACCCTGCCCCAACGGGTCGAGTTCTCCTTCGGCGGCCGGGAGGGCGAATCTCTGGAGATCGGCGAACTGCGCCTGCGCGGTCGTATCGACCGCCTCGATCACGATCCGGAGCGAGACCTGCTGGCCGTCTACGACTACAAGACCTCGTCGCCGAACCGCCTGAGACAGAGTCACACCTTCGGGCTACACAAGCTGAGAAACCTCCAGTTGCCGCTCTACGCCCTGGCCGCCCGGCGGCTCTTCGGCGCGACGACGGGACTGCGCGCCGCCGTGATCAACCTCCACGAGAAGAGCTACAACCTGCCCGCCGACGATCCCGCGCAGTTGAAATACAACGCCGGCGTGCTGCACGAGATGCTGGCGTTGACAAAGGCGGGAAAAAAACCAATCTACGATCCCGCCGCCGGGAACGGGCGTCTGGAGTTATTCACCGAGATCACCCTGGAGCTGCTGGAGTCGATGCGCCGCGGTGTCTTCCACCCACTCTCGACGCACGATGAGAAAACCTGCTCCTACTGCCCCTATGGGCCGATCTGCGATGACGACTTTCTCTTCCGCAGGCTGATCAGTGCCGCGCGCGAGCGGGGAGGTGAGCTCGATGGGGGAACTGGCGCTGAGTAGAGAACAGCGACCCGCCGCCGACATCACGCGCAGCGTGGTGGTCTCCGCCGGAGCGGGCTCGGGCAAGACCCGGGTGCTGACGGTGCGCTACCTCAAGCTGATCGCCGCCGGTGTGTCGCCCGCCGCCGTCGTGGCGATGACCTTCTCTCGCAAGGCCGCCGCCGAGCTGCGCCAGCGCGTCGACCGCGCCCTGAGCCGGGCCTACCAGAGCGGCCGCCTTGACGGCGAGAGCCTGGACGAGGCCGCGCGCCGCCGCCTCTTCGCGGCCCGCACCCGCTTGGGCGAGGGGCACATCGGCACCATCCACTCCTTCTGCCAGGGCGTCCTGACGACGGAACCGACGCTGATCCCGGACCGCCCCGGCTTCACCGTCCTCGATCAGACCAGCCTCGATAGCCTGTTGGGCGAGGCTTTGGCCCGGGCCGCCGGTGCTTCCGACCCCCTGGCCGGCACCCTGGCCCGCCTGCGCGCCGCCGGGTTGCCCCGCTACCGTATCGACAAGGCGACCCGGGAGCTGCTCCCGCGCCGCTGGGAGATCGACGAGGTACGGCGAACCCGACGCCGGGGCGACGCCGAGCTCGTCAAGCTCGTCGCCCAGAGCCGTCGCGAGATGGTCGAGGAGTTTTTCGCCCTGCTGGAGACCACCCCGGAGGAGATCGGCGACCGCCTGGACGAGCTGGTCGCCGACGTCGAGGTGACCGAGCGCCTCGGCGGCAAGGAGCTCGACGGTCGCAACGCCCTGGAGCTCTTCCACGAGCTGCGCCGGATCCTGCTCGAGCTGAGTCGGGGTCCCGGCGGCTTCGCCGACCTAGACGCTGATGACCTGACCCTGCTGCGCACGGTCAAGAGCCCCTCGGGTGTAACCAAGAGCCACCTCCACGGCTGGAACGTCTTCAGTTTGGTCAAGAACGCCGTAAAATCCTATGAAAGCTGCCTCGGCGTTGATCTCTACGGTCTGGAGCGACGGGCCGCCGAGTTGACCGATGTCTTCCTCGACTGGCTCGACGAGGTCGACGACGAGTTCAGGCGCCTCAAGGTGCGGCGTCGCGGTGCCGACTACCAAGACCTGCTGGAGCTGACCGCCGCCGGACTGACCGAGGACGGGGACCTGGTCCGAGGGCTGCGCGGGCGTTACCGGCACTTTCTCATCGACGAGTTCCAGGACACCGACCCCCGCCAGTGGGAGATCATCCGCGCCCTGGCGCTGCCACCCGACGAAGGGCGGACCCTGTTCATCGTCGGCGATCGCAAGCAGTCGATCTACGGCTTCCGCGGCGGCGACAACACGGTCTTCCGTCGCGCCGCCGCCGAGGTTCGGGCCGCCGGCGGAGCCGTGCTGAGCCTCGACGACAACTACCGCTCTGCTCCGGCGGTGCTGGACTTCGTCAATCCCCTCTTCGAAGAACTCTTCGGCGCCGACAAAGCCCTGCTGGCCGCGGACCCGGAGAACTCAACCGCCGTGGAGCCCCAGGCGATGAACCATCGTCGGGCCGTCGAGGGGTCCGGCGGCGTGCTCTTCCTGCAGCCCGCCGAGGTCAAGGATAGGCTGCTCGACAAACTCGACGAAGCGCTGCTCTGCGGCCGGGGGCTGGTCGAGCTGCTCGAGGGTCGCCTGGCTGGCGTCCCCGCCCCCGCGAATCACCCCGACGAGTGGGTTCGTCGCGGTGAGCGACCCCTGGTGGGGGTGTTGGGGCGCACCCGCGAGAAGCTGAGCCTGATCGCCGCCGCCCTGGATCATCTGGGCCGGGGTTCCGACTACGCCCTGCTACGCGGCGGCGGGCTCTTCGCCGGGGCCGAGGCCGACTGGCTGCGCGCCGCTCTGGGCGCCCTCGTCGATCCCCGCGACGGCGTCCAGTTGGCCGCCCTGGCCCTCTCACCCCTGGGCGGACTGGACTACGACGACCTGCTGCGTTTGCGGCGCCGGGCCGACGAGCTCGGCCGCCCCTGGAGCGCCCTGCTCTGGGGTTCGGCTGACGGCGCCGTGGCCGGGTTGGGGCGGCGCATCGAACTGCTGCGCGGGCGCCTGCGACGCTGGCGACGCTCCGCCGGGCTGACCAGCGGCTCGCGGCTGATCGCCGAGCTCTACCGCGAGAGCGCCGTTGGTTCGGCGCTGAGACGCGTCGGTCAGCCGGACCGTTGGCGTCGGCTGGAGCACCTGCTGGAGCTCGTTCGCGCCCAGGAGCGCCTAGGGGTCCTCGGCGGTCCGCTGGACACCCTGACCTGGCTGCGCGACAACGAGGACTCCCGGGATATCGAAGAACCTCTCGACGCCGGCGAGCCGATCGTGCTGCTGACCATCCACGCCGCCAAGGGGCTGGAGTTCCCCGTGGTGCTGCTGCCCTTCCTCGACGCCAAAACCTCCGCGCCCTCCTGGGACCACGTCCTGGCCCGGGATCGGAACGGCCGCCGTCGGCTGCGACTGCCCGTGCGGGCCGAGGAGCCGCCCTATTCGGCCACGCTGACGCCGCTGAGTCGTGAGTTGCGTAACCGGGTCGAGCTGCGGGAGACCCTGGAGGCCAAGCGCCTGTTCTACGTCGCCTGCACCCGGGCCGAGGACCACCTGATCCTGGTGCGCGGTGATAAGAAGGAGAAGCCAAATCTGCGCGGAGAGGAGTGCGGCAAGCAGCCCCTGCGCTGGATCAACGCCCGCGTCGGCTTCGCCGACGGCGAGGCCCGCCTGAAGGGCGATCTCGTCGGTCGCGTCTGGACGCCCGCCGACGAGATTACCTCCATCCAAAACGACACGGCTTCCGCCACGGCGGCCGTCGACACCTCGCTGACGGCGCCGCTGAGCGTGCCCGACCCCCTGCCCGTCGGCCCCTCGGTCCTGGGCGAGCTGCGGCGCTGCCCCCGGCTGTTCTACCTGCGCCGGGTGCTCAAGCTGTCCTCGCCGCCGCGACGTCGAGCCGAGCCCGGTGAGGCCTGGACCGAGGACGGCGGTGGTCGAGGCGGCGGTCGAGGCGGCGCCTTCGGCGGCGCCCTGCACCACCTGATTTCGCTGAGCGACGGTCGGCCGCTCCCGGCCCCGGAGCTGGAAAACCTGCTGGCCGACTACGTCCACAGCGTCGCCGAGGACACCGATGATCCCGAGTCGGCGGCCTGGCTCGGCCAACCCGGCGCCGCCGTCCGCGAGACGCTCACCGGGCACCTGACGCGTCTGGACGGTATGGAGTCCTGGCGGCGGATCCGCGACGCCGCCCCGCGCTACGAGGTTCCGCTGCGAGTCGAGGTTGACGGCTGCCTGGTGATGGGCTATATCGACTGCATGACCACCGAAACAGCCGAACTGGGGATCTACGACTTCAAGTCCACCGTCGTCGATCGGCCCCTGGGAGAGCTCGGCGCTCACCATGGCTACGACTTGCAGCTCGGGGTCTACGCCCTGGCCGCCGGGCGCCTCTTCTCAACTCCCGTCACCGAGTTGGGATTGCTCTACACCGCCCCGGAGGGCGGCTACCAGCCCCTGGAGGTCGAGGCCGCCGCCGAGAGCGCCCACGAGGCCCTCGGGCGCGCCGCGAGTCTGGCCCGCACGCCCTTCGCCGAGGTGCCCCGGGGCGCTGAGGAGGCCTGCCGGGACTGTCCCTTCGTCCGTCTCTGCTTTGGCCTGGACGGCGGCTTGAACGATCTATCCACTGAATAGTAGCTCGATGGTATCGACAGCCGGGAGCCTGAGGGCGGGATTGGTGGAAGAAAACCAAGGGACGGCCGGAGCCGTCCCTTGGTTGTACCGGGTTCAGGAACCACCGCGCCGATTATTCCAGATAAATCTCGACGTCGGTGACAGTGCCGGTATCCTCGTCGACCTGGTGCACCTCGACGATGTTGCCCGTCGCCTCGGTCTCGACGAGCTTGATGATCTCGTCGAAGTCGATGTCCAGAGGCTTGCCGTTGACCTCGAGGTCCTTGGGGATGAACATCTTGGCGATCTTGGCCAGACCGATGGGCAGGCGGATGTTGACATTGGTGTTATCGCCCTGGTGGACCTTGACGATGAGGAACTTGTTGGAGGCTCCGACGCCGCTCTCGGTCGCTTCGGCCTTCTCGGCGGCGGACATCAGCTTTTCGGCCTCTTCGGCGGAAATCGTACCCTCGACGACCATGTCGAGTATCTTCTTGCGCTCTTCGGCTTGCATCGATGTTCTCCTTGTTCAAGCCCCAGGGCTAAAGCCCCGGGGGGCGTTGTGCCGGCTCTTCGCCGGTGAGCCAGATGTGGCCCTCCGGATCATCGAAACCGTCGTCGGCTCCGAGCTTGCTTAGTTTGTCTTCGTCGCCGCCGTCGAGCTCCAGGGGCAGGCGCAGGGTCAGGGTGACGACGAGTTCGGCGTTTCGCTGGTTCATCTTCCGCCTCCCGACTGGTTCGGGGGAGCTGGGATCGGTTTTTCGTTTCGAATCGGCGGGCCGGGTAGTGCTGGCGGTTGACCACACCCCCGGCTTGAGGTAGTCTACTAGGCGTTGTTCGCGGCTCAGTCGTTGAGATCGCGCAGGAGCTTGGCGGCCTCGTCGGCGGAGAGTTCGCCGGCGGCCAGGCGGTCGAGGACTTTGGCCCGCTGGGCGGCCAGCTTTTCGGGGTCGCGGCCGGGCAGGCGCTGTTTGAGCCCCAGGTCCTCGGCCAGCTCGGCCAGGCGCTTCTTGACCGTGGGGTAGCTGACCCCGAGGACGCCCTCGAGCTCCTTTAGGCTGCCTCCCACCGCGACGAAGCTCTTCAAGAGAGCCCGTTTCTCGACGTCCAGGCTGCAGAAATCACAGGGGCTGAAGTCGCCCCGGACGGTGGTCCGGCAGGACTTGCAGTGGAACTCGCTGACGCTGAGGCCGTGTCCGCAGACGGGACAGCGGTGGGGCATGGGATAGGGCATCGGTCGCTCCGCTTCTCGTTGGATGTTGGTATTCGCAGATATCGTTCGGTGGAAGTCATTGTTCGGTCAAACCAGGGATCGCGGCGAGTCGTGTCGCTGTCGACGAAGGGGCGGTGCGTCTTTTCACCCGAGTGCCACCGCTGATCCGGCGCCAGGCATCGCCGATTGCGAAGAGTTGTCACCCCGCTCGCTTTCCATCCCCGGCAATATTTCCGTCACCCTGTCCTCCCCCAAGGACATCTATAGTATAGCCGGCTCGATTGAGTATGTCAAGGCGGGGTTCATAAAAGTTTAACCATAGCTTAATTTATTTGAAAGCAGGCCGATGGGTTGGGCGTTGATCGTAGCCAGCCGCAACTCGAAAAAACTCGCCGAGCTGCGCGAACTGCTCTCCCCGCGAGGTTATTCTTTGGTCTCGCTGCGAGAGCTGGACCCGCAGGGGCGCCTCGAGATCGCCGAGACGGGGCGGACCTTCCGCGAGAACGCGCTGATCAAGGCCCGCGCAGCGGCCCGCGCCTTCGAAAGCCCGGCGGTGGGCGAGGATTCGGGATTAAGCGTGGTGCCCCTGGGCGGCGCGCCGGGAGTCTACAGCGCCCGCTTCCACCGCCTGACCACGGCGGAGCTGCGCGGTCTATACAACGCCTACCCCGGCGGCGTGCCCCTGATCGCCGACGACCTGGACCCGGACCGGCTCAACAACGTCCGACTGCTGGCCGAGCTCGAGGGGTCCAAGGATCGCCGGGCCTTCTACACCTGCGCCCTGGCCCTGGTCGACGCCGCCGGCAAGGCGCTCTTCACCACCCGGGGCGAGGTCCACGGCCGCCTCGGTGACCGCTGGTCCGGCAGCGGCGGCTTCGGCTACGACCCGCTCTTCCACCCCGAGGACTCGCGCTTGACCTATGGCGAGCTGCCCCCGGAGGCCAAGCGGGCCACCAGCCACCGCAGCCGAGCGCTTAGACGATTTCTGGCCTACCTGGACGAGGTCCGGCGCTGAGCTGGTTTCATCGCGGCGTCGACTCGGCCGAACTCGGGTCGCTCCTCGTCATTGCATATGCGCCGAGCACGGTCGTGTTCCTCCCTCAAGGACGCTGATCACCGCGAACACGCCCTTCCGTTACCACCCCAGCGGTGCTTGCTTCTTCTCGTGACGCTTGACCGATACGGTTGATAAACACGACGGAAGGTGTTCCCCAGCCGACTCTCACCGCCCGACTTGCGATGACCTGCGACGAACTGTCGAGCGCGATAAGGGCAAATCAGCGCTCATTGCCGATCCCATCGGGCGATCCCGATTACGACCATTGAGTGTTCCCGGAGTGGTCCATCAACAATCACTCCAACTCCTCCCCGATCCCTCGGTTGAGGTCCGATGATGGAAGCCAATCTCGTCAAGCATCTACCGGCAGCGGCCGTTCCGCTCATCCTGGCTCTCCTCGGCGGCTGCCGCTACACCTTTACCCCCAACCTGCCGCCGGGGATCGAAACCGTCGCCGTGCCCGTTTTCGATAATCGCACCTTCACCTACGGCATCGAACAAGAGCTGACCCAGGCGGTCATCGAGGAGCTGCTGACCAACTCGCCCCTGGGGGTCGAGGACGAGGACGAGGCCGACGCCCTGCTGGTGGTCAGCATCGAGCGCTACTACACCCAGGCCAAATCCTACGACGTCGACGAGAGCGTCAAAGAGCGCCAGTTGACCGTCGAAATCGAGCTGACCTTCCGCGACCTGGCCGACAAGCGGGACCTCTGGCACGAGCCGGTGCTGCGCGAGCAGGTTGATTACTTCGACGTCGACCTCGCCGGTCAGCCCGCCGAATCCGAGGCCGAGGCCTACAGCCGCTTGGTCGAACTGCTGGCCGAGCGCATCGTCAATCGCATCGTCGAGGGGTACTAGCCCCGCCGCCGTCTCGGCCGGGTATCATCAGCACCCACGGCCCGGCGGCTTTGGCACGTTTCTTGCTATGCGCTCGCCACGCCGTCGCCATGGGCGAGCTGTTGAGCCTGCGAAAGCCATCTCGTCTTGAAAGGTTTTGCAAGAAACGTGCCAAAGCCGCCGGGCGGGCCGTGAACCCCAGGACGTCTTCGGCCCGGCCGAGTCGGCGGCGGGGAGTGACCATCAACCTCAGACAAGCCTCCTTTCATGATGATCAGGGGATCGAGAACCACCATGCCGACCAGCCAAGAGATCAAGCGCGCCTATCTGGACTATTTCATCGAGCGCGGGCACACCGAGGTACCGTCTGCTCCTCTGGCGCCGCGGGACGACCCGACCCTGCTGTTCAACTCGGCGGGGATGGTCCAGTTCAAGCCTTACTGGGCGGGGACGGAGCCGGTGCCCTTCGCGCCGCCCCGGGTGACCTCGTTGCAGAAGTGCTTTCGCCTCAGCGATCTGGAGAACGTTGGCCGCACGCCGCGGCACCATACCTTCTTCGAGATGCTGGGCAACTTCTCCTTTGGCGACTACTTCAAAGAGGAGGCGATACGTTGGGCCTGGGAGCTCTCGACGGAGGTGCTGGGGATGGACCCGGGACGGATCCACGCCGCGGTCTACCTCGATGACGACGAGGCTCACCGTTTGTGGAGCGGCATGATCGGACTGCCGGGCGAACGGGTGGTCCGCCTGGGCGCCGAAGACAACTTCTGGGGTCCCGCGGGCAAGACCGGGGCCTGCGGACCCAGCTCCGAGCTCTACTGGGATTACGGCGCCGAGTACGGCTGCGGCAAGCCGACTTGCGGGCCGGGCTGCGAATGCGACCGCTTCGTCGAATACTGGAACCTGGTCTTTCCCCAGTTCTATAAAAACGACGACGGCGAGTTCGAGCCGTTGAAGAACCGGGGCATCGACACCGGGTTGGGGACGGAACGTTTGACGGCCATCCTCCAGGGTGTGGACAACAACTACGAGACCGATCTGTTCATTCCGATCATCGAGGCGGCGGCGGCCCTGGTCGGTCACGATCCCCGGGATCCCGAGCACCGGCACCGATTGTGGGCCGTGGCCGATCACGCCCGGGCGTTGACCGTGGCCCTGGCCGAGGGCATCTTTCCCTCGAACACCGGGCGGGGCTATGTGCTGCGCCGCCTGCTGCGCCGCGCCGGTCGCCTGGGTTTCGAGATGGGCCTGAAGGAACCCTTCGTCCACCGCCTGGTCGAGCCGGTCAACCGTGTGTTGGCCGATAGCTACCCCGAGCTGGAGACCCGCACCGCCCACACCGCCGCCGCTCTTGAGCGCGAAGAGCGGCGCTTCCTCGACACCCTCAGCGACGGCCTCGAAGTTTTCGAGCGGGTGATCGCCGACCTCGACGGCCGGGTGATTCCCGGTGAGGAGGCTTTCAAGCTCTACGACACCTTCGGCTTCCCCGTGGACCTCACGGCGGTGATGGCCGAGGAGCGTGGCTTGAGCGTGGACGTCGCCGGGTTCGAGGAGGCGTTGGAGCGGGCTCGGGAGCGCTCGCGGGCCTCGGCCTCCTTCTACAGCTCCGGGGACGCCCCGCGTATCGAGGGCTTGTTCAGTGAGTTCGTCGGTTACGATACCCTTAAGCTCGAGGCCCGGGTCAGCGCGCTATTCGATGCCGGGCAGGCCGCCGTCGACGCCTTGAGCGCCGACGAGGAGGGTTCCGTGGTCCTCGACGTCACCCCCTTCTACGCCGAAGGCGGCGGTCAGATCGGCGACGGCGGCCGCCTCGAGGCCCCGGGAACGGTCTTCCACGTCACTGACACCCAGTCCGCCGGGGCGGCGGTGCTGCACCTGGGCCGGGTGGAGTTGGGAAGCCTGCGCGTCGGCGACGAGGTTACCGCCCGCGTCGATGAGGCGCGTCGTCACCGCACCGCCGCCCATCATAGCGCCACCCACCTGTTGCACTGGGCCTTGCGCAGGGTTCTCGGTGAGGGCGCCACCCAGGCCGGCAGCTTCGTCGGCCCGGATCGGCTGCGCTTCGACATCAACCACCACCGCGGCCTCAGCGACGCCGAGACCGCCGAGGTCGTCCACCTGGTCAACGAACGCGTCGTCGAGAACGCCCCGGTGCGCTGGGAGGTCGTCCCCCTCGAGGAGGCCAAGCGTCGTGGCGCCACGGCCCTCTTCGGCGAGAAGTACGGCGACGAGGTCCGCCTGATCGCCGCCGGGGACTACTCCCTCGAGCTCTGCGGCGGGACGCACGTCGCGGCCACCGGCGAGATCGGCAGTTGCCTCCTCGTCGGCGATTCCGCCTTGGCCGCCGGGGTGCGCCGCCTCGAGGCCGTCTGCGGCTTGGCCGCCGTCGAGTACGTCGAAGAGCGTGAGCGCAAGATCGATGAGGCCGCCCGGCTCCTCAAGGTTCCTCCGACGGAGCTGGCGACGCGCATCGAAGCCCTGCTCGAGGAGCGCAAGCGCGCCGAGAAGCGTATCGGCGAGCTCGAACAGCGCCTGGCCTCCGGCGGTGGCGGTCGCGATCTGGCCGCCGAGACCGAAGAGATCAACGGGAGGAAGGTCCTGCTGACCGAGTTGGCCGGGGTGGGAGCCAAGGCGCTGCGCGGCGCCGTCGACAAGCTCAAGGCCGAGCTGGGCTCGGCGGTGATCTTTCTTGCCGCCGTCGACGGCGGCAAGGTCGCCCTGGCCTGCGGTCTTACCGAGGACCTGGTCGCCGAGGGCCTCAACGCCGGCAAGCTGGTCAAGGCGGCGGCCCAGGCCGTCGGCGGGGGCGGCGGCGGGCGCCCCGACTTCGCCCAGGCCGGCGGCTCTTGGCCCGACGCCCTGCCCGAGGCCTTCGCCGCCGTTCGCGACCTGCTGACCGAGGCACCATAAAGCTTCACCTCACAAAGAGGTCCCGGCGAGACCTTTTTGTACCGCTAGTTAACCGCTTGACCTCGGGGAACACTCGACGCGAGGCGTTGGCACGTTTCTTGCCCAAGGGGGGCTGGCTAATCAGTTCCAGCGTCCGCCTCCGCAAGAAACGTGCCAACGCCTCGCGTCGTGCGTCCTTTACAAAGGGAATATCACAAGATATTGGACCATCATATATAATCATAGAGAGATGCAACTAGTAGGGAGCCTCGAAAAAGAGCCGGCGGAAGTCGTCAACTCGTGAGCCCGCTTAGCTGGAACAGGTTCTAAATCATACAAGGCATCAGGTAACCTGATCGGACCAGTTGGGCGGTGTATCCGCAGGTAGTCGAGACAGTTTTTGTCGTCGCGGTGGCTGAATATGAGCGGCCTTTCTCTGATATTTCTCTGATAGAGAGCCTGTCGTTGCGTATGAAGCCGCCGTTGTAGGCTTTTTGCATAGCCTCGGGAGCTCTCTGGGCCGTTGATACGCACCTCGCCATCGACCAGGGGTTGTCGTGGTTGATGCGTTTGTAATGTATCCCTGTTGAGCAACAGGCTGTTATCGGCCTTCCAGCCGTCGGTGTTGACGATCTATTCCACCTTGAGCATTTCCAGCGCGGCAAGGCCGTGCTCCCATTTGGATTCGGTGTGTATATATCCTGCCATATCTGATGCATATTTGCTTTCCATCGGCCAACTTATAGTTATTCTTAGGGATAATCACCAGAAACTGAACCAAGTATTGGCAATTGGTATTAGCAATTCGTATTGGCAATTGGTGAAAGACGCCCTGAGGCGAGGGGCTGGTAAACACCCGCGGCGTGTGGTCAACCAGCGAAGGCGAATAACGACCTGTGTTGCTAAAGCGAGCAATGGAGCGTCATCAGCAGGTCCTCACTCACAGCCTGGTTGGTTGCTGATGCCGAACCAACAGCCTTCGGCTTCCGGGGGTACTCAATGGAAGCCCAGGTACATCACCACCTGCGCTGAAAAGACAATGCAGAGGGATGACAATGCCGGCGAGGGTGAACTATAAAGCAACCAATGACAGTCTATTAGCTGGACGAGTCGGTTCAGGTGCGAGTGATGATCCCTAATCTCATGGTTGCATTTTGGGCGACTGATGTGCCGGTCGGTTGCTCGGTTTTCCGCCACATTTGAGAACCTTTCTTGTGACAGAGCATCACAGCCCATCACGTATGTTAACAACGCGTTACATACAGGTAGCGGTCCGAACACGGTATACGATACCTCATGCAATAGTCTGCTATTAGCATATCACCGACTATCAATACTACAAATTTTGGCGGGACCAACAGCCTCCGGCTTCGCACAGCACTAAACACAAGGCGAGGTTTATTGCCACAAATCGATAGCATGACAATGGCTGAAGTATGAGCTATAAAGCATTGAATGGCATCTATTAGCTGGAAGTACCGGTCCATAAACGACTGATAATCCCTTGTACAGTAAGCAATGCAAAAACGCCGGGCTTCCCGGCGTTTGTTGGTTCCGCTTACAATGGTCTGGGTCTCCGCGGGCTCAAGCCCCCGCTTTGACCTCATCAACCAATCGCGCGACCAGCTCCTCGGCGTCGACGCCTTCAGCCTCGGCGCTGAAGTTCGGCAGCACCCGGTGACGCAGCACCGCCGGAGCCAGGGCGCGCACGTCGTCCACCGAGGCCGCGGGACGACCCCGCAGCGCCGCCCGGGCCTTGGCGCCCAGGATCAGGTATTGGCCGGCGCGCACGCCGGCGCCCCAACCGACCAGCTCTCGGATGAACTCCGGCGCTTCGGTCTCGTCGGGTCGCGAGGCCCGGGCCAGTCCGACGGCGTACTCGACCACGTGGGGCGCCGCCGGAATGCGTCGCACCAGGGCCTGGAGCTCGCGCACCGTCTCCGCGTCAAGCACCGGCTCCAGCTCGACCTCGTCACCCCCCGTCGTCCGCGAGACGATCTCCAGCTCCTCGGAGCGGCTGGGGTAGCCGATGAGAACCTGCATCATGAAGCGGTCCAACTGGGCCTCGGGCAGGGGGTAGGTGCCCTCCTGCTCGATGGGGTTCTGGGTGGCCAGCACGAAGAAGGGCTCGGGCAGGGGATGGGTCGTCTCGCCCACGGTGACCTCGCGCTCCTGCATCGCCTGCAACAGCGCCGCCTGGGTTTTGGGCGGGGTGCGATTGATCTCGTCGGCCAGCAGAACGTTGGTGAAGACGGGCCCGTGGAAGAAGCGGAAGCTGCGCCGCCCGGTCTCCGGGTCGAGCTGGATGATGTCGGTGCCGGTGATGTCGGCGGGCATCAGGTCCGGGGTGAACTGGACCCTTTTGAAGTCCAGCTCCAGACAGCGGGACAGGCTGGAGACCAGCAGCGTCTTGGCCAGTCCCGGCACACCGACGATCAGAGCGTGGGCGTGGGAGAGCAGCGCCACCAGCAACTGCTCGACGACCTCGTGCTGGCCGACGATCACCCGGCCCAGTTGGTCCTGCAGGCGCTCGACGGCGTCGCTGAGACGGCGAAGCTCCTCGGCGGCCCTCCGGACCTCGTCCTCGCTGGGAGTATCGGGTACCACTGCCCCTCACTGCTCCTTGAAGATAACAAACGTTGGGATTTCACTCGATCGTTGAGCGGTGTATCTAGCTAACAGATCGTTTGTTAATGCTTGATAGCTCATTATCCCGCCATTATCCTTAGACATCATGGATAGTGCTCGAACCTAATCAGGCTGATTGGGAGCGGGTTGCCGGGTTGTCATTCACTACCCGGAAATGCAGTTCTTTGATCAAGCATCCACACTGTATGTCCTTATTGCCTGTTATTAAAGGACTTAGACTCATGTAACACGTTGCCCTCAGGGCATATTCAAGCGCACTGATACTAGGAGTCGCCACAGATGACGCCCTTTGATTGCCGCCACTTTTCACTGCCGGTTTTATGACAAGTATCTGAGAGTCATCATTAGTATTATCAGTAGATTACAATCATGATTCGGTCCGGTCGGGATATGCTATTCCTATCTTTACAGTCGATTAGTGGCGGATGATCTCGACTCGTTCATACTGCTGAAGGATGCCAAGAAGCTGTCGATCCAACTGGGCATCCAGCAAGGGCCTTTTCCCCGATGCGGCACTCGATAGTTACCGAGCTTGGTCAGTTATGTTGTGATTAGCCCTGAACCCGCTACGTTGATGACACCGATTGCACCATCGACTTGGTGTAGAGCGGAGGCGGAGCGATTCAGCCGGGGATCGCCTCTCCATGGCCGCTTAGGGCATTCCTGCGGACAATCAAGGCCCTGGCGGCCCGCCGAGCAGGGAAGGGGTAGGCGTTGGCACGTTTCTTGCGGAAGGGACCGCACCGGCGTCCGGCCCACGGCGCTGCGCAAGAAACGTGCCAACGCCGGCCCGGGCGGGGTTGTCTTCGGTGGTGTGGTAATGGTCGTCTTAGACTACGCCGCTGGAGGGCGTGGGGGTTCCACGAAAACAGGGAGTTTGACGATAGGCGCGCGGGACAAAAACGGGGCCTGGTGGCCCCGCGAGCGATGGAGATCTCGGCTCAGCGTTTGGCGTTGCTGGCCTCCGGCCAGATGACGCCCAGGTCGCCGTCGACGACATCGCCGATCTCGGTGCGAGCGTCCGGTGCGAGCTTGCTGCCGGGCAGTAGAACGCTTAGTGGAGCGACGTAGGCCCCGGGTCCGATCGCGGCGGAGAACAGCCGGCGGTCGACCTCGACCTCGCGACCCTTGATGGTGCTGGTCAGGGTTTGGTCCGGCGGCGGTTCGCCGATGGCGGTCACCCGGTCGCCGATTACTGCGCCGTCGGCGATCACGCAGCCCGAGAGCAGGCAACCGCGGCCGATCTGCACGTTGGCGCCGATCAGGCAGTTGTCGATCTGGGTGCCGCCGCCGATCTGTGTGTTGGGGCCGATGGATGTGCGGTTGGTCACCTGGACGCCGGGGTGCAGGTAGCAGTTGCGGCTGATCATCACCCGGTCGGCCACCAGGCTGCCTCGACCAACCCAGGTATCCTCGAGGATGTTGACGGTCACGCAGCGGTGGACGTCGGATAGCAGGCGGCTCTTGACGTTGTAGCGGCTCAGCGGTCGGTCCTGGAGCAGCAGGGTGTTGGCCTCGAGCAGGTGCCAGGGGTAGCCGATGGGGAACCAGCCGCCGTTGGACTCGACCCAGTGCAGCTCGCCGTTCTCAGCGACGGCGGCGATGGCGTCGGTGAGTTCGAGCTCGCCGCGCTGGGAGGGCTCCAATCCACGCAGCAGATCGAGGAAACCCTTCGATATCTTGTAGCAGCCGGTGTTGGCCAGATCGCTGACGTAGGTCTGCGGTTTCTCGACCACGCCGGTGACCAGCTCGCCGTCGGTGGTGAAGACGCCGAATCGGCTGGGGTCGGCCACCCGTTTGGCCAACACGGCGTAGGGGTGTTCGAGGAGCTCTTCGACGGCGTCGTTGCGGTAGAGGTCGTCACCCATCAACACCAGGGCCTCGCCGTTGAGCTTGTCGGCGGCGCAGAGCAGGGCGTGCCCGGTGCCCTTCTGCTCGGTCTGCTCGACGTAGCGCAAGCGGATGCCGCGATAGTCGGAGCCGAGGCGGCGGATGATCCGCTTGCCCTCGAAACCGATGACGATCATGGCCTCTTCGATGAGGCCCTCGAGGCTGCGCAGGTTGTGCTCGATGACCGCGTGTCCCGCCAGCTCGTAGAGGGCCTTGGGGGTGCGCGAGGTCAGCGGGTAGGTCCGGGTGCTGCGGCCGGCCGCCAGGATTACGGCCTGCATGGGGTTTCTCCCTTCGTTCCAACGTCGCCTTGGTCGGTTTATAACAGAAAACTCGACCCTTGTGAAGGTTTTTGGCTGGAAACGTCCCTTAAAGCGGTGCTTGGGTCGAGATCGCCCGTGGATGCTCCGGTCTCAGCGTCGCAGGGTGATGGAGCGCTCGTCGAGATAGGCGCCGTCGTATTCGAGGACCAGGCGGTACTCGCCCGAGGGCAGCGGATCGTCGGGGGAGGCGGGATCGAGACGGAAGTCGGCGGAGCCGACCTCGTCGGTGAGGGGTACGCGTTTTGATGTGTCAGGGATAAGGGCGCCGTCGTGACGCCACTCGGCGCTGAGCATCGCGCCGGTGGCGGCGTGGCGGTAGTTGAAGACGGCTTCCAGCGAGCCCGCGGCGTAGTCGAGCTCGAAGCTGTAATCGATCTCGCGCGGGGGGACCTGGAAGGACTCCAGGCTGAGGGCCTCATCGTTCCACAGCATATCCAGAGTATGCTCGCCGGCCGGGATGACCTCGCCGGTGAGGGTGAGAGTCAGGCCTCCGTCGCCGGGTTCGAGCTCGAGGGCGCGTGTCTGTGTACCGCCGTCCGGGGTGGTCCAGACCCCCTGGATGCTCAAGGGGCGCGGGGCGTTCTGATAGAACAGAGTGAGTTCGAGGCTCTCCTCGGCGGGCAGCGGCGGTTGGGTCAGGCCGACCTCGACGAGCTCCACCCGCAGTCCGCCCGTGGCGTCGTAAATCAGCCAGGCGGCGACGCAGAAGATGATGAACCAGGCGGCGGATAGCAGACGGCGCATCAGTTCACCGCCCGGACCTTGGCGGCGGCCAGCGCGGCGCCGGTTTCCTCCTCGACCAGGGCGGCCAGCAGCTCCGCGGCGAAGGGGCGCGCGGCGACGCCCAGCTCTTCGAGGCCGGCGGCGGGCACCGGGGCTCCGGCGGGGTCGACGTTGATGCCCAGGTGAATCAGCCCGGCCAGGGGGCTGACCGTGGCGATGGAGACGGTCAGCTTGCGCGGCGGCTCACCGGGCAGGAAGAGGTCGTCGCCGGAACGCTCCGGGGCGACGCCGCGCCTACCCAGCTCCTCGGCCAGTCGGGCCGTGTAGAGCCGCTGGCGCATAACCATCTCGGGCAGGGGGCGCTGGAAGAAGACGCCGACGAGGTGCAGCATCTCGGCGGCCACGATGGTGTCGCCGCTGCTGCGGTCGCTCAGGTCGACGAGCTCGGCGGTGTCCACCCGGGCCGGACCCAGCCAGGCCACCAGGGCGTCGCCCTGGAGCCCGGTGATTCCTCGGGGCCAGTGGGTGGTCAACTGGGTGCCGTCGTAGGTCACCCGCTGGTCTAGCAGCGCCGTTTCCGGTCGGTAGTGCACGTCGCCTCCCGGCGCGCCGGTGGTTAGAACAGGGTGCTGCGCAGGGTCAGCCCGACGCTGAGGTCGTTATCCTCGGTGTCGTACTCGTCGAGGAAGTATCCGACGGTGCAACTGAGGATCAGATCGGATAAGAGATTGTAGGAGAACTCCAGGTTCCAGTCGTGGGTCGAGGAGTAGGTGGTGGTGGTATACTCCGAGGTGCTGTAGTTCCAGGTGTAACGAAGCTGGAAGGTCAGCTTGGGCGAGGGCAGCAGGTTGAGGATGCTGTCGAGCTTGCTGGTTTGGCGCAGGCCCACGCTTCCCGAGTAGCCGCCGACGGGGAAGTTGATCTTCTCGCTGAAGGTGCCGTTGACCTTGATGTTCCAGAACTCGGAGAAATTGAAGGTCGGCTCCAGACTCAGTTCGCGTGAGAGTGAATCCTGACCGGACTGAAAATCCTCCTCGCGCTGATTGTAGCGCTCGATGGTCAGGGCGTAACCTATCTTGACACCGTCGGCCACCTTGGTTTCGCCGCCGAAGGTCATCTCGATACGGTTGGCCCGGGGCAGGCTGTAGCCCAGCGCCGAGGACCTTTGCTCCAGGCGCAGGCTGATCCCGGTGTCCAGGGAGGTGTTGTCGGTCAGCCGCCACTTGATCGAGGAGCGGATGTTGTTGGCCAGCTTGCTCCAGTCCCGGTCGGTGGCGATGATGTACTGGTAGGAATCCAGTGCCACGCTGTGGCGCAGGTTGAACACGAAGCCGCCGGGGAACTGTAGTTGGGCGTCGGTGCTCATCGTGTTCTTATAGTAGGTGTAGAGGGACCCGGCTACGCTGAAGCGCTCCGGCGGCGGATCGTCGGCGTCGTCGAAGTAGCGGCGGTCCGTCTGCTGCTGGGAGATGCTCCAGTGGAGGTGGTGCTCGTTGCCTTCGGGGTCGAAGTCGACCTTGACCTGCCAGCCCCAGCTTGCGTTCTCGGTGTTGTAGAGGGGTGAGAGGGGCGTCTTGTTGCGGTACTCGGGGATGGGGTGCAGTTCGGGGTAGATGAGGTAGTAGTACTTGTTGAGCCAGACGTCCTCGTTGAGGTAGGAGTTGGTGGAGATGCTGTAATCGCCGCTGAGGGAAAGCTTGGTGTCCCAGGGTATGTTGATGCCGCTGGAGGCCGACAGGCTGTAGGAGTAGCTGTTCTGATCGCGCTCGATGAGCAGCAGGTCGCGGTGGAGCTGGCCGCTGAAGGTGTAGTTCAAATCGAAGTTGATCCCGGGCCGGATCATGTAGGAGCCGGTCAGAGTGCTGGAGAACAGCCCGGAGTAGTATTCGCTGTTGAGCAGGGGCTGGTCGGGGTAGTCGCGCAGCTCGCGCGAGCCCTGGAGATCGACCACCAGGCGTGTGTTGTCGGTGATGTCGCTGGTGGCGGTGAGCTGGGCGCCGGCGGAGAGCTGATCGTACTCGCGGTCGATGAAATCGAAGAAGTACTCGTAGCTTTCCTCTTTGACCCGGCTGAAGAGGAAGTTGGCTCCCAGATCGAGCTTGAGCGGCTCGGATACGTTCAGACTGGCTCGGCTGCCGGCCCGGTGCGATTGCGAGGAGACGCTCTGCTGGGCCTTTTCGTTATCGGAGAAGCTGTCTTGCTGCTCGTAGTAGGCGGTCAGCCTGGATTCCTTTCCGATGGAATACTCCAGGTCGGTGCGCAGCTTGCGGGTGTCGGACTCGCTCTCATCCTCTGGTCGGTTGTTGATATTCTGCACCGAGGTCAGCCGCAGGGTGAGCACATCGGTCAGGGGGTAGCTGTAGCTCAGGCTGGTGCCGACTTTGTTGAGCCGTTTGCCGCCGCCGAAATCCAGGGTGAAACCGGGCTGCGCGCCGGTGTCGTCGTCCTCGCGCCCCGGGCAGGGCGCGGCGACGACCAGCAGCAATACCGAAACCCGGAGAATGATATCGCGGGTGCGCACGGATGCTCCACGGAAACAAACACTGCCGTTTGGGTTAAAGGGTCTGTACGACTTGCGATTGTACGGGGATGCGCCCGCCCGTGTCAACGCGAATACGAGCGGAAGCGCCGTTGACGCTGTTAGGGGACTGTGGTAGTCTTTGTAAGCTGATTTTCACGTGCTGAAGAACCCTCGGCGCGCCGCTGCAGGCCGCCGGGACAACCGGGTAGCTGCTTGTCATGACAGACGATACCGCCGCGGTCCAGCGGCAGACCGACGGCGCCATCCCTCTGCTCGAGCGTATTCGCCGGGCGGAATCGGCGGCCGCCGATCGGGTCAGAAACGCCCAGAACGAGGCCACCCGTAGCCTGCGCGAGGCCCGCCAACGGGCCGAGGAACTCCACGCCGAAGCCGAGCGCGAGGCCCGCCGGGAGAACGCCGAGGCGATCGAGACGGCCCGCTCCGAGGCCCAAGAGAAAGCCGACGCGCGCCTGAAAGAGGCCCGGGAAGACATCGAGAAGCTGGAAGAGCGGGCCCGGAAGAAGCTCGACAACGCCGTCAGCCTGCTCATTGACGCCCTGCCCGGGCGGAACTCCACCGATGGCTAACGTTTCCGTCAAGAGAATCGAGATCCTGCTCCACCGGGATCGGCGGGGCGAGGTGCTCAAGCGCCTGGCCGACGCCGGAACCGTCGAGGTGGAGACCCAGGACGCCGCCTGGCATCCGCGCTACTCGACGCCCGATAGCGGGCCGGGTCGCCGGGCCCGCCGCCTGCGCGACGATATCCGCCGCGCCCTGGACTACCTGGACCGCTTCGCCCCCAAGGGCGGCTTCATCGCCGGGATGATGGGCCACAAGGTGGCCAGCGAGTCCCCCGGACCCCCGGAGGACTTCGACGCCGTCGAGGCCGCCGGGCGGGTTATCGCCAAGGCGGAACGCGAGGCGGAGCTCCTCGGTCGACGTCAGCGCCTCGAGGACGACCTGACCGAGCTCCGCCGCTGGGCCGGTCTGCCCCTGGCACCGACCGAGCTGGGCTCCACGGCCTCCTGCCGCCTGGCCGCCTACTCCCTGCCCTCGCGCAACCTGGCCGGCCTGCGCGGAGAGCTCGCCGAGGCCGCCGGCGAGCTGTGCCGCCTGGAAGAGGTCGGCGGCGACGCCGTCGAGGCCAAGCTGCTCATCGTCTGGCATCGGGCCGTCGACGAGAGCGTCGAGGAGGCCCTCAAGACCTTCGAGCTCGGCGCCTGCCCGCTCAACGACGACCGCCCCCCGGCGGCGCGCCTCGACGAGATCGAGGACGAGATCGCCGCCGTCGAAGCCGAACTCGAAGAGCTCAAGTCCTCCGCCCGGGAGCTCCTCGAGCTGCGCGACCCCCTCTACCTGGCCCTGGACGGCGCCGCCACAACCAGCCTGGGCGAGGAGCTGGTGGCCGGCTCCCTGGCCGCCGGCGAGGCGATCTACCTGCTCGGTTGGGTCCCCGAGCCGGTGATCGACCGTGTGCGCGGCGCCCTCGACGAGCTCGAGCTGGCCCACTACGAGCTGCGCGAACCCACAGAGGAAGAAACACCGCCCGTCTACCTGAAGAACGGCTCCCCGGTGCGTCCCTTCGAGATGGTCACCGACCTCTACGGCCGTCCCGACCCCCGGGAGTACGACCCCACCCCGCTGTTCGCCTTCTTCTTCGCTCTCTACTTCGGGATCTGCATCACCGACGCCGGTTACGGCCTGCTGCTGATGCTCTCCTCCTGGTTCTTCCTCAAGCGGCTGCCCCTGGGGCAGACCACCCGCAAGATGTTCCGGCTGCTGACCATCGCCGGCGGCTTCACCGTCGTGGTGGGGCTGCTAACCGGCGGCATCTTCGGCCTGGACTTCTCCGCCCTGCACCTGCCGGCCCTGGAGGCCCTGCGGCGGAAGATCATGATCATCGATCCCCTGGACCCGGATCAGATGTTCTACTTCTTCTACTTCTCCCTGGGCCTGGGTTACCTCCAGCTCTTCATCGGCTACCTGCTGGGCTTCTTCAACGCCCTGCGCGTCGGCGATTCTCAAACGGCCTGGTTCCGCAAGCTGCCCTGGATCTTGGTGATGATCCTGATCCCCCTGGCGGTGGGACTGCCCGCCCTGGCCGGTATCGACGGCGCCTGGGCTTGGTACGCCGCGGCGGCGGTCGGCCTCTTCGTGGTGGCTTTCAGCGGTGTCGGCGACGATTCCGGTCTGCCCAGACTGGGAGCCGGCTTCTTCAACCTATATACTGGGATAAGCGGTCTGTTCTCCGACGTGCTCTCCTACGCCCGCCTGTTCGCCCTGGGCCTGGCCACGGCGGTCATCGCCCAGGTGGTCAACACGATGGCCTTCGGCGGCGGCGTGGTGGGCACGGTGCTGATCCTGGTCATCGGCCACGTCTTCAACCTGGCCATGAACGCCCTGTCCGGGTTCATCCACACGGCCCGCTTGCAGTTCGTCGAGTACTTCGACAAGTTCTACTTCGGCGGGGGCCGGACCTTCCAGCCCTACGCCCATAGTCTCCAGCATACCGCTCTCAAGCGGTAGCCCATCCAAGGGGGCGATCATGAAGAAACTGCTAGCTCTTTCCCTGCTTCTGCTGCTGGTTTTCGCCGTGAGTTCCGGCGCCAACATCTGGGGTCCGGTCAGTTGCGGCGACTGGGACGACGATGACGACGACGGCGGTGGTGACGACGACCACGGCTCCGACGACGACGGCGGCGGCCACCGCGCCACGGTCAACGTCAAGAACAAAATCTACTGGGTGCCCGACAACCTGCCCACCCGCGCCGATGAAGGCTTCATCGTCTCCCTCTACTGGGAGTTCTTCAACCGCCTGCCCGACAAGGGCGGCTTCGAGTCCAAGCTCGACAAGCTGCGCTCCGGCGCCTCGCGGCAGGAGATCGTGCTCGACTTCGTGATGAGTTCGGAGAACAAGTCTCTGCGCGGCAACACCGAGCACAACAACTACTTCATCGGCACCCTGTACAACACCCTGCTGCACCGCGAGCCCGACCAGGACGGCCTGCACGCCTGGCTGGACCGCATGGACGACGGCATGAGCCGCCTCGAGGTCATCAAGCGTTTCCTCAACGGCGAGGAGTACCGCAGCAAGCACCGCACCTAGGCTCGCGCTCTCTGACAGGCGCCCCGGGGGACCATAACGAGGGACGTCGAGTGAGCCCTCGCCCCCCCCCGGGGGCGCCCGCCTTAAAACGACCGGCGGCGGCCGATGGCACGAAGCTTCGCCGAAGGGCGAATGGCGACGTCAAGTAAGCTGCATAGCACCTTGACACGCTAATTAAGTAGCAGCCGGCTTGCTCAGCCGTCGGCATAGGCTCCGACTGGTCGAACGACACGGTCCTGATAGACGTTTTACCATACTCTAAATCAGGACCTGTTCAGCACAGGCATTCCCGCCGGAACGCATCCGGTTGTTCATACCTCATTCATCAGCCCCGCGACGGCACCCTTCAACCATCCACCAAGGAGAACAAGGCATGGGCCTGGTTTGGTCCTATCTCGGCGCCGCCCTGGCCGTGGCCCTGGCCGGTATCGGCTCGGCCATCGGCATCGGTTACGTCGGTCAGGCGGCCTCCGGCGTGATGTCGGAAGACCCCCGCAACTTCGGTAAGTACCTCGTGCTCACGGCTCTGCCCGGCACCCAGGGTATTTACGGCTTCGTCGCCGGTTTCCTGGCGCTCAACAAGATCGGCTCCCTGGGAACCATCACCCCGGAGATCGGCTTGCAGATCTTCCTGGCCTGTCTGCCCGTGGCCCTGGCCGGGATGCTCTCGGCGATCCATCAGGGCAAGGTCTGCACCGCCGGCGTGGGCCTGACGGCCAAGCAGCCCGGCGAGAGCGGCAAGGCCCTGGTTCTGGGCGTCTTCGTCGAGTTCTACGCCGTGCTGGGTCTGCTGATCACCATCTTCCTCTTAAACGCCATCTAGGACCGCCCATGTCGTTGGAAGCGATTCTCGCCAAGATCGAGGAAGACGCCGCGGCCCGCGCCGCCGAAATCGAAGCGAAGGCCGACGGCCAGGCCGCGGGCATCCTCGCCGAGGCCCGCGAGAGGGCCGAAGCAAGCCGCGAGGAGATCCGCTCCCGGGGCGGGCGCGAGGCCGAGCTGACCGCCGAGCGTCTGGCCGACATGACCGAGCTCGAGGTGCGCAAGCGGCGCTTGGCCGTCAAGCAGCGCCTCCTCGACGCCGTCGTCGACCGCGCCGTCGAAGATCTCTCCGCCCTGGACGCCGATGGCTATCGCCGGCTCTTCGCCGGTCTCGTCGCGGGCTCGGGCCTCGAGGGCGCTTACGAAGTCATCACCTCCGAAGCCGAGGCCGGGCACCTCACGGCGGACTTCCTCTCCGGCATCGAGGGCTGCGAGCTGACGTTGGCCGGGGAACGCCGGGAGCTGGGCGGCGGTTTCATCCTGCGCCGTCGACGCCGGGAGTTCAACTTCGGCTTCCGCGCCCTGATAGAGGCCCTGCGTCGCCGCAGCGAGCGCGAGCTGCTGGCGGCGCTGGACGTCGGCGAAGCACCGGAAGACCCGGGTGAGAGCTGATGCCCGCTCGGATAAAGCTCTCCGGTGATCCGGCCTACATCTACGCCGTGGGCCGGGTGCGCGCCCGGGAGACTCGTCTCGTCGACGAGCGGGCCCTGCGCGATGCCGCCGAGGCCGCCGACTACCGTAGCGCCGTCGAGGTGTTGCGCGAGTTCGGCTACGACGCCGGTTCCGGTGTGGCCGGGCTGCGCGGGATGCTCGAGGAGCGCGACGCCGAGCTGCGCCGCTTCCTCGCCGAAAGCCTGCCGCGGGACGGCGGGCTGGCCCGCTACCTGCTGATCGCCGTCGATTACGCCAACCTCAAGGCCGCCCTGGTCTCCCGGCTGAGCGGGCACCCCTTCGAATATGACGCCGGGGGCACCGTTCCGGTCGAACGTTTCGAGGCCCTGGCCGGGGGCGGCGATCCCGCCGAGCTGCCCGAGCCCCTGGACGCCCTCGCCGCTGAGCTGCTGGAGGAGTACGAGGACGAGCGCGATCCCTTCCCGCTCCAGCAGGGGGTGGACCGCGCCCTCTACAAACGGCGCCGCGAGTTGGCCGATGAGATCGGCCTGCCCTTCCTCACCGGCTACCTCGAGCTGGAGACGGACCTCGTAAACCTGGCCGCCCTGGCCCGCTGTCTGGCCGCACCGGACCCCGGTGAGTTGGCCCGGCGGGCCTTCATCGACGGCGGCGGCCTGGATGTCGCCCGGCTGCGCGAAGCCGCCCGCAACGGCGACCGCGAGGCCGCCGCCGACCACCTGCGCGGCGGCGATTACGCCGAGGCCGCCCTGCCCGCCGTCGAGGGCGCCGCGGGTGGACTGGAGGCCCTGGGCCTGCGCGGCTCCCGACTCAAGCTCGACTACCTGGCCCGGGCCAGGCTGGCCGCCTTCGGCGCCGAGCCCGTCATCGCCTACTATTACACCCGTCGCAACGAGCTCGAGCTGGTCCGCTTCGTGCTCATCGGCAAGCTCAACGATCTGCCCGCCGGGCGCCTCAAGGCCCGGCTGGGTCTGTAGCGGCCCCATATATCCCGGAGAGCCATGGACCGCCCCCTGGAGAGCATCTACTTCATCGGCCGCGAGGACCAACTGCGCGGGTTCCGCGTGCTCGGGGTCAGCGTGGTCGGCGTGGAAAGCCTCTCCCAGGCCGAACACGCCCTGCGCGAGGCCGTCCGTGACGACGCCGTGGCCGTCTTCATCACCGAGGACTTCGGCGCGCTGATGCAGGAGACCCTGGAACTCTTCGGCGATCGGCCCCTGCCCGTCATCACCCTGATCCCCACCGCCGAAGGGGCCTCGGGCGGCACGCGCCGGCGCATCCGCCGCTTGGTCGAGCGCGCCGTCGGCGCCGATATCCTCGGCGACGACTGACCCGGCACGCTTTTCTACAACGGAGAGGCCCATGACGACACAGCCCGGCGAAGCCCCCGCCGACAACTCCCCCAACGTCGTCTACACCGAACGCATCTTCGGCCTCTGGACCAACCTGCTCTTCGGGCTGGCCTTTCTGGCCCTGTTGGTCACCCTGCTGGTCCTGCCGCCGATGCTGTCGGGCTCCGGCGGCACGATCGTCTTCTGGACCGCCTTCGGCCTGCTCATTCTGGTGGCCCTGTTCTGGGTGCCGCTGAGCAACCTGCGCGTCATCATCGGCGAGAACGGCTTCGAAGTGCGCATCGGCTTCTTCCATCTCAGCCGCCCTTGGTCTGCGGTGACCGGGGCGCACCGCGACTCTCGCGAGGGCTCCTTCTACGGCGGCTGGGGCGTCAAGGGCCGCAAGGTCGACGGCAAGTGGATCCAGGCCTTCACCACGGTCAAGCAGCCCCGCGTCGTTATCATGCTCGAAGACACCGACTACCGGGAGCTGGTTTTCTCGACGCGGCGACCCGACGAGGTGCTGGAGCTCCTCGAGCAGTACGCCGGACCCTTCGGCTAGCACCGGAGTCTTAACAGCGAGGGGCTCGGCTTGACCGGTCAAGCTCCACCAGCAAGGTCGCCAGGGCGCAAGGTCGCAAGATTGCCAAGTAGAAAGTACGCGAAGGAGAAGTCGCGAGGTAGGGGGTAAGCGAAGAATATGAGAAGAATATGAGAAGAAGGGATCACTTAACTGTCACGGACCATGGTGTTACTGGATAGCGTTCTGAGACATGCGCTCAGCAGGCAATCAGGTGTGCGCATCGAGTGAGCTGCTTGTGGCAGGCACGTGGGGTTGCCACATTCCCAGCATGCCCGAAGAGACGTCAGGCAGCTCCATTGTCAACTGCCTGACGCAACGAGCATCAATGATGGCGCAGCGATCCTAAGCGTGATATTATCAAGTATATATAACTATATAACTAGCAGGTGCCGTGGGATTAAGTTGGCGGGCCAAGCATCATTCGGCAAAGCCTCGTATCAGCAGCATTTTTCGAGGTGGGGTGGTGTTTCGAGTTGGAGTTGGCTGGTCCATGGTCGTGTGTATGGTCGTGTATGATGCCAAGAAGAATATGAAAAATATAAGAAGAAGAGAATACGCGTTGGATCCGGGAAGACTTGGCCGGCTTGAGCGTCGGAGCAGCCGAAGCACGAACCATCACGAACCGTCACGAATCATCAAAAACCGCAAGCTCCGGCGTCACCCGTAACTGAATGGCCGAAATGGCGCAACCGAGCGGCCACCGTCCCTATCGGGCCTCAGGCCCACCGGTCCCACAGCCGCTCCAGCAGCCGACCTGGCAGTCGAAGCTGTGCAGTACACTGCTGTGAACCAAGCGGAGTCGGGCGGTGTTGCATTGAGTTCAACCGCAATGCACAAGCCCGGTTAGGACAAGTAGATCGGCGCAACAAAGCCCCGGCTCGTCAGAAAGCTATCGACACCCAAGCCCACGGCGGGAAAACTTACGACAACCAAGTGACAAGCGAGGTATAGCATGGCCAAGTTCCAGGTGTACAAGGGCTCCAACGACGAGTGGTACTGGCGCCTGCGCGCCAACAACAACCAGATCATCGCCACCGGCGGCGAGGGCTACAAGGCCAAGGCCGACTGCCTCCACGGCGTCGATTTGGTCAAGGAGCTGGTTCCGGAGGCCGAGGTGGAAGAAGACTAGCCGTGCCGCCCTTCGACCACCGCTCGCCGACCGGGGTACTCATTCACCTCCTCTACGCGGCGCTGGTCATCGGTCAGATCGCGATGGTCTTCCTGCTGCCGCGGGCCTGGGACGCCGAGTGGCTCGATTGGCTCCAGTGGCCGGGCTACCTGCTCTGGTTCTCCGCCGCAGTTCTCGGTGTCCTGCCCGTCGTCGTCTTCCGGCGCCGGGGCGGCGTCGAGGAGAAGGCGAGTTACATCGAGACTCGCCGGTTGGTCACCGATGGTCTCTACTCCATCGTCCGCCACCCCCAATATCTGTCCCTGATCCATCTCGGCCTGGCCGGGGCGCTGCTCAAGCCCCACTGGGCGACGATCGTCAACGCGGCGGTTATCGGCGCGGCGACCTACGGCGCGATGCTCGCCGCAGACAGAGCCCTGGTCGAGAAGTTCCGCGACGTGTACCGGGGATACATGGCCCGGGTGCCCCGGAGCGGTCTGCTGTGGGGACTCCTACGGCGCATTTTGCGTAGCGGCGCGGATCCGACGCGCGACGGTAAGGCGAGCTGAGCGGGAGCCCGACGGGGCACTCAAAGCAGTCCAGCGGTTCTGGATGATCGGCTCCCACCGCTTCACCCCGGTGTGCTCGTCCGGGGCGGCCCGGAGCCGCCGCTGGACGAGAGGGACTGACGACGAGTCGTCGTTGGTCGTCGGTGAAGAGTGCAGTCCACTGCGCCTGTTGGATGCCGACAACGCCGGGTTCGGTCGTGGGGTCAGCGTCTCGTCTGTGGTGTCTTCCACTTGGACCGCGGTCAGAGGCTGGGTTTGTTACCCTCGACTGGGGACGGGGTGAAACGAGACTTTCATGCTGCGAGAGCTTACGATCCAGCGCCTGTACCGCCTGCTCGACTCGACGCGCCTCAAGGTGCTCGCCCTGACGGCGGCGGAGTTGCTGGGACTGAGGCGCCTCCTCGTCCGCCTGGACACCAACAACTTCTGCAACCTGAGCTGCCGTTTCTGACCCGAGGTCGCCCGACGCAGGGAGTCCGATTACAGCCCCAGGGTGTTGCGCTACATCGATTTCCGGCGCATCGCCGCCCAGCTGTTCCCCCGGGCCCGGATACTCTACCTGTCCTGCAGCGGCGAGCCGCTGCTGACACCGGGCTTTCCGCGTTACCTGGAGGTAGCGGCCGCTTACGGGGTGCCCTTCATTTCCTTCGTCACCAACGGGACCCATATCGATGAGGAGCTGATCCGGGTCTGCATCGAACGCGGCATCAACCAGATCACCGTCTCTTTGGACGGCGCCACAGCCTTGACCGTGGAGTACCTCAGGCCGGGTTTGGATTTAGACGACCTGCTGACCCGTCTACGCCTGCTCGGCGAACTCAAGCGCCGTCGAGGAAGTCCGCGTCCGGAACTGCGGCTCAACTACGTCTTGATGAAAAGGAACCTGGACGAAGCGCCGCGCCTCATCGACCTGGCCGCCGAGCTGGGGGCCGACAGCGTCCAGTTTCGCCCCCTGACACCCATTCCGGAGAGCCCCTTCTGTGAAGAACAACGGCTTGAGGCCGTGCAGGGGGAGAGACTCGGAAGGATCATGGATGAGGTACGGCGTCGAGCCCGGCTCAGTGGACTCGAGCTGCTCGGGCACAGCGAGTTCGTCGGCCGTGATCGCGGTTCCACGGGCGCACTGATCAATAGCTGCGCCTATCCCTGGTACTACCGTTACGTCAATCCCGCCGGCGGGCTGGGCATCTGCCCCCGCCGCAGGGTGATCGGCAACCTGCTCACAGACGACTACAGCACACTGATGGCTGCGCCCCGGACGCGGCGGATACAACGCGATGTCCTGCGCGGCAACGCGGAGTGCGCCGCCCGCTGCGCCCGTTGACCCATAAGACGCCGTTGACGGCGGAAGCGGTTCCCACCGGATCATCGAGCGCTGCAACCGTCACCCGCCGGATCGTGCCGGAACTAACCATCAAGCCGGCGAAGACGCCGGTTAGCCCCACCGCAAGCCGACGACTGCTGGAGCGTTGGGGCGCGGATAGATTGATAGATTGATAGATTAAGCGGCCTTCTGCCCGGACTGCCGCGCTGGCCGGGCCTGGCGCTCTCCAGCTCTTCGCTTGGACGCCGCCGCTGATCGCCGCGCTGGTCAAGATTACGACGCTTGGGAACCCGCGAACGGACCGTCGACCCAGGGGTTCCTTCGCCTGCCTGCGCAACCTGGTGTTCATGGACCCGGCGGGCGTCTCGGCGGGGATCGGACTCACCCTGGGCCTCACCGCGCCGGTCGCCGCCGGGATGATCCGGCTGTGGGACTGGATGCTCATCATTCTGGGACGCGAACGTCTTGATCAACGACGCCGGGGACTGATCTACGAGGCCTACCGTCGGTCGCCCCCGACCTTCCCGCCCCACCCCTTACGGCTGAGGGTCGTCGACTACGGTGATCGACCAACTAGCGATTCAAGCACTGCAGGATCGTAGCGAAAGATTGCGCGATAATCGGATCGACGACGGCTGCGGGAGAAGCTCGGCCGCGGATTTCCCGGTCGGACCTTGCATAATCTTCTAGTTGGTTCGAACGACTCGACGCTTCAGCTAGGGACACCCCATCGACAAGTTCGGCGCAGCCCAGCCAATCTTGCGGTGATGCCGCCTTCCAACAGGCTTTCTGATCGTTGTCGATCAATTCGACGAATCCCTCAACCACAAGCAGATAGTTGAGCACTACCGTCCCCGAATGTCGGTGGAGCGGAATGATCCCCGGCTTTCGTCGGCGGCATCCACGGCGGAACCCCCTACGATTTGACCGGCCCGATCGCCGGAGCCCCTTAACCGAGCAGACAAACAGCAACCCGCGGAGCGCTTTGCATGGACAACACCGGTAGGATTATCAAGGTCGCCGGACCCCTGGTCGTCGCCGAGGGGATGGCGGGAGTGAAGATGTACGACGTGGTGCTGGTCTCCGAGGCCCGGCTGGTCGGCGAGGTCATCGAGCTGCGCGGCGACCGCGCCAGCATCCAGGTCTATGAGGAGACCGGGGGCATCGGCACCGGCGAGCCCGTCTATTCAACCGGCAATCCTCTCTCCGTCGAGCTGGGACCGGGACTGATGACCAGCATTTACGACGGTATCCAGCGCCCGCTCAACGTCTTGCGCGACAAGGCCGGCGACTTCATCACCCGGGGCATCCGAGCCCACGGCCTGGACCGCGAGCGTCGCTGGGACTTCAAGGCCACCGCCGAGAAGGGCGCCAAGCTCGCCGCCGGGGACATCCTGGGCACCGTCCAGGAGACCGAGCTGATCGAGCACCGGGTGATGCTGCCCCCCGGAGTTTCCGGCGAAATCCTCGAACTCGACTCCGGCGAGTACAACATCGAAGAGACCATCGGCAGGCTGAAAACCGACGCCGGCGAGGAGCTCGAGCTGCGCATGCTGCAGAGCTGGCCCGTGCGCAAGGGCCGCCCCGTCAGCGGCAAGCGCACCCCCAACATCCCCCTGGTTACCGGCCAGCGCGTCGTCGACACCTTCTTCCCCGTCGGCAAGGGCGGCACGGCCTGCGTCCCCGGACCCTTCGGCTCGGGCAAGACGGTCATCCAGCACCAGCTCGCCAAGTACGCCGACGCCGATGTGATCGTCTACGTGGGCTGCGGCGAGCGCGGCAACGAGATGACCGACGTGCTGATGGAGTTTCCCGAGCTCGAGGACCCGCGCACCGGCGAGGCGCTGATCAAGCGCACCGTGATGATCGCCAACACCAGCAACATGCCTGTGGCCGCCCGCGAAGCCAGTATCTACACCGGCATCACCCTGGGTGAATACTACCGCGACATGGGCTACAAGGTCGCCCTGATGGCCGACTCGACCAGCCGCTGGGCCGAGGCCATGCGCGAGATGTCGGGCCGCCTCGAGGAGATGCCCGGTGAGGAGGGCTACCCCGCCTACCTGGGCACCCAGGTGGCCGCCTTTTACGAGCGCGCCGGCCGCGTCGAGTGCCTGGGCTCCGACGACCGCGAGGCTTCGCTGACCGTAATCGGAGCCGTCTCACCCGCCGGCGGCGACCTCTCCGATCCCGTCGTCCAAGCCACCCTGCGCGTCGTCAAGGTCTTCTGGAGCCTCGAGGACAAGCTGGCCTATAAACGCCACTTCCCGGCCATCAGTTGGCTCAACTCCTACTCCCTCTACATCGATTCCATCGAACCCTGGCTCAAGGAGCACTTCGCCGAGGACTGGACCGGCCTGCGCGACGAAGCCATGGCCCTGTTGCAGCGCGAGGCCGAGCTCGAAGAAATCGTCCGCCTGGTGGGCATGGAGTCCCTCTCCCCCGACGACCGCCTGGTGATGGAGACCAGCCGCTCAATCCGCGAGGACTTCCTGCACCAGAACGCCTTCCACCCCGTCGACACCTTCACCAGCGCCAACAAACAGTACCGGATGCTCAAGCTGGTCATGGAGTTCCATCACGCCGCCAAGGCGGCCCTCGAGAATCCGGACGTGGACCACGAGGCGCTGTTCAACCTGCCGGTGCGCGAGCAAATCGCCCGCAGCAAGTACACCGAAGAGGAAAAGGTCGACGAAGAGTTCGGGAACATCGAGAGCATGCTCTCCAAGCAGATCGAAGAACTCCTCGCCCAGGGCCGCGAGGTCTAGCCGCCGCCTAGACGATACCACGGCCCAGCGGGACCTCGGCGAAAAGGACCGGCGGGCGCCCCGGCCACGCCCGGCGTTGGCACGTTTCTTGCGCACCGCGCCGCGGCTTATGCGACAATCACGCACCCCGCTCTGCTGCAAGAAACGTGCCAACGCCTCCGCGCCGAGCTTCCGAGGGGTTTCGGTGCTGTGTAGCGCTTTCGCCGAGGTCCCGCATGGAGGTTCCCCCTTGTAGTTGTCAGACTCATCTTGATACCGGCGCAGTCGACACTGGACATCTTCACCTCTTCGACGGGTGCAGCCAGGCCCCACAGCCGCCCATGAAAATAATCAAGCTCAAGCACCTTTTCCTCGTCGCTCTGGTCGTCGTTCTCGGCCCCGCCTGTTCCAGCGATGAAGACGACTTCGCGCAGATGACCCCCTGCGCCGAGGTGACCACCTATCACGATCGCGCGGGGATCTGCCCGGCCGACGACCCGCTGGTGAGTTTTTTGGCTCCCCTGGATGACGAGCGCCCCCTGCTGCTGCACGAGGAGGGTCTGGTCAGCCACGCCGTGCTGCCCGATTGCAGTGTTCTTGAACTCACCATCGACGAGGCGCTGGTGGTTTACCAGCCGCCCGGCCAGGGAGAGCAGGCGGCCTCACTGCTGCTGCGGCTCAACGGCGTCGAGGAAACGGTCACCCTCGAGGAGCTGCGCCAGGACAGTTTCGAGCTCAAGGAAGACTACCTGGCCCTGCAGGTGGTGCGGGTATCGGCCACCGAGGTCTCCGGCGCGGTCTTCGTGCGCTACCCCCATGCCAGTACGTCGCCGCGGCGTCCCGACCCGCAAGATTGGATCATCGACACGGTCATCACCGCACCGGAGGATCGTCAGGACTGGACGCCCGAAGAGGACGTGGACGAGGAGACGACGACCTTCCAGCAACTTGTGGGTACCCCGGAGCTGATCAACCTGGAGCGCTTCATCGAGAACCTGCACGGCGGTGGAATCACCAACTACGCCCTGACGATCCAGGGGCGCTACACCGGCGACGTCTCGATCACCGACGCCGAGAGCTTCTACGCCCCCTACCCCCAGGACGTCGAGGAGGGCTCGCGGATCACCGAGCGCGCCAAGGCCGTCGTCCAGCGCTTCTATCTGGAAGCCCCCGGCTGGAATGTCGTCAACCATCTCACCGTCGAGGCCCTGGACTGGGGCGAGCGGTACCTGGCCAACGTCGGCCAGCGGCTCTTCGGCCGGGAGATCGGCCTGCTGCTTACCTGGAGCGATCCCGCTTCGGGGACGGTGGTCTACCAGGTCGAGGACACCGTGGGCCTGGTGCGCTGGGAGACCGATCACCGCTGGTACGTCGACACAGAGCGGATCAGCCGCCGGGTGATCCCCCTGCCCGAGAACCGCCTCTGGTTGGGCGAGGAGCCGCCACCGGGAGTGACTATTCCCGAGGGGATGATCTCCAGTGGCGAGGTCAGCTTCGAATCGCTCAGCGAGGAAGAGTTCTGGAGCATGATCAACGAGCCCGCCGCCGAGGAGGAAGACGGGGAAGACGCCGAGGGCGAGGGGGATACCGACGGCGGCGGTGGTGAAACCGATGACGGCTAGGCGGGGCGGGCGATGACGTCCGACCGCTCGTACCTGCCCGTCGTCTTCACCGACCTGACGGCCTCCAAGCTGGCCGCCGGCAGCCTGCCGGACTACGTTTACGCCGAGTTCCTGCGGGCGCACAGCCGCATCGCCCTGGAGACGGCCCGGCGGGTCAGCGCGGAGCGCGGGCTGCCCCACAAACCGACCAACCTGGGTGACGGTAACCTGTTCTTTTTCAACGAAGCTGATGAGGCGCTGATCTTCGCCCTCTGCCTGTCGGCGCGGTGGAAAGCCTATCGCCGGGATTCCATCAGGCCCTGTCTGGGCGGGTTGGGCGAAGCCGACGCTCGGCGGGTTCTACGGATGCGCGGCGCGGTGCACTTCGGTCTGATCCAGCATGAGAACCTGGAGGAGTTCGCCAGCGAGCTCAACCTCTCCCGGGCGCTGAGTACGGCGCATGTCCTCAACACACGCGCCGAGCCCGGTGAGGTGCTGGCCAGCGAGACCGTTCTCTCCCTGACCGAGGGCCGTTTCTACGACGTCGAGCACCGCGGCCGTTTCGATCCCCTGGGCGGGGTTGAGACCGAAGATGAGGCATCGCGGGCGGGGATGCTGACCCACTACGTTGTCGAGGGGATGTCTGCGCCGCCGGGGGGCGGCGAGCCCCTGGTGGGCCTCCCGCGACCCCAACGCCGTCGTCTGGCCCGGGACTGGTACTGGTACGCCTTTTATCTCACCGGTATCCGGGGGGCGATTCTGGAGGCCGTCACGGGGTTTCGCAGGGCGGTCGAGTACAACCCGGAGCTGGCCCGCGCCTGGAACAACCTGGGTTCGCTGCTGACCGAGCTGGCTGATCTCTCGGCGGCTCGATCGGCCCTGGAGCGGGCCATCGAACTGAATCCCGATTCCGCCGCCTTCCACGCCAACCTGAGCGCCGCACGCTACGCCGCCGGCGACTTCGCCGGCGCCGGAGTGGCCGCCCGACGGGCCGTGGAACTCGATCCCGATCTGGAAACGGCCCAGTTCAACCTGGGCAACGCCCTCTGGGAAGAGGGTCGTCTGGAGGAAGCCGCCGAGTGCTTCCGGCGCAGTTGGGAACTCAACCCGGCCTTTCACCAGGCCCCCTACAACCTGGCCTGCGTGCAGAGCGTCCTGGAGCGCTTCGACGAGGCCCTGGCCGCCCTCGAACGAGCCCTCGAGCTGCGCCCCGAGCTCATCGCCCGGGCCATCGAGGATGAAGACCTGGCCAAGCTGCGCGGCCACCCGCGCTTCGCCGAGCTGACGACGGAGATCTAGCCGTTGGCGGGCGGTTCTCCATCGCAGGAGACCGGTACAAGGCACTATCGATGGAAGGGCTGGTGGGAATACAGTCCTCCAACAGCTCTCTCCAGGCCGCCCGCAAGCTGGTGCTAACGCGAACCGCGGCGGCGCGCAGCCGATGAAGCTTATCCGTGCACCTGCAAGCCCCCGTCGACTGCAACCACGTATTGACATCCCAGCCGACAGCTATTAAGAGCGATCAACACTTCGCCGGCGTCTAACCGAACGTAATCAATCAAGTAGATATCCGGCGCACAGACAGACATCAACGAGGATAGACACGATGGATGAACGCCGCCCGACCACGGTTCAACCGCTCAAGGAGTACCTCTCGACCAGCGAGATCGCCGGACCGCTGATGCTCATCGAGGACGTCGAGGGCGTCAAGTACGAGGAGCTGGCCGAGATCGAGCTGCCCTCGGGCGAGACCCGCCGCGGCAAGGTGCTCGAGGTGCATCAGGACAAGGCTCTGCTCCAGCTCTTCGAGGGCGCCACCGGCATCGACGTGCCCAACTCCCGGGTGCGCTTCCTGGGTCGCGGCGTCGAGCTGGCCGTGGCCCCGGACATCCTGGGCCGGGTCTTCGACGGCCAGGGTCGTCCCATCGACGACGGCCCGGAGATCATCCCCGAGGAGCGGCGCGACATCAACGGCTCGCCGATCAACCCCTACGCCCGGGACTACCCCAACGAGTTCATCCAGACGGGCATCAGCTCCATCGACGGGCTCAACACCCTGGTCCGCGGGCAGAAGCTGCCCGTCTTCTCGGGCTCGGGGCTGCCCCACCAGCAGATGGCCGCCCAGATCGCCCGCCAGGCCAACGTCCGCGGCTCCGGCGAGAGCTTCAATGTGGTCTTCGCCGCCATGGGCATCACCTTCGAAGAGGCCCAGTACTTCATCGACGACTTCCGCCGCACCGGAGCCATCGATCGCGCCGTGCTCTTCGTCAACCTGGCCGACGACCCGGCCATCGAGCGTATCTCGACGCCGCGCATGGCGCTGACCGCCGCCGAGTACCTGGCCTACGATACCGGAGCCCACGTGTTGGTCATCCTCACCGACATGACCAACTACTGCGAGGCGCTGCGCGAGATCTCGGCGGCCCGCAAGGAGATCCCCGGTCGCCGCGGCTATCCCGGCTACCTCTACACCGACCTGGCCACGATCTACGAGCGCGCCGGTCGCATCAAGGGCCGCGAGGGCTCGATCACCCAGATCCCCATTCTCACCATGCCAGAGGACGACAAGACCCACCCCATCGCCGACCTGACCGGCTACATCACCGAGGGACAGATCATCCTCTCCCGCGCCCTGCATAAGAAGGGCGTCTACCCGCCCGTGGACGTCATGCAGTCGCTGTCGCGCCTGAAGGACAAGGGCATCGGCGAGGGACGGACCCGTAAGGATCATTCCGACGTCTTCAACCAGCTCTTCGCCGCCTACGCCCGAGGCAAGGACGCCCAGGAGCTGGCCGTGATCCTCGGCGAGGCCGCCCTTTCCGAGCTCGATATGACCTTCTTCCGCTTCGCCGAGCAGTTCGAGAAACGCTACATCTCCCAGGGCGAAAACGAGGACCGCGACGTCATCGAGACCCTGGACCTGGGCTGGCGATTGATGGCCGAACTGCCCAAGGGTGAACTCAAGCGCATCCGGCCCGAGTACCTCGAGGAGTTCCTGCCGCGCTTCCTCGAAGAGGCCAAGGGCAAAGCCGATGCCTAAGCGCCTGGTCGTCTACGATTCGATCTTCGGCAATACCGAGCGTATCGCCCGGGCCGTCGCCGAGGTTCTGGAAGCCCCGATCAAGCGGGCTTCCAGGATCGCCCCGGCGGATCTCACCACCCTCGAACTCCTCGTCGTCGGCTCGCCCACCCGAGCCTTCAACCCCACCTCCGAGGCCAAGAGCCTCTTCGGCCTCCTGCCCGTCGGCGCGCTGGAGGGCGTACGGGCGGCCGCCTTCGACACCCGCCTGGATACCGAGCGGGTCAAGTCCGGCGCCTTCAACCTCTTCTCACGGATGTTCGGCTACGCCGTCGCCAAGCTGGTCAAGCGCCTGCGCCGCCGCGGGGCCGAGATCATCACCGAGCCGACCTGGTTCTTTGTCCAAGACTCCGAGGGACCGCTGGTCGAAGGCGAGCTCGAACGCGCCCGGACCTGGGCGGAGGGGTTGATTGCCGACTCGCCGTAAACCGTCGAGGAGCCGCAAGCTGATTTCGTGTACCAGCCCACCCCAACAAGGGATGGGCTTCGTCATTTGCGATGACTGTATCATTCCGGTCACTCGAAACTTCTGTTTGCTCATTATTTCTTCTCAATTTGCCATATTCGGCCATCCTGAACAATAGGGCGATAACAGCACGTCGGGTTCTTGACAACAATCAATTAAGCAGATAAGTTAGCATGGCTGTGGCAAGTTCTCAGGCACTGAAAAGATGTCCGTTCCAAGTCACAGATGTATCCCCTTTTCTAACCTATTACCTACAACTGAAGGGATTATCCATGAAGAAGCTGACAACTCTACTGCTCCTCGTTCTGGCTCTCGGCGCTTTCGCTGACTTCCAAATCGACTTCCCCCTGGCCAGCGATACTTGGGAGGTCGTCAGCGACCCCTACTGGTGGAACATCGGCGACACCGTCTACGGCGACCGCGACCTGGGCACCGATGATATCACTCAGCTCGATATCTACCTGCCGCTCGATTCGAACTCCCTGACCGCTTCGGGCTTTGTCGACTTGGATATCCGCTTCGACGGCAACACGATAGCCAGCTTCACCATCATCAATACCGACGGAATGCTGGTCGAAAGGACCATCGATCTCTCCAGCTCACCGGTCACCCCCACCGGCACCATGGAGTTCCGTTATTACGAGACCAACCAGGTCGCCGGTGGTCAGGGCTCGATTATCCCGGCCGACACCGGCGGAACCGTCGACTTCACCACCGGCGGCAGTAATATCGTCGAGAGCAGCTTCGGCCAGATCAAGGCGGAGTTCAAATAACTGAAAACCGTCCGTAAATCAATCCGGGGGCCGCAAGAGCGGTCCCCGTGTTGTATACTGATTGTGTTAGAGTCGACCGCTGATCGCCACCCAACGCGCCACCGACAGCTCAATGGCTGACACCCTGACGTTCCTGATCCCCTTCGGCCTGTTCTACCTGGTGATGGTGATTATCGCCGCTCGGGTGGGTCGGCGGCGTGGTCGTACCCTGCAGGCGATCCTGCTGACCCTCTTCCTGGGCTTTCCGGGGCTGTTGATCGTTCTGTTCATGTCTTCCAAGAAGAAACCGGCGAAGAGCGCGCCGCTGCGCAACGTCAACCCGACACCGCGACCGCGCCGCCCGATCATGCTGGACTGCCCGGGCTGCGGCGCCCCGGTCCGCGAGGGCGCCTCGCGCTGTCCCTACTGTGCCGCACACCTGGGCTGGGAATGAGCCAGCGGCCGCGCCGCCGCAACACCGGCTTCCACCAGAAGAACCGTTGATTGCAATCGGCGTTGGCACGTTTCTTGCGGAGGCGGACGCTGGAACTGATTAACCAGAACCCCTTGCGCAAGAAACGTGCCAACGCCGCGCCGCCGGAGGCCCGAAGCATTCGTTTGCTGGGCAGCGGCCGGTGTCGCGGCGGCGCTGTCTGGGCGTGCTGCAAGAACTAGGCGGCCGAGCGGAGGTTACCTGGGCGGGCCGCCCAGGCGGCCCTCTCGACCGCGGGGTTGACCGGCTGGTTCGATCAGCCGGCGAAAACATAGTCTAAGATATAAGTAGAACAGAGATTATCACTCGGTTTCAGACCATTGCATTTCGCTGATAAATGATAGATTGTCAAGCATTGCTTGATAGTCCAATGCGTCCTTATCATCCGGCTGATTCGAGACTATAATCGTAGACTTGCATGGAATACAGTTGGAGGTAGGAAGTCGGTCCCGGGCAAAGAGCGTGGAAGTTGAGAGTGAGCGTTAGGCTCACAGCGGTCTGTTGCTTGCTATAGCGCTTGCGTCAACCATCCGCTTTCGAAGGTTGACGACACGGATGAGCGGTATCGGGCATAGCATCAAAAACCCTTCGATACGGTTATCCATTCTTATCATGCCGGTCCAGTTTGTGTTGATAATCAACCATAAACAACACCGCCGGGCCGATGTGATCTGACACCCGGCCCAAACCGATCGCGATGAAACACCAGGCGGCTCGTTTCACCGCGTGCCGCTACTCCTGAACATAGTTGAGCTCCCAGAGCCAGTCGGAGTTGTAATCCGCGTCGTCGTCGTCGACGGCGATGCGAATCAGGCCGGTGTCTTCGGCGAACCAGTAGTTCTCCTTGTAATCGCTGTCGCTCCAGCCGTCGGGTTTGGGTATCAGCGAGACCAGCACGACGTCCTCGAAGTGACCGGCGGGTAGGTCGAAGACGGCGTCGGTGTGGACGATGCGGCAATCCCAGCGCACCCCGGCGTCGTCATCGAAGCTCCAGGCGCTTCCGGTGGTGATGGGCGTCTTGAGCACGATGCGCGGGTTGGTCTCGCCGTCGCGCAGCACCCGCAGCTCACCGTCGGCGGTGTGGGTCCAGGTCTGGTTCCCGGTGTCGCCCAGCACCATCTCGATGGTCCAGTCCGAGCCGTCGTGGGCGGTGCATTCGAGGCTCAGGTCGTCGCCGTCCTCGGGCAGTTCCCAGACGTAGTCCCAGAGCCGTCCCTCGTCGAAGGGCATGTAGGCGTAGGTGGGGCCGAGTTCGTCTTCGGTTTCATCGTCGCAGCCGGCCAGGGCGAGCGGCAGGGCCGCCGCGAGCAGCAGACAGAGGGGGAAGCGCCGCATAGACCATCCTTGGACGGGCGGCGGTGGCCGCCGGTGGTTTCACCAATCGACCGTGCGATTATACCGGTGTCGAGCTGTGGTGACAAGGCGCCGCCGGCGATCCGTGGAAACTCTGCGCCGCTCTCAGCGTAAGCTGCCAAGGCAATACAGATCATACTCGACAGCTGGAAGCAAGTAGAAACTGCGTGGGCCGTTTGACGAAAAAGGCTGATAGAGACCAGGGCTTGTAAGCCTGTTATCTTACGCTTAGTTTTGAAAAGTGAGCAGATTAGGACCAAAGCGCTTGTTTACACGGATTATCGTTTCTCGTACCAGTGATCTTGCGATAACGACCTTTCATCGATTTCTATCAACGATCTATATATGGCTGTTGAAAAAACCTGTTATCTACTAGGCATCACACACGATCCCGGACCAGCTCACTCCAACTCGATACTCCGACCCCCTTCGATAATACGGCTGAGACGAGGCCTTGCTGAATCAAGTTCAGCCTGTAACCTTATCCCCACGGTGCTCACTCATTATATATGCATGTTGGCAAGCTGGTAGGGATCGAAGCATCTTTATCGAGGATAACGGTTTCAAGCAGTTTTAGTGTGTAGTTACGTAGTTGCGGGCACCTAAAGAATGTGGTAATCCACGTACCTGCCACAAGCATCTCGCTCGATGTGTGCTCCTGTTTAAAAGCTAACTGCTTTTATCTAAATGTTATCTAGTAACACTATGATCCGATACCGCTTAGTAATCCCTTGACTTGTTCATCCACAATCGAACAAGATTATTATCTGGTACTTGTTGATTTCCCGCCTTCACCGATCTTATTCCGGCACCAGTAAACCAGGAGTCCCGATGCGATCGATTACCCACCCGGTTTTTCTCGCTGTGCTCCTCGGCGTGACCCTCGCCGCCGCCAACGTCGCGCCGGGGCTCTGGGTCGAGCCCTCGCGCTACCCCGTCGAGCTCGAACACCCGGCGATCACCATGGCCGACGAGGAGGTCTGGGTCTGGTTCTGGGAGGATTCGGTGATGGTCGAGGCCTGGTACGACATGGCCGTCCACCGCGACTTCGGCCACAGCCGCCTCTACCTGCCGATGTACTTCACCTATCCGGAGCTGCCCGAGACGGCGGAGTTCGAGCCCTGGGTCGCGGTGAGGATCGACGGCGTCGAGGTCGAGGCCGGGGTGGAGCTGCGTAGTCAGTACCGGGAGGGCGCCCACGTGGCCACCCTGGTCCAGGCCGAGTTCGCCCACGTGTTCCACCCCGGAGTCAGCCGCATCGAAGTGGCCTACATCGCCCCCTATGTCTGGCGGGAGAACGCCGAAGGCGAGACGGGCTGCTTCGAGTATCCCCTGGGCACCGGCGGGGCCTGGCGCGAGCCCATCGGTCACGGCGTCCTGCATCTGGCCCCGGGACCCGGGGCGGACTGGGACCTGCTGACCGCTTACGGACAGCGCCACCTGCCCGAGCCCGTGGTCGGCGAGGACGAGATCCGCTGGGAGTTCTTCGAGCTCGAACCGCCCCCGGACACCTGCTACTGGATCCATCGGGCGCCTTGAGGGTGACGGGTGGCGTTTCCTTTTAGGGTCACTTGGTTCCGATAAACCACAATGCCGCCGGGTGGTATTCAGTTATCGGTAGTTAACAGGCAACCGCGCATACATATTGATCGAGCTGTCTGTTGACAGGCGGTTTCATTATCACCTGGTCGGATTTCCAGGCTCGGGTTGGAGGAAATCGGTAATCCATGACGGGGTCGAAAGACTCCATCCTACGGAGTGAAAGGGAGCTGTTTAATAACTCTCCACGGGGCGGCCCCTCTGCGGGTTGCCCTGTAGTATCATTGAATTAGATGGGATCGTATACCGTGTTCGGAGCGATGCATGTATGCAACGCGCTGTTAACGTACGTGATGGGCTGTGATGCTCTGTCACAAGAAAGGGTCGCAAATGTGGCGGAAAAGCTGGCAACCGACCGGCACATCAGTTGCCCAAAATGCAACCATGAGATTAGGGATTATCACTCGCACCGGAACCGACTCGTCCAGCAAATAGACTGTCACTCATTGCTTTATCGTTCACCCTCGCCGGCATTGTTATACCGTTACTTGGTGGCACGAAATCCGGCCCTGCGTTGAGTTCCGCCGAAGCCGAAGGTCGTGTTTTGACCAGACTGTGAGTAAACGAGCTGCTGACGGCGCTCTATTGCTCGCTTTAGCAGCACAGGTCGTTGTCCGACTTCGCTGGTTGACCACACGCCGCGGGCGGTTACCAGCCCCTCGCCTCAGGGCGTCTTTCACCAATTGCTAATACCAATTGCTAATGCTTAGTTCAGTTTCTGGTGATTATCCCTAAGAATCATTATAAGTTGGCCGATGGTTAGTAAATATACAACAGAATCGGCAAGAAATATACAGCCCGAATCCAAAAGGGAGCACGGCGCCGCCGAACTGGAAACGCTCAAGGTGGAATAGATCGTCAACACCGACGGCTGGAAGGTCGATAGCAGGCTGTCAATCAACGGTTTTCACCACAGGCGGATCAACCGCGACAAGACCCTGGTCAATGGCGAGGCGCGTATCAACGGCCTCGATAGCTGCCGAGGCTACGGCGAGAGACGGCTATCAGCCTACAACGGCGGCTTCATCCGTAACGACAGGCTCTTTTTCAGAGAAATATCAGAGAAAGGCCGCTCAGATTCAGCCATCGCGGCGACGAAACCTGTCTCGACTACCTGCGGGACACACCGCCCAACTGGTCCGATCAGGTTACATGATGCCTGGCCCAAACATATGCCATGATGACAACAGGATTACTTAGATCAATTGCTACCAAGTGATTCCTTCACATTTGTTACCGGCTCGAATAACTTGTCCAACGATATATGATTGAAACGGTTGTAGCTCAGGTAGGAGAGCCGGGGTTCTTGAAACGGGAGGGCTATAATAGCCCTCCCGTGGCAACCATCTCGACGCTTGGCAATGATTGACAAAGCACTAGAAATAGAGGTCCCGCTCTCCGGCGGTCATCTTCTTGAGGGCCCCTTCGACCATCTCGCGGCGGCGCTCGTCCAGGTCGGCGATCTCGTCCTTGATCAATCCGAAACCAACCCGCTTGGTTTCATCCGAGGCGTAGTCCACCAGGAACTCACTGAAGGTCAGGATGGCGTTCATCTGGCAGATCTCGCCCACCTCGCCGTGCTTGGCGATGCCCATGAAGGTCGCCCCGGTGCGTTCCTCGCGGTAACAGGCGGTGCAGAAGCTGGGAGTGTAGCCCATCTCGGCCAGGTCGCGGATGACGTCGTCCAGGGTGCGGTTGTCGTAGATGCTGAACTGCTGGCGGTTGGGGATGTTGCCTTGCTCCTCTCCCGAGTAGGAACCGATGCCGATGCGCGAACCGCCATCGATCTGCGAGCAGCCCATGGCCAACACCTCGCGTCGCAGCTCCGGCTTCTCCCGGGCCGTCAGGATCATTCCGGTGTAGGGGATCATCAGCCTGATGACCGCCACGAGCTTCTTGAAGTCCTCGTCGGAGACCAGGTTGGGCGAGCTGGTGGTGAAGGGGGTGTTGTGGGCCGGCTCCAGGCGGGGAAAGCTGACGGTGTGGGGTCCGACGTTGAACTTCTCGTCCATGTCGATGGCGTGGTAGAGCAGCCCCATGACCTCGAAGCGCCACTCGGCCAGGCCGAAAAGCGCGCCGATGGCCACGTCGTCGAGCAGGGCCTCCTGGGCGCGGTGTAGGCTGTAGAGGCGCCAGGGAAAGTCGGCCTTGCGGGTGCGCGGCGGATGGACCTTGGCGTAGACCTCGGGATCGTAGGTTTCCTGAAAGACCTGGTAGGTGCCGATGCCGATGCGCTTGAGTACCTTGTAATCCTCGACGTCCATCGGGGCGGCGTTGATGTTTATCCGCCGGATCTCGCCCTTGCCGTCGCCGGTTTTGGTCTCGTAAGCCTTCTCGATTGTGTGGGTGATGTAATCGATGCCGTACTTGGGATGTTCGCCGTAGACCATCAGCAGGCGCTTGTGCCCCACACTCTCCAGGGCGCGGACCTCCCCGGCCAGCTCTTCGTCGGAGAGGGCGTGGCGCTGGACGTCGTCGTTGGTGCAGCGGAAGGCGCAGTAGAGGCAGTCGTTCTGGCAGTAGTTGGCCACGTACAGCGGCGCGAAGAGCACGATACGCCGGCCGTAGATCTCCTGCTTGATCTGCTTGGCCAACCGGAAGGTCTCGTCCCAAAGCTCGGAATCGGCGTTCCCCAAAAGGATCGCCGTCTGCTCCGGCGTGAGGCCCTTCATCTCGGCGGCGATATCGAGGACCTCGGCGACATCCTTGGCGGACGCCTTGGCGCCCTCGGCGAGCTGGCGGCGTATCTTGGGCGGATCGATGAAGGTCTGCAACGCGGTGGTGCTCATGGCGGCCCCCTAGATTGCTACCTTTTTCACAGGTGACTGTTCAAAAACCAAACCGGCCTCTGCGGGTCGGTGAATCATTGGTCAGCGGACCCTTTAGCACACTGTTTCGGTCGATCGCCGACTAAATATCAACATTCTCGAGCGGTTAACCGTCTAGTTGTAGGATAGCACAAGGACCGTTCACTGACCAGCCCGGCAAGGGATTATTCAAACGTCGGTGCTCATCGATCGTCCGATGCTCATGCCGAGATCGTAGCGTTGGCCGCACTCGGGGCAGATCAGAATGACGCGGTGATCCGGTCCCGGACTGAGGGCCAGGTGGAAGCCGTCGGCGTAGCCGCAGGTCAGGCAGGTGTCGAAGCCCCCATCGGGCAGCGGGGTCAGGGGCACCGGTGGCGGGGCCGGATCGACCTTCGCCCCACTCTCGCTCTTGACGTCGATCTTGGATTCGCTATTGGATCCGCGGCGTTCAGGGGACCCCCGGCCGGCCAGCTCGGCGATACGCTTTTTGAAAACGGCCAGCTTGTCCGGCTTCAATGTCAGGGTTGAACTCAGACCGTACAGATACGAAGCTTCGAGGGCGGTCAGCCTCTCACCGGCTGCGAACTTGCGACGGGCTTCCGCCTTTTCCTGGTCGTTCATGCGCGGCATCGTTTCACTTTCCGGTTCCGGACAAGGGTCTCGACGGCAAGCAAGGGGGCGTTCAAGGCCTGGCCAACCCCTCCTGCCCTGTCAGATTCGACCCAGACGCGCCCCAATGCCGCCAAGCGCTTATCACGTGGTCTTGAACGCATGGTTTTGAATGCATGGTCTCGAGGAGCCGACGAGGAGCTCTGTGGCCACAGTAGATGGAAAGCAGTATAGCACAGACTCCACGGGCCTCACCCCGCGCGACGCCCCCACCGTCCAGCCGAACTTGAAGAAACCAAGCTTTCACGCTATACTACAGCAATTTAACAGAGGCGTCGGCCAATGAGGCCACTAAACGCCGATCACAAGTCTTTTCATATCCTTACGCAACCGCTTCACGGAGAGCCTGGAGAATGAGAACACGCCGCGTGACGATCATACTACTGACAGCAGCCCTGGCCGCCTGCGCCGCCTCGGGACGGGTGGCCGTCTGGGTCTCGGCCTCGGGAACGATGCCCTACCACCTCACCGAGGGCGCCCGGGCCGGCTTCACCGAGGGTCTCGAGGAGGCCGGACTCAACCCCGTGTCCTCCAGCGAGGTCTACTCGCTCAACCTGACCGTTGATCCCACCGACGCCGCCGATCTGGCCTTGCTGGCCTCGGCCCTGGGCTGCGACTACGTCGCCGTGGTCGAAGTGCAGAGCGACGGCGCAGAGTTCGTCCTCGGCGGCCGGCTCTACGAGGGCTACACCGGTGAACTGAGCGAGGGCGACACCGCCCTGGTCGACGAGGTCGCCGACGCCTCGCGCTTGGCCTCTCGCATCGCCCTGCGCCTGGCAGACGATCTGCCCGACTGCGGTCCCCTGCTCAGTCTGGGCGAAGGTGGCGCCACCGCGCAGGTCGCCCTGGGCTCCTCCGACGACGTGCGGCGCAACGACTACGGCTGGGTTTACCGTTACGGCGAGCCGATGATCCACCCCGACACCGGCGAGAACCTGGGTGTGGGGATCGTCATCGTCGGTGTGCTGCGCGTCGAGGCCGTCCGCGGCGCCGATGTCGCCACGGCTGCCCTCTCGTCCACCATCGGCGGCCTGGAGTACGCCTCGACGGACCGGGTGCGGATGTTTCTTGACGAGGACTACGCCGCCGGCGACTTCCATCGCGGCACCGTGGTTCCCTTCAGTGAACTTGGATTCGGAGAGCTGCTGACCGAGGAGCGTGAGGTGCCCCTGCCCGACGGCGGCGCCGGAGAACGCGGCGAGCCCCTCGCCGTCAATCTCAGCCTGGTCGACGTCGAAGAGCTGGACTACAGTCCCGTGGCCCTGGATTTCGTCGAGGGCACCCTGGCCGTGCTGGGCGATGACGACCGGGTCCACCTCTACGAGGACGACCTGACCCCCCGGCGCAGCCTGGAAGTAGACGCCGCCGAGAGTCTGGCCCTGCATAACGGCCGCCTCTATCTGGCCGATTCCTGGAGCGACACCATCGTCGTACAGGGACTGGGCGGCGGTGCGCTCTCCACCCCCGAGACCATCAACGACGATCTCTCGGCGGTGCTGCTGGTCTCCGGCGACGACGGCAACCTCTGGACCACCACCTTCAGCTACTCCGCCGGTTGGGACCTCTACACCTACCCGGCCCTGCGCCTGAGCGACGACGGCGACGTGCTCGAGGCCCGCGCCCTCGACGACGTGGGTTCCCTGGTCTCCCTAGCTGCGGCCCCCGACGGCACCATCTACTTCCTCGATAACTTCGGCCCGGTACGCGGCCTGACCCCGGACGGCGACATCGTCGAACGCGGGGCGCGGATGCTGCGCGAACCCAAGCTGCTGGAATGCGACGCCGACGGCCTTCTCTTCGTCCTCGACGGCACCGACGGCCTGGTGGTCTTCGACGAACAGGGCCGGGTGATGGGCCGCTGGAACGGCGGCGGGGTGATCGATCTGCGCAACGTCGACGGCCTGGCCCGGGGAAACGGCTCCTGCTACCTGATCTCCAACTGGGACGAGACCTTGGTGCGCCTGGAGCTCATCATCGAGTACGCCGAATAGCGGGTGACGATGAAGACCCTCGCAACGACCTTCCGGCTGCTGGCGCTGATCAGCCTCCCGGCGGCGGCGGCCGGAATCGCCGTGGTTCCACCTCCGGCGGAGGACCTCCCCGCCGGGGTGGACCCGGCGCAACTCGAAGCCGCGGCGCTGACGGCGCTGGAGTACTCCGGGCACTCCGCCCGCCCGACCACCGAGGCCGACTACCTGCTCTTCGTGCTGGTCTTCGAACACCCCAACGGCTACAGCCTGGAGCTGGAGCTGATCGAGAACAGGGGCGAGCAGAACGCGGACGACGATGAGACTCGGGAGCAGCGCCGCTTCCTGCGCTTCCTCGACGCCCCGGCCTTCACCGGTTTGAGTGATCTGCTGATCGGTGTCGAGCTATACACCGGCCAGTTGCTCGACCACCTCGACCACCTGCCCCGGATTGACGACCCCTGAGCGCGACAGACAACCGGATGAAGAAGCGAGGCCGCGTGGAGCGGCCTCGCATAGTTTTGGGATGATCTAATGAATCAGATGCTACCTGGTATCCTGGAAGTCCAGGGCTAAGCGAAATTAAAGGCGGTCTGTTGTTTGATCAAGCAGTGCAGACAGATTGAATGCATCACCAATCAGAGCCTCAGGGTATAGCAGTTGGGATCGTATACCGTGTTCGGACCGATATATGTATGTAACATGCTGTTAACATACGGGATGGGCTTTGATATTCTGCCACAAAAAGGGGGGGCATCACACACGGCCATGGACCAGCCACCTCCAACTCAAAACACCTATCCACCTCGAAAAACGCTGCTGATACTAGGCTTTGCCGAATGATGCTTGGCCTGCCAACTCAACCCCACGGCGCCTGCTAGTTATATATACATGATAATAGAACACTTAGGATCGATGCGCCATCATCGATGCTCGTTGCGCCAGGCAGTTGGTAATTGAGCTGCGCGACGTCTCTACGGACATCCTGGGAATGTTAAAACCCATGTGCCTGCCACAAGCAGCTCACTCGATGTGCACACCTGATTGCCTGCTGAGCGCATGTCTCAGAACGTTATCCAGTAACACCATGGTCCGTGACAGTTAAGTGATCCCTAGACTGATTATATGATTGATTCAGTGATTGGTTCGTGGACGAGCTGATCCAGAATCGGGTGCCATACGATAGATCACCCCGTACAACAGTTGATCGGATTGGATACAGGTTCCGTTTTCCGAGATGAACGCCGAGAAAAGCCAACGAAACCGTTGCGCAAATGCGCAATCCGTGTTATGTTCTATTTGGTTCATGCTTTAGTTGCCGCTTTCGGTATCATGTGCTATTTTTAGAAAAATGTACGCTTAGAGAACCAGGCAATTATCCATACCCTGTTTACTCGAGCAGAAATCGCCCGCCTTTTGGTTATGAGCGTCGGGCGACTGCACCAGCCTTGAAGACAACCAACCCCCGAAGGAGAGATCGTATGCGCAAACTGCCGCTCGTCGTTCTCTGCCTGCTCGTACTAACGACCCTGGCGCTGGCCGAGACGATCGTCTTCCAGCCCGGCGTTGACGACGGCAAGGACGCGGAGATTGACAACAAGCAGGGGACGACGCCGCACGGAACCTATCCGTACGTGTTGTTGCCCCTGGGTGGGTGAGGCAACCAATTCGCCGGCTTGATCGAGTTCGATCTAAGCTCCATTGACGATTGGTCCATCACCGTGGATAGCGCTACCCTCGAGGTTTATGAAAGCCAAGTGGGTGATTACGGTGTCAACTACGGCACCTACCGCATCACCAGTGCCTGGAACGAAGATACCGTCATCTGGAATACCCGGCCCAGTTGGGGCGGAACCAGTTATGATAACGTTATCGCCGACGGCGCCACCGGCTGGTGGGAGTTCGACATCACCAACCTGGTCGCCGGCTGGATTGATGACTCTTACGAAAACTACGGGGTAGCTATCACCTATCCCGCCGGCGGCTGCTCACCCTCCCGGGTATGTGCATCTGAGTATGCGGCCAGCGATCCCGACCTCTGCCCCAAGCTGACCATCGAGTACACCGTAACCGCGGTGGAAGAATTGAGCTGGGGTGCCGTCAAGGCCGACTTCTAGTCGAGTCGGACCCGTCTTCACCGTTTGATGTATTGGAAAGAACGCCCCTTGAAGGGGCGTTCTTTTTGGCTGCCGGAGCGAAGAAAGCTGGTATCAGCGGGGCGCCGAAGCGGCGATCGCGGCGAAGGACTCCGGCTCCAGACTGGCCCCGCCCACCAGCACGCCGTCGATGTCTGACTGGGCCAAGAGCTCGGTGGCGTTGTCCGGCTTGACCGAGCCTCCATAGAGGATACGCACGTTCGCGGCGTCATCGCCCAGCTTCTCCTCAAGAAGTCCACGCAACAGCTCGTGGGCCTCCTGGGCCGTCTCCGGTGTGGCGGTCAGTCCGGTGCCGATGGCCCAAACCGGCTCGTAGGCCAGGGTGAGGCGTTTCAGCTCATCGGGGTCCAGCTCGCCCAGGGTCAGCTTGAACTGACGCCGCAGGACCTCCTCGGTACGCCCGCCCTCGCGCTCCTCGAACAGCTCGCCGACGCAGAGGATGGGTCGCATCTCGAGCTCCAGGGCCCGCTGCAGCTTCTGCAGGATCAGTTGATCATCCTCGCCGAAGACGTGGCGGCGCTCGGAGTGGCCCAGGATCACCCACTCGATGCCCAGATCGATCAGCATTTCGCCGGAGACCGCGCCGGTGAAGGCGCCGGAGAGCTCCTGATGCATATTCTGGGCGCCGACCATCACCGGGCTGTCGTCGAAGGCCGCCAGGGCCAGGGGCAACGCCGGATACGACGGACAGACCAGCAGGTCGACATTCTCGGCCGTCTCCGCCGTTCGTTCATTCAATATCGCGGCGTAGGCGCCGACCTCGCTGGGCGCGAGGTTCATCTTCCAGTTGCCGGCGATCAGCTTGCGGGACATCGTCACGTCCTTGGTGTTTGATGAAGGTTAAAAGCGAAGTGGAAAGGGTGGGTTCGGCCGCCGTGTTCTTATTCAACGGGCGAGCTGTGGATTGTGTCGCAATCAGCTCGCGTGTGTTCAATCGCTGAATCCGGGGGAGCTACAAGAAAGAAGGGACGTATCTACAGTCCGGTCTTGATTGTGATTGTACTGGGTTGTTAATAAACCTGTTGATTATGAGATGCTTGTCATTAAACGGGCAGTAAAATAGCAGCCAACAAAGGGGGTTGTCTGTAGCAAATCGTATTATCAGTGCGCTTGATAATATCCTGGCAGCAGGTTGCAGTTAGCTGCTAAGTATCCTAATAACAAACAATAAGAATACGTCAACTGAATGTTTGATTAACAACCGGCCCATTTCCTGATGTTAGCATCGCCCCATCAAGCCGCCCCCAGTCAGCCTGATTTGGACAGATCACACATATGATGCCATAGATGTTCTACTCCGAGAGGCGGCTGAGCGAGCGTGTACGGTCTTGCCGGGATCCTTTTCCGGATGGAACGATCCCGTGGATTGCCCCCTGACGCTCCACAAAGCTAGAGGAACCTTCAAGCGCCAACTGAGCGGTTTTACCACCCCGCCCGCCTCGAGCTAATTGCCAACCTCCCACAGTTTCCCGCGTCATCGCAAAACCAACCCCCCCGGCCGGCGCCGTCACGCCTCTTGCACTCCCGACCCGCCCGTCGGCGGGTCGGGGCAACAGGCGCGCCGGCGCCTCGGTTATCGTCGTGCGGCGGCTGTCGGGCCGACCTAGAAGGTTTCGAAGAAGGCCTGATAGCCCAGATAGGTGGCGTAGACATCGGCCTTGGCGACGAGTTCGAAGGGCGAGTGCATGCCCAGCAGGGGCGGTCCGGCGTCGATGACGTTCATGCCGTGGGCGGCGAGGAACTTGGCGACGGTGCCGCCGCCGCCCTCGTCGATCTTGCCCAGGCCTCCGGTTTGCCAAGGGACGTCGGCCTGGTTGAGCAGGCGGCGCAGGCGGGCCAGGTATTCGGCGTCGGCGTCGTTGGCGCCGGCCTTGCCGCGGGCTCCGGTGTACTTGACCAGGACCAGACCGTGGCCCAAGCGGGCGGCGTTGTTCTTCTCGTGGACCTCGGCCCAGTCGGGGTGGATGGCCGGGCAGACATCGGCGGAGAGAACGCTGGAGCGGACGTTGAGGCGTCGCAGGGCCAGCTCGCTCTCGACGCCCTCGAGGGCCAGCACCTCGGCCAGGACGTTCTCGAGGAAGGCGGACTGGGCGCCGGTGGCCCCGGCGCTGCCGATTTCTTCCTTGTCGACGGCGACGGCCAGAGCGCCGCGCTCGAGGGACTCGGCCTCGAGCAGGGCGCGCACGCCGCTGTAGGCGCAGACGCGGTCGTCCTGGCCGTAGGCGCCGAGGACGGCGCGGTCGAATCCGACATCGCGTGAGCCGGCGGCGGGGACGGCCTCGATCTCGGCGGAGACGAAGTCTTCTTCGACGATACCGTAGGTCTGGTGGAGATGTTCGAGGACGGCGGCCTTGACGCGGTTCTTGGTCTCCTGGTCATCGACGGGGATCAGGCCGCAGATCAGGTTCAGCTTCTCGCCGGGGTAGAACTCGGTGACCTTCTTGGTGTTCTGCACCTTGTGGGCCAGGTGGGGCAGCAGGTCGCTGACGACGAAAACGGGGTCTTCGGGCGCGCTGCCCAGTCGCAGATCGATCTCCGTGCCGTCCTGCTTGACGATCACGCCGTGCAGGGCCAGTGGTCGGGAGAGCCACTGATGCTTGCGGATGCCGCCGTAGTAGTGGGTCTTGAGCAGGCCCACGCTCTGCTCTTCGTAGAGGGGGTTGACCTTGAGGTCCAGGCGCGGGCTGTCGACGTGGGAGATGACGACGTTGACGCCCTCGGCGGCTGGGCGGCGTCCGGGGCGGTAGAGGGCGACGGCCTTGCCCCGACTGATGAAGAGTTGGCCCGGGGCGTCGGCGGGTGATTCCCCGGCGACGTGCTCGATGAAGCCGTGCTCGACGGCCATCTTGGCGAAGGAGGCCACGCACTCGCGCTCGGTGCGTGAGAGGTCCAGGAAGCGGCGGTAGCCCTCGCTGAAGGCGTAGGCCCGATCGTGCCAGGCCTGATCGCAACTGTCGAAGGTGGATTCGCGGCGCAGCTCGCGGCTGTCTTTGGTGTTCTCGGTCAAGGTCTCTCCTTCGCGGGGCGGGGTCAATCCCGCCGGGCCAGGGCCGCCAGGTAGCGCTGGGGCCGGACGCCGTGACGTTCGATGTCCCGGCGCAGGCCGTCACAGCGCTCCCGCAGCTCGTTGCGAACCCCGTCGTCGAGGGGTTCGGTTTCTATCCATCCCCGCAGGCGCTCCAGGCGGGGGACCATGTGTTCTCGGTAGTCGCCGTCGAAATGCGGATCGTAGATCAGGCGCTCCTCGACGGTAAAGCCGTTTTCTGTGAGCAGACCGAGCACGGCGCTCTCGGAGTAGCTGGGCCGGTGGCTGCGCCCCCGCAGCGTGTCGAGTTCGGCCATCAGGCTGTGGTAGGCGAGCCGGTTGGCCTGGGCCTTGTCGACGGTCTTGGCCAGACCCTCCTTGATGATCAACCATCCACCGGGTACCAGCAGTCTGCGAAGCTGCCCCAGGGCGGCGGCGGGCTCGGCCAGGTGGTGCAGACCGTTGGCCATCCCGGCGGCGTCGAAGCTCGTCGGGGGGAAGGGCGGACGGGCGAGGTCGGCCTGGACGTGGAGCGGTCGGGGGTCGTCGAAGCGCTCTCGTCCCTCGATCAACCAGTGCGCCTCGAGGTCCAGGGCGATCACCCGCTCGAAGACCGCGCCGGCTTCGCGCAGCTCAGCGAGGAAATCGCCGGTGCCCGCGGCGGCGTCGAGGAAGCGCCGACAGCTCAGCGAGCCTAACAGGCGTGCAAGTTGCTCGTTCAAGGTGTCTCAATCGTTTCCGGCGGGGGAAAGATCTTCTCGGGGTTGAGCAGTCCGGCCGGGTCCAGATGGGACTTGAGGCGCCGGGAGAGCTCGATGACCGCCGGGGGCAGCTCGCGCTCGATGAAGGGCCGCTTGCTCAAGCCCACGCCGTGCTCACCGGAGATCGTGCCCCCCAAGGCTAACACGGCGCCGAAGAGGGCGTCCAGCATCGCCTCGACGCGGGCCATCTCGTCGCCGTCGGCGGGGTCGCACATGATGTTGACGTGGAGGTTGCCGTCGCCGGCGTGGCCGAAGACTGGGACCAGCAGCCGCAGCTCGCGGCGCAACTCCTCGATGCGGGCGGCGATCTCGGGCAGGCGGCCCCGGGGCACCGCCACGTCCTCGTTGACCTTGAGCGGCTTGAGACCGGCGATGGCCGGGCTCGAATCGCGCCGCCGGGACCAGAGGGCTTCCTGTTCGTCCGGATCCCGGGCGGTCTCAATGCCCGTCCCGCCGTTCTCGACGCAAACCGCGCTCGTCGCGGCGAGACCCGCCTCGATCTCTCCAGCATCGCCCAGCAGCTCGACCAGCAAAAGGGTCGAGCCCGGCGACGGCTCGGGTTCGCCCCGGTAGGCCGCCACGCAGGCCAGGGTCTGGGAGTCCATGAACTCGAGCTTGGCCGGGTCGATCCCCCGGGCCAGAACCCCGGTCACCGCCCGGGAGGCATCCGACAACGAGGGGAACCAGGCCCGCAGCGTGGCCGAGGTCGCCGGAAGGCCGGTCAGGTTCAGGCGCAACTCGACGACCACGGCCAGGGTGCCCTCCGACGAGGCGAAGAGCTGGGTAAGCTCGGGACGCCCGGCGGTGTCCACCGTGGAGCCGTCGGGGAGCGCCGCGACCACGGAACGCACCCAGTCCGCCGTCACCCCATAAGTCACGCAGCGCGGTCCGCCGGCGTTCTCGGCGTAGTTCCCCCCGAGCGTCGAGATATTCAGGCTCGCCGGATCGGGCGGATAAAAGAGCCCCCGCTCCTCGACGGCCCGCTGGAGCCGCTCGGTCACCACGCCAGGCTCGACGACGGCCAGCCGCCGGGCAGAGTCGATCTCGAGGATGCGGTCCAGACGGTCCAGCAGCAACAACACCCCGCCGCGCAGCGGCAGGCTGCCCCCGGAGAAGCCCGTCCCCGCGCCCCGGGGGGTCACCGGCACCCCGGCCGCCGCGCAGGCCGCCAGCACCGGGCCGACCTGCTCCCTCCCACTCACCCGCACCACGGCCGCCGGGGGGAAGCTGCGGTTGGTGGCGTCGTAGGAGTGGGCCAGGCGCTGCCAGGGCTTGGTCCAGACCCCGTCGCGCCCGACGATCCGGCGCAGGCGGCGCAGCAGGCTCCGGGGCAGCGGGGCGTCGTTCACTGAGTCTCCAGGTGGAACTCGGGCGGCGGCGGGGGCACCGGACCCCAGTCCAGCGCCGCCGGGACGCCCGCCGTTTCGAAAAGCGGCTCGATCAAGCCCTCGTCACCGACCAGGCGGTAGATAACGCTGCGCCCGGCCAGCAGGAAGGCCGTCGCTTCACCGTTCGGGGACAAACTGGGACAGGCCGGAACACCGTCCGACTCCAGCAGGATCGTCTCCTTCCCGGTCTCGAGATCGAGGACGTAGAGGCGGCTCCCGCCAGCCACAAGCAGGCGGCCGTCGTCGAGCTCCGGCTCGCGGAAGGGCTCCCCGCCCCACAGCGCGGGCATCCCCGCATCATCCTCCAAGTCCCGGCGCAGGTACAGCCAGTCGGCGCAGTCCAGCTCGTTGAAGTACGCCGTTCGCTCGTCGGTGCGGATCACGCCCAGATCGACGCTGCGCAGGAGCATCACCGGCTCCTCCCGGCCGTCCCAGCGGTAGAGCCTCGAATCGACCCGGTACTCCAGCACGCGCGGCGCCGACCAGTGGGGGTCCGCGCCGGGGAAGGGCTGCTGAACCGCCGTGGTCTCCGGGCGCAGGGGGATCACCGCGATGTTGTCCCCGCCCTCGGCGTAGTACCACAGCGCGGCGTAGAGACCGTCCGGGGTGAGGTCCAGGTCGCGGACCTCGTCCACACCCTCCGGCCCGGGGAAGACGGCCGCGCCGTCGTCGTCGACGGCGATAAGCTCGACGGCGCCGTCGTTGACCACGGCGTAGACCAAGCGGCCGTCAAGGGCCTGGGCGGGTAGAGTCAGGGCGAGGACGAGGATTGGGAGGAGCCCGCGGGGGGTCATGATTGGTCTCCTTTGTATGTAACTTTATATTTATTTTCTATAGGAGTTAGCTTGCCATTTTTGTTTAGTTTGGGCAATAATTCATCAAGGAAATCGGGCAACTTAAATGGCTTTTGAAGCTTGAAGCACTCTTTTAAAGGGAATTCGTTTCCATCTTCATCTTTACGCTCTTTATAAGATGCATCTCTGACATCTATTATAATGTAATCGTATACACCTTCAGGATTATTTTCGCTGCGAACAGCACATAAGAAGACAAAATAAACCCTAAATATATCATCAAAATTCTTAAAATATATATCTTGGTGGTGTTTACCTGTCATATCGATACTATTTGCCTTTAGATCACGGCCCGATATGTAACTCGCCACCTTATCTATAATATTATTATCATTACGGTTTACCTTTTCTCCATCCATTCTATCAAAAGCAAAGGGCAATTGATATGAACTAGATACACTATATCTCGAATATATCGGAATCTCTTCCTCAAACGTTAAAGCTTGGTGACACCTATGCGCCCTTAGCCTATAGCAATAGTAAGTAGGATTATCGCTATCTGGTTTAGAGTCTGATACAAAGGCAAGTACAGTTGCTTTGATAGATCCATAATTACTGCTTTCATTTTTAAACTGATGACTAAAATGAAAATTAATCGCGCCTTTTCTCAAATATACTTCATGATAATCCCTAGTTACTTCAGATGATATTTTTGGCACCATAGAATATTTTTGGACAATTAGTGATTGTTCATTATATTCTTGCTGTTGCTGGAATTGTTTAAAGATAATCAACCATGTCACAGCAGGTGTAAAAACAACTACGGCCGCAATTATCCAATCCAGCGGATTGTGCTCCCAGTTAAACGCAAATTGTGTGTCCCCAAAAATCCAAGCATATAGTAATCCAAGAATAACAGTAACTATAGGTACAGCAACACTGATAATCAACAGCTTGATTAATTCAGTATCGCTTGATTCGCTTATTCTATCAGCCAGTTTGGTCAACCATTTTTTCTTCGCCATTCTCTTCCCCCTACATCTGAAACCGCTGTCCCAAATAAATCCTTCTTGCCTCGGGGTCGTTGATCAACTGCTCCGAGGTTCCGTGAATCAGAATCCGCCCCTCGTACATGATGTACGCCCGGTCGGTGATCGAGAGCGTCTCGCGGACGTTGTGGTCGGTGATCAGGATGCCCAGGCCGTCGTCCTTGAGCTGCTCGACGATCTGCTGGATGTCCTCGACGGCGATGGGATCGATGCCGGCGAAGGGCTCGTCGAGGAGCATGAAGCGGGGCTTGCGCACCAGGGCGCGGGTGATCTCGACGCGCCGCCGCTCGCCGCCGGACAGGGTGAAGGCCTTCTTGTCGGCCAGCTTGGTCAGGTCGAGCTTGGCGAGGAGTTTGGCCAGTTCGGCCTTGCGTACATTGCGCGAGATGGGCAGGGTCTGGAGGATGGCGTCGATGTTGTCGGCGACGGAGAGCTTGGTGAAGATGCTGGGTTCCTGGGCCAGGTAACCGACGCCCATGCGGGCGCGGCGGTACATGGGGATTCTGGTGATGTCGCGGTCGTTTAGGTAGACGCGGCCGGAGTCGGGGCGGATCAGGCCGGTGATCTGGTAGAAGGTGGTGGTCTTGCCGGCGCCGTTGGGTCCCAGGAGGCCCACGATCTCGCCCTGGGCGAGGTGGATGGAGACCTCGTTGACGACGCGGTGGCGGCGGAAGCTCTTCACCAGCTTCTCGGTGCGCAGCACGGCGCGGTCTTCGGTGAAGGCGGGGATCGCTTCGTCTTCGGTGAAGTCGCGGGTCGCGTCCCGGGGCTCAGTCGGCGGGTTGTTCTGGGGGCTCACGGTCCTCCGGTGGTTGGTCCTGTTCACTGGCGTCTTGGGTGGTCGAGTCGGTTTCGGCGCCGACGGTCTCGGCGGGGGGCTTGTAGCGGCCGTGGGCGTTGCCCCGGGCGACGAAGCGTTCGAGCTCGCCTTCGACGAGGAAGAGGTCCATCTCGTCGCCCTCGATCTGTGTGCGTCCGCGCTCGGGGTCGTTTCCCTCGGGGGTGTAGACGGCGTAGGCGTCGCCGGAGAGGTGGATCCGGCGGGCGATGTCGTCCACGAGGTGGATGGTGATCTCGCGGGCGTCGGCGTCGACGCGGCCTTCATCGACGCCGGGATCGGGCTGGTAGACGGCGACGGCGTCACCGGAGCAGATGATGCGTTCGGCCTCGCCGGCGGCGTAGAGCAGGGATATTGTTTGTCCGGCGAGTTCTAGGCGGCCCTCCTCGGCCTGTTCGCCGACGTAGGCCACGGCCCGGGCGGTGCCTTCGACGACGACGCGTTCCAGCTCCTCGTCATCGTCGGCCAGGTACATGGTCATCAGCTCTCCGCCGGCCTTGTCGTCGCCGCGCCAGGCGATGGGGTCGCCGTCGAGAGTGATGGTTCCGGCGGCGCCCTCATAGACGGCGTTGTCGCCCCGGGCGCGCAGCACGTCCTGCTCGACCTCGACGCCGCCGGTGACCAGCCCGCGGTCGGCGTCCAGGTAGTACTCCATCACCCGACCGACGATGACCACGTCGCCGCCGGAGCGGCCGGACAGGGTCAGCACGGGGTCCTCGGTGACGATGCAGTAGCGCTCCTCGCGGTGGTACTCGAGGTAGCGTCCGGTCAGCTCGGCTTCGCGCTCGGAATCGTAGACGCGCACCGCGCCTTTGAGCAGGGCGATCTGCTCGATGTCGTAGTAGTAGAGCTCGTCGGCGGTGATCTCGGTGGAGCCCTGGACGAGCTTGACGTTGCCCAGGGCGCGCACGGTGCGGATGGCGGGGTCGATGTTGCCGACGACGCGGTCGGCCTCGAGGTAGTAGTCCTCGCCAGGGTCGCCGAGACTGACCCGCCGCCGATCGGTGTCGGCCTCGTCGTCATCGGCGGCGGCGTCATCCGCCGTTTCCTCGGGCGGCGGTTCGAGGGGCGGCTCATCGGTCTGGGCGAGGGCAATACCGCTGGACAGCAGCAGCCCCGCCAAGCTGATAAGTCGCAGGCGGAGCTTTCGGTTGGTGTCTGCTTCGTGCGGCATCGCTGGCTCCCGGGTCGAGTCCTTGCTGGCTGAAAGGATAAGCGACCTCCTGGAAAGTATGCCACCGGGCTCCGGCGAGGTCAACGCCGTCCCCCTCGAACCATCCCTCACACACGCCCCCTTGACTTGCCCCGTCTTATCAGCTAGCTTGCAGCTGGTAGATGCATCGAGCACAAACAGATGGAGGCGCTCCGCCGATCCAGCGGGTAGAAGGGAAGACAATGCGCAAACTCTTGCCGTTCCTGTTGCTGGCCCTGTTGACCGCTTCCGGCGCCGACGAGGCCCTGGTGCGCGTCGGTCCGCTGGACCACGCCGCCGTGGCTCGTTTGGAGGCCGAGTACCCCCTGTCGGTGGATGACTACGCCGACGGTTATGCCTACTGCGTCACCCGGGTGGAGGACCTGGCCGGCTTGGTCCGTCTGGAGCATCCCTGGGTGGTGCTCTGCGAGAACCTGCAGGCCGCCGCGCCGCCGAGTCCCTCCGCCGATCGCGACGAGCCCTGGAACGACTTCCACACCTATGACGAGACCATCGCCCTGCTGCAAAGCTGGGCGGATGATCCCGACTACTCCGACATCTGCCGCTACGTCGATCTGGGGCTGGACTCGGTTTCCGAGCGGGAACTGGCCGCGATCGTCATCTCGGACAACGTCGACGTCGAGGAGTACGAACCCGAGGTGCGTGTCGTCGGCACCCATCACGGCAACGAGGAGATCGCCAACGAGGTGACCCTCTACACCGCCGAGCGCTTGCTGACCGGGTACGTCGACGGCGACTCCGAGTGCGTCGCCCTGGTCGAGGGGACGGAGATCTGGCTCCAGCCCCTCGTCAACCCTGACGGCTACGTAGACGACAGCCGTTACAACAGCCACGGCGTGGACCTCAACCGCAACTACTCCTACCAGTGGGAGAGCGGCTACGGCCACGGCTCCCATCCGTTCAGCGAGCCGGAAAGCCAGGCGGTGGCCGATTACTCCGGCGGCGACGAGAACTACGTTCCCGACAACGTCGAAGACAACACCTTCGTCCTCGGCCTGACCCACCACTCCGGCGCCGTCTGCGTCAACTACGTCTGGAACTATCAATACATCGACGCCCCGGACAAGGCCCACATCTGGCACAACATCAGCCAGAGCTATTCCGACGGCTGCGAGGAGAGCGACTACTACGATGAACTGACCGACGACGAGTATATGGACTGGATAACTGAAGGAGCTGACTGGTACCGAACCAGGGGTGATCTGAACGACTGGAGCTACGGGATGCGGGGCTGCATCGACACCACCATCGAGCTCTCCGACGGCCAGAGTCAGAGCCATCCCGAGGGCAGCATCCTGGCGCTCTGCGACGTCAACTGGGAGGCCACCAAGAACTACCTGGACTGGGCCGACTACGGCCTTCACGGCCTGTGCACCGACGAGAACGATGACCCGATCCTGACGATGATAACCGTCGACGACCGCGACGAGGCCTTCTTCTACAACGATCCCCGCGAGCACGGCGACTACTGGCTCAGCCTGGACGACGGCACCTACGACATCGTCTACTCCGCCGACGGCTACGACCCGATCATCCACGAGAACGTCAGCGTCACCGGCGAATCCACCCCGGCCCTGGACGTCCAGTTCATCCCCAGCGACGCCCCCGTCCTCGAGCTCCAGGCACACAACACCGACGACGGCGTCCTGGTGAACTGGAGCACCGCTGAGGACTTCGCCGCCTTCAACCTCTATCGCGTCGGACCCCGGGGGACCTCAGTCGGCGACCGCCTGAACGAACGGCCCCTGCCCGCCGCCGCCCGTTCCTTCCTCGATCTCTCGCCGGGCTGCGAGCCGCGCCGCTATCGTTTGGAGGCCGTCGACGCCGCCGGGCACCGGATGGTCTTCGGCCCCGTGGAGATCGTTCCTGAAAGCGACGCGTCGCGACTGTCCCTGGCCTGCTACCCCCAGCCCGCCCGCACCGCGGTCACCGTCGAGTTCACAGCCGATGACGAGCCCGCCGTGCTGAACGTGTACGACCTGGCCGGCCGGTTGGTCCTGCGGCGCGAGCTGGGAACGGTGACCGGCCGTCGCAGCCTGACCCTGAACGTGGCCGATTACGACGCCGGGGTCTACCTGCTCAGCCTGGAGGCCGGGGAGCGGCGCCTGACCCGCCGCCTGGTCGTCAGTCGCTAGACCGGCGCCTTTTCAGTCAGCACCGATTTCGCAACGGGCGGGGCCGCGGCTCCGCCCTTGCCATTCCCCGGCCGGGTGGGTATTATCTAACGGATTCAAGGTCTCTGCCGGCCGCCACGCTGAGGGTTACGGACTCTCCAGCAGCCGTTCCAGGCCGACCGGCCGGTCGAGCGATCCGCCGTGGTTCGAGAAACCGAACCGTATCTCCAGGCAACTGCAGATCGGTGAGGAAACCCTTCAAAACTGCTTTGCGGCTTTGCTACTTTGAAAATATAGGCAACACACACGACCTCGGACCAGCCAACTCCAACTCGAAACACCACCCCACCTCGAAGAATGCTGCTGATACGAGGCTTTGCCGAATGAT
>CAZOOP010000004.1:0-116696 GCA_964581465.1 uncultured bacterium
ATAGGCACCTTGCCATCGACCAGGGTCTTGTCATGGTTGATGCGTTTGTGGTGGAAGCCGTTGAGTGACAGCTTGTTATCGACCTTCCAGTTGTCGGAGTAGACGATCGAGTCCAGCTCGACGTTCTCCAAATTGTCCAGGACCGCACCGACCAGATGCTTGCTGTCACAGCGCTCGGGGAGGATGATCCGCACCGTCGGGAGGCCGAGCCGGAACAGACGCGTTATCTCACTACGGTTTTCCGGCGGCGGCTCGTTGCGAGGCCCCCGGGGACGAGGGTTGAATTACTGACCGCAGCGCTTGCGCTTACGACGTCCGTCGGCGCAGCGGTAGAGATAGCGCTAGTTGCATCTGGGACACTTGACGTGCCGGTCCCTCGTTCTGCTCTTCCCCGCTACATTGTCCCCTTCGTTGGTGGCAGGACAACAGACTTGCTCACGCCGACATAGGCACCCAACTGCAATATCTGATGTTCATCTTCTGTGCTGATCCCTAAGATTATCATACTTGCCTGGACAGGCACATATCGCAATCTAATTAGGGATCATATACCATGTTCGGACCGATGCATGTATAAAACGCGCTGTTAACGTACGGGATGGGCTGTGATGCTCTGTCACAAAAAAGGTTCTCAAAAGTGGCGGAAAACGAGCAACCGACCGGAACATCAGTTGCCCATAATGAACCATGAGAATCACTATAAGTTAGCCGATAGTAAATATTAATATAAGATATCTGGCAAGAAATATACACACCGAATCCAAAAGGTAGCACAGCGCCGCCGCGCTGGAAAAGCTCAAGGTGGAATAGATCGTCAACACCGACGGCTGGAAGGCCGACAACAGGCTGTTGATCAACGGTATCCACCACAAACTCATCAGCCGCGACAAGGCCCTGGCCAATGGCGAGGTGCGTATCAACGGCCTCGATAGCTGCCGCGGCTACGGTGAGCGACGGCGATAAGCCCACATCGGCGGCTTTATACGCAACGACAGGCTCTTTTTCAGAGAAAGGCCGCTCATAATCAGCCATCGCGACGACGAAAACTGTCTCGGCTACCTGTAGGATACACCGCCCAATTGGTCCGATCAGGGTACATGAGCCCATGTGCTTAATAGCCGTGCAGGTTGTCAATGACCGTGCGTTGCCTGGTGGCGTAAAACCAGACTTGCTCGAAGTGAGCGCTTCTAAGTGGGTGCTGAGAGACGGGAAGTCCCGACTCCTGATTTGCATTCCGGGCTTACCAGTTATCTGGAGGCTAAATGCTAAAAAGAGCTGATTTAGCTGATAAATATCTTTTCGGCTCGTCGAGCTGAAGGCCTTCGGGTGGTAGTTGTCAGCACCTCCGTTCTAAATGCTACCTACTGTGTTTTCGACTAGGTTCACTTTCAGGTGATATTCCCTAGGTTTTAGTACATATTGTAGGCGGCATGCTAATAGCAGACTCTTGCTTGATTTAGGACCTGTATCAGTTAGACTGTCTAACGAATTGACGATTTCCGCCGAGCATTTATCGGGGCTCCCTACTCGATGCGGCTCTCTATGGTTACACATTTTGGTCCAGCATCTTGTGATGATCCCATTATTAAGGCCTATGAGAACAATGAATTCTCAGCCGCCCTTTTCTCAGCCTATCAGAGTTCTTGAAAACGATTAGGGGTGATCTGGAAGCGGCGGGGTCAGAGACCCCGCCCTACAGGTTACGGATGAGCGATAACGAGCAAGCCTGGCAGTCCTATCGGACCGCTCGGATAGATAGGAGTGTCTGTCCTCCATCGTGTTGGCAAATACTGCTACAACGTGTAGCAAACCCCCAGGCCCAGGCCGAGCGATTGCGGCAGCTCGTCGAGGTCCCAATCGGGCAGGTCCTCGTCGTCCCAGGTGATATTATCGACGCCCAGGTAGTGGTAGTCGAGGGAGAAGGTCAGCCCGAGTTCGGGCCTGAACCACCACTCGGCGCCGGCGTTGAGTTCGAGGGCCAACCCCGATCCTTCGCCCGATTCCTCGGTGTGCTGCTCGAGGTCGCCCACAGTCCAGTCCAGCGAGTAAGTCAGCAACGACCAGCCGAAGCCCACCTCGAGACCCACCCAGGGGACCAGGGCGCCGTCCGTCTGGAAGCGGTAGCGCAGCCCGGCGCCGATGTTTAACTCGTACCAATAGAGGTTGTGATCGTAGGTGATCGTGCCCTCGAGGTCCTCGAGGGTGTCGTTGTATAACAGGCCGTTGAAGCGCGGCCCGGCGCCCAAACCGGGCAGCAGCTCGAAGTCGTAGCCGAGGCTCAGACCGAACTGACCCCCGCGCTCGATCGGCTCCTCCCAGTCGTCGTCGTCGTAGGGGTCGCTGAGCGGCGAGAGCAACCGCAGGCGTATATCGCCGCCCGAAAAGGCCACCGCCAGCGCCGGCAGCATCAGCAGTATCACAATGCGTCGCACCTGCTCCTCCCATGGGTGTGGTTACATGAACATGATACCGCCGGAAGCGCAAAAAGACAAAGGGGCCGATAAGCCCCTCGACATCTACGCAGAATGTGGTTGGCAGTACTAAAACTCATCGATGGCGCGGATGCGGTTGCCCGCGCCCGGGGCGCCGTGGATCAGGTAGCGGCGCGAGCAGCACTTTTGCGCTTTGGTGGGTCGATCCTTGGGGTCGTGGGCCAGGCGGGCCAGCATCAACTGGTGGCAGTAGGGGCAGATCCAGGCCGCCGCGTCGCCGATGGCCATGGCGCGGCAGACCTCGCCGTCCTTCATCTTGACTTCGACGTAGTAGTATTCGTGGGGGTCCATCGCCGCCCTCCCGTGGGTTGAGGCCTCACGATAATAATAACCCGAGAGGTGCGGTGTGGCAAGGGGGGGGATGAGTAGGCGGGTGGGTTGATATATCGGGCCGGGATTGTCGGGGCGGTTAATGTGGGGACGACTGTGGTCAGTCGTCCCCTTTACGCAATAATGCAGGGCGGGGGAACCATCCCCGCCCGTTCATATGGATAGATGTAGGGCGGCTCCTCTGCGGGCCGCCGCAGTTGAGTAGCGGCCAGTTGAAATCAATGGCTAGACTTCCTCGACATGGTCAATTGCCGGCTGTTGTGTTTTATCGGCAAATATTTTGTACCTTGTTATATTGATTCTTGGACAACCATAACAGTCTTCAGAATTCTCATCCTGACCGTATGTTGAAATCAACATCACCTTTCTGCAATTTGGACATATCCATGCAGCATTATTGCCAACAGCTAAGGCTTTCACCGATTGGCCGTTTTTCATGTTCACATCTACTATGCCATATTGTGCCATGTTGACTCTCCTCTTAATCTGAGCTGTTTTTGTAGGGCGCGTTAGCGAAATACTCAATGAGAGTATAGCTATATGTTCATCTACCGTTCAACAGACTATAGTCATCAAAATGCGATGGGTCGCAGGAAATATATTACCCCTGGGGCGTCCCACGGTTATAGAGAAACGGCGGGGTCGGAGACCCCGCCCTACAGGGTGCGAATCAATAATTCATTTCGATCCCATCTCCGTTGGGCGGCCCTGTGGGATGAATCGCCTGCGGACCGCCGGGTATTCCCCCAACGTCATCCTATTGGGTATTAAACAAACGGCGGGGGGCGGAGCCCCCGCCCTACGTGTCATATGTTATTCGGGCGGGGTACGGAGACCCCGCCCTACAGCTCTGTCGGTGGCCGGCTGCAAACCTGCTACTTATTATCGATCTGGGCGCGTTGGAGCTTGCCCGAGTAGTCGACGTAGACGGTCTTCCATTCGGTGTAGAAGTCGAGGACGGTCCAGGCGGCCTCGCGGTGGCCGTTGCCTGTGCCTTTGACGCCGCCGAAGGGCAGATGCACCTCGGCGCCGATGGTCGGGCCGTTGATGTAGGTGATGCCGGCCTCGATGTCGCGGATGGCCTTGAAGGCGCGGTTGACGTCGCGGGTGTAGAGCGACGAGGAGAGGCCGAACTCGGTGTCGTTGAGAATCTCGACGGCTTCCTCGAATTCGCGGAACTTGATCACGGCCAGGACGGGGCCGAAGACCTCTTCCTGGGCCAGGCGCATCTTTGGAGTTACTCCGGTGAAGATGGTGGGCTCGATGAAGTAGCCCTTGTCGTAGGCGCCGCCGGTGAGGCGTTTTCCGCCGAGGACCAGCTCGGCCTTGTCTTCGTTGGTGGCGACGTCGACGTAGTGGAGGTCGGTCTTGAGCTGGTCTTCGCTCACGGCGGGTCCCATGTCGACGGACTCGTCGAGGCCGTTGCCGATCTTGAGCTGCCTGGCGCGTTCGATGAGTTTCTCCATGAAGGCGTCGTGGATGTCTTCGTGGAGGATCAGGCGGCTGGTGGCGGTGCAACGCTGGCCGGTGGTGCCGAAGGCGCCCCACAGCACGCCGTCGAGAGCCAGGTCCATGTCGGCGTCGGGCATGACGATCTGGGCGTTCTTGCCGCCCAGCTCGGCGGAGAAGGGTTTTCCTTTGGCGCCGCACTGTCCGGCCAGCAGGTTGCCGATCTCGACGGAGCCGGTGAAGGAGATGCGGTTGATGTCCGGGTGCTCGACCATGGCCTTGCCGACCGTCGATCCGCCTCCGGTGACCATGTTGACCACGCCGGGCGGGAAGCCGGCTTCTTCGAAGGCCTCGATGAAGTTGCCCACGCTGGCCGGGGTCAGGGTGGCCGGTTTGATGACACAGGTGTTGCCGCAGATTAAAGCTGGAAACATCTTCCACGATGGAATTGCTATCGGAAAATTCCAGGGGGTGATCATGCCGCAGACGCCGACGGGCCGACGGATAGCCATGCCGAACTTGTCGGGCATCTCGACGGGGGTGTGGCGGCCGAAGAGGCGGCGGCCCTCGCCGGCGGCGTACATACCGCAGTCGATGGCCTCCTGGGTGTCGCCCCGGGTCTCGGCGATGACCTTGCCCATCTCCCGGGTCATCATTTGGGAGATTTCCTCTTTGCGGCGCTTGAGGACCTCGACGACCTTGTGGATCATCAGGCCGCGCTCGGGGGCGGGGACCAGGCGCCAGCTCTTGAAGGCTTCCTTGGCGGCGGCCACGGCGGCCTCGACATCACGGCCGTCGGACTTGCAGTGGGTGGCAACGATGTCTTCAGTGTCGGCGGGGTTGCGGTTCTCATAACGCTCGCCGGTAGCGGACTCGACCCACTTGCCGCCGATGTAGTTCTTGAAATGTTTTGTTTCGGGCATCGCGTTAACTCCTTTGTTTTGAACGGAATAATATCGCCGACCCCGATGGGGTCCGCGTCTTGTTGGACCCCAAGATGATAGCAGTCGCGGCAAGGGGGGTCAACGCGGCCGCCGTGTCCGGTTCTGTCCCGGTCTCGGGATAAAATGACGGTGTGGATGATTCCGCACACAGCGTCGTTTTGTTGGCTGTTTGGTTGCTGGTGGACAGCTCCCGGGTGCGGGTGCCCTGGCTGCGCTGCGCCGACGGCGTGCACCGCGATCTAGTAAGCGCCCGGCGCTTTCACCAGAGCAACAGCGCGCCGGAGTCGGTTTACAGCGGTCCCCGCGACGAGTTATAATTCATTTAGTCACCTAGAAGGCCAACAGCAAGAAAACCATCAATTAAGGGACAGGAAAACGATGAAATTCGCCATGGTTACCTACGATCTGCGCGACGGCAGCACCAAGCACCACGAAGCCGCCCGTGAAGCGGTCCGCGCCCTCGGCTTGGCCGACAATTGGCCCGGCGACGGCATCCAGCACCTCTGCCCCCGCAACACCTTCGTCGGCTTCATCGAGGACGCCCAAGACAAGGAAACGGTGATCAACGCCGTGCGCGAGGCCGTTACCGAGCGCGAGGGCGAAGTGACCAGCATCTACTGCGTCGTCTGCCCCGAGGACGCCGCCGACGCCGGCGGGTTTTGACACTGTATTTCACCCGTTCCGGGTAGCGTAACCGCTCTGGAAGCCTGCGTAAACGGCCGCTCTCACGGCCGTTTAGCACACCTATGGCGGCGAGACCTTGGTAAACCGCCCGACGACCATCAATACCCCTCGACGTCCGCGCGGGTAGGCGTTGGCACGTTTCTTGCAGCAGTGCGGGGCGGCGTGTCGGGCGGAACCGCGTCGCATTCCGCAAGAAACGTGCCAACGCCGGGCCGGGCCGAGGGTTCTATTGACGCGTGGTTTACCAAGGTCTCGCCGGGGCGGTACGCCGATGAGCGTTTACGAAGCTGCCACGAGTTGCCCGGCGCGCTCGGTGGAGTAACGAAAAAACGGCCCCGTGGGCCGATGTTTGGTTGTTAAACCGTTGTTTACCAGCGGGCTTTCTCCTTGAACAGCAGCTCCCAGGTCAGCGGACAGTTGCCGTCGTCCTGGCAGGGCTGGACCGGCGGGTTGACGTAGATGGGGTTGGCCGAGCTTTGTTCGGCGTTGAGCAGCCCCAGCTTTTCTTTAAGCAGCAGTATGAAGGCCCGTGCTCCTTCGCGGCGCAGTTGGTTTTTTTCCAGGAAATAGCAGTAGTTGATGCTCTTTTGTTTTTTGCTTAGATAATCTCGCAGGTTTGGATTGTCCGCCTTCTCACTCTCGACCAGACGTTGTAGCTCGTTGCGCAAATCACCGGCTCCGGCGTAGATGGGGTGCCCGCCGTTGAGCAGCAGGTAAACCCCCTCCTCGCCGGGCGCCGGGCGCTCGGATTTATCGAGGTTGTCCAGAGGCTGGGGTGGATTCCAGGAGACCTTCACTTTGCTTCGCTTTGGAAAATGAGTGATCGATCGTGGGGATGGGAACTGCGTAATGATTCAACTACTAGTATAGTTGATTTATCTTAAAAAAACAGCACTTGGATCACATCTGGGTGGTTTTTCTTACTGTAATCAGTTCGCTTTTCGTAATGAAAACCAGGGTGGAGATAAGTGTGTCGGCTTTCGGACAAGATGGGTGGCCGGTTGAACAAAATGCAACCGGGATGACCTGGGGTCGGTTAGGGTGAAAGCTGAGAAGAGCTATCAATTTGATTTTCAGGATGGCCTTACCGATACTCGTCTGTAACAATGTCGGCGGAGGTGGAATCTGCTTCCGCGGGAGGGTTCAATTGCCTCCGGCGACCTTCGGTTTTGTTGTTATTGTTACTCGCATCAATCAGCCCGCCGAGTATAGCACGCCGCGCCGTCATCGCCACAACGAAGAACCATACGGAAAACGGGTACATATACTGTGCCGATCCCGCCTATGAGGTCTCAGATTAGCTACAAAGAATTTTCAGAAGCTAATGTAACGTCCTGCTCGTGTGCATTATCTGCATTATCGCAAAGCGCTTATAGATTACACTTAAAGCACTATCTAAGCTATCTTTAACGTAACACAGTCGAGAACGGAAAACCAATTCCATATTGATGCATAACCTAAGCATGATGAAAGCATTTGCTTACTAACCACCCGCAGCCTGCTTGTTGAACATCAATTTGATGCGGCCCCGTTTCATTGTCCGCCTTCTTGCCGTATCCGAATAACCATGGTTCCTTCTCCTCCCCTCGGTTTGAAGCTGAGCGGCAAGGCAAAAAGAAGCTTGAGCATTTACCACTATTTGCCTATGCTGATAGAGTCAAAGTTTGTATCGGAGCTTCGTGTCTTATGAAACAATCGAGCATGGGATTACGCAACGACATAACCTGACTTGGCTGGAGGTATGGCGATGGGCGAGAACCTCAAGGGTATTATTGTTATCGTCGCCCGGGAGTATTCGCGGAGCATTCTGGGTGAGAAGCGAACCAACGAGCTGCTCGAGGAGTGCGGTTTGGCCGGGCAGACCTTCCTGGCCACCAAGGACTATCCCAACAAACTGGTGTTCAGCTTCATCACCCTGGTGGGACGCGAGCAGGGCATGAACATGCTCCAGGCCGTTCAGGCCGGCGGGCGCTACTTCGCAAGCACCTACGGTCCGAAGAACTACCGGGCCTTCTTCCTGATCAACAACACCCCCAAGAAGGCCTTCGGCGGCTTCCAGAAGCTGTTCTCCACGGCCACCGAGGGCCAGGAGGTCGGCAACTACGCGGCCATCACCACCAAGTGGGTCGATGACGACACCGTTCGCATCCGCTACGACTCACCGCTGCAGAACACCGCCTACCCCAAGGGGCTGGCCGAGGGCCTGGGCGACTACTTCGGCCAGAAGCTGCGGATCCGCGATCTATCCAACATCGAGTTCGAGGTGTCGCTTTCGGGTTGATCCGGTACCGTCTATTGATCGGCGTTCCGTTGGACTAAACCATTATCGCCAGATAGGAGAAGCAATTGAGTGAAAACCTGAAAGGGATCCTCATCATCGCCGCTCGGGAATACGCCCGGGAGGTTCTGGGTATGGAGAAAACCCGGCAACTACTTGATAAAAGCGGCCTGGGCGACAAGACCATCCTGGCCACCAAGGACTACCCCAACCAATTGGGCTTCGCCTTCATCACCATGGTGGGTCAGGAAAAGGGCCTGAGCATGCTCGAGGCCGTCCAGGAGGGAGCGGCCTATTTCGCCAAAACCTACGCGCCCAAGAACTACCGCGCCTTCTACATCATCAACCGGGACTTGAAGAAGGCTTTGAACAACTTCCAGAAGATCTGCTCCATCGCACTGGAGGGTCAGGAGATCGGCAATTACGCCGCCATCGAGGTTCGCCGCACCGGCGACGACAGCTTTCGCATCCGCTACGACTCGCCGCTGCAGAACACCGCCTACCCCAAGGGGCTGGTTCAGGGTCTCAGTGAACACTATCAAACCCCGGTCCGTATTAGCGACATCTCGAACACCGAGTTCGAGGTCAAGCTGGCGGACTGACATTCACCGAAGCGAAGCCCAAATCTCGACTGGCTGTCGCAACCGACCGTTGCTATACTATAGAGGAACCGCACAGCAAACCCACCGACTGTGCGGTTTCGATTAACCAGCGCAGATCAGACACAAGCGAATGATAAGGAGCAAAGCATAGATGGCCGAGACCCTCAAGGGCATGAGCCTGGTCGTTGCCCGGGAGTACTCCAAAGTGACACTGGGCGCGGAGAAAACACAACAGTTGCTGGAAGAATGCGGATTGGCCAGTAAGCCCATTATCGTTTCCAGGGACTACCCCAACCAGCTATTCTTCAGCCTGATAACCCTGATCGGCCGCGAGCAGGGTATCGATATGTTCGAGATCCTTCTTCGCGGCGGGCGCTTCTTCGCCGCCGACTACGCTCCCGAGAACTACAACTCCTTCTACGTGATCAATAACACCATCGGCAAGGCACTAAACAACTTCCAGCGTTTGTTCGCCCTGGCCACCGAGGGCCGGGAGATCGGCAACTACGCGGCCATCACTACCGAGTGGATCGATGACGACACCGTGCGCATCCGCTACGATTCACCGCTGCAGAACACCTCCTATCCCAGAGGTCTGGCCGAGGGCCTGGGCGATTACTATGACAGAGCTCTGCAATTGCGAGAACTGAGCGAGATCGAGTTCTCCGTCCGGTTACGGAAGTGAGATACGGCGGATCGCCGCCGGCGGTCCAGATTACCCTTAGCGAAAGGAATCGGGGAGATGGGAGACCAACTCAAAGGCATCATTTTCATCGTGGCCCGCGAATACTCGAAACACACCTTGGGCGAAGAGCGCACCCGGGAGCTTCTCGCTCAGTGCGGTCTGGTTGACAAGTCCATCCTGGCCACCAAGGACTATCCAAACAAGCTGCTGTTCGGCTTCATCGCCCTGCTCGGCAAGGATCACCAGATGAACCTGATGGAGGCCGTTGAGGAGGGCGGGCGTTACTTCGCCGCCACCTATGCCCCGCAGAATTACCGCGCATTCTATATCGTCAACCGGAACATGAAAAAGGCGTTGAAGAACTTCTCCCGGATCTGCTCCATCGCCCTGGAGGGTCAGGAGATCGGCAACTACGCCGCCATCGAGGTGCGGCGGCGCGGCGAGAACACCTTCCGCGTCCACTACGAGTCACCCTTCGGCAGCACCGCTTATTCCAAGGGGCTTGTCGAGGGCCTGAGCGATTATTACCAGGCTCCGATCGAGATCAACGACATCTCCAGCAGCGAATTCGAGGTCAAGCTTCGCTGATTGTCCGGCCGCCGCCGATGATCTCCCTCGAAAGAAGCTGCGCGGGACCGTTGGTGAATGGTTGATGTACGCGTAGGTGTTGTCGAGTATCTTGCACCTGGTTCAATCCCATATCCCGACCGCGCTGGATGTGGGTCTCGCCGTTGAGGTTCTAGCCGGGTAGGGTTTCAATCCCCACTGCGGCGTTGATTGGGATTATCACTCGCATAAGAACCGACTCATCCAGCTAATAGATTATCATTCAACGCTTTATAGCTCGTAGTCGTCGCCATTGTCATCCCGTTGCATTGTCATACCAATGTATGACGGCGATATACCGGGGCTTCCCTTTAGTTCCGCTGGAAGCCTGAGGCTGTTGTTACCGCTCAGGATTCAACCAGGCTGTGGCTGAAGGATCTGTTGACGGCACTCCATTACCCGCTACAGAAGCTTCGAACGGTTATCCGTCTTCAATGGTTGACACCCCGCTGCGGCTAATCTCCGAGCACCATTCTCGAGGTGGCTTTCCTGGGTTGCGAATGTGTTGTTCATCTTCTGTGATGATCCCTTGTTTTGAGATTGCTAGCGGAAACGGGATTTATGCGATCCAGGGGATCGAATACCCTATCCGGACCGAATCGTGCTTGTAATCTGCTGATAATTCTAGGATGATTCTCTGAGGCTCGTCACAGAACGGGCAGTTGAAAAGTGGCGGCATTAAAAGAGCGTTATCAGTCGAAAATCATGTTATCCGCGGGCTTGTTTTTTTCTCCGACAGCAAAGGGCTATTGACTCTTAGGTGTTGGAATAACAGGCAATAAGAGCACGCTAAATGTATGCTGGGTCAAAAACCGAGCATTTCCGGGAAGTGAATACCAGCCCAACAAGGGTATCCCAATCAGCCTGATTAAGTCCGATCACGTACCATGATGCCTGTAGATTATCTGCATATCAGCTCCAGTTCAGGCATTCCGGAGACTGCTCGATCACCCGTCCTTTACCATTAGCCCCGCCGGGGAATGGCTGACCTAAGGGCACATGAAAACGGGCGGCCCCGGCGGGACCACCCGTTGCTTGTTTATGGCGGGGGCTTTGTTCCAGCCCCCGTGGTGGCGGAGAAGGGACTTGAACCCTTGACGCCACGGATATGAGCCGTGTGCTCTGACCGACTGAGCTACTCCGCCGCACCTCGATCGTCACGATTGATCGCGGAGGGGTATTATAGGCCAGCCGGGGCGGTTTTGGCAAGGCTAGTAGCTGTAGAAGTAGCCGAAATCGCCCATCGAGTTGTTGATGGTGTTCATGCAGTCGATGTGGTTCTGCATCATCAGCCCGCTCATCGCCTCGTCGTACTCCGAGGAGGAACCGCCTTCAACAGAAGGACCATCAGGATCAGGACGACACGCTTCATTGTTTCTCCTTTGGGTAGTATTTGCCGTCATTAACCTACAATGAAAAGCACGGGTGGTGCGAAAAGTGAAATCGGGCTTTTCTTTGGGATTATCACCTAATCATGAACAAGCGCGAAGTGTGTTCCTGAGGTAGTCGGGAGTGTTTTCGTCGTCGCGATGGTTGAATCGGAACGATTTTTCACGGATAAAGAGCCTGACGTTACGTTTGAAGCCACCGTGATAGGCCTTTAGCACAGCCTCGGGAGCTCTCTGGGCCGTTGATATGCACTTTGATCGCACCGACCAGGTGCTTGCTGTCACAGCGCTTGGGGAGGATGACGCGGACCGCCGGGAGGCCGAGTCGGAACAGACGGGCTATCTCACTGCGGTTTTCCGGCGGCGGCTCGTTGCGTCGCCCCCGGGGACGATGGCTGAACAACTTGCCGCAACGCTTGCACTTACGGCGCCCGTCGGCGCAGCGGTAGTGATAGTGGTAGTCGCACCTGGGACACTTGACGTGCCGGTCCCTCGTTCTGCTCTCCCCTGCCACATTGACAACGTTTTGTTGGCAGGAAAAAAACTTGCTCACGCCGACATAAGTACCCAACTGCAATAGCTGATGTTCATCTTATGTGATGATCCCTTTTTTTATATGTGGGTCCAAGGTGTCTGTATCCAGTCCCGGTGAGTTTGCGGCAGAGGGTGGAGCCGGGCCGTATTGCGCTGGACTGAGCGCTGTGATACCATACATGGACCGTGAACACTCTATGAGATAGATTGGTCGTCTTTTCTCGTTTTACTTACTGAATAATTACCTTGTGGAGCGAACGCCTCATGCAGCGCAGCATCCAGCAAGAAGTCGACGAATTGACCTTCGGTCTGGTGGATTGCCTGACCGCCGAGGAGCTGGCCGAGCGGCTGAAGGAGTGCCGCGAGAAGGGTCGGCCCTTCCGGCTCAAGTACGGCGCCGATCCCAGCGCCCCGGACATCCACCTGGGCCACTCCGTCCCGTTGCGCAAGATGCGCGCCTTCCAGGAGCTGGGCCACCGAGTGGACTTCGTCATCGGCGACTTCACCGGGATGATCGGCGACCCGACGGGGCGCTCGAAGACCCGGCCGCCGCTCTCCAAAGAAGAGGTCGCCGCCAACGCCCGAACCTACGAGGAGCAGGTCTTCAAGATCCTCGATCCCGAGCTGACCGACATCCGTTTCAACGCCGACTGGAACGACGCCCTGAGCTTCTCCGACGTCATCCGCCTGGCCGCCACCTACACCGTCGCCGGGATGCTCGAGCGCAACGACTACCGCCAGCGCTTCGAGGCCGAGAAACCCATCTATATCCACGAGTTCCTCTACCCCCTGGCCCAGGCTTACGACTCGGTCCATCTTGAATCCGACGCCGAGATCGGCGGCACCGACCAGCTCTTCAACTTCGTCACCACCCGGGAGATCATGAAGCGCCACGGGCTGCGCCCGGAGATCGTGCTGACGGCGCCCCTGCTCGAGGGCACCGACGGGGTGGAGAAGATGTCGAAGTCGCTGGGCAACTACATCGGCATCAACGAGGCGCCGGAGCAGATCTACGGCAAGACGATGAGCATCCCCGATGAGCTCATCGTGCGCTACTACACCCTCTGCACCGATGTGGCCGCCGCCGAGGTGCGCCGACTGGAGGCCGATATGGCCGCCGGCGAGCTCAATCCCCGCGACGCCAAGGCGCGCTTGGCCCGGGAGCTGGTCCGGCTCTACCACGGCGACGCCGCCGTGACCGGCGCCGAGGAGCACTTCAACACCGTGGTGCGCCGCAAGGAACTGCCCGACGAGATCGCCGACTACACCGTCAAGCCTGACGAAAACTGGATCTGCGCCGTGATCAAAGACATCGGCTTTGCCAAGAGCAACGGCGAGGCCCGACGATTGATCAAGCAGGGTGCGGTGCGCCTTGACGGCGAGAAGATCGGCGACGTAGACCTGGAGCTGACCGCCGACAAGCACGGCGGACAGGTGCTCCAGGTGGGCAAGCGGCGCTTCCGGCGCTTGGCCTAACCCTAGCCGGACCGCCCGCTGGTCAAGCTTATCGGTTTACGCGGGCAATCTTTTTTTCTTTTCCCACTCCGCCACACCACCCGAGGGGTGTATATGCAACGTCTCACCGCGATGCTTCTGCTGGCGTTGGTTCTAATCGTCACTACCTCCGGCGCCGATGAATTCTTCGACGAGCGCTACGTCCAGGTTGTCGCCGGGGCGAGCTTCTTCCCGACCGTGACCATGGTCGTGGTCGGTGATATCGGCTCGGAGATTCTGCCGACGATGGAGTTCATCCAGCGTCACGCTCTCGGCCCCACGATCCAGCTCGTCGCCCCGGTGCGCGAGTGGCTCAAGGTAGGCGCCGCTTTCAGTTGGGCCTATGACAGCTTCGCTTACGAGGAAGAGGGCCGGATGGAGAGCGAATTCAACCTGCAGATGACGGCCTACAGCCTGGCCATCCAGGCGCCCTTCTCCATCTTCCGCAGCGACTGGCTCGATGTCGATATCGTGCCCGGCTTCAACTACTATGGCGCCTCGCACCGGCCCGACAGCATCATCGCCCACGGCGAGACCTATTCAGACGTCGATTACCGGGGCAGCGCCGAGTGGACGGGCACCGGCTTCTCCGGCTTCCTCTCCACCACCCTCTACTTCGGCGACCTGCTGGTCAAGCTCGACGGTGGCTGGATCGTCGGTGGTGTCGATGTCGACCGCAAGCTGTTCATCGAGGGCGACGGCGACGAGGAAAGCGATATCTTCATCGATCCCGCCTCCACCCTGAGCAACTTCCAGGTCAACGTGGGCGTCGGTTACTTCCTCTAGCGTTTCAGGTCGCGATAGAATCGGGGGCCGCGGCAACGGATGTGAAGCATCCGTGGCGGCCCCTTTGCTGTGGAGTCCGGCCGGTTTAGTTGGTGGGGATCAGCAGCCGGGCTTTCTCCGGGGGGCGGTCGGTGTCGACGTACCATTCGTTGCAGAGGTTGCGGTGCCCCAAACGGTCGGGGCCGATCCCCAGGGAGAGCAGGCGGCGGCCGCTGTCCGCGGCGACCTCGATCCAGGTCTCGAAGCGCCCCTCGTCGTCGCAGGCTACGGGGACCCAGTCGTAAGGCGAGCGATCGACCTGCAGACTGGCGTAGCCGTCATCGAGTTGGCGGCCTAGCACTCGAACCAGGTATGTTTCCTCTGTCGGACCTGGTTCCACGGTTATCTCATCGATCTCGAAGACCCGGGTGGCGAAGTTCTCGGTTATATGCAGGCCCAGGTCACCGTCCTGGTAGCCCTTGATCACCCCCAGGCCGATGTAATTGAAGTTCTCGCGCAGCAGGTTGTCGCGGTGGCTGGGCGAGGCCATCAACTTGGAATGGGCCAGCTCGACCAACCGGCGCCAGTCCGGACTCCCGCCGATGTACAGGCGGGCCAGGTTCTCGCCGACCTCGGCTTCGGTGATTCCCGTTCCCGCTATGCGGTCGCGGCAGGTTTCCCGGCCCGGCAGGGGTGAAAAGTGGGAGAAGTAATCCAGGGCGATCATCTCGCGGGAGTGGCCGCGCGCGGCCCGACGCAGGTCCTCGTCCATCTTGAGGGGCTGGAGGCCGAAACGGCGGCGGTCCTGATTGATCAGCTTCAGCAGGTAGTCCTCGGCCTCGCGCTCCCCGGCGATGCCACCGTGCGGCGGACTGTACTCTCCCAGAACGGCGCTGGAGAGCTGCGCCGGCTCCAGCTCGGTGAGGAATCCGGCCTGGGTCGAGTCCAGCTCATCCCCGGCGCAGCCGGAGAGGAGCATTGCCAGAGCGCTGCCGATCAGGACGAACAGAGTTGTTCTGCTGATTATGTGCATCTCGTGTCTTCCCGCTGTCGTCTTGTTGTCGGTAACGGGTCCGCTGTCTGGAAGGAGTCGGTCCTCTTCGGGCTGCCGGTAATTGATAGGCGTGTGTCTACCCTTACGGGAGCCCGGGGGATCAACACGGCATGCGAGAGCTTTAGCCAGGCGCCGGGCCATCACCCGGTGGGATGATGCATTGAGTTGCGCCTTCGCCGGCGGACCTCGCGACTGTGACTCATTATGGGGGTGAGCACTCGTTCCCGGAGCGCATAGAGAGCTGGCAGATCGTCAGTCAATGCTTGATAGGGCAAACGAGTGTCATTGTCCACACTGCCGAACTGCTGATTTGCGGCAACGATCCCCACTTGGCCCGCGGGCTGCTGGAAGCCCGAGGATGTTGGTCTCAACCAAAGGCCATGAGGGTCATAGAGGTTATTGAGGTCATCGAAGCTATCAATAACGATACCCTGTGAGCGGTCTGACGATTGGTTTGGCGCCTGTCGCAGCCGGCCTTCTTCACAAGTTGAAGCCCTTGGCGGAGCAAGGATCGAGGACAACGCCCCGGTCATTCACAAGCTGCGTATGCCGATCCGGTTGCCGTATTGATCCCCGTTCCGCTTCGCTGAGAGTCCAGGGCGGCTGCCGGGGCTTGCTCGTGACGACGCGGGAATCAAGTTGGAACAGACGATGCCCGGATTCCGCCGCTATCATTGACTGTGAACCTTATCCGTCCGAGGCTTCCCGGGGTCAGGTCCGTAAGCCGTCGTTGAGCTGTCCGTGGGCCGATGGCAAGGTTGGAACACAGATGCGCCGCCTGGGTCGCACCTTCGGCGATGGTTGATATGCTGTACGTACCGGGAGTATTATCAAATCCAGCCGTTGCCTGTGGCCGTTGTCGCTGACCCGTGTCGTTGACCCGTGCCGTTGAGGTGAAGCCCACCTGAGCGCAACCCGGGCGAGTTTCTTTGTATCACCTAGAATAGAGTCTTTATCGTCTCACGTCAATCCGTTCCTGCCGAGGAGGCCGCCTTGCTTCAGCGCCTTGATCCCGCCGAGCACCGCCGTGTCGAACCGCTGATCCCCCCCGACGATCCGCTGACCACCGGTTTGCACTACAGCCTCTTCAGCCGCTCCGCCGAGCCGGGCCTGCCCGGCGTGGACTGCTTCGTCGACGACCCCGCCGCGCCCTCCCTGGTGTTGACGCGGGACTGGGGGCTGATGTTCCACTCGCCCGAGCCCGGGAGCTTTCAGAAGGCCCTGGACTATCTGCTCTCGAAGGCCTATCTGGCGCAGCTCGAGGATGAGCTGCCGCCGGACATCGACGAGGAGGTCGGGCGCCACTACCGGGAGGTGCTGCACTTCTCGGCTTTGGAGAACGGCTGGTGCCGGATGTTGACCGAGCGGCTGCCCATCGAGCGCGAGAACCGTTGTCTTGTCTATTACTGGGACGCCCCGCCGCCCCGGGAGCCGCGGTTGCCGCTGATCGATCTGGGTCCCGAGCACGCCGAACTCGTCGAGTCGTTCTGGCCCTACGGCGACGGCGGCGAGGGCTCGATCGGCTATATCCGCTGGTGCCTGAAGAGCGGCCCCGCCCCGGCCTGGCTCGACGAGAACGGCGAACCCGGCGCCTGGTGCATGACCCACGGCAACGGCTCGATGGGCAACATACACGTTCTCGAGCGCTACCGCCGCCGGGGTATCGCCAGCGAACTTACCAACGCCATGATCCGCTCCACCCTGGCCGAGGGGCGGCTGCCCTTCTGCCACATCGTGGAGACCAACGAGGCCTCGATCCGGATGAGCGAGAAGTCCGGCCTGAAGTACGCCGGCCGGGTCAGTTGGATCACGGCGCGTCGGCCGTGAGAATCAGTGCCAAGTCGCAATCTGCACGGGGATCGTATGCCGAGGGCTTGGTGCAATCGGGGGATTTCGTCTTGCCCGATGGCGAGTGCAATCGTAGCGTTGAGTGCCGCTGTTTGAACACGCTAAGGGGGCAACTGTCTGTTCGCCGGGATCGACGCAGGAAAACGAACCAGCGCCGAGAATCCATGGAGCAGAACCCGTGGTACACAAGCCCTTGGAGCTGAGAAGGCAACGGCTCGATAAGGCGACTTGCGGACCGCATCCGCCGATGTTCACACAATACGGGCGCGTCACCTCCTTGCGCTCTTGCGCCCCTGTTCTCCTTATCGGTATACAAGGCCGATCAGAAACCGCGCCCTCGTCTGTCGGCTCCATCCGAGTGCAATGGCGGCAGATAGAGCTTTCAGCCAGACCTTACTCACGCAGGGGCGGAAAACCGTATCGCCCGATTCTCCGCCTTCCGGTAACCGTCTCCGTGTGAAAAAACGAATCATCCTGATCTATCATTGTTTTCGCATGCGGTGGCGCTACTTACAAGTTCGTTGGTCAATTCCCGATGCCGAAGCTGGAAAGTGACCGTCTCGCTTTGCTATACTGGTTTTGTAATTTACTTTGCAGTGGTGCGGTTCCATCCAGCAGTCGTTGTCCGCTTGTTTGTGAATGATCAAACGCCGAGGACCCTTCCGTATCATCCACCACCCCCGTCCTAGGAACCACGATGCCCACTCCGGATCAGATCCGCGATGTGTTACTCTTCGCCGGTCTCGACGACCGCGAGCTACAGATCGTCGCCGACCAGCTCCAGACCGAGAAGCTAGCCGAGGACCAGCCGATTTTCCACGAGGGCGACCCCGGCGACAAGTTCTACATCATCAACGAGGGGATGGTTTCCATCGCCCTGATCATCGAGGGCGTGGGCTCCGAGGAGCTGCTCTATCTTGAACCGCCGGCCTTCTTCGGCGAGATGGCCCTCATCGACGCCGAGCCGCGCTCGGCCTCGGCCATCTGCCGCCGGCCGACCACCCTGTTAAGCCTGGACAAGAATTCCTTCGAGCAGCTCATCGACAAGGACATCGACCTGGGCAACAAGCTGATGATCGGCCTGATCCGCACCTTCTGCACGCGTATCCGCAAGTCCAACGAGAAGCTGCGCAACTACTACATGATCAACCGCGCCTTCCTGGGCGGTTAGCCCGACCCGGGAAAGTAAACCCGGCCGTCCCCGGCCCGATAACCGAAAAACACCCCGGACACCGGACAGGCGCCTTCCAAGCTCTACGATGCCCGACAGCCCAGGGAGCGAGTGTGGATATCCCGGATGTGCTCAAGAAGACCTACCTCTTCTACACCCTCAACAACGAGGAGCTGGCTCAACTGGCCGCCAAGGCCCGGTCGGAGAGCTTCGACAAGGGCCAGGTCATCTTCCGCGAGGGCGACGAGGGCGGCTCCCTCTACATCATCCGCAGCGGCAAGGTCAATGTGGAGAAGAACCTGAGCCAGGGCGTGGACGCCGTACTCGTCCAACTCGGCCAGTTCTTCTTCTTCGGCGAGATCTCCCTCTTCGACGGCGGCAAGCGCTCGGCCACCGTCTCAGCCGTCGAGCCCACCGAGTGCCTGATCCTCGATAAAGCCGCCTTCTGGGCCGCCATGATGGCCAATCCCCAGTCCGCCCACAAAGTCTACCGAGCCATACTCAGCTTCCACTCCAACGCCATCCGCCGCGCCAACGAACGCTTCCGCAACTTCCTGGGCCAGGCTCTGGACAACATCTGAGCGCAATGTTGCGCGACCTCCCGAATACGGGATCGCCCCTGGGCGGTCCCGCGTCGTAGGCGACCTCGGCGAAACACCTTCCGCAACGCCCTCCCGCCGGCACCGGCGTTGGCACGTTTCTTGCGGAAGACGCCGCGGCTTCGTCCAGGCGGCCGCCCCGCCCTGCTGCAAGAAACGTGCCAACGCCTCCCCGAAGAAACGTTCCAGCGGGTTCCCCGGCCGGGGCCGTTTTGCCGAGGTCGCCGCATAGCGGCCGGCCGTTGCGGGGGAGGGGCGCCGTCTGGTAATATCCCCGGGCGTTCCCGCCGCGGCATCCGAACAGGCTGTTGGATCGACTCGGTCTGGACTTAATCCCTGGCTGGTAGCTTGTTTCATTATAATCGGGTTTGGGGGTCAGGCGCCCCCGGACAGCCATGTATAAGCTAACAGCTTGTCAGATATGCTTTATCGCTCTATATGCTGTCATTTCCCGGTAGTCGATTTATGGTAACGTAGCGCATCTTGATAGTTACGCGGCAAGAAGCAGAAACGTCGGTCCCGCCGGTCAGGCGGAAGCTGCTGCAGCTATTGATGGGTAGCGGGTTATCAGCGGGCTGTCGTCTGGTTTCGCCCCGGCGTCAGCCGGACGCTGGAGCGAGTTGGTGGCATTTGCGAGCAGAAATCAAACACAACTCCCTCGCAGCAACTCTCAGTCACAACAGATGCTGATCCGGTTCATGGAGATGATCCCTGGTTTTGATAAGCGCAAGAAGCACTATTCAACTTCTCCCGATTAATTTTCCAGGCGCATTGCCGATACTCCCGGTGAGGATGATGAAGAATCGATTGTGGGCGCTACTGCTTCCCGTATTGCTGATCCCGGCCTGCGGGCGCGCCGACGCCGACGCCGAGGCCGATGCATCGGCGGAGGACGCCGAGCTGACCGCCCCGGTCCGCGTGCTGCTCGGCGTCGTCCGACCGGCGGAGCAGGCGGTTCACGACGAAGCCTGGCTTGAACTGTTGGAGGAGCTGCCCGGCCCCGACGGCGCCATGGGCGTCAGCTTCAGCGACGGCGACTGGGAACCGGAGTCGACGGGCCTGATTATCGAGCCGACGCCGGAACGGGCCGAGACGATCCATCCCAGGTCTCGGCGGCCGATGGTGACGACGGCGCTCTACGAACCGCTCTACCGGGAGTGGACCCACGATCTGGCCGAACGCCTGGGGATCGATCCCGACGAGCTGGTCGAGGTCGCGCCGGGCCACGCCCTGGAGGCGGTCACGCTGACCACGGGAACGGATTTCGACCACGCGGCCCTGCGGGTCTATCCGGACGGCCGCCCCCCGTCGATCGCTCCGACGGAGCTCATCGAGCGGGGCCACGGCGAGGGCACGGTGATCTACGTCGATCTCTCCGCGTTTACCGCCACCCTCTTCGTCGATGGAGAGATCATCAAGACCTGGACGGTGGCCACGGGCAAGCCCTCGACACCGACGCCGCCGGGCGTCTACGAGATAGTGCGCCTGAAGGCCGATCCGATCTGGAGCTGGGAGGGTCGCCGCTACCCGGCCGGCGATCCGGAGAACGGTCTGGGCTCGCGCTGGATAGGCATCGACCTGCCGGCCTACGGCATGCACGGCACCAACGAGCCCGACTCGATCGGCACCGCGGCCAGCCACGGCTGCATCCGCTCGAGCAATGCGGACATCGAAGAGGTCTTCGAGTACCTGTCCATCGGGGATAAGATCATCTGGGCCGAATAGCACGCCTTGGCAACAATAGAAAAAACGCCCCCGCGGGGGCGTTTGTCTAATCCAGGGCTGAGGTCGAGTTGCGATGCCCTCGTGCCCTCGGATCGGTTGATGGGTATCGGAAGCTGGTTGTGATATTGATGATCACGCGGAGCATACGTAAAGGAGAGGCTTATCCAGCCTCCGACTATGATTTCGAACCACTGATGGATCGTTGTGTTTTCGAGAAAACGTTCTGCTACGGCACATTGTGGAGGGAGTCGACGCTTTCCACGATGAGTTCCCGCGCGGCGGGGTCCCCGGCGGAACAGCTCCCGTCGACCAGGTAGTAGCTCTTGCCGATCAGCGCTGCGGCGTCGTAGTGCCAGACGTCGCCGATGGTGTAGGCCTGGAAGGCGGCGGGGAAGGAATCCTCTTCGAAGCGCGCCGGACCGTCGAAATCGACGTCGTCGTGGAGCGCCCGGATCTCCCGGCGCAGCCCGGCGGCCAGATCGAAGGACTCACCGCCGCCGGTGTGGGGGTGGCGCTTGTAGAACAGAATCAGCGCCCCGCCGCGTTCGAGAAGGATTTCATTCTCGCCGCGGCGCGCGCTCCAGCCCGACCCGGCCGGGACCAGCGCCGGACCGTCAAGGACGACGGCCTCACCGGCGGCCAGCTCCTCGCGGGGCGGCGGCGGAGCGATGACTAAAGAAGCTGTCAGAGCTTCGAGCTCGCCCTCGAGTCCGGCGAACTCCTCGATTGGCGCGGAGAGGGCGAAGACGAAGTAGCGGTCGTCGGTTTTGTAGAGGCGGATGTGGTTGCGGTAGCCGTCCGGGGTGGTGAACTCCCGGGCGATCCAGGGACGGGGCTGGTCGCCGGAACCGGCGTCGACGAGGTCGGTGAGCTCGGGGTGGGTTTCCCTTATCCGGCCATCGAGCAGGACGCCCGGCGGCGGGTCCTGCGGGGTGACGAAACCGGACTGGTGGCAGCGCGCCACGGCGTCGGCGATGTCCACGCCGCGCTTGAGGGTCAGCATCCCGGTGATCTCCTCGTCGCGGTGCCAGAGGTCGTTGGGCCGGGTGAGCTCGAGTCGGCCCTCGGAGTAGGTTTCGGGCTCCTCGGAACAGGCGCCGAGGCCGAGCAGGAGGAGCGGCAGGATCGTAAGCGCGACGCCGCCGTATAGGCGGTGTGAGCGGACGCTTCGCTTATCGGCGTTTAGTCGCATCGGTTGAGGTTGTTGGCCGCTAAGCGGGTTAAAGCTGTAGCGGCGTTTTCGATGGTTAAGCTCGCAGCCGGAAAAACCGGTCCGCCGGAGGACTCACCAGCCTTGCGGAGCGTTGAAGGAGACCTCGCCCAGCAGGGTGTCAAGCTCGTCCTCGACCAGTCGCTGCTCACCCAGTTCGCAGGAGAGGCGCAGCAGGTAGAGGCCGCCGGCGGGCGGCGCGTAGATGACGGCGCGGATGTGATCGCCGTCCGCGGCGAAGCTGAGCTGGACGGCGGGAACGGCGCCGCCGGAGTCGAAACGCCGCAGGTGATCGGCGTCGCCGTAGAGCTCCCGGCAGACCTCGGCGAGGAAACGGGCCAGCTCCTCGATCAATCCCGTGGGGTCTTGGCGCTCGTCCAGGGCCTTCGTCAGACCGGCGTCGGGAGCGACCAGCTCCAGGGAGCCCACCACGAAGCCCGGCTCGCGTCGGTCGCCACCGTAGAGCACCAACGCTTGGGGGCCGCTGTTGATCGTCCAGTCGTCGGCGGGCATTACCAGAGCGGCCCCACGCCAGACCACGACCTCGCCCCGGGTGGTCAAACGAGCCCCGGCGGGGACCCGGGTGCAGACAACCAGCAAGAGCAGCAGGATCATAACCGGATAGAAGCGTTTGGTCAGGACCATCGGAAACCGGCCAGCAGGGCGTCGAGAACCCCGGAGAGGGTCCGGGACAGGGATTGACGGCACCAGAGGGTCAGGTTATAGAGCCTCGGCGGGTCCCAGATCAGGTGCTCGCGGATGTGGCGGTCGCCGCTGCGGAACTCCAGCGAGAGCACCAGCGGACCGTCGTCGCCGAAGTAGTAGGGACCGGCGGGCTCGGCGACCTCAGTGTAACTCTCCTGGACCACCAGGGCCAGGTAGTCGCTGAGCACGTCGGCCTGGGCGGCGCGGCCCTCGACGAAACCGAGCTCAGCGGGCGGAGTCAGCCGCAACGCTCGGGCGCCGGCCCGGGGTCCGCCCAGGTCGGCCGAGTAGAGCTCCGGCCCGTTCTCATCGGCTCGATCCTCCCAGTCGCCCCAATCGTTGGGAGCGGTGAGCCGCATCCCGGCGGCCTCGCTGACCAGGGTCTCGGTCGCGTTAATGGATAGAACCATCAGGCAGATCAGTGCTGTACCGCGGGCCAACACGTCGTCACCCGCCTAGCCCTGTTCGGAGATGTACTCACGGCAGGCGGCGATGCCCTGGTGGAGCATACTCCAGATCTCGCTCTCCAGCTCTGGCCACCACTCGCCGTCGCACTCCACGCAGAAGTTGACGTAGCCCTGCTCGTCGGCCGGGAAGCCGATCTCGACGTAGTGGATTCCCCAGGAGTCCAGCTCGTAAAAAATGTAACCGTCGCCCTCGTAGGGGCCGCGGACGTTCTCGACCTCATCGTAGTAATACTGGGTGATGCCGTAGAGCTCCTCGTCGATCTCGGTCCAGATATCACCCTCCAGATTGAAGACGGGCTCGGCGCGCTCCTCGACCGGCTCGGTCTTGTTGGTCAGGTGCGTGCCGCCACCGCCGCCCCAATCGCCCTCGTAATATAGATAGACCGAGTAGAGACGGGCGTTGTAGTAGTCCACAGCCGGGTCGGTATCGGGAGCGTAGAACATCACGTCGACACCCTCGATTACCCAGTCTTCCAACGGCTCGATCCAGGGTGTGGAGTCGATGGCCGTCTCGAGGCCGCCGGCGCTGTACTCCTCCATGCCGCCGAGGTACTCCAGGAACTGCTCTTCGCTATCAAAATCACCGTACTCGGCGGTTTCATCCCCCTGGGCCGCGGCGAGAGCGCAGAAGAAAAGAATCAGGCAGAGCGGCAGGCGTCGGATAAGCACCAGTACCCCCTTGGTAAACGGATGTGGGCTGAACACTCGCATCACTGACCTATTCTAACCTCACCTCGGGATAAATGCGAGTGTTTTTGCCTCTCCAACACGGAGAGCCACGCAGCCACAGCCCCAAAAAGCGCCTGGAGCCCGGTTGCGCCCCCGCCAAAACGGCCTTACATCGCTCCGGTTTGACTTAACGGGGGCGGGGCGGCTTTGGCACGTTTCTTGCAGCAGAGCGGGGCGGCTGTCTGCCGGTTCCCGCATCGCTTTCCGCAAGAAACGTGCCAAAGCCGCCCCGCCGGGTATCCCGACTCGTTCCCGCCGCCGGTAGGGCCGTTTTGCCGGGGGTGGGCGCCGCGGGTTCCGGCGGAGTTGACCGTTCGCGGCGGCTGTTCTAAACTGGTGCGGACCCGGAACCCGGAGTGGAAATCAGCCTTGAGTGCCGAGATCAGACCAGCCCGGGGTAAGCGGCTCGCGCCGCCGTACGGCGAGCTGCTCGATGAGCGTCGCCTGGACGGTCGGGTGGCCCTGCCGCCGCCCAACGTTTTCGTTCGTATCGCTTTGATCGTCGGGGGCGCGGCCTTCTATATCTTGAGCTACCCCAAGTTCGGGCTTTACGGACTGGCCTGGTTCTGTCTGGCGCCGCTATTCGTGGCCACGCGCAACCTCGCGCCGGCCCAGGCCTTCCGTCACTGGTTCGCCTTCATGTTTCTGGTCAACGTGGGCGGTTGCTACTGGCTGGCGCCGATCACGGTTCCCGGCTTCATCGTCAGCAACCTGCTGATGTCGCTGTATACGGGTCTGGGCGGGATCGTCGCGGTAATCGTCTACCGCAAGGTGCCCCGGGTGCCCTGGTGGTTGGCGGCGTTTTTGGGCTTCGCGGCTTCCGAGTACTTGAAGAGCCTGGGTTTCTTCGCCTTCCCGTGGCTGGCCCTTGGTTACTCCCAGGCGCGCAACCTGGCCGGGGTGCAGTTCGCCGCCCTCTTCGGCGTTTATGGCGTCTCGGCGGCGATCATACTTTTCAACGCCTTGGCCGCCGAGGTCGTCGATCTGCTGCGCCGCCGCTCCTTCAAGCGGGCGCTGATCTACGGCAACATCGCCCTGTTGGGGGTGGTGCTGATTCACTTCGGCGGCATCCTGGCCCTGGACGAGCCTGAACCGACGGACCCACCGGTGACCGCCGGGATCATCCAGGCAGGCATCGCTCAGGATCTCAAGTGGAACTACGATTTCCGGGCCACCGGTGAGACCTACCGGATCTACCAGCGCCAGGTCGAGAAGGTGCTCGATCAAGCCGCCGAGCCGCCGGACATCATCATCTGGCCCGAGTCCTCGGCCAGTTGCTATATGGAGAAGACGCCGCGTTGGCTGGAGCGTGTGCGGGGCATCGTCAACCTCTCGGGTTGCCGCCACCTGGTGGGTACCCAGGTCGAGGACTTCCTCGGCCCCGGTGGAACCGAGCGGCACTTCAACGCCGCCCTGCTCTACGAGCCGGGCAATCCCGAACCCCTGGAGCGCTACTACAAGGTCCACCTGGTGCCCTTTTCCGAGACCATCCCCTTCGGCAAGGACATCCCGATCATCGCCGAGATGATCGAGCGGGCCAGCGACTTCGATGCCGGCTGGCGGATGCCGTTGTTCGAGGTGACCCCGGGACGCGGCGGCGAGCCCTGGCCGCCGTCGGGGGATCACACGGGCCCGCGCCGTTCCTGGATGCCGTCGGATCATGTCTCATACGATCCCCCCGAGGTCACCGATCGAAACCTCGTCGCGCCCGAGCTTCCCGACAAGCCTGTGATCGCCCGCCTGGGCCTGTTGATCTGCTTCGAGAGTATCTACCCGGAGATGGCCCTCGACTACACCCGGCGCGGCGCCGACGCCCTTGTTGTGACCACCAACGACGCCTGGTTCCGCCAGAGCGCAGCTCCCTTCCAGCATCTGGAGGTCGCCGCGCTGCGCGCCGTGGAGAGCCGGGTACCCGTACTGCGTGCGGCCAACGCCGGGGTGAGTTGCTGGATCGACCCCTGGGGGCGTTTCTACGACGAGACCCCCCTGGACGTCGAGGCCGCCGTCACCGTCCACCTGCCCAGGAAGGAAGGACCGACGCTCTACATGCGCATTGGCGATCTGCTGCCCCGCCTCGAGCTGGCCGCCTTCATCGCCTTGGGATTGCTGGCGGCCGTGCTGACCTACCTGGAGCGCCGCCGGCGGGGTCCACGGCGCCGCAAGTAAGGCCGCGCTGTGGTATAATCAACAATCGCGGACATCCCCGGTCGCATTGTATAGGCCGCCTTCCGGAAACCAGCTCCGTGTCTAGTAGCCGCAGCATCCACGGTGTCTCTTTGTCCGCTTGTTTTCTCAAGTGCGTACACTACCAGCGCGATCCACCCCCCTAGTCGTCTGTCAACGGAGGTCGCCTTGAAGCGGAGTCGTCAACCAACCTCCACCGTCCTGTTCATCGTCCTCCTGCTCGGTCCGGCCGTGCTGCTCGGCGGCTGCGCCGAGGAGCTCGACGAGGACACCTACGTCCAGGTGATGATAGATCAGACCGAGCTGATGTTCAGCGAGGCCCTGGACCCCGAGGCCGCCTTGGAGCGCGCCGCCGAGGATAACGACACCAGCCTGGAGGCCGTCGAGGACTTCCGCACCGAGCTCGAAAAGGACCCGGACCTCCAGCGCTCGATCAACGACCGCATCAACTTGGCCTTGGACGAGGCGATCCAGCCCAGCCTGCTGCCCGGCCAGTAGGGGGGTTACGATACCCGGCGCCCCCGATCGGATCCGGTCCGCCCGGGACCTCTTCCGGCGGCTCCGTAGTTCCGAGCGATCCCCTGAGGTGCATATGTCCACCAAGCGCCCGAACCAGTTCCGCGCCTTCCTCTTCGCCGTCCCGGCCGTCGCCGTCGTCCTGCTGACCGGTTGCGGCTCCAGCCTGGACGACGAGGGCTACATCGAGATCATCCTGGCCAAGACCGACTACATGCTCGAGGAGGGCCTGACCGCCGAGGAGGCGCTGACCCGAGCCGCCGAAGACAACGGAACCACCGCCGAGGACGTCCGCGACTTCGAGGAGGAGCTGGCCAACGACCCCGAGCGCCTGGCCGATATCGCCGAGCGGATCATGGAGGAATCGGCCCCGCTGCGCGAGCGCTACATCGAGGTCTACCGGCAGACCCTGGACGAGGCCCCGCCGCCCCTCGAGGACGAGCCCACTCCCACACCGGCTCCGAACCCCGCCGGCGAGGATGAGACAACAGAGGAAGCCGCCGACGAGGGTGAGGGCGTTGAGGACACCGAGCAGGGCGAAGAAGCCGCCGAGGACGGTGAGACGGGAGAGACGATCGACGAGCCCGCCCCGGACGATGACGAGGACGGCGGCGAGACCATCACCGAGCCCTTCCCGCCCGAAGAGGTCGCGAACTGAGCCGTACAAGCCACCATTTCCCGCCCTAGCCCCAGCGAAAGCAACAACTACGATTACGTCAAAGGAGTCGCATTATGGCCCGCAGTCCATCCGTCCTGACCGCTCTCGCACTCAGCCTGGTTCTGCTGCTGACCGCCTGCGGCGGCGGTGACATCAGCGAAGAGGAGTATCAGGAGGTGATGCGCGCCCTCGAAGAGGCCCGCGCCATGGGCGATCCCGAGGCCGCCGTCTACGAGGAGTTCGGTGTAACCCCCGAGGAGCTGCGCGGCTTCGAGGCCGAGCGCAGCGATGAGGAGCTGGCCGAGCTGCGTGGTCTGGATACCGAGTTGGGCGGCGTCCCCGACGAGGCGGCCGATCAGGCGATGAACGAGGAGGACTACGTCGAGGTCTTCGTCTTCATCGGCGGCCTGCAGTCCATGGGCCTGACGCCCGAGGAGGTCGACAGCCGGATGCAGAACAAGCTCGACGAGATGGGTTACAGCACGACCGATCTCCAGGACTTCTCCGACTACGTCCAGAACACCCCGGAAATCAAAGAGTGCGTCGACGCCGCCATCGAAGAGCGTATCGCCTCGGGCGAGCAGATTATGATCGTCGAGGAGCCCCTCGAGCAGGAATAGTAACCACCAGACCTCAGCCCCCGACGGGGGAGTCGAGCATGAAAAACCGCCCCGTGCTGATCGCCGTCCTCGCCGCCGCCGCCGTTGCCTTCCTATCCGGCTGCTCGGACGAAGTGAGCTCTGAGGAGTACGTCGCCGTCCTCGTCGCACAGCTCGAGGCCGCCGACGCCGGAGGCAACCCCGCCGCCGTCGTCGGGGATCACGGCCTTGACGCCGACGAGTTGGCCGCCTTCGAACTCGAAGTCTACACCGACGAGGCCCTGGCACGCGAGGTGACCGCGCTGCTGGTCAGCGATTACCCCCGGCAGGCTCGAACCTTCGGCCTGGGAGCCCCTGAGGAATCGGCCACGCATAACGCCACCATCAACGGCGCTTTCGGTGACTAGGATGCCCAGCCGCCAGCTGTCTCTGCTGATCCTGGTCGGTACGCTGACGATCGCCTGTTCACAAAGCGGTTTCGATGATGACGACTACGTCCGGCTGACCGTCGACATCTCCCTGATCGGCTCCTCCCGGCACCCCGGCGGTGGACCGCCGACCGATCCAGCCCAGCGCCGGGCTTGGCACCGCGAGGAGGTCGACGCCATCCTCGCCGAATACGGTATCACCGAGAACGACTACCTGGAGTACTCCCGCGCCCTCCACGATGAGCCCGCCCGCTACAATGGGGTGCTCGACGAGATAGCCGAGGAGTTCCAGCGCCGCGACGAGGAGCTCGAGGACACGGAGGCCCCCGAAGAGGTCAAGCCGCCTCCCGGCTCCTTCGGCTAGCAGACAACGGCCCCCGCGGGGGCCGTTGGTACAGGACCGGGGCCGGTGTTCTTCCCAGGCGGGAACTCGTCTGCACGGAAGAGCCGGAAGCACGTCGATTCCGACACACACCGTCATTCTTCGTCTGTGATCCCGACAAGACCCGCGAGGTCCGTTCTTGAGAACCGACACCGCCGCCCCTCCGGAAAGCAGCCGCGCCGATGAACCCCGCGTCGGCTTTCTCTGGGCCCTCACCAGCGTACTGATTCCCTCGGTGGTCTTTTACATCATCCCGGACCTGACCGGGCGGCTGGGTGTCTGGGGCACCAGCGCCGTCTGGTTCCCCTTGGCCGTCGGCTTCTACTTCCTGCTGGCCCTGTTGCTGGGCAAGCTGGATTGCCTGGTCATCCCCCGGGGGCAACGCCTCAAGGTGGTCCTGCTGGGGCTGATTCAAACCATCGGCACCGCGTGCTTCTTCTTCGCCCTGACCAACGCCGAGCCCGGCCTGGTCTCCTTCGTCAACAACCTGACCCCGGTGCTGGCTACCCTGGGCGGAATCCTGCTGCTCAAGGAGCGCTTCCGGCCCGCCCAGGCCCTGGGCGCCCTGCTGGTCGTGGCCGGCGCGATGATGCTGACCTACTACGACGAGAGCGGTTCGCTGACCGGCATCCTCTTCATGGCCGTCGGGTCGGTCTTCTACGCCGCCCACGGCTTGCTGGCCCGTCGGCTGACCGAGCACGTCGATCCCCTGGCCCTGGGTTTCTGGCGCACCGGGTTGATGGCCCTGGCCTTCGTCGCCCTGGCCGCTGTCCAAGGGGAGCTGATCTGGCCCACCGCCGGCGGGGATTGGCTGCTGCTGGCCTTGGGCGGCCTGCTGGGTCCCGTGGGCAGCATCTTTCCCTACTACCTGGCCCTGGAGCGCTGGGGCGTGGGCAAGGTTACCCTGGTGCGCGGTACCATGCCGCTGTGGGTACTGGTCTGGGGCCTGGTGTTGACGGGCGGCCTGCCGGCGCCGCTTCAACTCGTCGGCGGGGGATTGACCCTGGTCGGCACCGTGTTGATCGTCGTCTTCCGGCGACGCGATAGAGAAAAACCGCCCGCGTCGGATCCATCGTCGCCGGAAGGCTTGATTGAAAACGGTTGAAGGGCGGCATCCCCAGCCGGGAGGAAAACCGTCAATCACGGCGCGTCGAGGTGGCAAGGATCATTCTCGGGCTCATACCAAGAAACCGGAAAGCATCCATCACGCGGCAAGCCGCTCCGAGAAAGGGCCTTGACGATTGCCCGGAGCGGGGCGTCAATACGTGGAGATGGATAACGGTCATAAGCGCCAAAGCAGGCGATAGATCGCCGTCAACAGGTCCTCGACCCACGGCTGGCTCGCCTCCTGGGCGGAACCGCCAATCTCGACTACTCTTCACGTGACGGATGTATCGCTCATCATCGGGCTAGTCGGCAGGCTGAAATTACGATTCGATCCGGACAGGGTACGCGATACCCACGGGAATCGCCCTTCATCCACTTCTGGAGCTCCCAGCGCTACGACCATCATCTTCGAAAACCGAACGGCCAAAGCTGATCGAGAGAACCGGCAACCGTATCTCCATCCACTACCGTACGCCGTCGCGGACCAAGCCCTCAACCGCCGATCCGGCGCCGCCGGAGACCTTTGCCAAACAATCACTGGGCAAATGCGCCGTCGATAACTCCGAACGGGAGGCTGTGGCACGTTTCTTGCAGCAGGGCGGGGCCGCCGCCGGGACGTTCCAGCCGCGGACTCCGCAAGAAACGTGCCACAGCCGGGCGCGAAGGCAGGCGCCGCGTGTGCCGTGTTTGGCAAAGGTCTCCGGATATTGCTTCCGAAGGGAGAAGGCCGTGGATGATTACCTCGAGGCCAACCGCGCTCACTGGGACGAGATCGTCGCGCCGCACCGCGCCGGCGATTTCTATGACGTTGAGGGCTTCATCGCCGGCAAGCCCCGGCTGGACCCGCTGGTACGTGAAGCCCTGGGTGAGATCGAGGGCAGGAAGGTGCTGCACCTGCAGTGCCACTTCGGTCTGGACACCCTGGACCTGTCCCGCCTGGGGGCGCTTCCAGTCGGGGTGGATTTCTCGTCTCGAGCAGTGGAGGCGGCCCGGGAGCTGGCCGCCGAGACGGGGTTGGAAGCCCGCTTCGTTCAGGCCGTCGTCGGCGAGGTTCAGGCGACGTTGCGGGAGACCTTCGAGTTGGTTTTCACCAGCTACGGGGTGTTGACATGGCTGCCCGAGCTGGCCTCCTGGGCCCGGGACATCGCGGCCTGTCTGGATCCCGGCGGCCGCGTGGTGGTAATCGACTCCCACCCGACGGCGATGGTCTTCGACGATGAAGTGGAGGATACCGAGCTACGTGTCCGCTATCCCTATTTCGAGGCGGCGGCGATGCGCTTCCGGGAACAGGCGACCTACGCGGTCGGCGGGCTGGCCCTCGAGCACGACGTGACCTACGAATGGATGCACCCGATTGAAGAGATCGTGATGAGCCTGCTGGAGGCCGGTTTGCGCCTGACGGTGTTGCGCGAGTACCCCTTCGCGGCCTGGCGGATGTACCCCTGGCTGGAGCGGGGGGAGGACGGCTTTTGGCGGCTGCCCGGCGGACGCCGTGATATTCCCTTGCTGCTGCGCGTCGAGGCCGTCAAGCCGAAGTAGTGGGAGGCCGTGTGCGTTGGTGGAGCGTTGTCCTGATCGCCCTCGGGTCGATCGTCTTCCTGCACTCGGTGGTGTTGCGCGCCTGCGGCGTAGTGCTGGTCGCCCTGGACCTCCAGGCCGGGATGCTGCGCCTGTTCCAGCGGAAGCTGGCCCGCAAGCGCTACCGTGATGCGGCGGAGCTGATCACACCGGTTCAAGCCTCGGCGACAGCGCGGCCCTTTGTCGACGGCGCTTTCGACGCCCTCTATCTGGTCTGCGCTCTGCACGAGATTCAGGATCGCGACGCACCCCTGGCCGAGTTCCGCCGTGTTCCGCGCCCCGACGGTCTGCTGGCCGTGGTCGAGTTCCGCCCCGACCCCGATTACCGGTTGCGCGGCACGACACGGCGCGTTGTCGAGTCCCGGTGGTTCTCCCACGAGGTGACAGGCGGGTTGCTCTGGAGCTACACCGCCCGCTTCCGTTGATTCGCCTAGCGTCGCGCTGTGCTCGTTCGCGTATGTGTTAATACGCCCCGCCGCTGGGAGTTTTTACCCCGTACGTCTTTGCGTTGACTGTTAATGAGCCGCCGATGGTCAGCGGCTTCCTCGCCCGAGTGCTTTATCCGGGTTAAACGGTCCGTAACCCTTGACGCTGGTACGTTTTTTGCATAGTTTAAGGATGAGCCTCTCCGAGTCTCACCACTTCATTGTATCGTCACAGTATCGTCGTATCCCGCACCGCCGGTTCGGTGGTCGCCACTGATTGGCCGACAATGAAAACCCTCCGCCGCCTCTGTTTCCCGACACTGTTGCTCCTGCTGCTCACAGCGGCAGCTTCGGCGGACGCCGAGGGCGAGCGTCCCGGCGACAGTCTGCGGGAGCTGGCCGAGCGGGCGGCGGGTTCCCTGGAGCTCGATTTCCTCCTCAGCGGCCTCGAGGCCGGAGCCGAGCCCCGCAGCGTCGCCGTGCCCCAGAGCGATTGGGCCAGGGTAAGCCTGACCCGGGGACGGGTGATCCTCCTCGATGACGCGGGCGAGCGCCCCCTGCCCGACGACGCCGTGCTGACCACGGGGCAGATCGTGGGCACGGGCGAGGTCTCTTCGACGGTGCTGGCCGTTTCCTCGGCCCGAGTGACCCTGCAACCCGACAGCGCTCTGCGCCTGGATGCCCGCGTGGAAAGCGGCGGCGTCGGTCGCACCCTGTTGGAGCTCCTCTACGGCCGGGCCCGCGCCGTCATCGAAACGGTTCTGGACGACGGCGAGGAGTTCAGCATCAGCGGTCCAACGGCGGTGGCCCTGGTGCGCGGCACCGATTTCGAGGTCGCCGTGCCCCGGCCAGGGGTGACCACGGTGGCGGTCCATCGCGGCGTCGTCGAGGTCATCCCCCACTTCGACGGACGTCCCCGGGGCGAGCCGATCCTGCTCGAGGCCGGCCGGGGGATCGTCGTCGGCGAGCATGATCAGGTGTTGCGCGAACTCAGCGAACCGCCGGAACCTCGTGGACCCGAAACGGGCGAGGAGTTGGTCTTCGCCCCCGGCTCGCCGCGTCGAATCGAGCTCGCCTGGAGCGCCGCCGAGAACGTCGAGCGGGTGCGCTTGCAGTTGGCCGAGGACGCCGAGTTCAGCAGCCTCCTGCGTGATGAGATGCTACCGGCCGTCGCCCCCGTCCGCTTCGAGCTGCCCCCCGGTGAGTACCACTGGCGCCTGGCCGCCGAGGACGATGTCGGTTTGCTGGGACCCTTCGGCCCGGCGCGGAGCTTCAGCGTCGCCGTCGACGACGTGCCGCCGGAGCTGTACATCGAAGGCTGGGAGCTCGGTTCCGGAGGGCGCGCCATCGTCGTCTGGGGTCGGGCCGACGAGGCCGCCCACTTGGTCGTCGGCTCGCAACCCGTATCCCTGGACGGTGACGGCTCCTTCCGCGCCACTCTGCCCACCGAGCTCTACGACGGCGCCGTACCCCTGATCGTCCGCGATGAGGTCGGCAACTCAGCAGAGCACCGCCTGGTCTACCATCTGCCGCGCCTGCCCCTGGGGCTGGCCGGTCCCGGCGGGGCCAGCGGTCTGACCAGCCTGCACTTCGCCCGCAGCCTGGAGGCCTGGGACCTCCGTGCCGGTCTGGGAGCCGAACTGAGTTATCCCGCCGCGGATTCCGTCGATCCCCACCGCCGCAGCCGGGCCGAGCTAAACCTGGCCCTGGGCCTGGGCGGCTGGGGCGAGCTGGCCGTCGAAACCCCCTACTCGGCCCTGGTCCACGGCGAGGCCCAAACCCTGGCCGGAATGGGCGATCTGCGCCTGACAGCCAAGGTCGGTCCGCCGTCGCCCGACGACTTCGCCTACGCCGTCTACTCCGAACTGGAGCTGCCCACCGCCGAGCTCAACGACAACGCCGACCTGGGTCCGGAGACTCCGAACGACCGGGCCGTGGTCACCTCCGGCGTCGCCCTCCAGGCTGACCTGGCTCCCTTCACCCTGCTGGGCAACCTGGACTATCTCTTCGGCGACGACGGCGGCTTCGGTTACGGCCTGGGCGCCGTCTGGGCCGCCGCCGACTGGCTCTCCCTCTCGACGGCCTTCAACGGCGAGCCCGGCGCCGATTTCAACTCCGACGCCCGGATCACTCCGGGGGTTCACTTCGGTCTGGGCGACCTCCAGCTCAACCTTCACGGCGCCCTCTACCTCGACGGCCGTACCGATCTGGGTCTGGACATCATCCTGTTCCAGCTCTAACTAACCGTCGGGGGGTTTCGCCCCCCACGACCACCGGCTCGCTTTGTGTATCCGGTTGAAGCACACCAACCGGGGAGTCCGTAGCGTCGCCGAGTCGTCGCGGGAAACCCTATCTACTTGCGGATGCTCCAGTCGCAGGGCCGGAGAGTCGAGTGTTCGCATTTCTTTGCTCTTTTCACCGGCTTCCTTAATCGCTCTCACGGCATCTCACGCTCCGCGATGATTCCCCCGCCGGCGGCGCGCACCACCGCTGCCTCACCGCTGTATCATCCCTCGGATAGCATCGACTGCGGTGTAGTGGCAAATCCGCCGTTGGAAGCAAACCAGCGCTAACGATGACCAAAGTCTCCTCGCAAAGCTTCAGCATTCTCATTGTCCTGCTCGCGCTGCTGAACGCTCGCGGCGCCGAGGCCAACCTGCGCGCCCCCGGTCCCGCCGACGAGCCGGGTACCCCGGAGCACGCCCTGGCGAGCTTTCTCACCGCCCTCTTCGAGGATGACGCCGCCGCCGTCGCCGAGCTCTACGATACCTCGCCCACTTGGAACGGAGATTGGCGTGAGCTGACCGCCGACAACCGGCTTTTCCTCGCCGAGGCCCTCGAGCCCGATCTGGAGTACTCCTATACACCGCCGCGTCCCGTCGAAGACGCCTCGAATCTGGAAGAGCTTCTCGGGCCGGAGCGCGCCATCGTCGCCAGTGAGCTGATCCAGATCGTCGACGACGTGTGGATCAGCCGGACTTACCACTTCCTCCTGGAGAACCGGGAGGGGGATTGGAGGGTGATCCTCTTCGATGAAGCCCCCTAAACCAACCCTGATCATCGCTCTGGCCGTCCTGGCGGCCCCGGCCCTCGCCGCCACGGTGGCCGAGCTGGCCGCCGCACCCGAGAGTACCGACTTCGCCGCCTCCGTATCAGCCATCGACGACGCGGACCTGCTGCGCGGTCTCGACGAAATCGCCGACGACGAATCCCTGGGCGAGGCCCGCCGGCTCGAACTCCTCGAACCCTTCGCCGACATCCCGAAGGGCGGCCGAGCACTGGCCCGCCTGGACTCCGATCTGGCCATCCTGGCCCTGGCCGCCGGGCTGCCCGACAACCTGCCCCTGCTGCTCCAGATCTACTCGGGCGAAGAGGAGATCGTCGGCGAGCGAATCACCGCCGCCCTCTACTTCGGACGGGAACGGATCGAGGCTCTGCTCGAGGGTATCGCCGCCGGTGGCTCGGACAACGCTCCAGCCGCCGCCGCCGTCCTCTACGACACCTTCGGCCGAATCTTCATCGAACCCCTGATCGCCGCCCTGAACCTCGAGGGCCGCCCCCCCGTCGTCGCCGCCGTGGCCCTGCGCGAGGCCGAAGAAGCCGCTTACCAGGCCCTCCTCGACGCCGTGCGCGCCGGTCGCGACGGCGCCATCGCCTTCGCCCCGCTGATCTTCGCCGCCGGGGGCCAGCCCGCCGTCACCTTCCTCGACGCCTATCTCGAAAGCCCGGACCTCGACGTGCGCCGCCTGGCCGTCACCGTCCTCAGCCGCCTCACCGGCAAGGACTACGGCTACATGATGGACTACGAGGCCGACGCCGACGACTACCGCCGCGAGGGACTGCCCCTCCCCCCGGAACTCGAAGAAAACTAGCCGCGTTCACAATCCCAACCGCAGCAAGGACCCCCGCGGGGGTCCTTGCTTTATTAACGAACCGGTTCACACCGACGACGTATTGCGTTCCCGTCCCACCGCGCGACAGCGGCCGCGAATTGGCACCACCCGGTGGTTAACAGGTTATCCGGCCCCGGCTTTGGCACGTTTCTTGCGGAGTGGCGCGCGGGATCCGGCGATAGGCCGCCCCGCCCTGCTGCAAGAAACGTGCCAAAGCCGGGGCCGGGCGGTCGTGGAGGGTGGGGTTTGCGCGGCCGCGGTCGCGTTCAGTAATTCCAGCCGATGTAGAAGCCGAATTCGGCGTCGCGCTCGACGGAGTTGAAGTCGGTCAGCCAGGCCAGGTCGAAGCGCAGGGCCAGGTAGGGTCCCAGGCCGACACGGAATCCGACGCCGAAGTCGCCGACGGGATCGGGCACTGTCTCTTCGGCGTTCCAGGTGGCGCCGACGTCGAAGAACAGCGCTCCCTGGACCTCGTAGAAGGTCAGGTCGCCGACGGGCAGCCCCAGGGCGATGTAGTCGAGCAGGGGGAAGCGCCACTCGAGGTTGCCCATGTAGAGCCGGGTGCCGGAGAAGTGGCCGTAGGGGTAGCCGCGCATGGTCATGGCGCCGCCGAAGTAGGCCCGGCGGGCGTCGTCGCCTTCGGCGAGGCGGCCGACGGCGCGGGCGGCCAGGGTTGTGCGTCGGCTGGTTCGCAGGTAGTAGCGCAGGTCGCCCCAAAGGGTATAGTAGGAGCTGCGCCCGGCGGTCAGGTCGAAGGTCTGGCCGGCCTGGAGGTTGACCCGCATACCGTCGATGGGGCCGATCATGTCCCAGAGGGTGGTGTCGTAGACGAAGCCCAGGTAGGCCGAGCCGAGGAAGCGGTTGGTCCAGAACTCGCCGATGTAGTCGTAGCGTTCGCTGCGACGCAGCACCAGGTTGCTTTCCAGGCGGGTGTAGCGGCTGAAGGGGTAGGAGACCACGCCGACGCCGCCGTATCGTCGCTCGAAGTAGGGCACTTGGGTGGAGTAGTCCAGGTAGTCGTCGACGTAGTGGAAGGCTCCGGTGCCCCAGTTGAGGCGGTTCTCGAGGTTGAGGTAGGTTGCGGCGACGTTGAAGTACTCGAAGAAGCTGGCCGTCGAGCTGCCGGCGGAGTAGAGCTGGAGGATGATCCGCTGGTCGCCGGTGAGGTCGGTCAACGCCAGGGCGGTGCCCAGACCGGCGCCGAACTCGGGATCGTAGGCGGTGTCGGCGCGAACGACGTCCAGGGTGAACTCGGTCCGGTACTCTTCGAGGGTGGTGTCGACGGTGCGCGGTGTGGAATCGACGAGGAGGGTCCCGGTGGTCTCGCCTTCGGTTTCAGCGCTGACGATCTCGGTGTTTTCAGGGAGTTCGTCGACCAGATAGACGGCGAAGTTATGTCCGATCAGACCCTCGCAAAGCAGCTCGCCCCGGGGGGTGAACTCGCCCCGGAAGGCTCCGGAGAACAGCGAGGTCAGTTGGACCAGCCCGCCGTCGTCTCCGAGACGGAAGAGGTCGCGGGCGCCGCCGCGATCGGAGAAGAAGTGCAGTCGTCCCGCCGAGTCGTAGAAGGGCGCCCGGTCTCGTCGGGGACCTGTAGTTAGTTGTTCCGGCGCACCGCCGTCTGGATCGAGGCGCCAGAGGTTGAGCCGCTCGTCGTACTCGCCGGCGGCGCGGTTGGAGGCGAAGATGATCCCGCCGTCGGGGGTGAAGACCGGATCGGTCTCATAGAAGTAGTCATCGGTCAGGCGCTGGACCCGCCAGTCGGGCAGATCGACCAGGTAGAGATCGCTGCGGCCGGATTCGTCCAGCCCGACGACGACCAGACCCTCGGGACCCCAGCTCGGTGAGGACAGGCTGACCACGCCGGGTAGGCCGCGGCGTTCGAGGACCTCGTCGCTGTCCAGGTCGTAGATGATCAGCTCGTCGCCCTGGCCGGAGCGGGCGGAGAAGGCCACCCGGCCGGAGTCGTCGACGTCGAGGGCGCTGGTGAACATGTGCAGCGACTCGAGGCTGGGGTTGCGACCGGCGGTAAGCAACAGCTCACCGTCGTTATCACCGCGCAGGGGCGCCCAATAGAGGGCCTGATAGCCGTAGTAGTTGGAGAGATAGCAATAGCCGGGCTCACCGTCGCGTTCGGCGTAGGCCGGGGCCAGGGCGGTTTCCTCCTCCCGGGTCAGCCGAGCGCCGACCTCGTCCAGGCTGCGCCGCTCGACGATCTCGGGGAAGTAGCGCCGCTGGACCCAGCGTCGCCAGTCCTCGTCCAGTTGCTCGAAGGTGATCCCCAGCACGTCCTCGATGACGTCCTCGAAGTACTTGCTCTTGTAGCAGCCGCGCTGGAGCTCGACCAGGGCCGTCTCGCCGAAGCGCTCGGCGATGTAGAGGACGGCCGACTGGCCCTCCTTGTAGAGGATGAAGTAGGAGCCGAGGCCCACTAGGGAGCGCAGGGGGCGCAGGCGGTCCTCGAGGACTAGATCGCGCATGTAGACCGCCAGCTCCGCCGAGTCGCCGTCGGAGAAGTACTCGGCCAGACCCTCGGAGAACCAGAGGTGGGGCTGGGTGAAGTTGCCCGTTCCCCGGGCGACGATCTCGTCGCGCATCATGTCGAAGGCGAAGACGTGGACCAGCTCGTGGGTCAGCGTCGAAGAGAAGACTGACAGATCGCCGTTGTTGGGCATCACCACGCGGCCCTTGCGGTACTCGGTGAAGCCGCCGACGGACTCGGGCAGCATGATATCCACGGTGTTGGTCTGCTGGAAGCTGGGTCCGTTGGCGTAGAGGAATAGGGGGATGCGGCGGTGGATCACGTGGCCCAGGCGCAGCGAGAGCTCATCGAAGGCGGCCTCGGCCAGGGCGGCGGTGCGCTCGGCCAGTTCCCGCTCCTCGGGGTAGAAGTGGATGTCGAAGTGCTCGCTGGCCAGCACCCGCCAGTCGAAGTCGCGGTAGGCGACCTTGTTCTTGCCGAAGGTGGAGAAACCCGCCGCGGGCAACGCGGGCAGCAGGAGAACGATGATGATCAGTCTGGCGGTGAGTTTCTGCCTCATGGCTTCCGGGGGCGACTGTGACGGTTTTTATCCCGTGGGGGAGAGGATTTCGGGATGGCATCGTATACCCTCTTCGGACCCGACTATGATTGTATTTTGTTGATAATAGGGGTGATGATTATCGGATACCTGTCACAAAGCGGGCAGTTGAAAAGTGTCAATTATTGCGGGACTGATCCTTGACGATCCTTTCTATCCTAGATATCAGCGGACTTGTAACTGCCCTGGCAGCAGATTGCCACAGAATCCTAAGTGTCATAATATCAATCAATAAGGGTTTGCCAAATGAGCGCTTGCTTCTAGAAGGCGTATTTCAGGGGGTCAATAACGGCCCGGCAGACCGATCCCAATCAGCCTGATTTGGTCCGAACACGTTCCATGATGACTACGGGATTAACATAGCACGAAAAGCGTCGCCTGGCGAGGGACGGGGTGGATTTACGGACTTGTCGGCCGAATGTCCCGTGCAATGAGCTCAGAGAAGTGCGCTCAAGGCAGTCGGCAAGATCTCTACGACTGGGCGACGGCCGGGGGCCTCTGAGCTGAAAGCCCTCAACGCTGCCGATGTGCTACAACAGTGGACGGCGGGGTGGCGCATGGCGCCGCATACGCATCAGAGTTCGGCTTCTTGGCCGTGTAAAGCTGGTGTGAGCTGCTGTTGGGATGGCGCACTCGCCTGCGTTGAGTAACGTTTCTTCAATCAGCATAGCTGGAAGGCGACTCTTCGCCAACTCGTACAAGCGCACGCCCCTCGGCCCCGAGGCAATCCAGCTTGGTTTTACCAACCGTTGATATCACAAGAAACTGGACCATTATTTGTAACCATGGATAGCTGCATCGAACAGGAGGCTCTGATAAATGCTCGGCGGGAATCGTCAACTCGTGAGGCTTATCAGTTGTTACCGGTTCTAAACCATTCAATAGCATACTTTTAGCATGTAACTCACTATCAGTTTCAAAAACCTTTGGGCGGGACCTACAGGCTCCAGCTTCATGCAACACTATGTACAAGGCGAGGTTGATTGCAATAAATCGGCGGTATGTTATTGGAGTCTAAGTATTCTATCAAGCATTGATTGACAATCTATTAGCGAGTAGTGCCGGTCTACAACGAGTGATAATCCTTATCAACCAGTAACGGGTGTTGAAAAACAAGGTTACCGGTCTAATGAATGGCGGCGCACAAGCTTGATCAGGCTCTGCCAAACCTGTTAAGTGCTGGATTGTACAGTGGGCCGTTGTGCGGGGAGTGGGCGAGAATCCCGACCGGTGAGGTCGATAAAGAAACGTCGGAAAGGCCCCGGCGGTTCCCTAGGCCTCCAATCGGCGCAGGGCCTCGGCGGGGGAGATCCGCGCCGCCCGCCTCGCCGGTAGAGCCGCCGCGCCCACGGACACCAGCACCGCCAGCAGGGCCGAGCCGATCAGCAGCCACCAGGGCAGATGGAAGAAGGTCTCGGGTTTGAAGGTGAACTCGGGCAGGTACTCGACCAGCAGATGATCGCCCAGGGTTCCCAGGCCCCAGCCCATAAGCGCCCCGACGACGCCGTTGGCCAGACCGACCACAGCCGCCTCTCCCAGGATCAGCGCGCGCACGTCGCCTCGGGTGCAGCCCACGCAGCGCAGCAGGCCGATCTCGGCGCCGCGCTCGGTGACGATCAGCGAGAAGTTGTTGAAGATACTGAAGGCGGCGATCAGCAGCATCAGCACCCCGACCACGGAGAGCACGGCGGTGACGGTGTCGATGGTCAGCCCGGCCTTCTCGACGGCCTCGCGGCTGGATTCGGTCTCGAAGCCGGCCTCCCGGGCGAAGGCGCCGACCTCGGCGGCGACGCGGGAGTCCTCGCAGACCAAGTAGGCCCGGGAGTAGCGCTCGACGGGAGAGCCCAGGGCTTTCTCGGCGGCGCGACGCAGCACCTCCAGGGGGATGGTCACCCCGATGACCATCGCCTTGGGCGAGAAGCCGACCACTCGGCCGGTGACCCGGGTCGAGGGCTTGGTCTCGAAGCTGGAGCGACCCAGGATCAGCCCGAAGCTGGTGCCCAGCACCTCCTCGGGGCTGAAGGTCGGCAGATCGTTGCCCGGCGCGAAGACATGGTTGTAGAAGTCCACCAGCTCCGTGGAAATCACCACGGGGACATCGTTGGGACCCAGCTCGACCGCGCGCTGTCCGGCCCGGGCCTCTTCGATCATCGCCGCGTCCCAGCCTGCCACACCCAGGTCGGTGCCGAAACGGGACAGGTCGACGGGGCCGATGCTGATCCCTCGAAGCTGCGAGGGTATCGGCGACTCCAGCGCCGGGTGGACCGCCGTCACCCCGGGTCGGGAGCGCAGCAGCTCAAGGGCCGCATCGTCCAGGGGCTCGGAGGCGCGGATCAGCCCCGGCTTCTCGGTGACGATCAGCTCGTTGAGCGGCAGCTTGGCCAGGATGCCGTCGATGACCTCGCGGCGCACCCCCTGGCCCAGACCGACCAGGAAGACTAGGGCGGCGATGCCCAGAGCGATGCCCAGGGAGCTGGTCACGCTGCGCCGGCGGTGGCGGCCCAGGTTGGCGCGGATGAGCTTCCAGGCGGCGGCGAACTTCATCGGTCACCTCGCAAGATCACGAATACGGTGGGATCAGCGCGGAGGTCGCGGAGCGGTCGATTGGTGGATGGTCCAGCGGAGTCGAGGTGCTGACGGCATACCGCCCTCGCCGACAGTAGATCGTCTTCGGGCTGCTTACCTCTGGTCGTCGGCAGCGGCAGGTAGAACCAGCGGTCGTTTATTGCGTTTGGATAATCAGTTTTCGAATAGACCAGCCGAAAGGATTCTAAACGATCAAGCAAGATTAGATTCTACCAAGAGGTGCCGCTTAGCCCCTGCCTGATTGCGTGATCGGGACACCTGGCGTGTCGAACTTAACATATTGGATTATCACCTAATTATGAACAAACCTGAAGTATGCTCCCGAGGTAGTTCAGCGCGTCTTCGTCGTCTCGATGGTTGAATCGTAATTCCATTTCACGGATACAGAGCCTGTCGTTGCGTATGAAGCCGCCGTGGTAGGCTTTTAGCCGGCGTTTGGCGTAGCCCCGGAAGCTCTCGATGCCGTTGATGTGAACCTTGCCATTGGCCAGGGTCTTGTCATGGATGATGCGTTTGTGGTGGATACCGTTGAGTGAGAGCCTGTTATAGTCCTTGTATCCATCGGAGTATACGATCAAGCCCAGCTCGACGTTCTCCAAGATCGCGCCCAGCAGGTGCTTGCCGTCACAGCGCTTGGGGAGGATGACCCGCGCCGCCGGGACGCCGAGCCGCAACAGACGCGCTATCTCACGGCGCTTTTCCGGCGGCGGCTCGTTGCGACGCCCCCGGGGACGAGGGTTGAACAACTTGCCGCAACGCTTGCGCTTACGACGCCCGTCGGCGCAGCGCTAGTTACACCTGGGACACTTGACGTGCCGGTCCCTCGTTCTGCTCCTCCCCGCCACATTGTCCCCTTTGCTTGTGGCAGGATAACAGACTTGCTCAAGCCGATATAAGCACCCAACTGCAATAGCTGATGTTCATCTTATGTGATGATCCCTAACTTATACTTACTATTTGCCCCTGTTCGCGATTGATAGCAGTCGGTAATACTCAAGTGCCGCTTTGGCCTGGATGGTGACCGGGCGTTCTCAGGCCCTCGCCGTGGGCAGCTCGCTCCAACTGGTGGTGAAGCGGTGCGAGCAGTGACGCTGATTCATGTCCCAGACACGTCGTGTCCCGGTGGCGGCGTAGTGGACAGTGTCCGAGCCGAAGGCGTCATTGATGCGGTCCAGGGCGCCCATCAGTTTTTCGGTGCGCCGCCGGGGGTTGGTCTCGGGTTCGCTGGGCTCGCCCAGGGGGTCGAAGAGGCTGCGCTGCAGGGCGGCGGCGGGGCGGATGTGGGAGAGCAACACCCCGGCCTTCTTATAGGGGTAGCCGGGTTTGTAGATCCGGCGCAGTCCGTCCAGGGCGGCGTCGATGAGCTCCGGGGTCAGCGAGCTGGGCACGGGCAGCACCCGGGCGGCCGAGTTGTAGTACTTGGGTCCTCGGGCGAAGTGGCCGGTCATGATGAAGACGGTGACCACCCCCGCGGCGGAGCCGCCCTCGCGCAGCTTCTCGGCGGCCCGGCTGGCGAACTCGGCCACGGACTCGGCCAGCTCGTCCCGGGTCTCCAAGGGGCGGCCGAAGGAGCGCGAGGTGCAGATGCCCTGCTTGGCCCGGGGCTGGTCCTCGATGGGCAGACAACTGCGCCCGCGCAGCTCGTAGACCATCCGCTGACCGACCACGCCCAGCTTGCGAGTGATCCAGCGGTCGTCGGCGTCGCGGAGCTGGGCGGCGGTGAGGATGCCCGCCCGACGCAGACGCTTGGCCAGCCGTCCGGCCACGCCCCAGAGGTCCTCGAGGGGCAGCTCGGCCAGCACGGCGTCCAGCTCGGGACCCGGGGCGAGCTCCTTGACTCCGCCCCAGCGGGGCTGCTTCTTGGCCAGGCGACCGGCCACCTTGGCCAGCACTTTGCCGGGACCTAGTCCGATGGCCACGGGGATGCCCGTCCAGCGCTCGACGAGGTGCGCCAGCTCGCGGCAGTGACCGAGGGGGTCGGGGAGACCGGCCAGATCGAGGAAGGCCTCGTCGATGGAGTAGATCTCGAGGCTGGGGGTCCGCTCGGCCAGCGCCGCCATCACCCGGCGGCTCATGTCGGCGTAGAGGGGGAAGTTGGCGGAGAAAACGGCGCAGCCGATGCGCTCCAGGCGCTCGCGCCACTGGAAGAAGGGCGCGCCCATCGGCACGCCCAGGGCCTTGACCTCGTTGGAACGGGCGATGACGCAGCCGTCGTTGTTGGATAGCACCACGACGGGGCGCGCGCCCAGGGCCGGCTGGAATACCCGTTCGCAGGAAACGTAGAAGTTGTTGCAGTCGACCAGGGCGATCCGTCGACGCGTCGCGGATCGGACGCCGCTGGTCTTCGCCGGACCCATCGCTTCACCCTAGAGGGAGTGGATGACGTTGGTGACCACGCCCCAGACCTCGAACTCGCCGTCCTCGCCGGCGACGATGGGCGGGTAGCCCTCGCTCTCGGCCAGCAGCGCCCAGGCACCGTCGCGCTTGCGCAGCCGCTTGACCACCAGTTCGCCGTCGACCACCGCGATGACTACCTTGCCCTCGGCGGCCTCCAGGGAACGGTCGACGATCAGGATGTCCCCGTCGTTGATCCCGGCGCCGGTCATCGAATCGCCGGCGACGCGAACGAAGAAGGTCGCCGAGGGGTGAGGGATCAGGTGTTCGTTCAGGTCCAGCCGACGGGCGATGTAGTCGTCGGCGGGAGAGGGGAAGCCGGCGGGCACCTGACTCTCGGCCAGGGGCAGCTCGGGTCCCCTGCCGCTCTCGGGCAGAAAGAGCTCGTTGCGGTTCGCTTTCTTGCTCGGCGTCATGAATGGGTCTCCGTAATGCGAGCGTGCCGGGGCGGAAGAAGGACCGCATCATTATCAAGCGTCAAGGTTTCAGCGGCTATCCACACGTTCCTGAATCTTCGATAACTACCGCGTTCAATAAACAGCGGTTGAAACGAATGCCTTGGCTAATCTTTGCTAAGCAGGCCTGATGGCGTGCCAGCGAGCGCCCTGTGAGCGCTATCCAACCGGTGGGGTTATTGAAGCCGGTCAGCGGACCAAGGCGTCTCAGTTTGCCTTATCGCTCCCCGTGGTCGCAGATACGGTCGAGCTCCGCCGTAAAGACACCAATACACGAACATATTCCGTTCATCGGCGCCGACCAGCCCCCTCAGGGACACCTCAACCATACCACCATAGCCGGACGACGGTTCCTGGACAACAGCCGACGGCGACCTTCGCCAAACCCCGGCAGATCAACCTCGGCCCGGCCCGGCTTTGGCACGTTTTTTGCGGAGGCGGACGGGGCCTTTCCGGCAGGCCACCTGCGCGGGCGCAAAAAACGTGCCAAAGCCTCCCGGCGGATGATCGAGGGCGTCGATCGCGGGGACGGCGGGTTTGGCGAAGGTCGCGGGGTGCGCTCGGCGGTTGGTTTAGCTGGCGTAGCTGGTTGCGCGGTGCTCGCGGATGACGGTCACGCGGATCTTGCCCGGGTATTCCATCTCCTTCTCGATGCGTCGGGCCACGGCCAGGGACATCTCGTCGGCTTCGGTATCGGCGAGCTCTCCGGGGTCGACGATGATGCGGATCTCGCGACCGGCCTGGATGGCGAAGGAGCGGTCGACGCCGGAGAAGGAGTTGGCGATTTCTTCGAGTTTGGTCAGGCGTTTGATGTAGAGGTCCAGGGTCTCGCGGCGGGCGCCGGGTCGGGCGGCGGAGAGGGCGTCGGCTGCCATGACCAGCACGGCCTCGGGGGTGGCCGGTTCGACCTTGCCGTGGTGGCACTCGATGGCGTTGACGACCAGGGGTTTCTCGCCGTAGCGTCGGGCCAGGTCGGCGCCGATTTGGGCGTGGGTTCCCTCGACCTCGTGATCGACGGCCTTGCCGAGATCGTGGAGCAGGCCGGCGCGGCGGGCCAGGCGTTCGTCGAGGCCCAGGTCTGTGGCGATCATCCCGGCCAGGTAGGAGACTTCCTTGGAGTGCTGGAGTACGTTTTGGCCGAAGCTGGTGCGGTAGCGCAGGCGGCCGAGCAGGTTGACGACCTCTGGATGCAGCCCTTGGATGCCGGTGTCCAGGGCGGCCTGTTCGCCGGCCTCGCGCAGCGTCGTTTTCATCTTGGCCTGGGTTTTTGTGACGACGTCCTCGATGCGGCCCGGGTGGATGCGGCCGTCGAGGACCAGCTTCTCCATGGTCTGACGGGCGACCTCGCGCTTGATGGGATCGAAGGCGGAGAGGATGACGGCCTCCGGGGTGTCGTCGACGACGACGTCGACGCCGGTGGCCATCTCGAAGGCGCGGATGTTGCGGCCCTCTCGGCCGATGATGCGGCCTTTCATCTCGTCGGAGGGCAGTTGGACGACGCTGACGGTGACCTCGGAGACCTGGTCGGCGGCCAGGCGCTGGACGGCGTTGGTGATGATCTTGCGGGCCTCGTCCTCGGCGCGGGCCACGGCCTCGTCGCGCATCTCTTTGATGATACGCGAGGACTCGTGTTCAACCTCGGCGCGCAGGTTATCGAAGAGCAGCCGCTTGGCTTCGACGGCGCTCATCCCGGAGAGGGTCTCCAGGGTCTTGGTCTGCTCCTCGATGAGCTGGGCGGCCTGCTTCTCCTGTTGGACCAGGGTGTTCTCGCGGTCCTCGATCTTCTTGGAGCGGTTTTTAAGTTCCTCGTGGCGCTCGTCGAGTTCGTCGGAGCGTTTATCGAGGGTGGCCTCCTTGGATCCGAGCCATTTTTCGATACGCTGGAGCTCGTTGCGATGCTGCTGGGCCTGGCGTTCGGCCTCCTGTTTGATGCGCAGGGCTTCGTCCTTGGCCTCGAGCTTGGCTTCGCGCTGCAGGCTCTTGGCCTCCAGGCGTGCGTTTTTGATGATACTTTCGGCTAGTTTCTCGGCGGAGTTCAACCGTCGCGCGGAGAACCAACGGCGTAGTTGCCAGCCCAGGAATCCGCCGGCGATACCGCAGCCGATCAGGATCAGGATTCCGGGCAGGGATCCCAGTTGCATTTGTCAATCACCCCTCGAACCGCCGACGGGGCCGGTAGGCCCAACCGGGCGGCGGATCGGTTCAATTGTAAACGCCAGCGGACGCGCCGCTTGAGAACGGCGAATCCGGGGCTCTTATAGTCAGTTACGCTGGAGGGTTCCGCGGCGTTTCAACGGCCGGGCGGCCGCCATTGCGCGGGGAGGGCGAGGTGATCGAGGCGGGCTTGGCGCGGATTGCGGATGTACGGCTAAGCGCGACTATCGAGTACTCTTACTGGGCGGTTGACCGGTTATTCCGTGCTGGAAACGGGGCTTCGGGCAAACCGGGTTTTCTCTGATAGGGTCCTTGTTTGTCACAGTCCGGGTATATGATTGCCTCGTCTGCGGACTGATCGTCAAGGCTCAGAAAGGTGCTGATCGATACTTACCCTTGAGATCCGCCTGATAATAATCGCCGATGCCCAAATAAAACCGGGCGACGCCTTAGCCGGGTTAGTGGGGTCGGGGCATCCGGTGGCAAGAAACAACAGAGAAATGGTGTTCGCAAAGCATCATATGGTCGCCCCGAAGGCGTTGAGTTGTCGCTTCTCGACTTGACGATACGCCTGGCCGTATTTTGGGGCCGTTTGCGGTTACACCACGATTCGCGTAATCGTCGAGTCGGATCCGGCCGCAAGCCTGTTTCACGCGGTTGGGCCGCGCCCCACCGAGGTATGATCACCCTTCATCTCGCCGCCGCAATGCAAGGCTCGGTGCGGCATCTGTTTGGTCGGTATCGACTCCGCCGACCGAACCGCAGCGGGGTGAACCCGGTGCTGTTCGAGGGCGCCCCGGATTGCAACATTGAGAAATGTACTACCTCACAGCGTGCATACGGTAGCATAAAAAGGGGTCGCAAGCAAGGTGTTTTTGCTCTATCGGCTTTATTCACAAGCTGTTGCGATAATGTTGAGTTTGTGGGTGTAAAATCCGGTCTCGGACCTATGTCAATTATTGTATTCTATATTTGCCTGTGGTACGATTAATATAAATTGCATTCGGATAGGTGCATTATTCTTTCAGGATTGCATTTATTATTGTGCATAATATATTGCAGTGGGGGTTTGCCTTGATCAAGGCCGTCATCTTCGACATGGACGGGGTCATTGTCGATTCCGAGCCGCTTCAGTACGAAGCCTACAACGAGGTTTTCACCGCCCACGGGGCCGCCATTACCAAGCGCGAGTTTATCGAGCTTTGGGTCGGGCGGGGTAGCAAGCTCCACGAGCACATCGCCAGGCACGGTCTCGGTGTTGGTTTGGAGGAGGTTCGGCTCTCAAAGAAAATGATCTACGATAGGTTGGTGCGGGAAAAGATGCAGCTGCGCTCCGGTGTGCTGGGGCTGATCAAGCGGTTGAGCCGTGAAATGAAAACGGCCCTGGCCTCCAGCGCCCATCCCGATTCCGTCGAGGTCGTGCTGGAACGCTTCGATCTGCGCGGGCTCTTCGATGTCATCCTCACCGGCGGCGATGTCGAGCATAACAAACCCCACCCCGAGATCTACCTTAAGGCCGCCGAGCGGTTGAAGGTCAAACCCGCCGAATGCCTGGTTTTCGAAGATTCGGCCTCGGGGATCGCCGCGGCCAAGGACGCCGGGATGCGCGTGATAGCCCTGCCCCACGAGTATACGATCTCCCAGGACCTCTCCCGGGCCGATCTGATCATCACCGATCTGCGCAACCTGCGGCTGCGGCTGAAGATCAACCGCGGCTGAGGCGGCTGAATATCCGGACGCGACGGCGTAGCAGTGCGCTGAGGTTGATAGTTAGGGGGGTAAAAGCTATCGATTGGGCATTAGTCAAACTCAAAAGGTATCCCTGTGATGCCCAATGGAAACGAGCAACCGGTTCGGACCGGCTGCTCGTTTTGGAATCTCGAAGCCTAAAGTGTAGGTTGTATGGCGGCAAGGGGCGTACTCAGCCGATTTTGATGTCCAGCTTGCGCAGGATCATCGCCAGGCCGAAGGCGACGACGCCCAGCAGGCCAGCGATGCCGGCGATGATCATGAAGATCCTCGGCAGGCCTACGGCCAAAAAGCCCAGACCGGTGAGGACGCCGACGGCGCTGACTCCCAGGAAGGCGGCGTAGGTCAGCAGGGAGTAGCAGGCCACCCGGAAGCTGATCTTCTCAAGGGGGTCGGCTTCGAAGTAGACGCTGTGGCGCTTGAGCATCAGCGCGACGAACACCTGGGTGGCGGCGATGAGCAGACAGAACACGGCCCAGATGAAGCGGCCTTCGATGAGGTGGCTGAGCAGCATCAGTACGCCGCCCAATCCCACACCGATGGTGATGAGGCTGATCCCCTGACCCGGGAACTCGGCCTCGAGCTGTTCGTTCTTGTTGCGCGCCATGAAGAAGGCTCCCGCGGCGATCAACACGGCCAGCACCGGCGGGGCGATGCCGTAGCTCATGGCCCGACCGGCCAGGCCGGCGGCGTATCCCAGAAGGTCGCCGAAGGATAGACCGGCGCCGCCGAGATAGGAGGCGCTGAACAGAGCCTCGCGGCCGAAGTTGAAGAAGGTGATGAATCCGGCGCCGACCAGGGCCGCCAGCACCGTCAGGCGCAGCCAGGTCAGCGAGCCGAGCTTTTCATCAACAACGATGTCCCGCACGGTCGGCGGGGTTTTCCCGTCGGCTTCGGGGGCCATCGATTCGGGCGGGGCTTCTCCGGGAACGCCGGTTTCGGGCATCGGCGGGGCGGGTTTGGGCTCGGGACCGTCGGGCGTCTGCTCATCGAGCTTGCGCCCGCAACTCAGGCAGAACTTGGCGTCGTCGGGCAGCTCCCTGCCGCACTGTGGACAGAACATGGTTGCACGCTCCAAAGGCGTTGAAGACAAGGTGTTTGGGCAGAGGTCGCTCCAACTATGATAAGACCCTGCCGTGGTCGGCTCGGTTTCATCATACAGCGGGGAATCCGTGGATTCAACAGGTCATTCCGACCGGCGGTCGCTGGTTGTCTTTCATTCAGCCGGGCGGCGAGGATTTTTCAATCATGCCGGGATGCGACTTATTACCTGAACTTCCCTATAAACTCCATCAACATTCCGACTTGAAAAGCGGCTGGTTGTGGTGTTGAAGTGAATCAGGCGATCAACGCCGCTCTTTCATCGACGAGTGGTGCCTCCAAATAGTTTTGGATTATCACTCGTGTCTGGATCAGATTAGATCGCTGATCGATTGTCAACAAATGCTTTGGCATCAGGGAACGTGTTCGGACCAAATCAGGCTGATTGGGAGGGGCTTGCCGGGCCGTTATGCGCTACCCGGAAATGTCGAGATCCGCTACAGATTACGCTTGGCATCACACACGATCCCGGACCAGCCAACACAACTTCGAAACACCGATACACCTCGAAAAGCCGCTACAAGGCTATGCCGAATGATGCTTGGCCCGCAAACTTAAACCCTCACCGCCTTCGGTATATATGCTTGTTAATAGGACGCTTAGGGTCGATACTGCCTCGTCGAGACCAAGGACGTCAAGCAGTTGGTTTTAGTACGTCGTGACGTCACTACGGGCATCCTGGGAATGCGGGAATCCACGTACCTGCCACAAGCAGCTCGCTCGATGTGCGCATCTGATTGCCTGCCGGCTGCACGTATCAGAACGTTATCCAGTAACACCATGGTCCCTGACGGTTAAGTGATCCCTTAAGCTATTGTTAGTCGCCACTTTATAACCGCCCGTTTTGGGACAAGTATCTGATGTTCATCACGTCGATTATCAGCAGATTACAATCACGATCCGGTCCGGACGGGGTATTCGATCCCATGATAAAAAGCGGGGGCCTTCCGGCCCCCGTGGTCGGGGCGAGAGGATTCGAACCTCCGACCCCCTGAACCCCATTCAGGTGCGCTACCAGACTGCGCTACGCCCCGACGCTGCGTCGCCGCGTTCACGGTGACGGGCTGGCATTATAGCAGAGTGACCCGGCGCCGACAAGGTCTTTTTGTCTGCAGCGACTTCACCCTGCCGTGTAGGAGGGGCTATCCCCTGGCCAGGGCAGGGAATCCTCACTTTTTGGTCCTTAACAAAACCGGGGCCGACAGGCCCCGGTTGGTGTTTACCGTTGCGCCCCGTGGTTACTGGGGCTGGTTGTGTTCCCGGCCGTCGTCGCGGCTGAGTTCGCGCAGCAGGCCTTCGAGTTCTACCTGACGGACTAGGGAGAGTTCGTCGTAGCTGTACATCCTGACCTCCTTCGTACCGCTATCTCCTCAGTGGAGGAGTAATCTTCGTTAGTTCTGTCGGGGGACGCGCAGCCCGTAGAGGCCGAGGGTCCGCAGATGGTTCTTGCGTTCGTTGAGCTTGAGCATGACGACCTCCTTTCTGTTGTCGGCGCCGCCTGGGCGGCATGGTGGGGCGGATTAACACGGCTGAGAGCAGTCGGGCTCGTTGTGGTTTCGGGGTTGTCTTGCCCGCCCCTTACATATCTATAAGATACACGCATTTTCCCCGGGTTTCAGTTCCCGGTTTCTTTTTTTCGTTGTTTTCTCCAACCGGGCCGGTTGACGGTTTCCTCCCCTTGCCCTCTTGGAAGTCAGACACGGCGGCTGCAGAAGGGGGCTTTGATGCTTGGTCTTTCCGTTCCTTAGGGACCCGGTGTGCATGGTGGCGGTCATTGCTGGAGCGCCAGAGGTCCTTGGGGTTTTCTTAGTGCCACAGAGAGCGGTGGATGCTTTGCAGCTAAGGACCCTTGCGGTGACCGAACGTCAATCAGTCCGGCAAAGCAGTGGTGGGAGGAGTTGATATATGTCATTGATCTGAAAGCGGTATGCTGTGGCGTACTCTCCACCGGTTTTCTTGGCACATTGTGATTGCCTGGAAGGCTCCAATGTCATCAGCGACTAACGAATACCCCGTACGAAGCGGGAAGGAGTCCGGCGGCTTGGTTTGCTCCGTCCGGTGGGGTTCCTGGCTCCACCGGACGGCTGTTCTTTCATTCACGTTTCTACCCCGAGCGCTTGAGCTTGCCCGTGCGTTTGGCGTGGCGCTCGGCCAGGCCGAAGACCCACAGGCCCAGGGGGATCAGCACCACGCCCATCCCCAACAGGATCAGGATCTCGGGCCAGAGCTCGTTCAGACCGGCGCCCTCGAGCAGGGCCGCCCGGCTGGCGCGCAGGGTGTAGGTGGCCGGACTGACGTAGGACAGCGGCCGCAGCCAGGCCGGCAGGACGTCGATCTCGTAGTAGACCCCGGAGACCAACAGGATGATCGCCTGGATGATGTGCGTCGCCTGGGCTCCCTTCTCGGGGCTGATCAGCGGCAGCACGGCGGCGATGATCCCCAGCCCCATGAAGGCGAAGCTGGAGGAGGCCAGCACGACCATGAAGGCGCCGATGTTGGCCCCGGCCAGGGAGAGGTCGAAGAAGAGCACCACGGCTCCCAGGACGATGGCCGTGCGTAGCAGGCCGTAGAGGGCGGCGAAGAAGCAGGTGCCGCCAAGCCGGGTCAGCCGGCTCACCGGAGCCATGAAGGTGTACTCGATGGTCCCTTCCCAGCGTTCCCAGGCCACATCCTCGCTGACCACCTCGAAGAGCACCGAGAGGTAGCTCCAGAGCAGGGCGCCGACCACCAGGTAGAGCACCCGCTCCGGTCCGGCGTGACCCACGGCGATCAGGCCGATCGTCAGGGTGTTGACGATGGTGTAGGCCAGGAAGACGATCTCCCAGTTGATGTAGCGTTTGACGAGGTTGAAATTGCGCTCGACGAAGGCGTAGGAGGCCTTGGCCTCCCGCGCGAAGCTGTTGATGATGCGTGGACGCCGGCGGGGTCTTTCCAGCGTCGGGGTTTGCTTTTCGGACATGGTGTCACCCCGTTTCGGGTTGAAAGGATTCGGCGCGCCGGCTCACCGGTGGCGGCCGGCGCGTTGGTGTTGTTGGTGGTTTATGGTTGGTTGCTATTCCTCCTCGGGTCGCCAGCCACGGCCGGCCACCTCGAGGAAGACCCGTTCCAGGGTCGGCAGGCTGCCGTTGGTGCGGTAGCGCTCCTTGAGTTCGGCGGCGGTGCCGGTCTCCAGGATGCGCCCGTCGTCCATGATGGCCAGCCGGTCGCAGATGCGTTCGATCTCTTCCATGTCGTGGCTGGTCAACAGCACCGTGGCGTCGTGATCGCGACGCAGGCGTCGGACGAAGGCCTGCACCTGGAGCTTGCTCTTGGGGTCCAGCCCCGTGGTGGGCTCGTCGAGGAGCAGCAGAACGGGCGAGGTCAGCAGGGCGCGGGCGATGGCCACCTTCTGTTGCTGGCCCCGGGAGAGCTCCTGCATCGGCTCGTAGATCTTTTCCTCGGGAAAGTCCAGGCCCGTCAGGATGCGCTGGGCCTCCACCTTCACCGTGGACCGCCGGCCGCCGTAGAGCCGGGCGGCGTAGATCAGGTTCTCGTAGGGTGAGAGTTTCTTGAAGAAGGCCGCGTCGACGCTGACCCGGTTGATCAGCCGCTTCACCCGGGGGGCGTCGTCGATGACATCGATGCCGAAGACCTCCATCCTTCCTGCATCGGGGAACAGCAGGGTCGACAGGCAGCGCACCAAGGTGCTCTTGCCCGAGCCGTTGGGTCCGATGATGCCGAAGATCTCGCCGCGACGAATCTCCAGACTGATCGAGTCCAGGGCGGTGATGGTCTTCTTGCCGCCGTTGGAGCGCCTGCGGGCGTTGGTTTTTCGGAACTGTTTCGCCAGGCCGGTGCATCGAACGGCGTATTCACTGTCGAGCTTCATGGTTGCTCCTTGTCGGAGGGCTCGTCGCCGCTCCGGTTGTCGATTCCCGCTCCCCGGCCGGGCGTCGTCGGTTTAGACAGCGCCTGGTCGGGGAAGGGTGGATTGGCTGGGTCGTCGGGGGCGCCGGATGACCAGGGCGCTTTCCCGGGGTCGGTTGATCAGACGCAGGCGCAGGTTGCGCTTGTCGTTGCGGATGACCCGTTTCATCATTCCTCCTTCCGGGTTGTTGCTTGGGTCGGTGTGGCTATAACGAAATCGTGGCTCGGTGGAAGTCAGATACCCAAACCCGCGAAGTCTTCGTTCCCCAGGCCGTAGAACAGCCAGGGCGGCCGGGGCTCGAAGCCCAGCTTGCGGTTGATGCTCAGGATGCCGTCGTTGCCCTGGGTGTTGACGGTGTAGATGGCGGTGACGCCGTTGGCCTTGGCCCAGTCGACGCTCAGGTACTTCAGCGCCGTGGCTACGCTCCGGCCCCGGTATTCCCGCCGGGTGCCGGTGCAGTCTATCTCCGCCGGGGCCTGACGCCCGCCCTTGAAGGACAGCTCGGTCAGACCGATGAACTCGTCGCCGTCCAGGGCCACCAGGGTGGTGTCGATGTCCCGGGCCGGGCTTTGGGTCATCCGACGCCATTCCTTAAAACTGCGCCGTTGGTACTCGAGGCTGCCCGGCATATCCTCGCAGGATTCCTCGGTCAGCTCCCAGAGCCTGCGCTCTTTCTCGGGATCATTTATCCCGCCGTAGGTTTTCGTAATGAAGCCCTGGCTTCGAAAGCGCTCGAGCACCCGCTCGTAGTCCGCGGGCCGCTGGTAGTCTTCCAGTTCGAGGCGCGAGGTCAGCTCGGTGTCGTCGAGGGTGAAGCCCAGCCGCTCCAGCCAGTCCACCGCCACGCTGTTGTCGGCGAGGGCGCCGCCGAGGAGCCGCGTCCACCTCAGCCGGGCCAGTTGCTCGCTGGCGGCCTCCCAGAGTTGACCGGCGTACCCCTTCGAGCGGTGGTCCGGGTCGACGAGGATGTCCAGGATGAAGACGCCGGGGTCGGCGCACCAACTGCATGAGTCGAGGTCGGCCTCGGCGACGATCCGTCCGTCGATCTCGCCGACGAGGTGATGACGGTAGTTCACGGCGGGGCGGCGGCGGTCCCAGTGGTCCAGCACCTCCGCGGTCCGCGGGTAGTCGGGCAGGCAGCGGTTGACAAGCCGGGTGCGCGTCGCGAGGTCCGTGAAATGATAATGTCGTATCTGCATCTTAACTCCCGGGATGATCCGCTGAAGCGGTGGTTGTTAGTTCGTCCCGGCGACGGGAGATGAGAACCGACGATGAAAAAACCGCCGCCGAGTTTTTCACTCGACGGCGGCTTGGTATTCATAGCCTTAGTATTCTAAGGTCCACTTCGCCGTCGAGGTACTGTGAGGGTGATGAAGTCACCGCCGAGGGGCGCGTTGAGACGCACCCAGACACCGGCGCAGGCGTCGACGTACGGCCGGCGGGCCGCAGCGTTCATCACGCCTCCGTGGCTGTCGCGATAACGATTCACTCCTACCTCGTTCGGCTGCCGGGGTAAAAAACACGGCATTTTAGTGTAGAATAATGGCGCTTGCTTCTTTTCCCATGTAACTGGAATAGGAATATAGTCTCCGCCGGGTGGGCTGTCAAGAACTTTTTACACGGCTACACACCTTTCTTGATGACCCGGGGGATAACATTCATAATTCGAGCGGATCCTAGCGGGCCGGATAGAAAGGCATACTTTTATTGAGCCAATATAGTATATAAAATCATTTATAATTGTATTATCATCCGAAACAAAACCAAAAATTCAAGACAATGAGCGGCAGTTAAAGCGGAAGTGCTAACGACTGCCTCACAAATACTCTAACTCGATAAAAAAAGTTGTCTTATCTGAAAAGGATTCTAATTATAAGCATGTAGCCTCCTTAAGCTCTGAATCCCGAGTTGTGTCAGCAGTCAAGTCTACTTGAAGCTCAGTGTCCTCTTCGAGCGAGTCTGGTTTTCTGAAACCAGGTAACACTCGGACAAAGACAGCTTGCACAGCTAAAAGGCACGCAACAACAAACCATTAGCGATACATGCCTTTTCATGAACGTGTGATAATCTCTAACAATATGTATATCAGCCTATAGATCGAGGTAGATGTAAAACTATCGAGACGGCTTTATTAAGTAAGGATTTTATTGTTAACAAAAACACTTTATCATGACCAATTATCATTAGGAAAAAATGACAATAATGCTATAGTTCTGGCTAATCGCCATACTTTTAATGGTCGATTGTGCGTAAAAGCCTTGACTTGCTATGGTGTTGCTAAAGGCTGTCGTTATTGACCTATGGTTCGATAGCCAGTATGGTTAAATTACACTGTATACTATTGCATACTTATCAGCTATAACAACCGCTTGCCTTATTGAGTTGAAGCATGGAAATGAGATGTGCAATATCGCTCTCATTGCTGTGAGATTATCAACGGGCAAGCCGGCGGAACCTCTAACCAACTCCAATCTCGTCATCCACAGCTTTTCAGATTCCCTGGGAAAGAGTCCCCCACCTTGCCTCTCAGCGTCCGCTGGGCTAGAATCTTTCCCATGCGCGCTGATGATCAAACCTGGATGGCCGAAGCCTTGGCCGAGGCCCGGGCGGCCGCCGCCGCAGGCGAGGCGCCCATCGGCGCCGTGGTGGTCTTCGAGAACTCCATAGTCGGCCGGGGACGCAACGCCGTCGAGGCCCGTCGCGATCCCACCGCCCACGCCGAGATCCTGGCCCTGCGCGACGCCGCGCGGACCCTGAACCGCTGGCGGCTCTCCGGCTGCGCCCTCTACGTCACCCTCGAACCCTGCGCGATGTGCTTGGGCGCTTGCTACACCGCCCGCCTCGAGCGCTTGGTCTTCGGGGCCGGCTCACCCAAGTTCGGCGCCCTGGGCTCCGCCGTTTCGCTGACCGGCGTCGAGGGGCTCAACCATCGCCTCGAAACAACCGGCGGCGTCCTCGAAAGGGATTGCCGGGAACTGCTGAAGGTGTTCTTCGAAAGATTGCGCGAGAAGTAGTGCAAGGCAGCATGCAATCTGAGCGGAACGGCGGCTGTTGGGGAGCGGTTGGCCGGAGCGCAACGCCACCCGGGAAGTGCCCGCCCGTGGTAGAGCGCGCGCCGCGAACACCCTTGCTGACCGTCAGAAAGTCACTTACAGGCCAAGAAATGGTTGCCCTCAGGTATGGATCGAGGAATGCCGGTAGCGGACCATATCCCCCAGCTCGCGCTTCCCTTTCCCGCCACTTTTCCCTAACCGTTTCATGACAGACACCTGTCGTGCGGCAGGTGCATTAAAAGCGGGATACGATAATGAAACGGCCCGAACGGGTTATGCGATGTCTCGTGCGCATCAGAAGTTCGGGGCTATCTCCGGCACCCCCGGAGAGCTCATCGAAGCTTGAACGGTGGGAGATACACCGGGAGCGACATTGCTGCGGCACCGCCCGCCTCGATGCGCCGGGGGACCGCTGTTGATCGCCGCCTGCAACCCTGACGAGGTCTTCGGTTAGTGAGGGGGATTATGTTCAATGGGAGGACCGTGTGGGACTGATCGAGACTAAGCCCGCCGCCCTGGCCCATCTGGGCGAGGTCTGGCGCGAGAGCTTCGTCATCAAATCCTGGGAGACCGACGCCCGGCGACGCACCCCGGCGCCCCACCTCTTCCGCCTGATGCAGGAGACCGCCTGGCGCCACGCCGAGTGGCTGCGCATGGGCACCAGCGACTTCACCCGCCAGGGCCTGGGCTGGATCCTCAGCCGCGCCCTCTTCCAGGCCGCCGAATACCCCCGCTGGCGGCAGACCGTCCACGTCCATACCTGGATGACTGCCCGCGAGAAGCTGCTCTTCCATCGCGACTTCTGGCTCTGCCTGCCCGACGGAACCGAGGTCGCCCGAGCCTCCTCGGTCTGGTTCGCCATCGACGCCGCCCGTCGCCGGCCCCGGCGCACCGCCGACTACTCCTCCCACCTCGAGGTCCCCGAGTACCCCACCATCACCGGCCGCCGACCCGCCAGGCTCGACCCCCCCGCCGCCGCCGAACCCGCCGCGCGCTTCCGCGTGCGCTACCACGACCTGGACTCCAACGGCCACCTCACCAGCACCCGCTACCTGGACTTCCTCCTCGACGCCTTCCCCGCCGAGCTGCAACGGCGGTGCTCCCCGCGCGAGCTGACAATCAACTACCAGGCCGAGGCCCTGCTGGGTGAAGAGCTGGCCGTGGTGCTCGAGGATCTCGGCGAAGGCCGCCACCGCTGCGCATTGAAAAAACAGGCCCCCGCGAACACGGAGGCCTGTTTAGTTGAGCTGGAGTGGGGTTAGGGAGTGAAAGCTAATTGTGCAGCATGATCTTCCAACGCTTGCGGCATCCCGCTGTAGGTCCGACCGTCGAGCAGGCGGCCGGACTTCTTTTTGCTCATACCGCCCCATTGCTTGAAGAAAAAGGCGGAGCCAGTTTGTTGGCACTTCTCACGAACCTGATAAACCCATTCCTTCCCCATTGGCCGCGATCCGGGACCAGATTCGCCGCCAACAATCACCCAATCTATCTCGGTCAAATCAAGATTATCGACGGGGTCGAGCAGAGGTTCCAGGCTGAGGAAGCGTACCCGGGCCGGGATTTTCTTTAAATAGTCAGCGCGTTGACAGTACTCGTCGCCCTCGATAGTGACACCCATCCAGATGTTGTCGGTACAGTTCAATAACGGTACAAGTTCGGCCATCCTCTTGGCTCGTTTCGTTAGTACTTGGAAGATATGACGCGGAGTCTGGTTCATCACCTGGAAAACACTCTTGATAAAAGCAAAAGGGACGTCCTCGTGGAAGAGATCGCCCATCGAACAGGTGAAGATGACATGGGGTTTCTTCCAGGCGCAGGGCCGGTTGAGCTCGTCCTGATGGACCGTCACCCGGAAGCCGTTACGATACTTTTCCTGCCCCATAGCCTGTAGGCGCTTGGCCAAGCGTTCGGCGTAGCAGTGCTCGCAGCCTCGGCTGATCCGGGTGCAGCCGGTTACCGGGTTCCAGGTGGCACTGGTCCACTCGATGTGTGAGTTTTCAGCCATCAGTAACGCCTTTTCTTAAAGATATCTGTAATGATTTTGCCTGCAACATCAACTGGAGAGGCAAAAAATAAGTAATAAATAACAGCTCCCCTACTATTAAGCATAGGTTTTGGGGATGGTACCTTTTTAAAACCAGCTATATTTTTTAATCTTTCGCGAAATTCTTTTACAATTACTTCCGTTTTCTTTTTAGTTTTATATTCATCAACAATAAATGTTTGTTGTGAAGTGTCATATAAAACATCAAGCCAGGTATCATCACCCCCGGCTCTATTCATTCTTTCTTTTTTGTCTTCGGGTAAACGGTTCGGATTAATCCATAATGCATTTCTATGAATATCCATCACAGGAAAATGAATAAATAACTCTATTGCTTTTTGTTTTCCCGCTAACTCAATTACTTCCCATTCGATATCTAAGCCATACGGATCTAGTACACATAGTGCTCTGTGGCCTGAGTTATAATTTATTTTAGGAAATATTTCTTTTAAGATATCATTGCAGTTACCCTGTTTGATAACTACATCGTCTCGTATTCCTATAATATCTTGTAAATGATCAACCTTATCGCTTTTCAAATCTATGAATAAATAACGATCGAATGGAGGTACTATATCCAGTGCATGTAATGGACTGCCCTTAACAAAACTTCCATCGCTTCGTTTGATGTGCATACCAGCGCCAGCAAATGCGTCAATATAATACTTACTAAAGCCTTTTTTGTTTAGTATTGTTGTATATACATGTGCATACTCTTTTATTATATCATGTTTTGTTATCGTCCAATTGCTAACTTCATCGAATTCTAGCATATTCCTCCTCCTACTCAAGTCTATCTCGTCCCTATGACATCAAAACTCCCATGCAATTGAAAAGTGGAATTTGGCGTCCTCGAAGTCCCGGCCGTTCCACGGCCAGGCCCAGTCGAAGCGCAGCGGCAGCCCCAGCGAATCCCAGCGCAGACCCATCCCGATCGAGGCCTTGAGGTCGACGAAGTGGAAGTTGGGCTCGTTGGTCCAGAGTTGGAGGTTGGTGAAGTCGATCTCGCGGTCGATGTTGTCCCAGGCCAACCCGGCGTCGATGAAGCCCACGCCGCGGAAGTTCCCCAGGATGAAGCCGGGCAGGAAGCCGAAGTCGATGCGGTCGACCAGGGGCAGACGCAGCTCGAGGTTGGCGAAGGCGACGTTGTTGCCGACGAACTCGGTGTAGTCGTAGCCGCGCAGGTCGAGGGCGCCGCCGAGGTAGGTGTCGGGGTCGTAGGGGTCGCCCCCGAAGCCGAAGCCGGAGTAGACGCGCAGGGCGAAGCCGGCGGTGCTGTAGAGGTTGAGGTAGCCGCGGAAGTCCAGGGAGAGATAGTTGTACTCCCAGTCCGAGCCCATGAATGCGCTGGGGCGCTGGTAGCCCAGGTTGAGCCGGATGCCGCGCACGGGGAAGGTGTAGTACCACTCGGTGCTGTCGAAGACCAGGCTGGCGCCGGGACCGATGACGCTGCGGTAATCGGCGAAGATCGAGCCGTCGTAGAAGTAGTATTGGCGGCCTTGCTCGTAGCCGGTGATGTTGGCGTCGACGCGCAGCTCCTCGGTGAAGGGGTAGCTGAAGGTCAGTTGGCCGCCGGAGAGGCGCTCCCAGAAGTAGCCGTCGGGGAAGAGGTAGTAGTCCTTCCAGGTGAAGGCCCGAGCGCCGTAGGTCGGCCGGTGCTTCATCCAGTAGTAGGCGACGTCGAGGTCGAGATCGTCCAGGCTGGAAACGCTGGTCAGGCCGAACTGGACGAAGAGGCGGTGGTCGCCCAGGGTGTCGGAGCCGATGATCAGGCCCAGGGCGCGGAAGGCGCCGCCGGTGGTGTACTCGGCCTGGGCCATCCCGGCGTCTATCTCGAGGTCGTACTCCCAGGGCTCGAGGGTGCCGATCTTGGAGAGGTCGCCGACCTCGAAGCCGGTGCGGATGGGCGGGTCGTAGTAGCCCTCGAGGGCCAGGGAGTCCAGGGCGGCGTCGAAGGGTTCGTCGACGGCGAGGTCGAGGTCCATGATGTGGACCTGGTGGGTCATCTGCTGGTAGGAGTTGAAGGCGATCTGCGTTCCGTCGGCGGCGACGTCGGGGTTGTAGACGTCGCGCAGGGAGTCGGTGAGCTGGACGATCGAGCCGTCGCGGCGGTCGAAACAGAAGATGTTCGAGGGGCCGACGCGGTCGGAGCTGAAGACGATGCGCTCGCCGTCGGGGTGGTAATCGGGGTAGCGGTCCTCGTTGGGTCCGGCGGTCAGCACAGTTGTTTCGCCGCTGTCGAGGTCGAGCTCGGCCAGGTGGACGCCGTCTTCCTCTTCGAGGGCGAAGGCCAGGCGTTCGCCGTCGGGGGAGGCCACGGGGTGGGCCTCGAGGTGGGGCGAGTCGGTCAGGCGTTCGAGGGCGCCGGTGCCGGTGTCCAGGCTGAAGATGTCCACGATGCCGGCGAGCTGGGCGGTCAGGTAGAGCTCTTCGCCGTCGGCGGAGAAGCAGAGGCCGTCGATGGTGTCCAGGTTCAGTTCGTCGAAGACCCGGTAGACCTCTCCGGTGACGACATCGATCAGGTAGATGCCCTGCCAGCGGTCGTCCTTGGCTATCACGGCCAGGGTGTCGCCGGCGGGGTCGAAGGCCACGCTGCGCGCCGAGGGACTCAAGTAGTCGAAATCCCCCGTCGAGGTCAGTCGGGCGAACTGGCGTCCCTCCTTGGCGTCCAGCAGGTAGAGGTGGGCGCCGCGGTCCAGATTGGCGATCACGGCCACCAAGTCCCCCGAGGGGGACAGACGTGGGCCGAGGAAGCTGTGGTACTCGTCGCCGCCGTCGGTGATTCGCCGGCTGAAATCCTCGGGGCGGCGGCCCTCGACCAGGTCGACCCAGAAGCGGCGCTTGAGGTGGATCGTCCACTCCTCGGTGAACTCGTCGAGGTCCTTGTCGATGACCTGCTCGAGGGCTTCGGAGACGCTGCGGCTGTCGGTGCGCGCGACGGCCCTGATCAGCTCGGGCAGCTTGTCCTCGCCGTAGCGCTCGACGAAGAAATCCACGGCGCTGTGGCCTTCCTTGTAGGCCAGGTAGAGCAGATAACCCGGGATGTAGGCGCCGTTGCGAAAGTACTCCAGCGGGACGATGTTGTCGGAGAGCACCGCGTCGCGCAGCACCATGCGGGCGTCGGTGTCCCACTGTCGGGCCTCGTGGGAGGGCAGGCCCTCCATGAACCAGAAGTCCGGCGTGCCGATCTGGTTGGAGAGCAGCTCGCCGGTGACGTCGCGGAAGAAGCTGTAGAAGTTGAAGACATGGGTCAGCTCGTGGACGATGACCTCGTACATCAAGGGCTGGGAGCCCTCGTAGGGGATGACGATGCGGTTGCGCAGCGGTTCGGAGAAACCACCCACACCCTCGGGAAGGTAGCTAAGCGTGATGTTGGTCTGGCGGAAGTCGCGCTGGGAGTTGTAGAGGATGAAGGGGATCCGGTCGGTGGGCTCGTTGCCCAGGTCCTCGCGCAACTGCTTCCAGGCGGCCTCGGCCATCTCGGCCACCACGCCGACGACCTCCTCGCCGTCACCGTAGAAGTAGACGTCGAAGTGCTCCGTGGCCAGGATACGCCAGTGCATCTCGGTGTCGCGCACCTTGTTCGAGCCGAAGGCCCCGTACTGGGCGAGGGAGGCGACGGCTGGAATCATCAGCAGGATGACTGCGCGGTGTGTCGTTTTCACTGCACCTCACCTCCCGGTGGGTCCCCCGCCGAGTTGTCGATTATCGGGCGAGACCTCGGCAAAACAGCGTCATGGCAATCGAACCGATCGAACGTTCGAGCGGGTAGGCGTTGGCACGTTTCTTGCAGCGGGGCGCGGACGCCCGTCGCCGCAACCCACGGCTACTTCCGCAAGAAACGTGCCAACGCCGGGCTTCTTGGGGTTGTCTTCTTGCGGGTTTTGCCGAGGTCTCGCGGTCCGTCGCCGGTGTGGCGAGACGGTCCTCAGGGGATGATGTAGCGGTACTCGGAGACCAGGTGAGGTTGGAGGCCGTTCTTGACGTCGAGGGCCACCTCGTCGAGGAGGTTGTTGAAGATGGAGAGCAGCTCGCCCCGTCCCGGCGGTGTGCGGCTGGTCTGCTCGCGTTCGAGCTCGACGCCGTTGTTGCGTTTCCAGACCTGCTCGCCGGTGGCGGTGTCGTAGCCGCGCAGGGTGACGTCGAGGACGAAGAGCTCGTCGGTCTGGCGATCCATGGCCTCGTCGGAGCGGCCGAAGAGCATCGAGGGGCTGTCCTGCTCGTCGACATCGTAGCTTTCGGCCAGACGCTCGTGGTATTCGAGGCTGCCGTAGCGGCTGAATTCGACTTCGCCGGTGACCAGTAGCTCGGCGCCGGTGAGCTCGCCCAAGCGGCGCTGATGGTCCGGGTCAAGGAAGTCGAAGCCCTCGATCTGCTCCAGGGCGGCGCGTGTGCGTTCGAGGGGGACGACCTCGAAGGTGCCGACGGTTTCGATTTCTTCGCGCAGGCGCCGGGCGGTCAGTTCGCCCAGCTCGAGCTCGCCGCCGCGGTAGGCCAGATCGAGGACGACCAGGGTGCCGTAACGTCCGGGGTCGATCTCGCTGTCGGCCTGATGGCTGACCAGGACCCGGCTGCTCCGGTAGCAGCCTACCGTGGCGAGGGTTAGGATGAGGGCCGGGATCAGCGGAACGCTGAGAGCGATGCGGGTCGGGTGGCTTCTTTTATTCCGAGGTGTCGTCATCGGTATCACCCCCGTCCCAGGTTGCAGGCTCGTCGGTGCCGGTTTCTTTATCATTGAAAGCGTCGCGGTGGGTTTTGCCAAAGTCGAGGAGGTTCTCGCGGATATCCTCGGACCCGGGGGCCGCCTCGGCGGCCCGCTGGTAGAGTTCACGTGCGCGCTCGTAGTCGCCGAGGGCCTCGCTGGCCACGGCGATGTTGTTGAGCAGTCCGGGGTCGCCCGGGGAGAGTTCGAGGGCCTGTTCCCAGCGCAGCCGGGCCTCGTTCCAGAGTCCGAGGCGGGCGGCCCGGGCGGCGAAGCCGCGCAGTTCGTCCTCACCGGCGCGCTTGGGGCAGCCGGTGAACAACAGTATAACGACGAGTAAGACGCCGATGATGCTGGATCTGGTTTTCATTTCCGCTGCCCGTCCTTTGTGCCTTGGAGCCGGCTGATTTCATCGGCGGCGACGTCGATCAGCTCGCCGTCTTCGAGTTTTATCGATACGGCGTTCTTGAGCGGCTCGATGCGCACCAGCCGACCGCGGCGGCCGTCGCTGAGCTGTACGCGGCTGCCGCGCCGGGGCAGGTTGCGGCGCGCCTGGCGGTAGAACTCGTGTTCGTAGGCCAGGCAGCACATCAGCCGGCCGCAGAGTCCGGAGATGCGGTTGGGGTTGAGGACCAGGTCCTGCTGCTTGGCCATTTTGATGGTCACCGGTTCGAAGCCCCGCATCCAACTGCTGCAACACAGGGGCCGGCCGCAGGAGGCGTAACCGCCCAGGCGGCGGGCTTCGTCGCGCACACCGATCTGTTGCATCACAATGCGCGTGCCCAGTCGGCGGGCCAGCATGGCCACCAGGCGGCGATAGTCGACTTTCTTGGGCGTTGTGAAGAAGAAAGTGACCGCTTCACCATCCACGGCCGCGCTGATATCGACGAGTTTGAGCGGCAGGTCGCCGCGCAGCTCCAGGAACAGGCGCTTGGCCCGCCGCTCGAGATGGGCGGCGTGGGCCAGGCGGCAGTAGTCGTCACCCCGCGCCCGGCCGATTACCCGGCAGGGTAGGTGGTAGCGGGTTTTCTCGTCGATGGGGAAGTCCAGCCGGCTGACTTCGACGAAGTGCAGGGATCCGTCGTGGATCACCTTGTAGCATTGGCCCACGGCGGCGTCGGCGTCGGGGCAGCAGCCGACCAAACGCAGGTGCTCCTCGCGCAGGACGAACTCCAGGTAGCGGGGTCGACGCTCGTTATGGGTTGGGTCGGGTGTGTTCATCTGCCTCGGTCGGCTGTCTGGCATTGCGGGTTGCTTTCGAACTGGATCAAGTAGAAGGCTATGATGGCGGGCGGCCGATCCTAAAGACCCGTGCAAGCTCCTGGTTTTCTGTTGTGGTCAACAGGCTCGAGCCCCGGACCGGCCTCGACCCCCGCAAATAATACACTGATTTTCCGGAGAATTAGTTTCATTCTTTTCAGGGTTTGAGCGTCGCGGCTGATCAGCCTTCTCTGGAAGAGCTCAGGGTCAAGCCGCCCAGCACGGTCTCCAGGGTGAGTTGGAGGTGGGCGTTGGCGGCCACCAGCCGGGTGGCGCGGATCAACTCGGCGGCCGCCGCGGCGGACCAGTCGCCGTCCTCGTTACTGGCCAGCCGGGCCGTCTCCTCCAGCAGGCGTCGCGCGGATTCACGGTCCCGAACCTCGCCGCAGGCGGCGTAGACCCTGAGCAGTCTGCCCGCCCGGACCTGCTCCCAGATGGCGGCCGCCGCCGCCAGAGTCTGGTCGTCCTCGGCCAGCTCCCTGGCCCGGGTCAGAGAGCCCTCGGCCCGTTCGGCCGCCGTCGCGGCCCCTTCGGCGTCCAGGCCCTCGTCGACCAAGGCCGCCGTGATCTCCTCCCGGGAGAGCGCCCGGCAGGCGATGAGCTGGCAGCGGCTGGTGATCGTCTGCAGCAGGGACTCCGGGGAGTCCGTGGTCAGCAGCAGCACCGCGCCCGTCGGCGGGGCCTCGAGGGTTTTCAACAGCGCGTTTTGGGCCTGAGGGGTCAGGCGTTCCGCCCGGGGGATCAACGCGATCTTTCCCAGACCCTCGACGGGCTTGCGCGACAGGGACTGGATCAGCCCACGCACCTCTTCGATTTTAAGATGCGCCTCGTCGGTCTCCAGGGCGAGGAAGTCGCCGTAGTTGCCCGAGTCGAAGCGTCGGCAGCTCGGGCAATCGCCGCAGCCCGTCCGTTCGGCGCAGGCCAGTGCGCGGGCGAAATCCCGCGCCAGGGCGGCCTTGCCCACACCAGCGGGGCCGTGGAGCAGGTAGGCGTGCCCCAGACGGTCGCCTGTCAGGATGCGCCCCAGCAAACGACGGGCCGTCGATTGACCCCGGGCGCTGCTCTTGAAGGCTGTGTCCATGTGAATCATATCCTTGGGCTGTACCCTGCGGGACCTTTGCTTGACCGTTTCAGGCTCCTAACCCCGTCGGCCGTCGCGGGGGTGCGCGTTGGCACATTTCTTGCGCAATCCGACGCGCCCTGAACCAGGCGGCTTCCCGCCCCGCTGCAAGAAATGTGCCAACGCCGGTCCGGTGCGGGCGCCTCGTCGATGAAGCAAAGGTCCCGCTCGGGAGCCGACCAGACTGTGAGTATTCGATCTGCTGACGACGCTCCATTGCTCGCTTCAGCAGCTTCGACCGTTAGTTATCCGACGTAGCGGGTTGACCCCGAGCTGCGTATGGTTACCAGAACCTCAGATCAATGTGTTTTCACAAGTTGCGAATACTTGGTTCAGTTTCAGCGGATGATCCCATCCGCAAATACCCCTCAGGGGCAATCAGATGACAAACTGCCGTGACGGGGCCTGGATTGCGTACTGCGCGCTGAAACAGGCCCTGTCATTTGCTTGCCGGAGGCTGTCCGGCGCTGTTATCGAAGCCCACGGGGCGGACCGCCGGGGAAGTGTTTGTTCAACGGGAGCCTTCCCGATTGCCGGGTGGGTTGGATGTACCGTATCCGATCGGTCGGCTTATGCCCCCGCACCCCACCCCGATTCCATCGGGTTGTTGGGCGATGCGCGCGACGCGTCGGGATATCCCGGTCTGTAAAGCGGTGGATGTGCGGAAGCCCCGGTGCGGCGAGTCGGCCTCCACTTGATAGGATACGCTTGAGGAGCCGTTGGTTGCGTCCCGGCATCAGCCGAGGCGTTCGACGACCAGGGCCGCGACTTCGTCGATCAGCTCTTCGAGGGGCCGGGCGCCGTCGAAGACCAGCCAGTGCTCTGGATTCTCCCGGGCCAGCTCCAGATAGCCTTCGCGGACGCGCCCGAGGAAGTCCTCGGCGCGTTCCTCGATGGCGTCGCGACGACCCCGGCTGTCCGAGCGGCTCAGCCCCAGCTCCGGGGTCACGTCGAGCAGGATGACCAAGCCCGGCTCCAGACCGTCGGTGGCGGCTCGGATGGCGGCCTCGACGGTTTCCCGGGGCAGACTCAGACCGCTCCCCTGGTAGGCCCGGGTGGAGTCGCAGAAGCGATCGCTGATCACCGTCCGCCCGGCCGCGAGGGCGGGACGTATCACCTCGGCCATCAGCTCGGCCCGGGCGGCTTGGAAGAGCAGCAGCTCGGCGGCGGGGGCGCGCCGGAGCTCGGCGTCGAGGAGCAGCTCGCGCACCCGCTCGCCCAGGGGCGTTCCGCCGGGTTCGCGCAGGGCCAGTGGATCGCGGCCCCGAGCGCGCAGGCGCTCGAGCAGGCCGCGCAGCACGCTGCTCTTGCCCGAGCCGTCGATGCCCTCGAAGGCGATCAGTGCCGGATGTCTCGCCATGAAGCTCCGTCTTCGGAGGTGCTAAGGGAGGCTTGATTGTAGCACAGGGGTGGCGGGGTATTGAAGGCGCGGACCCCGCGGGGGTGCCCAGCGGATCACCTAGGGACGAAAGCGTCCGACCCGCTCCTTACCGCTGGAATTCAGCCGTCCTCCGTTCCACTGTTATTGTACGATCGCCGGCGGCGGTGTCGGAACGACGGGCAGCGAGGCGTCTTAGGATGATTCAGGGTAGTCAGTATTAACCGCGAAGCCTCAATCCACCATTGATTAAACGGTCGAGAGGAAAGAGCGGGCATCCACAGCCGAGCGGCAGCATCAACTGCCAAGACGAGCCTGATAGGCGAAGAGCGGTTGGAGGTGTTAAGGATATCAGGCATCGGTTCAATCGCATACGGGTCGTCCTATCCCCATGACTACAACGGTGAAAACCAGCTGATAGCCTACGATTTGGAGCACCGCACTCCATTGACCGTCATCAGTCGCCTCGATACTCGGCGTGATGGTCCGGAATCTTGGGTGATGCCCTAACCTAGAACAGGCCGAAGGCCCCCAGCTCGATATCGACGAACTCCAGCCGGACCGGCTCGGTATCCACCCGGTGGTAGACGCCCTCAAGAAAGACTCCCAGCATGCCCAGGGCGCCGAACTGGATTCCGCCGCCGATGTTGAAACCCCACCGTGCGCCGTCCTCGAGCCTCCCGGCATCGTAAGCGGCGTCGTAGGACGGGTAGCCGAGCAGGTACAGCCCACCGCCCAGGCAGAGGTAGGGCGACAGCGACGCCGGGTACATCACCCGGGCCTGGAGGTAGATCGGGGCGATGCTCAGCCCCGTTGTCTCGGCAAGACGTCTTCCTCGCCGGCGTAGTCAACGTCTTGCAGGGCGGGGGCGGCGTACACGACGTTGAGCGAGAGGTCGGCCGGGATGTCGATCACCCAGCCCAGGCGCAGACCGCCGGCGAGGTCGCCCCGGCTCTCGGCACCGTAATACCCAACCGGGGCGAGGTAGCCCAGCCGGGCTCCCAGGGTGAAGAAGGGCGGCTCGGTGAAGTCGCCGATATCGTAGGCCTGACGGCGGAGATTCCTATGATTCCTATGACGAGCAGGGTCAGCAGGGTTGCGAGTCCGAGACCCGGGCCGGGCAGTCTGCCGCAACGCTGGTGCATTTTGGCGGGTTGCATCGTTTTTTCTCCGTAAAAAAGGGTTGAGGTAAAAATATATCCTTGCCAAGGGGGATTTCACTATCTAATATGATAACTGTAAAAGAAGGTGTGGGTTTTTTCGATACCCTCGTTATTACTCGTTGCTTATTGCCGCTCCTCGCTGTCACTCACTGACGCTCGCTGGATCACGGTTTGAAAACATCTTCTGAGCCTGCCGTCGGCGGGATCCGCCGAAATGAGCCAACGGAGCGCGATTCTGCGTTTAATCCAGCCCGTGATGACCAGACGAAGAAGACTGCCCGCCTTGATTACCCAGTGTAGCGCAGATTTTTTCCAGGGGCGGCCCGACAACGGATGAGAACCATCTTCGCAGAAGACGGCCCCGGCTCAGTGTTGATCAAACGATCTAGATACCAAACGGGAGGTATGGAGATGGCCAAGCCGATGGGCGCCACGATCGCCGAGGACTGCCGGTACTTGCTGGCCGTGCTGATCCAGCAGGGCTACACTCTGGACGAGATCGCCACGGGCTGCCGCGACAGCGTGGAACTGATCAAGGATATCTGGATGAGCACCGGATACGATGAGCGCGGCGAGCGCCTGTATCTGGATCTCGAGTCCCTGGTCCGCCACAACAGCTTCCTGCCGAGGATGAAGAAGATGCTGCAGCAGGGGATGCATCTTCACGAGCGTATGGGCGATGAGGTCTGGAACGATCCCCAACGCCGCCGGCAGTGGCTCGAAGAGCATAGCGAATAATCCACCGAACTGGAACACATATTCCGGGATGGGGTGGACATATCCCCGGCCAATCGACTTGCATTGTCAACTGTGGGTGGACTGGGTGGCTTGTCATTCCGCGGCCTTTATCTTATTCTAGTTGCACGGCGCGGCCGGTGAAGCGCATCCCGATATCCCGACCGGCCGACACGTAGCGGACTTCGACAACGACGATAACAACGGCCCGCACGCTCAAGGCGGGTTGAGGCAAGGAGGACCATGGAGGTCGTCAATCGACCGACCAGCTCGCAGGAGTGTCGCTACTTCATCGCAGCGATGATGAAGCGCGGCTTCAGTCTTTCCCAGATCTCGCGGATGAGCGGCAACAGCAAGTCCGACGTGCGTTCGGTCTGGCGATCCAACGAGTACAGCCCCCAGGCCCACGAACTCAACATCGGCTTCAGCACCCTGGCCGACGGCGACGACGAGCTGCCGACCTACGTCGCTCTCATCGAGGAGGGCAAGGAGCTGTCCGAGCAGATGGGTCGCGACAACTGGCTGACTTATCGCGTCCGCGAAAAGTGGATCGAGAAGCACAGCGATTAGGCGTTACGGGACCGATAAGTCGAACCGGTGGGCCGCCGTGGACAACGGCGGCTCTGTTTCCAGCCGTGTGATTCCCGATTCGCCGGCGCCGAGGGCCGTTGGGATGGGCGACGTTCCGCCCCGCTTTTCTTATGTTGCCTTCGAATGTGTAACAAGCTGTTTGGGTTCGATTATCTCGTCACTTATAGCTCCAGTAATTAATCCTTGGGATCACACACGATCCCGGGCCAGACCACTCCAACTCGAAACGTCGATCCCCTCAGGAAAAGCGGCTGAGACGAGGTTAAGCTGAATCAAGTTGAGCCTGCAACCTTATCCCTACGGTGCTCACTTATTAAATGCTTGTTAATAGATTGCTTGGGATAGATGCGTCGTCATCGAGGCCAACGGCTTAAAGCAGTTTATTAGCGTGTAGTGACGTCACTACGGGCATCCCAAGCATATGGTCAACCACGTACCTGATACAAGCATCTCGCTCGATGTGTACTCCTGTTTATAAGCTAACAGCATTTATCCAAATGTTATCCAGTAATGCTGTGGCCCATTGCCGCTTAGTGATCCCTTATCCTATTGATGTAACACTAATCCAGAAAGAGGACACTGCTTGTTAGTACAAGTATCCAATCAATAGGATATTTCCTAGGCGCATATAATTATACCAAGACAAGTATTAATTAGAAACAGTACTCTTTACCAGTCGCCATCTTTTGTCGCTCCGTTTACGTACAGGCCAGGGTGGCGTTTCATCCATTCACACGGCGTGTTGAAGGTATTGGCTGGACACGACTGGATCCAGAATCGCTTTCTTTTACAGCCGGTGCAACCTCGCTGGCCTTTTTCGCCCGATAAGTAGTATTATCCAAGCTGGTTGACTCCGTCCCGGCGCCCGCCCTGGGCGATGAATCTCCGGGAGTTGGGTTTTACCCACTGACGCCGCCTTTTCGTGCCAGGCTTCTCGGAGGACGATACGATGCCGCGGAAAAATATATACGATTCCAGCGAGCTGTGCCGCTACTACCTGGCGGCCCTGCTGGCCCGAGGATTCGACCTGAAAGCCATCGCCAAGGGATTGAGCTTCGGTCGCCGGGAGCTCAAACGCATTTGGATGGACACGGGCTATACCCCGCTGGCCTCCGACGCCACCAGCGAGCTGGGGCGCTTTATCGAGGCGCATCCGGGGCTGCCCGGACATAAGGACCTTCTCGAGGAGGGCGTGGGTCTGGAGGAGCGCATGGGAGCCGAGGTCTGGAACGATCCCCCGGCCCGTGACGCCTGGCTCGCCGAGAACGCCGCCTGAGTAAGCAACTGTCTGAACTGGCTTCGGGCTTGTCGCCGGAGCCGTTGTGCTAGCCCTTGTGCTAGGTCGAGGCCGCCTTGCTGATAATCGAAATCAGCGTCATCGCGGTGCTGCTGTTCTTCTCCGCTTTCTTCTCCAGCTCGGAGACGGCGTACTTCTCGCTGTCCTCGGGCCGGCGGGAGACCATGGAGTCCAGCTCCCGCGCCGGCGAGCGCCGGGCCGCCGGGTTGATCGCCCGCCCCACCGACCTGCTGGTGACCCTGTTGATGGGAAACCTGTTGGTCAACGTGGCCTCGAGCTCTTTGGCTACGGCGGTTCTGCTGCGCTACATGGACACCGGCGCTCTCGAGTACGCCACCTTGGGGATGACCTTCGTGCTGCTCATCCTGGGCGAGGTGACCCCCAAGAGCCTGGCCGCCTACCACCCGGTCCGCTGGGCCGTGCGCGCGGGCAGGCTGCTCAACTTCTTCCGGGTGGTCTTCACCCCGGCGCGCGTTCCGCTGACCCGGCTCTCCCGGCGTTTGATGCGCAAGCTGGCCGAACGCTCCGCCGACGGCGAGTCCCTGACCGTCGATGAGCTGCGCACCGCCCTCGAGATGGCCCGCGAGCACGGCGAGGTCGATGAGTTCGAGTCGATGATGCTGGGCCAGATCTTCGCACTGGAAGATAAGCGGGTGCGCCAGATCATGACCCCGGCCTCCGACATAGTCTCGTTGGAGTTGGGCGGGAAACCGGCCGCCGCCCTGGAGATCTTCCGCCGCCACCAGTTCGCCCGACTGCCCGTCTACCAGGACGAACCGGACAACTGGGTCGGGGTGGTGCGGGCCCAGGACGTCGGTCACGCCGTGCTCTCCGGTCCACCGGCCGACCTGCGTCCCCTGCTGCGTCCGATCGTTTTCATCCCGGAATCGGCCAGCGCCCTGACCCTGTTGCGACGCCTGCGCGCCGAGGGCTCCCACCTGGCCCTGGTCACCGACGAGTACGGCGTGCTGGTCGGCCTGGTCACCCTGCAGGACATCTACGACGAGCTCTACGAGATCGGCGCCCAGCGGGGGAGCAAGCTGCGCCGACTGGGTCCGGAGCGCTGGGTCTGCGTCGGTTCCCTGGGCCTCGATGACTTCGGCCGGGGCACCGGCGTCGGGATCGCCGACGAGTACTACAGCTCCCTGGGCGGCCACCTGACCGGACTTCTGGGCCGCATCCCCGAGGCCGGCGAGCGCTTGAGCGCCGATGGTCTGGACTACGAGATCCTCGCCGCCGAGCCCACCCGCATCGTGCGCGTGCTGGTCCAGAAGCGGCCGCAGACCGGGGGGACATCGTGAGTCTGCTCCTCGGCCTGATCCTTTTGCTGGTGGCCATCCTCGGCTCCGGCTTCTTCTCCGGTCTCGAGACCGCCGTGATCTCCGTGGACCGGGTGAACCTGCTCAGCGAGTCCCGCGCCGGCGATCGTCGCGCCCACACCCTGCTGGAGCGCCTGCGCCGTCCCGAGTGGCTGATCACCACTCTGCTGGTGGGCACCAACGTCTGCGTCGTCGGCGCCTCGACGGTGGCCACGGCCCTGCTGATCCAGCTCCTGCCGCCCCAGTGGCACGGCCTGGTGGCGGTGATGACCTCGGTGATCCTCACGCCGATCCTGTTCTTCTTCGGCGAACTGCTGCCCAAGATCATCGGCCGCGCCTACGCCAACGGACTCTCCAAGGCGGTCATCTGGCCCCTACGGATCATCGGCTGGCTCTTCGCCCCGGTTTCGCTGATCGCCGGGGGTCTCTCCCGGCTGCTCTTCAAGCTGCTCAAGATCGAGCGCTGGTCTTCCTGGCGCATCAGCCGCGAGGAGTTGCGGGTGATGATGCGTCGCGGCGAGCGCCAGAGCGCCATCGAGGCCCACACCGCCAGGATGGCCGGTGCCGCCTTCCACTTCGCCGACCGCGAGGTCCGCGAGGTGATGACACCGCTGCGCCTGATCAAGGCCGTCCCCGCCGATACCGGCATCGCCCGGGCCTTCGCCGTGGCCGGCAACAGCGACAAGCCCTTCCTGATGGTCTACCGGGGTCGCGTCGACGAGCTCGTCGGCGTGGTGCCGATGAACGAGCTGGTGCGCGCTCCCCTGGGCAGCCGCCTGGGTCGGGTGATGCGCGAGCCGCTCTACGTTCCGGAGAACAAGTCCCTCGAGGGCATGCTGGCCGAGTTCCGCCGCAGCGGGCGCAACCTGGCCGTCGTCGTCGACGAGTTTGGCTCCACCCTGGGCCTGGTCACCCTGGATGACGTCCTGGGCGCCATCATCGACATCGAGCCCCTGGGCGTCGGGGAGGTCGGACCCGAAAGCATCGGCGACGAGGAGCTGATCCTGCCCGCCGAGACCGGCCTGGTCGAGCTCCTCGAACGCTACCAGATCGAGCTGCCCACCGGCGACTACGCCACGCTGGGCGGTCTGCTCAACGACCACCTCGAACGCATCCCCAAAACCGGCGAGGAGCTGGAGATAGCCGGCTGGCGTCTGCGCGTGGCCGCCGCCGGTCCGCGCCGGGTGCGCCGGGTGGGCCTGCGCCGGGTGGAGTGAGAGTGTCCTCGGCTGTTTACCAACGGGTCGAACTTGCCAGACGAAGGGGTCATCGCGGCATACCGGAGCGACATCTGTCGCGACTGAGAGCTGCTGCGCGGAATGTGAGCTTGATATCATCTTTACCAATGCCGTCAATTCAACCAATCGCCCGGCTGATGCAGGGTTTAGACCAGGCAACAGCCTGGTTTTAAACTCGTTATCAAGTAGTAACGGCTTGCGATCCGATCGGCGGTACAGAAAACCTCCCGGCCATCAGCGATAACAATTGCGAATATATTTGGTTGCTACAAATCAAGCGCCGGCAAGTAACAGCCGATTAACTCTAAGGCATTATCTGAGCCTATCTTAGCTATGGGATCACTTAGCGGCAACGGACCAATGTAATACTGGATTACATTTCGATCAAAGCAGTTAGCTTTAATCAGGTGTGCACATCGAGCAAAATGTTTGTGGCAGGTACCTGGATTACAGCAATCTTTAGGTGACCGTAGCGAAGTAACTACAGGCTAAAAAACTGCTTGACGTCATTGGCCTCGATGACGATGCTACGATCATAAGTAGCTTATTAACAAGCACATCTAATCAGTAACCCCCGTGGTGAAAAGATTGCAGACTAAACTAGATTCAGCACAGCCTCGTCTCAGCCGCATTTTCGAAGGGGGGCGGCGTTTCTAGGTTGGAGTGGGCTGGTCCGGGATCGTGTGTGATGCCTTAGCTATGTATGCCGGTCCGGACAAGAGCGATGCTTCCAAGACGAACTGAACAAGGGCCGGGTCTGATGACCCGGCCTCAATCTATTCGGCGGTTGTTGAGCGGTCACAATGGTACAGACGCAGAGAGTCACCAACCCAGGGCCTTGATCGCGCCGAAGCTCGAGTCCTCGACCGCCGCTCCGGACAGGGTCAGCTCGACATATGGTCGGTAGGCTTCATTATACTCCTTGGAGTAGAACTTGGCCCACTTGCTGCCCGCCCGGGCGTGCATCACGAAGCCGTAATTGTCGGGCAACGAGCCGGAGATCCAGGCGGTGAAGAGGTCGGTGAGATCGATGGTTTCCCAGCTCTGGCCGCCTCCGGCTGTGGAGAAACCCTGGCTGTGCCAGACGGTGTCGCCGTGGCTCAGGTGGCCGCCGGACCAGGAGTCCTCGCTCCAGTCCTGGGTGATATCGTGGAAATCGACCATGCAGGTGCCGCCGGAGGGGCAGGAGAAGAAGCGGAACATGTGCACGGTGGCGTTGACGACGGTTTCGCCGGCGTAGGCGTCGAGGTCGAAGCGCAGGTTGGCGCGCTCGAAAGCCCCCGTACCGGAGTAGTTGGCCACCCAGAGTTCGCTATCTGAGCCGTGGTTGCCGCCGGCGGGATCGGTGTAGGTGTCGTCGGTGGGGTAAAGGGTGACCTGGTAGGTCGCCGCAACGGGGATGAACAGGGCGATGGACAGGATGAGGGGCAGTTTCTTAAACAAGGTGGTCCTCCTTGGATTTGTTCAAGGGTTATCGCGGTTTCGGGGGTTTTAACGTTGTGGGGGCTCGCCGGCGCCCAGCGTCAACCGTAAACGACGGCCGCCGCACCCGGGACCCGGTTGGTGAAGAAGCTGAGGACGACTGCGGGCAGCTCGCCGTCCAGCAGATGGAGCACCAGCTCGACGGCCGTTCCCAGAACCATCAAGACATCGACGATAAAAGCGACCCAGGACGGAACGGTCGGCGGGCGACCAGGGTCAGAGCGTCGGCGGGGCGGCCGGGATGTGGCCAGACGCTGAAGATCCAGAGCATGGAGTCGGTCAAGGGTTCGACTGCTTCGCCGCTTCCGCTGGCGGCTTCGTAGGCATCCAGCGCAAGGTGCAGCACTCCGCCGAGGAAGAACAGGACTAACGGGCCGAAGACCTTGTGCGTTATGCCCTGGTCGTTTGAGTTGGTTGTTCTCACCAGAATCCCTTGATTGCTTGTGGGCTGCTGGTGGTGTATGGGCTATACGGACGTTATGGATTGTCGCGGACGCCCGATGACAGAGGAGCCTGTTGGGGGACGAAGGCCGGGATGACGGGCTGAGCCGCCGAGATGAACCAAACCGAAAAATCTCTGCTACTCGCTCGCCATCCCGGACCCTCGATGGAAAGCGGCGTCAGGGTCCTGACTCCGCCGTTGAGATTGGCTAGAAACCCACCTGGAGGCGAACGTAGAGGGCGTCGGCGCTCTGAGCCTCGTACTCGCGCTCGGCGGTGAGATTGGCCTGGTAGTCCAGCTTGAAAGCGGCGTCATTGAGGCCGCCCAGGCCCAGAGTCACCCCGCCGGTGAACCAGGAGTAATCGCGGTCGATGTCGTCGTCGACGTTGCCGCCCAGCTCCATTCCCTCGTACCTCACATGGGGCTGGAGGTAGGGAATCAGCTCCGAATCCAGCTCGATGTCGTAGGCCGCCAGAACGTAGTAAGCGCTGCGTTCGAGGTCTACGGGCTCGACGTCGCCGTAGGCCGCGTTGAAGCCGGTGCCCAGGAAATACTCGCCGAGGATGTAGAAGCTGTCATAATCCCAGCGCAGCCCTCCCGAGGCCCGCCAGACGTCGTCGTAGTCGCCGTCGAAATCGTAATCCACGGTCTGGTTCTCGAAGTGACCGCCGACGCTGATACCCCAGGGCAGGTGGAGCTGCAGGCCGATCAGGGTGATGCCCTCGATGTCCACCGTGTTGCCGGAGCCGTTGTAGAAACCGGCCTGGAGGTCCAGGGATAGCTCATCGCTGAACTCCGGGGAGAACTCCAGCCGACCGCCCGTCATGTGGCATTGGCCGAAGATCGAGTAGAACTGTGGTTTCTCGCAGACCGGGTTGTCGAAGCACTCCTGCAGGCCGACGAAACCCCGCATGACGTGGCCCCGGGCGATACCGGCGCCGAGCCAATCCAACGGTGTGAACATGATCTCGGCCTCCTTGCACTTGACCGAGATGTCGTCGCCGCCGGAGACGGCGCAGGTGGAGACGCCCAGCTCTACGCCGTAATGCAGGTAATCGCCCAGAGCTCCCTCGGCCCCCACCACGGCATGGCGCACGGCGAACTTGTTGTCCGGCACACTGTAGCCCAGGTCGGCGTCGTCCTCGCCGATATAGTGGTAATACTGGAGCATGACGTTGCCGGATAGCTCCGGGGACTCGAAGTCGAGGGCGACGGCGGGGGCGGCGAAGGCGAGAATAAGGGTCGGGACACCGAGGATGGTTTGTACGGAGTTGATTTTCATCGCTTCCTTTCGTTTTCAACAGGGGAGGGTTCCAACAGCGCTGTTTAATGATACTGAGTCTGTTTTTCATCTAACTTGAGACGTAGTCTAAAAAGGGTCGCTGGTTAATGTCAAGAGCCATAATTGATTGAGATGCTATTGAGATTGTGAATTTGTATTGGCATCATGGAACGTGATCGGACAAAGCAGTCTGATTGGGAGCGGCTTGCTTGGCCGTTCTTCACTTAGCTGAAGGGAATATCACTCGCACCAGAACTGACTCATCCAGCTAATAGATTGTAATTCAACGCTTTATTGCTCATTGTCGCCGCCATTGCCTTAGCGTTGCTGGTGGCACTAAACCCGGTCTTGCCTTGAGTTCCGCCAGAAACCGGAGGCTGTCGGTTCCGCATCAGCAAACAACCGGGCTGTGGGTGAATACCTGCTGACGGCGCTCCATTGCTCGCTTTAGCAGCTTCGATCGTTATCCGCCTTCACTGGTTGACGCCCCGCTGCGGCTAATCTCCGAGCACCATTCCCGAGGTGGCTTTCCCGGGTTGCGAATGTGTTATTCATATTCTGTGATGATCCCTTGCCGAAATGCACGTTGTTGACCTATCGTTCATATAACCTTCCCTTAACACTTGTTATTAATACATTAAGAAGTCAGAGGCGCTCTGCCGTCAGTGCTCCTGCAAGAGCCTTATGCAAGCGCTTTATGTAAGTGTTCTGATGTCAGGGTTCGCCAAGGATCAGGCCCGGGGTAGTCGCCACTTTTTGACTGCTCATTGTGTGACAGGTATCAGAAGATTATCACCTATATTATCAACAGGATAGAATAACAAGCAGGTCCGGTCTGGGTTTACGATCCCTTCGTATTAGTCTCGATGGGGGCGTCCGCCGATGATAATGAAGCCCGGAGACACCATCCGGGCTTGTCGAGCGACTTGTCAAACATGGTGTCGGCGGTATCGAAGAAGAGTCAGCTTCATCTGAGTTGTCCAGTATCGCTTGTTCATCATGTGCGGTACCGGTTTCTCGTCGGTCCGCCTTTGGCTGATCACAGTTGAGGTTCGGGTCCGGATCAACGTACATGTAAGACTGATCAGCCGCCTGTTTATGCGAGTTGGCCTTCTCGACTCCGATTCGCGATGTTCCAGGCGACGCAAATCGCTCCTCGCATAACGAAAGCCTCCCCCAGCCGGGGGAGGCTATTGTATTGAAATCGAGAGGGCTGCTACTCCGGGGTCACTTGAGCATCCTGGTCAGCTCGGGGACCACCTCGTGCAGGTCGCCGACGATGCCGAAGTGGGCGTAGTCGAAGATCGGCGCGTTGCGGTCTTTGTTGATGGCCACGATGTACTCCGAGGTCTTCATCCCGGCCAGGTGCTGGATAGCGCCGGAGATGCCGCAGGCCACGTAGAGCCGGGGGCGCACTGTGCGGCCGGTCTGGCCCACCTGGTGGGGGTAGGGCATCCAGCCGGCGTCGACGGCGGCGCGGCTGGCGCCGACGGCTCCGCCGAGGGCCGCGGCCAGATCGTAGATCTTCTGGAAGTTCTCGGGCTTGCCCACCCCGCGACCGCCGGAGACGATGATCCGGGCCTCGGCGATGTTGAAGCCGGCCTTGGCGGGGATGAACTCGCGCAGCACCGCCAGCAGGTCGCTCTCGGCCAGCTCGATCTTCTCTTCGATGACCCTGCCCTCGTGGCCCGGGGCCGGGCGGACGGGGAAGACCTTGGGGCGCACGGTGGCCATCTGGGGGCGGTGGTTGGGGGTGATGATGGTGGCCATGATGTTGCCGCCGAAGGCGGGCCGGGTCTGCTGCAAGCGCCGGTTCTCGGCGTCGATTGCCAGACCGGTGCAGTCGGCGGTCAGGCCCGTGCCCAGGCGGGTGGCCAGGGCGCCGGCCCAGTCGCGGCCGTTGTTGGTGGCCCCGAAGAGGACGATCTCGGGCTTGTACTTCTCGATGACCGCGGCGGCGGCCTTGACGTAGCCGTCGGTATTGTAGCGCTTGAGCAGGGGGTGGCGGCCCAGGTGGACCACGTCGGCGCCGTGGGCGATCAGCTCGTCGGTGAGACCGGCGACGTCGTCGCCCAGCAGCAGGGCCGAGAGGGGCACGTCGAGTTCATCGGCCAGCAGACGGCCCTCGCCCAACAGCTCCAGGCTGACGTGGGCCACGCCGTCGTCGTGGGTCTCGACGGCCACCCAGACGCCGCGGTAGGCGTCCAGGTCCACGCCGCCCGTCGTCTCAGGCCGATCAAGGACGATGGCGTCCACCGGGCATTCGTCGACGCAGGCGCCGCAGTCCGTGCAGCGCTCGTTGACCCGGGCGATTTTGTCGATCATCTTCAGGGCGCCGAAGGGGCAGACCTTGACGCACTTGGCGCAACCGATGCAGAGCTTGTCTTCGATACGTAGGTGGGCCACTAGCCGACCTCCGTGGGGTTTGTCGAGGGATTCCGGTGTTGGAATGGGTTTGTTAAAGGGGCCAGGATCACCCGAAACGCCCCCTCGCTCAGAGCTGGGGCGAAAGGCTAGTATCCCGGTGTTATCATCGGTTATTCGGGACGCTTTGCTTTACTCGTTCGATGTCATCGCAGCGACGCCGTCGGGAAATGGTTGAACATGGTTCGCTCGGGACGCCGACGCCGTCCGTCCTTGCGGCTTGCTTGTCGTATGCTTGAGGGCTCCTTGACCGCCTGACCAGCGATCAGCATCTCTTTGAATAGATGATCCCGTCGCTTGGCTAACCTTCTGTGGGTTGTTCGGTTAGTCGCGGAGCAAGAGCGGGGGTGTCCTGGGGGCCGTCTCGGCCACCCGGGGCGAGGCCATGAGGTGAAAGTAGCGGCCGCCGCTCTGCAGGATGTGTGAAGCCGGACGCCACTGCGCCGTGGCCAGGTGACGGTAGTCGGTAAAGCGTGGATCCCGGCTGACCTCTTCGGTTATTCCCTGAAAGGGCGCGTCGTGGCTCAGCTCGGGTCCGGCGGTTATCAGGATGACGAAATCCAGCTCGCGTCGCCAGACGTACTCCAGATCAGCGGGGTGGACCGACCGGTAGGCGTTGCATTTGGGCTGATCATGGGCGTCGACGGTGGGGATATCCGCATAATAGGGCACCACGCCCATATCCGGGGTCAGCAGCCAGGAATCCTCCCGGCTCAGCTCGTTGATCAGCTCACCCAGTTGGCGCGCCGGCGAGTGCGGTTCAGCGTAGTGCTGGATGATGTAGGGTCGCCAGCCGTGGTAGCCGCTGAAGAGAGCCAGTCCGAGCAGTAGCAGAACGGCGGGTCGGGAAACGGTCCGCGTGGTCGAGACGGATTGCCCATCTTTCTTTCGATGCTTTTCGCTGTCGCTGAAGAGCAGGAGTAACGTCGCCGCCAGAGCCGTCACCGCGGCGGGCAACCACAATCTGTGCACACCCAGGGGATCGCCGTTGAGAGTGAACTCGGCCAGGCGCAATAGGGCCAGACCGCCGAAGAGCCAGGCGAGGGCGACGCGGGGTCGCGGGGGCTTCTTCGCGGTGGGGGCGCTTTCTGTTTTGGCGGACCAGCGGATCAGCAGCGCGAACAAGCCCAAGTAGAGGGCGAGCAGCCCGGGTGTGCGGACGAACTCGCCGCCCAGTCGCTCCAGCATCACCCGCCAGAACCAGGGCTCCGCGAGCCGTCCGAAGTCGAGGATCTTGACTCCGGCGCTGGTGGGCAGGGGCGAGCCGTAGAGCGCCCAGACGAGGACGAAGATCGCCGTTCCGGGCAGCAACCCCAGCGCCAGACGACTGAAACGAGCACTGACGGCTGCGCGCCTTCTAACGGTCACCAGCGCTGTCAGGGCCAGGACGAAGAGCACCTCGATGAAGGCGTCGGGCCGGGTGAGCAGGTGCAAGCCGGCGATCAGCCCCAGATACAGCGTCGCCCGGGTTTGGGCGACGCTGTCACCGTCGGGTTCCAGGTAGGCGACGGCCCAGCGCAGCAGCCAGAGCAGGCTGAACACACAGAGCAGAGTCTCCAAGGCGTTGAGGGCGCCCAGGATCAGCGGAGCAAAGAGCAAACTCACACCGGCCGCGGCGATCGTCTTCCAGCGGGGGAGCCCGCATAGGAATCGACGCAACAGGGCGGCCAACTGGGCGATGACGCCGCCCAGCAGCAGCATTCCCAGGATCTTGGCCCACCAGAGAGGATCGACGCCCAACCAGAAGGCTGGTGTGATCAGCGCCAACCAGAGATGGCTGGCCCAGGAGTTGGTGCTTAGTTCCTCTCCCGGGGTCATGTCGGGGAGCTCGCCCCGGGAGAGCTGACGGGCGCCGTTCAGATAGATATACGCATCGTCGTAGGCGTAATCGCCCAGATCGACGACGACGATAACGGCGCCGACGAGCTCGAGAATGATCAGCAGAATCCAGAACGGCAGGCTGAAGCGTCTCTTAATGGTCACTGTCGCTCCAGGCGCACTGATAACGAACCCTAGGCCTCGAGCACCCGGTTGTCCTCGATCCATTTGGTCAGCAGCGCGGCGGCCTGGTGGGCGGCGGCTTCGGTCAACTCGCCCTCGATGCGTTGGCTGGAGGGATTGAAGACCTTGACCACTTGGGTGGGCGAGCCGGCCAGGCCGACCTGCTCCTCTTCGACCTCGAGGTCGTCGAAGCCCCAGACGGGGCTCTCGGTTTGACGGGCGCGGCGCAGACCGCGCAGGCTGGGCAGGCGGGGCTCGTTGAGGTCCTTGACGACGCTGATGACCACGGGCAGCTTGGCGTCGATGACCTCGCGGCCGTCCTCGAGCAGGCGGACGACCTCGACGGTCTCGCCGGTGGGATCGCCCAGCTCGTAGGCGTAGGTGATCTGGCTCCAGCCCAGGCGTCGGGCGATGCCCGGGCCGACCTGGCCGGTGTCGCCGTCGATGGCCTGCTTGCCGGTGAAGATGATCGAGGGGGTCGGCTCCAGCTTGGCGGCGGCGGTGGCCAAGACGAAGCTGGTGGCCAGGGTGTCGGCTCCGGCGAAGGCGCGATCGGAAAGCAGCAGCACGTCGTCGACGCCCATGGCGACGGCGTCGCGCAGGATCTCCTCGGCCTGGGGCGGACCCATGGTCACGGCGGTGACCTTGCCGCCGTGGCGGTCGCGCAGCTCCAAGGCGGCCTCGAGGGCGTAGAGGTCGAAAGGGTTGGTGGTGCTGGGGATCCCCTCGCGGATCAGCGTTCCGCGTTCCGGATCGATCTTGACGTTGGTGATGTCGGGCACCTGTTTGATACAGACGACGTAGTGCATGGTGGTTCCGCGGTTGTCGGGGTCGGCCCCAAAGGTTGGGATTGGATGACCAACACAGAATCGGCGGGATTATATCAGCGGCGTAAAGGGGGGTCAAGGGAGGCCGCCGGGCGGTGATGGCACACTTCTTGCACTGGATTGGTGCGTGATGCGCATCGGCGGCTACTGCGGGCCGGGGGGCGTCAAGGGCGCACCCCGGTGGACGGGTGGGGTTTTCTGATCGCTTCCCCGATGGGGCTTTTCGCCCCGTCGCAGGGTGCTTTACTCCCGGCGGTCCGCCTTGACCTGGCTTGAGCCGGGGCTTATAATTCCAGGCGTCGGGTGGGGTTTTTAACCCACTCTCTAAATGAAGCCCGCCGATTCCACTATCCCGTTCGAGTCCAACGGATCAAGCTCCTAGACGGGAGCCCTAACTCGATGTCCACTTGGTTCCGCACAGCCGTGATCGTTTGTCTACTCGGCGTCTCGTCAACCTCCGTGGTTGGGAGCGAGGTTCTAGAGACCCTGGAGTACGAGGGTCACCTGGTCGAGATCATCGCCGATCCAATGGACGACGGCTCCTACCTCGAGGAGACCCGCTACCGGATCGGTCCCGACGACCTGTTGCGCGTCACCGTGCCCGGCGACGTGGCTCTTTCGGGCAACTACTACGTCGATCCCGAGGGCTATCTCAATCTGCCCTACCTGGATGATTTCCGGGCGGCCGGCCTGACCGTCCGCGAGATGCGCCGCGCCCTGATGGAGGCCTGGGAGCCCTATCTGGGTCGACTCTCCGTGGGCGTGGATGTCCTCGAGTACAATAGCTGCCGGGTTTACGTCCTGGGCGAGGTCGCCCGACCCGGATACTACCAGTACCGGGCGAGTATCTCCCTGCTGGAGGCCCTGGCCGAGGCCGGCGGGCTCAACGAGCACGCCGTCGACAGCGAGGTGGCCGTCGTACGCCTGCTGGCCGAGACTACCCGCCTGTACCTGGTGGACGTCGAAGGCATCCTGGAGCGCGGCGAGGCGCTGCGCGACATCCCCCTGGCCGCCGGTGACATCGTCTTCGTACCCCGAACCTTCATCGGCGATTGGAACCAGTTCCTCGCCGACATCAGCCCGACACTGCGCATGGTCATCGAGGCCAACAACCTCTACCGCTTGACTTGGTAACCAACGACTCCAGCGATCAGCGCGATTTCGAGGTCCCCCGGACCTCCCAGGCGAATACCCCGCGTCTGGGCGACTACCTGATTATCCTGCGCAAGCGCAAGTGGATAATCATCTTTTCTCTCGTCTTCATCCTGGCGATCAGCGCCTATCGGACCTTTAGCACCAAGCCCACCTACGTGGCGGCGTGCTCGCTGGTGCTCGAATCGCAGAATCAGAGCGCCAGCATCATGCCCGGGTACTACTCCTACAATCCCTACCGCCTGGAGACCGAGCTGCAAATCATCTCCAGCCGCAGTATCTCCCTGGGCGTTGTCGAGTACCTGAATCTGGCCTTCGACGGTTCGAGTGAATCACCCAACGCCGCCCGTTTCATCTCCCCCTTCGTCGAGTCGGGCTTTCCGGCGGGCACCTATCACGTCGTCGAGCAGGCTGACGGCTTTCGGGTGGAGCGGACCTCCGACGGCAAGCTTTTGGGGCTGGGCGATTACGGCGAGCCCTTCACCACCGACGACGGCTTGATGGGTTTCACCCTGGAGAACCGGCAGCCCGAACCGGGGAGGGTGTTGACCATCGAAACGAAGGACCCGATGGCGCTGGCCGAGGGAATCCGACGCTCGACGGAGGTGCGCCAGTCCTCGGAGGGGAACACCTTCATCGTCAGTGTCTCCAGCAGCGATCCGGAGCACGCCGCCGAGCTGTGCAACGCCGTCGCCGAGGTTTACGTCAACGAGAACCTGCGCTGGAAGCAGGAGCGGGCTCGCAAGGCTCGGGAGTTCATCGGTGAGCAGATCGAGGTCGCCGAGCTCAAGCTGCGCAACACCGAGGAGCTGCTGCGCGAATACAAAGAGCGCACCGGGATCGTCACCTTCAGCGACGAGGCGCGCCAGTTGACGAGCCTTTCTCTGGAGACCGAGCGGGATCAATTGGACCTGGCCGGCAGCCTCGCCCGCCTCTACTCGATTCGCGACTCCGCCGTCTACCTCCTCGAGGGCGGCGAGCTGTCCGTCGAAGAACTTTCGCAATTGTGCAGTTGGGAGGGCTTCTCCCAGAATCCGCTGCTGATGAGCCTCAACCGGGAGGTCGGCGAACTAATCGTCGAGCGGCAGCGCCTGCTGGAGACCACCGGACCCCTCAATCCCCGGCTGGAAGAGATCGACAACCAGCTAGATCTGTTGAACGACGATCTGCGCGTTTATCTCTCCCAGGCGCAACGGATGGGCTATCTGCGCAGCCAGATAGAGGGTCTCGAGGCCCAGATGGGAACCGTCGATTCCCAGCGGGCCGATCTCGAGAGCCGGCTCAGCCGGTTGCCCAAGCAAGAGATGGAGCTGGCGCTGCGCCAGCGTAAAGCCGACGTGGCCAGCAAGATCCACTCACTGTTGCTGGAGAAGTACGAAGAAGCCCGGATCAATGAAAGCATGGAAACCGGCGATGTCCGCATCCTCGATCACGCCCTGGTTCCCAACTATCCGGTCAGCCCCAACCACACCAGTGATCTGCTGATCGGCCTGGCCATCGGGCTGGTGGTGGGCATCGGCCTGGCCGTGGTCATCGAGCTCAACGATACGACTTTGAAGACCGTCGAGGAGGCCAACCGCACCCTGGGGATCAACTCCATCGGCGTGATCCCCCGCCCGGACACCGATGAGTTCCAGACCGACCGCTTCACCCCGATCCTCGTCAGGCATCCCCGGGCACCGGTGGCCGAAAGCTACCGCATCCTGCGAACCAACATCCAGTACTTCAGCGTCGACGACCAGCAGCAACTGATCACCGTAACCAGCCCCAGCAAGGGCGACGGCAAGACCACCATCAGCGTCAACCTGAGCATCGCCTTCGCCCAACAGGGCAAGAAGACGCTGCTGGTGGATACCGACCTGCGCAAGGCGCAGATTCACAAATACTTCGGCCTCCCCTCTACGCCGGGGATCACCGAGCTGATTATCGGCGACCGCGAGTTGGAGGAGACCATCCGGCCCAGCGAGGTCGAGGATCTCTACCTGCTTCCCGCCGGGCACCTGCCCCCCAACCCCTCGGAGCTGCTGGCCTCGCGCCGGGTGCGCGAGTTGATCGAGCGGATGCGCGGCGAGTTCGACCAGATAATCTTCGACACCTCGCCGGTGCTGGCCGTGACCGATCCGGCTATCCTGGGCACCCAGGCCGACGGCTGTATCCTGGTCTTCGAGAGCGAGAAGACGGAACTGGAGGCCGCCAAGGAGGCCATCAACCTGCTCAGCAAGTCGCGGACCCGCATCCTGGGCTACGTGCTGAACAAGGTTGACCTCAGCCGCACCTATAAAACACACCACTACTATTACTACTACTACCACCGAGACGAGGAAGATACCACCAGGAAGACTCTGTGGCAGCGGTTGATCGGGAAGAAGTAGCCCTCTTCGAGGCCTTGGCCGCCCCGGATCCGGAGCGGTTGACTGGGCTCTCCGGTGCGGCCGGATTCCCGTGGCTCTTGGAGCGGGAGCGCCTGGGACCCCTGGCCGCCTGGGTGGCGGACGGAAAAAAAGACGCGGGCTCGTCCGGGGTCACGGTACCCGGCTATGCTGATAAGCGGCGCAGCAATATCGCCGATGAGCTAAAGGCCCAGCAGATTTGCGCCGAAATCGAAGCAGCCGACCCCGGTATCCAGCCTGTGGTGCTCAAGGGGCTGCACTTCGCCCGGAGCCTCTACCCGCCGGGCGCCCGGCCTTTCTGCGACATCGACCTCTTCCTGCCCCGGCGCCGGCTGCCGTGTTTGGCGGCATTGTTGAAGCGTCTGGGCTGGGAGCCGCTGGATGACCCCCGCACCTCCAAGCGTTTGTGGGCCAACTGGGTCCACCTAGCCTGGCGACGCGGTGGTAACCTGATCGAGGTCCATTTCGACCTGGTCCCGCCGGGACGCTACCGGGGCTGCGACGATCTCTGGTTGCGAAGGCGGCGTCTGGAACTCGACGGCGGCGGTATCTGGACGCCCGATCCCGAGGACGCCGCCCTGGTCGCCCTGACCCATCTGGCCAAGGAGCACCTCTTCCAGCCCCATCTGTTGTGGGTGATGGACATACACCGCATGGCGCCTGAAGTGGACTGGGACCTCGTCGCCGTTCGGGCGCGCCGCTGGGGTCTGGAGCGTCTGCCGGCTTTCATGACGGCCTACCTGCGCCGCTACCCCTCCCTGCGGCGGCGGCTTCCGCCGGGGCGCCCCCTGCCGCGAACACCGTTTTGGGAGTGGATGCTGGCCGCAGGAGCGAAGCTGGTTCAACCACGGGCGCGTCTGTTGGGCCTGCTGTTGACCGACGAACCCCGCCGTGCACCCTATATGCTACGCCGGGCGCTTTGCGGCCCTCTGCCCGGCATCTGCCTCGATTCCGACTCCGGAGGCCTCGATTGACCAGCGAGATCGACCTGACAACCCGGGTGCGTCGTTACAGCGATCTACCCTGGCGCCGCATCGAGAACGAGATCTTCATCATCACCCCCGACGACGGCGGCCTGCACAATCTCAACGAGGTCGGCGCCCGGGTCTGGGAGCTCCTCGACGGCTCCCGCGACGTCGCCGGGATTGTGGATCAGCTCCTCGGGGAGTACGAGGTCGAGCGCGAACGCCTGGCCGCCGATATCCTCGGATTGCTTGCGAAAATGCGTCGCGCCGATCTGATTGAGGTCCTCTAGGGATGTCCGAGAAAGGCGTACAGCGCGAGGTGATGGACCGTCTGCGGCTGATGACGCTGCGCAACAACGTACCGCTCAACGGCACCTTCGAGCTGACCTACCGCTGCCAACTGAGCTGTCACCACTGCTACGTCGACCCCACGGACCCCCACCGCAACGAGATATCCACCGAGCTTTGGCTCGACGTGTTGCGCGAGATCGCCGGGATGGGCTGTCTGATGCTGACTCTCACCGGTGGCGAACCGACACTGCATCCGGCCTTTCCCCGTCTGGTTGAAGAGAGTCACCGTCTGGGCCTCTACCTGCGCATCTACACCAACGCCTACGATCTCGACGAAGACGATGTCGATTTCCTGGCGGTCAACGGTGTGCGGCACATCCACGTTTCGCTCTATGGACCCGACGCTCGAACCCATGACGGCGTCACCGGTGTTCCGGGCTCCTTCGAACGCGCCAGCGAGGCTATCCGCCGCCTGCGGGCCGCCGGGATTACCGTCGTCGTCGGCTCGGTGTTGCTCAAAGACACCTTCCATCACTTCGCGAGAACACGAAGGTACATTCACGGTCTCGGGGCTTGTTTCCGGGCTTCAACGCTCATTTCTCCTTCGAACATGGGATCGTGCATTCCCGAACGCGAGATGCTGGACGCCGATGATCTGATGAGTGTCGCCCCGGCGATGTTCGAGAAGCTGAGTTACCCGAAGGTTCCGGAATCAAGCGGTATCGAGCGCATGATGCGCGCCGTCCCCTGTACAGCCGGTAGCGACAGCTTTTCCATCGCACCTGACGGCACGGTGATGCCCTGCCTGCAAATCCGCTTGTCTCTGGGCGACCTCCGACGGCAGAGCTTTCGGAGGATCTGGAATCACTCGCCCCCGCGTTTCTACCTCAACGGGGTGCGCTATCTCGAGGTGCCCGATTGCCTGGATTGCGTAAACCGCTGGCAGTGTTCGCGCTGCGCCGGTATCGTACTTATTGAAACCGGTTCCCTCTGGCGATCATCGCCGACGACCTGTCGGCACACGGAAACCTGGATAAAGCTATATTCGAGCCGCACTGATTAGCGTCACATCGTAAGGAGTGATTATGTCCGGCAAAGAGTACTCACCCCCAAAGCTGGATTCGGAGCCGGTTTTCCGGGAAGCCCTATTGGGTTGCAACATCAGGGGGTATGAGGACATCTACACCTGCGAGGTCAAGGGGAGTCCCTTCCAATGCGAGATTGAAACCACCATTCCCGAAGGGTGCTTCTCCAAACCGCCCAATGCGGGACCTTCCTAAGCCGATTATCGGCTGGTCATGCTGAAGCACCATCCAGTAGATCCAGCGGCTTGTTCAAGTATCCGCTGGATGCCCGCCCGGGGTGATTGCCTGGGCGCCCAGGTCCCGTCGGGGTCCCGGGTTCTGGTGGAGCCCTTCGGCGACGAGCCGCCGCGGCTGGGTGAGCTGGCCGCTTACCTCGCCCCGCGTCGCCGCCTCTTCGTCCATCGTCTCTGCCATCGCGACGCCCGCGGCTGGTGGGCCACGCCCGATGCCCGGCTCTACGCCGAGCGCACCGGTCCGTTGATCGGCCGGGTGCGCTGGGCCGAGAACGCCGGCCGCCGGATCCACCTCCCGGCCCGGCCGGGGCGAGCCCGTCTTGGTTGGTTCATCGCCCGCGGCTACGGCCGTCTCGCCGGACGCGGCCACCGGGGTCTGCGCCGCCTGGCCTACCGCCTGCTGCGAGGTCTCGTCGACGGCCCCTTGAGTTCACCGACGGCCTGAGGACCCCGGCCAGTGTGTCCTGGATCGAATGGAAGGGGATGGGGATCACTCAACGACGACGGCCCCTATCATAATCGAATAGCGTTGATAAATAGATGTTTAGTCGAGAGTCTACGCGCCGCATCCTGTTAGTCACAGATCAGAGGGGAATCATATATTACCGATTTCTACCTAGGTGATTAGGGGCGGTTTGATCGACTGCTTGACGTTGGCGGCCATTACGGCAGCAGTTAAAGCCTAAGCGCTATATTATTAGGGATCGTATACCGTGTTCGGACTGCTCCCTGTATGTAACGCACTGTTAACATACGGGTTGGGCTGTGAAAAACTGCCACAAAAAGGGGGTCAAAAAAGTGGCGGAAAACAAGCAACCGACCGGCACATCAGTTGCCCAAAATGTAACCATGATATTAGGGATCATCACTCGCACCTGAAACGACTCGTCCAGCTAATAGACTGTCATACAACGCTTTATAGCTTATAGTCGCCGCCATAGTCAGACCGTTGCTTGTTGGCGATGGACACGGCCTCGCCTTGAACTCCGCTGGAAGCCGGAGGCTGTTGGTTCCATTCAGGTTTCAAACAGGCTGTGAGTAATTGACCTGCTGACGACGCTCTATTAATCGCTTTAGCTGCTTAGACCGTTGTCCGCCTTCGCTGGTTGATCACACGCCGCGGGTGGTTACCAGCCCCTCGTATCAGGGCGTCTTTCACCAATTGCTAATACTTGGTTCAGTTTCTGGTGATTATCCCTAAGAACAACTATAAGTTGGCCGATGGTTAGTATAAATGTATGAGAATCGGCAAGAAATATACACACCAAATCAATAAGGTAGCACAGCGCCGTCGAGCTGAAAAAGCATAAGGTGTAAAAGATCTTCAATACCGATGGCTGTATGGTCGTTAACAGGCTATTAATCAACGTGATACACCACAAACGCTTTAACCATGAGATGATCCCGGTCAATGGCGAGGCGCGTATCAACGGCCTCGATAGCTGCCGGGGCTACGCCAAGCGCCGCTTAAAAGACTATCACGGTGGCTTTAAACGTAACTTCAGGCTCTTTATCAGAGAAGGGCCGCTCAGATTCAGCCATCGCAACGACGAAAACTGTCTCGACTACCTGCAGGATACACCGCTCAATTTGTCCGATCAGGTTACATGATCCTATTATTATCTAAAGGCCTCATGAAATGTGTTCGGTCCAAATCTGGCTGTTTGGGATCGGTCTGCCGGGCCGTTATTGACTCCCTGAGATGCGCTGTTTAGAAGCAAACGTTCATCTAGCATGCCCTTATTGCTTGTTATTACGATACTTAAGAGATAGTGTCAAGGAGTTGGTGGTAATCTGCTGTCAGGGCATATTCTAGTCCGCTGATATCTGGGATCGCTATGGATCACTAAGGGTCAGGCCTGGATTAGCCGCCACTTCTCAACGGCCTGTTTTCTGATAGGTGTTCGATAATTATCGCCTCTATTATCAACAAGATACAATCACAGTCAGGCCAGGTCTTGATATACGATATGTTACCCAATTACAAGTAAACATGCATCAGTTTTATTGCCCATGGTTTGTTGAAAACCTGATGCCATGCTTGCCGTGGTCTTGCCACGGCCGTTCACTTGGCTGGTCCGACAACGTGCGATCCCAAGGGATTATCACTGGCATCAGATCGGACTCATCGAGCTGATGGATTGTCATTCAATACTTGACAGTGTATTATCGCCGTCATTGTCATCCCGCTGCACGGTGGTGATAAACCCGGGCGGCGTTGAGTCCCACCGGAAGCCGAAGGCTGTTGGTTCCGCTCAGGAGTAGACAAAGCCGGGGGAGTTCCGACCGTTATCGGTCTTCGCCGGTTGACGCCGCGCTGTGGATAGTTGCCAAGCCCCCTTCTCGAGGTGGCTTTCCCGGGTCGCGAAGGCCTGTTTCGGTTTCCGGTGATGATGGTGTTGATCCCCGAGTAAAGGCATCCATTCTTCCGTATGGCATACGCCGGACGCCGTCTCTGGCTCAGCGCCCGCAACGGGCGGCCCGGAGAGATCGCGCAATCCATACCGGCGTGGCTTCGATACGATCAGCTGAAGCGAAACCCCAATCGACCGACTCCCCGCGCGGGAGCGTTGCTCCAGGAGCGTGCAGTTTGACCGAGCGGGATCACCTGAGTGTCTTCAAAAGCGGCGAGGCCGTCTTCGGCGTCATCGGCTTGGGCTACGTCGGCCTGCCCCTGGCGCTGACCTTCGCCGAGAGCGGCGTGCGCGTGCTGGGCTTCGATATCGACGAGGCCAAGACCGCCAAGCTCAACGCCGGCGTCAGCTACATCCGCCAGATACCATCCACGCGGGTGGCCGCCGCCGCCGAGAATGGCCTCCTCGGCGCCGTGACGGACTTCGACCGCCTGGCCGAGGTCGACGCCGTGGCGATTTGCGTGCCCACCCCCCTGGACGGCCACCGCCAGCCCGACCTCTCCTACGTCCACGCCACCAGCCGGGAGATCGCCAAGCGGCTGCGCCCCGGTCAGTTGATCATCCTGGAATCGACCACCTATCCGGGGACCACGCGGGAAGAGATCCTGCCTCTGCTCGAGGAGGGCTCCGGCCTGACCGCCGGGAAGGACTTCTTCCTGGCGTTTTCGCCGGAGCGCGAGGACCCGGGGAACAAGCACTTCAACACCCGCACCATCCCCAAGGTTCTCGGCGGCCTGACCCCCCGCTGCCTGGAGGCGGCCCGCGCTCTCTACGAGCCCGTTTTCGAACGTGTGGTTCCGGTCTCCAGCCCCGAGGTGGCCGAGCTGACCAAGATCTTCGAGAACACCTTTCGCGGGGTCAACATCGCCCTGGTCAACGAGCTCAAGCTGCTCTGCCTAAAGATGGGCCTAGACGTCCACGAAGTGATCGCGGCGGCCAAAACCAAACCCTTCGGTTTCATGGCCTTCTGGCCCGGTCCGGGTCTGGGCGGCCACTGCATCCCCATCGATCCCTTCTACCTGACCTACAAGGCCCACGAGTACGGGATGAGCACCCGCTTCATCGAGCTCTCCGGCGAGATCAACTCGGCCATGCCCGGCCATGTGGTCGAGCGCGTCGCCGCGGCCCTCAACAGTCGCGAGAAGCCGCTGAAGGGCTCCCGGGTGCTGGTGCTGGGCATCGCCTACAAGCCGGACATCGACGACATGCGCGAGAGCCCGGCGGTGCCCGTGATGGAGGGCCTGATCCAGCGGGGAGCCCGGGTCGAGTACCACGATCCCTTCATCCCGGCCATGCCGGCCACCCGGCAGACCGAGCTGCGTCTGGAGAGCGTCGAGCTGGGCGAGGACTACGCCGTTCTGCCCGACTACGACGCCGTGGTGATCGTCACCAACCACTCGACCATCGACTACGCCAAGCTGGTCGAGCGGGCGCGGCTGGTCGTCGACACCCGCAACGCCACCGCCGGGCACCGTCCCGGCGACAAGGTCTGGCTGGCCTGAGGTGGAGGTTCTGGCTGTCATCCCGGCCCGCGGCGGCTCGCGTGGTCTGCCCGGCAAGAACCTGGCCGAGTTGGCCGGCCGGCCTTTGTTGGCCTACACCGCCGACTGCGTCGGCGACTGCCGCCGTCCCGTCCGGGCGGTGCTCTCCACCGACGACGAAGCCGTCGCCCGGCTGGGTCGTCGATTGGGTCTCGAGGCGCCCTTCCGTCGGCCCGCCGAACTGGCCGCCGACGACACCCCGACCCTGCCGGTCATCCAGCACGCTTTGGCCGAGCTCAGCGCCGCCGAGGGCTACCGCCCCGAGGTCGTCGCGGTGCTCCAGCCGACCTCGCCGCTGCGCAACGCCGCGCATCTCGAGGCGGCCCTGGAACTCTTCTCATCCGTCGATTGCGATTCCTTGATCTCCCTGGCCCCCGTCGAGCACCACCCGGCCTGGGCCTGGCGCATCGTCGAGGGACTAGCCGTGCCCGAAAACGCCGATCCACCCCGGCGCCGTCAGGACCTGCCATCGCTCCACCGGCCCAACGGCGCCGTCTATCTGACCACGCCGGAGCTGCTGGCCGCCGACCGTCTGCTGGGCCGGCGCGTCGCCGCCCTGACGATGGAGCCTTGGGAGTCCGTGGACATCGATGACGCCTGGGACCTGGCCGTGGCCGAGGCCGCTCTGATCTATCGCTCCCGAAACCGCTGAGTCCCGTCGAGGCGGCTTGAATCCCGACCCCGGTTCATGTATCTTAAGGTTATGTGTGGCGGGGTGCTCGGGGCGGAGACCTACCGCCGTTGTCGACCGCCTGAGGTGACTAGTCGGCTCGAATGGTCGGCTCGAATGGTCAATCCTTTTGCCCGCAGTGTGGAGACCGCGCCGTGAGCAACGCCGCCTCCAGCTTCCAGCGACGCCTGAACGACCCTGACGCCCCCTGCGTGATCGTCGCCGAGATCGGCGTCAACCACGACGGCGATCCGGTCAAGGCCCGCCGCCTCGTCGACGCGGCGATCGCCGCCGGAGCCGACGCGGTCAAGTTCCAGGTATTCACACCGGAGAAGCTCGTCGCTCCGGGAGCGGGGACGGCGGACTACCAGCGCTCCCGGGGCGCCGGCGATGATCAGGCCGCCATGCTGCGTCGTCTGTCCCTTTCCCAAGACGACCTGACGGCTCTGCGCGATCACACCCTCGCGGGCGGCGGCGTCTTCCTGGCCTCGGCCTTCAGCCCCCGCGACGTCGAGTTGGTCGCCGCGCTGGGAGTGCCGGCGATCAAGCTGGGCTCCGGGGAGCTGACCGATCCCTTCGTCCTCGATGCCGCCCGTCGAACCGGGCTGCCCCTGATCCTCTCCACGGGGATGGCCGGGACGGACGACATCGACTGGGCCGTGGAACGCCTGGCCGGTGCGCCGCTGATCCTGCTGCACTGCATCAGCGCCTACCCGGCACCCGAGGACGAGCTGCACCTGGCGGCGATACCGCCGCTTCGCGAGCGCTACGGTGTTCCCGTGGGTTATTCCGATCACAGCCGGGGCTGCGAGGCCGCCGTGCTGGCCGCCGCCCTCGGGGCTCGTCTGATCGAGAAGCACTTCACCCTGGACCGCGCCGCCCCGGGACCGGACCACGCCGCCAGCAGCGAACCCGCCGAGCTGGCCGAGCTCATCGGCCGGGTCCGCCGGGCCGAGCGGCTGCTGGGTGAGGTAACCAAGCGCCTCCGGACGGTGGAGGGCGACGTCCGCGCCGCCGCGCGCAAGGGGCTCCACGCCGCACGGGGCCTCCCCGCCGGACATCGGCTGTCCCCGGGAGATCTCTGCGCTCGCAGGCCCCGGGTTGGTCTGGATCCGCGAAACATCGACGATCTTTACGGCCGCGAACTGGCCCGGGAGCTGCGGGCCGCCGAACCGCTGACGAGGGACCGCCTGGTCGAGGGAACGGAGGATCTCAAGTGGTGAACGATTACCAGGAATTCGATACCGCCCCCGAACCCCTGCCCACCGAGGCCGTGCGCCGCCGCTCCTCGGTCGAGGTCCACGTGCGCTTCGGCAACGCCGACCTGGCCGGCTGGTTCGTCGAGCAGCTCGAGCTCTCCGGCAAGGAGCGTATCCTCGAGCTGGGCTGCGGGGTCGGCTACCTCTCCCTGCCCCTGGCCCGGGCCGTGCGGGACGCCGGCCGCGTCGAGGCCGTCGACTACGTTCCCGAGTACGCCAAGGCCTGGGAGATCATCGAGGAAACCGGCGAGCTGCCCCTGGAGTTCCGCACCATCCCCACCGACGGCGCCCTGCCCTGGTCCGACGCCAGCTTCGACGCCGTGGTGGCCGGTTTCAGTCTGCTCTACGTGCCCGACCTGAGCCGGACCATCAAGGAGCTGCGTCGGGTGACGGCTCCGCGGGGACGGCTGCTGGTCTGCGGACCGGCCCCTGACGACCAGGCCGATTTCCGCCGCTTCTACGAAGAGGTCGTCGATTGCACCCCCCGGCTCGACCACCGCGCCCGGGGACGGGACATGACCACGGAGGTCCTGCCGGCCCTCGACGAGGCCTTCGGTCGCGGCGAGCGCCTGGACTTCGTCAACGTGCTGCGCTTCCCCCGGCCCGTCGATCTGGTCGAGTTCTTCGCCTCCAGCCGGCTCTACCGTGAGCTGGAGGTCGACCTGCCCGCCCGCGACGACCTGCTGGACACCATCTACCACGTCGCCGAGGACACCATCGGCCGCGAGGGCTCCTACACCGTCACCCGCCACCTCCTCGGCGGGCGCTACACTCGGTGAACCCCCGGCGCATCGCCGTGTTGACCGGCTGCCGCTCGGACTATGGTCTGCTGCGCCCCCTGCTGCGTGAGCTGACCGCCGCCGAGGATTGCGAGCTGGAGGTCTACGCCGCCGCCGGGCACCTGGCACCCTCGCGAGGGATGACCATCGAGCTGGTCGAGGCCGACGGCTTCGCGCCCCGGCGGATCGCCCCCCTCGACGACGGCGACGACGCCCCCGCCGCCATGGCCGAGCTGGCCGGACGAGTGACCCGGGAGCTGGCCATCCTCTGGCGCCGGGAGCGCCCCGAGATGCTGGTGGTCCTGGGTGACCGCGTCGAGGTCCTGGCGGCGGCCACGGCGGCCTGGTACTCTCGGGTGCCCCTGGCCCAGCTCCAGGCCGGTGATCTCTCCCGCGTCGACGACGGACCCCGCCACGCCGTGAGCCGGTTGGCCCACCTGCTTTTCCCCGCCACCGCCGCCGCCCGCCGACGCCTGTTGGACTGGGGCGAGGACCCCCGCCGAGTCCATCTCACCGGTTCCCTGGCCCTGGATCACGCCCGGGCGTGCCGAGAGCTGAACCCGAACGAAACGGCCGCGCTTTCCCGGCGCCTGGGTCTCGAGCTCGGCGAGCCCTTCCTGCTGCTGGTCTACCACCCGCTGCCCGGCGAGATCGTGGCCACCCGGAGGGGCCTTGAGGCCTGTCTGGAGGGCTGCCGCCGGACCGCCGAAGAGTACGGTCTGGGCTGTCTGGCGCTGCATCCCAACGCCGACGCCGGTGGCCGGGACGTCATCGAGCGCCTGCGCCGCTGGACCGCGCGGGACCCCCGACGCGCCCTGACCGCCAACCTGCCGCCCCAAGAGTTCGTCGGATTGCTGCGCCGCTGCGCCTGTCTCGTAGGCAACTCCTCGGCCGGGCTGATCGAGGCCTCGGTCCTCGGTGTTCCGGCGGTCAACGTCGGCGAACGTCAGCAGGGCCGGGAGCGCGGCGTCAACGTCTTCGACGTCCCGGCGGACGCCGAGGCGATCGAATCGCTGCTGCGCGAGGTTCTGGGCGACACCAGCCTGCGCGCCCGCCTGTCCGAAGCTCCTTCACCCTACGGCGACGGCGCCGCCGCGCCGCGCATCCGCCGCATCCTTTGCGAGGTTGCCCTCGACGACGACCTCCTGGCCAAGACCCTTGTCGAAAAGGGACCCTGAGGGCGGTTATCGGAAGGGAAAAGCCATGCGTACAGTCATGATCGGCTCCGGCGGCCACGCCCGGGTGCTGGCCGACATCCTGCGGCTGCGGGGCGGGCTGGAGCTGGTCGCCGTCCTCGACGACGACCCACGCACCCACGGTGGCCATCTGGGCTCCGTGGAGATCATCGGTTCCACGGCCCTGCTCGAACGCCGCCCACGGGCGGCGACGGCCTGCGTGGCGGCCGTAGGCGACAACCACGCCCGGGCGCGCATCTTCAACCTGGCCCTGGGCCTGGGCTACCACCTGCCACCCCTGGTCCACCCCTCCGCCGTCATCGCCCGGGACGTGAAGATACCCGACGGAACGATCATCTGCGCCGGGTGTGTAATCGAGCCTGGGGTCAGCCTGAGAGCCGATTGCTTTCTGAGCGCAAACGCCGTACTGGAGGTCGAATGCGCCTTGGGCGGACACTGCCTGGTGGGAGCGGGAGCCGTGCTGCGCAGCGGATCTCATTTAGTGTCCTATACGGTCGTCAGTCCAGGTAGCCTTGTCGAGTCAGACCGAGGGGAGGGCTGAGCGTCGATGCCACGGGTCATCTTGATGGGTCGGAAGCCGGGCGCGGCGGCCGCACTTGCGTTCCTCCTCGAACGGGGTTGGGATGTTTCCTGCGTGGTCTGTCCCATCGCGGGAGAGAAGGTCTGGTGGTCGCCCACACTGGCAAAGGCGGCCCGGAGAAGAAACTTACGAACGGTCGAACAGTATGATTTGCTGAAGGCCCTGGCCTATCCAGGTCAGGATCCAGAACTGGACGAGTGCCTGAGCGGCGTCGACGTCGTTGTCAGTTACTTGTATTGGAAGCGGGTGCACACGAACCTGTTGGTTCTTCCCCGCCTTGGCGCGATCAACTTCCATCCGGCACCTCTACCACGCTATCGAGGCCTCGGTGGTTACAACTTCGCCATCCTTGAAGGAGATCCGAGCTACGGCGTTAGCGCCCACTACATGAGTCCGTCGATCGATCACGGCGAGTTGATACGGGTCGAGGAGTTCGCCATCGATCAGCAACGGGAGACAGCGCTGAGCCTCTATCGTAAAACCGAGCCCCGCCTGCTGGAGCTCTTCCGGTCGGTGATTCTTCTCTTTGAGCAGGGACGTCCTCCGGGGCGCCCCCAACCGCCAGGGCGCTATATCAACCGCACAGAGTTTGAAGCCGCCAAACTGATCCCGGCGGACGCTTTTCCTGCCGAGGTCGAACGCCGCGCCCGGGCCTTCTGGTTTCCACCCTACCCCGGGGCTCGCTTCGCCTCTGATCCACAATCCCCGACACTTGTTCCCGCAGTCGCCTTGGATGAGTTGGGCCGACTGATACATAGCCGGGGAACTTGCGGATCTCAGCCGATACCGGCGTCATGAAGATTGTTTTTCCATTTGTGTTTGCCCATACCGCCTCCACAACCGGATTAATCAATAGATCGAACAGCTTGGAAGTGAACGTGGTGCTCAACACCGGCTGTTCGGTGGATCATGACGGCGTCATCGGCGACCACGCCCACCTGCACCCCGGCGCCGTGCTGGCCGGCGCAGTGACCGTGGGTCCCTACAGCTACATCGGCACCAACGCCGCGGTCAATCCGGGCCTGAGCGTCGGCAAGCGCTCGATGATCGGTTCCGGCGCCGTGGTGATCGAGGACATCCCGGACGGCGTGGTGGCCTACGGTGTGCCGGCCCGGGTTCAACGTGAATGGAGCGGAGCCTGACGATGAGCGGACCGGCTGGAATCTGTATCGCGATGAGCGAGACCCTGGAGCGGGCCTTGGCGGCCATCAACGCCGACGGTCGCGGCCTGGCCCTGGTCGTCGACGACGCCGGCCGCCTCGTCGGCACGCTGACCGACGGCGACGTGCGCCGTCACCTGCTCGAGGGCGGCAGCCTGGGCGATCCCGTGGCCTCGGCCTGCCACACGGAACCCCTGATCGCCCGGACCGGCTATGACGCCGTGGAGCTGCTGGCGGCGATGCGCTCGCGCGGCGCGCGCCAGGTGCCCCTTCTCAAGGACGGACGGCCGACGGCGCTGCTCTCCCTGGAAAAGGTCGCCGCCGGAGTCGACGACCGACCGGCGATCCTGGGCGGCCGGCCCGTCTTCAGCGAGCCCCTGCCCGTGGCCCGTCCCACCCTGCCCCCCTTCGCCGAGCTGGAACCCGAGCTGCGCCGGGCGGTGGAGAGTGGGATGATCACCAACGGCCCACAGAAAGCGGCCTTCGAGGCCGAAGCCGCCGCCTATCTGGGCGTCGAGCCCGGGCGGGTCCTCGCCGTCTGTAACTGCACCACCGGCCTGCTGCTGGCCATGGGCGTGCTGGAATCCCCCGGCGAGGTGGTGATGCCCTCTTTCACCTACTTCGCCACGGGGCTGGCCGCCACCTGGAACGGGTTGACCCCGGTGCTGGTCGAGGCCCGATCCGGCGACTTCACCCTGGACGCCGACGCCGCCGCGGCGGCGATAACCGAGCGCACCCGGGCGCTGACGGCGGTCTACACCTTCGGCTGTCCGCCGCCCCTGGACGAGCTGCGTGAGTTGGCCGAGGAGCGCGGCCTGCCGCTGATCCTCGACGCCGCTCACGCCTTTGGTACCACCATCGCCGGACGTATGGCCGGGACCTTCGGTGATATCGAGGTCTTCAGCCTTTCGCCGACCAAGCCGGTCACAGCCGCCGAGGGCGGGCTGATCGTCTGCCGTGAGGCGGCCGTGGCCGAGCGGCTGCGTCGGGAGAGCAACCTGGGCGTGCTGGACTCGGCTACGGACACCAGCCGGGGCCTCAACGGCCGGATGAGCGAACTCAACGCCGTGGTGGGTCGGGCCAGTCTGCGGCACCACGAAGAGAACCTGACCCGGCGCCTGGAGCTGGTCGAGCTGTACAGGCGCGAGTTGGACGGAATCGAGGGCTTGACCTTCCAGGAGATCCCGCCGGACGCCCGCAGCACCTTCAAGGACTTCGCCGTGCGCTGCGACACCGCCAGGCTGGGGCTCTCCCGCGACGCCCTGGCCCGGGGGCTGGCAGCCGAGAACATCGCCACCAAGCGCTACTTCGATCCGCCTCTGCACCTCCAGCGGCGCTTCGATGGAATGAGCCGCGTCCACCGGCCCCTGCCGGTCACCGAGGAAATCAGCCGCGATATCCTCTGTCTGCCCCTGTATTCGCATATGGAAAGGGCGGACCTGCGCAACGTGGTCGCGGCGCTGCGTCGCCTGATGGCCAGCGCCGATGCTGTGCGGCGGCGCCTGGACGAACTGGGCCGGGAGTGGGGTTAGCCCGCGCTAGCGAAACCGGGGCGCCCACCGTCGTGTCGGCGCCCTTCTTCGTTAGGCCGCGCAAACGTTTGCGGACAAGCTGGGGCATCACTAAACCAACCAGCGACCGGTAAGGGATTTGACGGGTGACGTAGTTGGCGAATAGCACTCGCGCTCGAACTGTTTTGGATGATGCTAACTGATTGGAGCAGGACAGGCCGATTGCAATTGGTTTGCTCGGTGCTTTGGGTCCTGAAAGACTTCCTTTCTATCAACGGCGAGTTCAGCAGGCCCTTCGCGCCTGGCGTTACCGCCCCTGGAGGTAGACCTCCAGCTAATGTCAAGGCAGAAACAAGGATACCGCTATACAGATTTGCTTCAAATCGTACCCGTAACAGCTTCCACGTTTTGACGGAATGCTATGCGGCCGGGAGATGTTGATCATCGCGCGCAGTATCCGCAGGCCATTAATACGCACCGGTCCTGACGCCGTGGCTGATTCCAATCGTTTTACCGTAACTCGTACCGCCGGGTAACTGAGCGAACTGCAAGTCGATGATTGTCTCAGATACCAAGTTCAACAATGGAGCCGGTTGCAGCGGATAGCGGACCGGTTAACCATGTCCATTTGGATCGTTACGCTTTCGGTCGAGACCTGATGATATCCGCCGCAATCAGCTCGTCCAACCTGTATACAATTTAACTCCGCTTGACTGTCTATGGCAGAACATGTTGTCTAAGCAATGCGATCCATTGCCGATTTATGATCCCCTTCGTTCCGATAACTGATGAAAAGCGAATCATTGATGGCGTCATGGAACGTGTTCGGACCAGCTTGGGCTGCTGCGGAGCGTTTTGCTGGACCGCTATCCCTATCCGGAAATGCTCAGCATGCGGCCGAGAGCGTGCTGTGAACACCCTGACTTAATGCTGATAAGTCACTTATCAGCCAATGGCAATCCGCAGTCAGGTGTGGATCGAAGAATACTGGTGGCGGAATATCCCTCAAAGCGCGCTTCGATTATCCGACACTTTTCAGTTACCTGTTTCATGACAGATATCTGTAGCGCATCATCTGTATTATCAGCAGGATACGATAATGATCCGCTCCTAACAGGGTATCCGATCCCTAATTGATTTGGTTGAATAGTTGGGAGGCGCGGTGGTCATCGACGACGGCAAAGCGGCTTCGTCGGCCCGGCATGGACTGTGGCGTAACACGCTGTCGCTGTCGGTGGCCGGCCTGCTGACGACGCTCATCGGCATCGCCCGCGCTCTGTTGCTGCCCAAGATCCTGGCCACACCGACGGAGTACGGCCTGCTGCTGATCGTCAACCTGATCGCCGGCTTTGGCATCTACGCCCACCTGGGGGTGACCACCGGCGTCTATCGCCAGATCCCCTACCTGCGCGGAGCGGGGATCGCCGAAGACCAGATCGACCGCCTGCGGGACGCCGGGCTGGGCTTCGTCGGACTGGCCGGACTCGGCGCCGCCGTGGTGGTTCTGCTGATCGCCGGAGGTTCCGCCTTCACCATGGGGCTGACCTACGCCGCGGTGATCGTCGGCGGGGCCGCCCTGGTGACACTGCGCAACCTGACCGCCTACCTGACCAACCTCTACCAGGCCGAGCGACGCTTCGCCCAACTGGCCCGTCTCGAGGTCGTCTACAGCTTCTGCTCGGTAATCCTGACCCTCACATCGGCCTATTTCTGGGGAGTGGCCGGCATCGTCATCGCCCAGGTCGCCGTCGAGCTGAGCTTCGTCGTTGTCTATTGGGCGCGCTTCGGCCGACCCCTGCGACCCCGCCTCGATTTGGGGCGGACCTGGCTGGTGCTCAAGATCGGTCTGCCCCTGACCGTGGTGACCCTGCTGCGCTACGCTATGGAGAACACCGACACGGTTTTCATCGCCCGTTTCATCGGCGGTGATGTGGGCGGATTCTTCCGCCTGGCCATGGTGGTGGGCCTCTTCGTCAACCTGGTTCCGGCCAAGTTGGGCACGGTGCTCAATCCGGAGATCGCCTACCAGACGGGACGTCGCAGTGAACGGGGCCTGCTGGACAACCTGTTGCGCTATACCGAGATCAACGCGCTGTTGTCCTCGCTGATCGCCGCCGTGGGCGCGATCCTGATCCGGGTGCTGCTGCCGCTCTACCTGCCCAACTACCTGCCCGCCGCGCCGTTGGCCTACATCGTCATGGGCCGGATGGTCTTCTTCTCCACCATGATGGTGGCGGGCAACACCCTGATCAACCAACTGCTGGAGCGACGCACTATGTGGCGCTGGATCATTCTGCAGGCGGCCTTCCTAGTCACCGCCGTCGGTCTGGTCCTCTGGACCTATTTGGGTCAGGGAACCGTCTTCGCCCTGGTGCTGGTGAACTCGGCGGTTATCTGCGTCTACGCGTTGGTGCTGTGCTTCTTCGCGGTGCGCGAGCTCCAGGGCGGGTTCCGGGGCGCCCTGGCGATGATCGCCCGGATACTGGTGCCGGCCGCCTTATGCGCCCTGGCGGCCCTCACCGGCTGGATCGCGCTCGAGCTGCTCGCCGATGCCTTCTTCCTCTGGCGCCTGCTGGGCGCTCTGGCGGCCGCGGCGCTGCTGCTTACTCCCTACCTGGTGTACAAGGAACGGCGCCTCGGACTCTTCGGCCGCCTCTGGCGTAGTATCTTCGGCGGGAAGGTGAGCGATGGCGCGGCCTGAGGTACTGCTCGGTGTAATGGAGCGAGCATCGCTCGGCGAACTCGAAGGGGCGATGGATGATACGCTCCGGCGTGGTTGTCGGCCGGTGTTGATCGATCTGCTGCCCGGCTGTCTGCGGCCCGAGTTCATCGCCGCCGCCCGAAGCCGGGGCCTGGAGGTCCTGGACAGCGGCCGTTTCTTCGACACCGCCCAGCGGCGGGAAACCGAATACGCCGCCGCCGAGATCGCCATCGGAGCCCTGGGAACCGTCGCCGACCGTTTGGTCCTGCGCGGCCTGCGCATGGACGAAATATTCCAACACATCTACTATTGGTACAACATCCGCCCCGCTCTGATCGGCCTCGCCGTTCTACGGGGCTTGACGGAGCAACGGCGCTGGACGGGCCTGACCTTGTTGGGGGGCGACGATTTACGAGCCGGCGTTCTGGCCGAAGACTGCCGCCGCCGGGGTTTGGCGTTTCGCGCACCTGGCCGCCGCGCCGAGGCCTACAGCCGCCGCCTGCGCTACAGCCGCCGCTTGACCTCGCGCGGCGTCGTGCTGGGTCCCCGCGCGGCCCATTACCTCAGCGCCCTCAGGGACCGGCTGCGCTTTATCGGTTCCACGCCGCGGATTGAACCCGGCGAGATCCTCGTCGTGCCCGTCACCCCCGCCGACTCCGCCAACTGGCTGGCCGTGGCCGATCGGCTTCCGGCGGAGCTGCGCTGGGCCGTCGCCGCCGATGACGCCGCACTTTTTCGGTCCTATCCCGACGAGATTGATCGATACAACCTGCGAGCCCTGGCAGGCACCGATCACCTGCGCCCCTGGATCCGGGCCTACCACCGTCTCGAAGGTCTGGTCGAAGAGCTGCCCGGGTTGATCCGTGGCTTCACCTGGCGGGGTTGCGAGCTCGACGAACTGCTCCGGGTTTGGATGCTGCATCTTATCCGCTTGCTGTTGTGGCGGATGCTGCCGATGATCGCCGGCCTGGAGCGGTTGCTGACCAAGCTGGAACCGGCCCTCGTCGTCGCCTTAAGTGAGCGCGACGTGACCGCCCTGACCGCCTTTCAACTGGCCCGGATGAAAGGCGTGCCGTCCCTGGCCCTGGAGTCCCACGACATGGTCTACGGCACGCCGCTGTTCGGCCGACCGTCCGCCGATCGGATGGCCCTGGGTGGACAAGCCTCCTGGGAGGTGTACCTGGCCCACGGGGCGCGACCCGAGCAGCTCGTCGTCACCGGACAACCGGTCTACGATCGCTTGGTGGAGCTTGGCCGACGGGATGCGCTACCGTTGAAGCGGCGTTTCACGGATGAAAAGCGCCTGGCGGTCTTCTTCTCCCAACCGACCGATGTCACCTTGCCCGTTTCTCTCAAGCGTCGTTTTCTGGAGGGCGCACGTGAGCTGGACGCTCTCGACGGTTGGCGGGTGCTGATCAAGCCCCACCCCCGCGAAGAGAAACACTCGCTGCGGGAGTTGCTCGCCGAGGAAGGGCTCCAGCCCGCCTCGGTGTTGACCGAGCCCGGGGTGGACCTGTACGAACTCCTCGCCGCCACCGATCTGGTCGTCACCGCCTTTTCCACCGTCGGTGTGGAGGCCCTGCTGATGGGGCGTCCCGTCGTCTGCTTCGTCCAACACGACACGCCGCCGCCCCTGGAGTACGTCGAGTCCGCTGCGGTCCTGCGGGTTAGCAGCGGACCCGAGCTGATTGAAAGCGTCGCCGGACTGCTCGATGACCCCACGCTGCGGGCGGGTCTGGAGAGAGGACGTCGCGCCTACCTGGAGCGTTACGAGGCCGCCTGGGACGGTGGGGCCGCCCGGCGCACGGCGGAGCTGATCACGGAGATGATCGCCGATGGCCGCTGAACGTCTCAGGGTGCTGTTGATCGCCGGGTTGGTGCCCCACCCGCCCATCGGGGGGGCGCGAAGCAAGCTCTACTACCTGCTGCGCGAGCAGGCCCGCCGTCACGAGATCGACCTGTTGCTCTTCCCGATGAGTGAGCCTGAGTCGGACGATCTGACGGCGCTGCGGCCGCTCTGCCGCCGCTTGGAGTGCGAGGTGCTGCGTCCGCCCTCGTGGATGACCAAGCTTCGGGGGTTCCTCAGTCCCCTGCCCATCCCGGCCTTCTTGGCTCAAAGCACACCCGTCGCACGCCGCGTGGCTCGTGCGCTCGATGAGTGCGAGTATGACCTGATCCATCTGGAGGGCTACTTTCTGGGCCAGTGCCTGGTCGGCCTGGCCACACCGCCGCGGTTGATAGTTCCTCACGACGCCTATTGGTGGAACTACAAGGAGAACCTGTATTTGCGCAGCGGTCTGGCCAGGTTGGCGGCGCTCTGGGAGATGATCAAGGTCTATCGCCATGAGCCGCGGTTGTACCGGGCCTACGACGCCGTCTCGATGTGCACCGAGCTTGACGCCCGGGCGGTGCGGCCGCGCTGTCCGAGTGTCCATTTCGGCGTCGTCTCCAACGGGGTGGCTTTGGAGGAGCAGCTTCCACGGCCCGGACTCGAGGAGTTTCCCAGCCTGGTCTTCTCGGGCTCTTACCGTTACCCGCCCAACGAGGAAGCGGCGCTGCGCCTGCTGACCCGCATCGCTCCCGCCCTGCGCCAGATCCGGCCCGAGTTGAAGGTCTTCATCGTCGGCGACGCCCCGACCCCCCCGTTGGTGGAGCTTGGACGACATGACCAGCGCAACGTCATCAGCGGTCGGGTGCCCGTGATGGCCGACTGGATCGCCCGGGGGAGCGTCTACGTAAGCCCTCTGGTTCACGGCACCGGCTTTAAGAACAAGGTGCCCGAGGCCTGGGCGATGCGGCGGCCGCTGGTGGCCACGCCGAAAACGATGGAGGGGATCCACTTCACACCGGGGGTGCACGTTCTGGTCGCCCGGACCGATGCGGGCTTGATCGAGGCTTGCGAACGACTGCTCGCTGACCGAAACCTGCGCCGCCGGATGGCGGCCGCCGGACGTCGGCGTGTAGAAGAGGAGTACAATTGGCCCGCGTTGGCCGAGAATCTGGATGAGCTGTATCGGTTCACCACCCTTCAGGGGATGCGAAGCTGGTAATGGGTACCAGGGGTTTGACAGCCTTTCTAAGACGAAACTGGCGTTCGTGGTTGGTTCGTCTGTCGGACTTTGTCCGTCGAAACCGGGAACTCGCTGTTGCTGTATTGCTTATTGCAGCTTATGTTGTCCTGAATCGCTTGGGTTTTACATACCATTATTTGGCGTTAATTGTTATTGGGATTCTTTTAATAATGATCTTCCTTAGAAAACCGTTTTATGCCTTCTTGGGTTTCGTTATAGCAACACAGTTATTTGAATATACCTTGATTAATGGAGTACCGATAGGACGTGTTTATGGTATTATGATAATTATAATAACAGTGGCATATTATGCGATAAATAGATACGAATTTCAGTCTAGAATTAAGTATGTATTTGACGTTAATGGCAGGCTATTAGTAATTGTATTGTTGTGCTACATTATATCTACAGTTGTTAATCCTAATCCCCAGCTTATATTTTTTGAAAGACATTTTATGTTTTTCGCGTTTTATATCATAACAAGGCTGTATGTAAGTAATCGCGCACTCTTGCGAAATGTGCTGTTATTACTTGTTATTTTGCAAGCTATCAATTCACTGTATGGAATATATCAATTTTTTAGCACTGGCGGGCTTATTAGAGCTTCAGGTATTTGGGAGGGTGACCCAAATGAGTTTGCCTGTTACAGTCTGGCTGTAATGCCGATCGGCTTATACCTTATATTGTATGAGAGCAAGAGGTTGCTTAAGTCTATTATGATTATAGGAACCTGTCTTTTAGGAATCAGTGTTATAATCTCTGCGTCACGTTCCGGTTTGTTGACAATGGCCTTTGTTGGGTTATTGATTCTGGTAAACAAAAGAGTTCCGCTTCGAGTCCGCGTATTATCTGTGATAATAACTGTTATTATAGTAATACTAGTTGCGTCGAATATTTATTGGGAGAGAATTGAGACAATACAAGATTACTTCTTTGATCGAGAGAAGGAGAGATCAATTGAAATAAGAGAACTCTTGGCCAAGGACTCTTTTATAGTTTTTCTTGAAAACCCGATCTTCGGGATTGGATATAAGCACTTTCGAGTTGCGCCTATCGAGGAAGCGGCAGGGCTGATTATCCGAAGTAGGAGATTGGCTCATCATAGTATGTATCTTGCAGCAATGACTCAGTTCGGATTGTTCGGTCTTGTTCCCTTTATCTTTCTTCTTGGCTATACCATTCGCAGTGGTTTTCGTGGTGCCAGAATCGCACTCAAGAACTCTGATCGCAAACTGATGTACCTTACCTCGGCGACAACCTATTCATTTATTGTTGTTGTTATTTTTGGCCTAATGCTGAATACCGACACCAAATTCCTCTACTTCTATTTGGCGCTGGCCGCTTCCTCCTGGGAGCTGGTCTACAGGAAGTACGGTAGGAGCGCGTCTCTCTCTCCAAACAGGCAAGCGCCCCAATGAAAAGCCCGTCGGTTCTTCACGTTATCGGTCAGTTCTCCCTGGGCGGAGCCGAGAAACAACTGGCCCGCGCCGCCTCGTTGCAATCCGCGGGGGGGCGCCGGGTCAGCATCTGCGTTCTCGACGGCGAATTGTCGCCGTCCCTGGTACGGCGGGCCCGACCCTGTCCAGTAATCAGGCTGGAGTCGGGCCGGGGGCGTCTGGCCCGCGCGCGGGCGCTCGACGACCTGCTGCGCTCGGGTGGCTGGAAGCTGGCGGCCGGCCAGCTCTTCTCGGGCAACCTCTACGCCGTCTGGGCCGCCCGAAGGGCCGGGGTGCCCGCCGTGGTCTTCGAGGGCGGCCTGGAGACCTGGAGCCGCCCCTGGCACTGGGCCGTCTGTCGCTGGTACTGGCGCCGCGCCGAGTTGATCGAGGTCAATGCCGCCGCCGTCGGCGATAACGTCAGCTCACACGGCGGTGATCCGACCAAGCTGCGCCTGATCTACAACGGCGTCGAGCCCCTGCCCGCCGTCGCGACTGCGGAGCGTCGGGCGGCGCGTCAGGGGCTGGGACTGGGCGAAGAGCCCCTGGTGGTCATGCTGGCCAACCTCCATCCGCCCAAGGACCCTTTCACTCTGGTCCGGGCCGTCGCGGGATTGGCAACCTCCCGGGGTTCGGCGCGGTTGATCCTGGCCGGCGACGGCCCCCAGCGCGGACGCGTCGAGGAACTTATCGAAGAGTTGGACTTGGAAGACAGGGTGCGCCTGGCCGGTCGTCTCGACGACGTGCGCCCCCTGCTGGCCGCCGCCGACGCCGCCTGTCTCTCGAGCCGGGCCGAGGGACTCTCCAACGCCGTTATCGAGGCTCTGGCCGTTGGGTTGCCCTGCGCGGCGACTCGGGCCGGTGGCAACGCCGAGCTGCTGGGTGACGGCTCCCGTGGAACCCTTTTCGAGCCAGACGACGTCAGCGGCTGCCGTGAGGCCCTGCGGGGATTGCTTGAGGACAGAGAGGCCGCCCTCCGACGCGCCGCTGAGGCCCGACGCTGGGTCCTCGCCGAACTGAGCTTCGAACGCAATCTGGAGCACCGGGACAGGCTCTACACCGAGGCGCTGGAACGCTGGAGTTCAAGGATCACGAAGCGGGGGTCTCGATGAGACTCCTGCTGGTCACTCCGCAGATGTACCCCGGCGGCGCCGAGCGGGACATACTCAACCTGGCCGCCGGTCTCGTTTCGCGGGGCCACGACGTCTGTCTGGCAGCCGCTCCGGGGCCCCTGAGCCCCGAGGCGGCGGGAACCGGAGCACGTATCGTCGAGTGTTCGGCCCACGCCCGCACACCCGGTGGGTTGGCCCGCTTCGGCCGCCGACTGACCCAGCTCGTCGGGGACTTCAACCCCGAACTCGTCCACTCCCAGGCCGTGCTGCCCGCCTGGGCGATCCGCCGGGCGTTGGGACGCCGCCTGCCCCTGCTGGCGACCATTCATAATCTGCAACGCCGCTGCTACTATCCCCTGGCGGCGATCCTGCTCCGGGCATCAATCGATCGGGCCGTCTTCGCCTCGGCCTACGAGCGACGCCTGTTCACCCGCTGGGGTTTCCCACAATCGCGGGCCCGGGTGATCCACAGCGGCCTGCCCGACCCACCGGAACCGGTTGAATCTTCACAGGACCTGGAAACTGACGATATGGCCCACTTCACCTACCTCTTCGCCGCCCGTATCGACGGCCGCAAGGGTCATCGCAAGCTGCTCCGCGGTTTGGCAGCCCTGACAACGCCGCCGGGTTTTCGCGTGCTGATCGCCGGCGACGGTCCGTGCCGTCGATCCCTGGAGCGCTTGAGCCGACGCCTGTGTCTGGGGGAGCATCTCCGCTGGCTCGGCTTCCGCCGCGATGTACCAGCCCTGCTGCGAAGCGTCGACGCCCTGGTGCTGCCCAGCCTGCGCGAGTCTCTGCCCCTGTCGATCCGCGAGGCCTTCGCCGCCGGACTGCCCGTGGTGGCCGCCGCCGTGGGCGGCGTACCCGAGCTGATAAACCCCGCTGTGAACGGCTTGCTGATCGAGCGCGGCGACTCTGCTGAGCTGGTCCGGGTGATGCGCTGGATGGCGCGACGGCCCGCGAAGGCCCGTGAAATGGGAAAGCGGGCCCGGCGGCTCTTCGAGGAGCGCTGGACCCGTGAACGGTATCTCGACGACATGGAACGACTCTACGGGGAGATGATTACCCGCCATGACCCTGCTTGACTGGATCCTGCTGATCGGCGGCCTGGCCGCTCTCACCGTCGGCAATTGGTTTTTCTACTTCGGCCGACGCAAGCTCAGCTACTACCTAATCTTCGGCTCACTAGGCATTTTCGCCCTGGGCTTTTCCCTCGCCGCCTTCGTCCGCGATGACCTCACCGCCGCCTACACCCTGATGCTGACCTTCCTGATCGTCTACGTCGCCGAGCGGATCGGCTTTTTGATACTGACCCGCGTGATGGCCGAGCGGGCCAAACGCCGGCGAGCGGCGCAGGGTGAACAGAAGCAGGACGAGGATCCCCAGCACCGGTAACGCCGCCAGCCAGCCGTAGGCGCTCTGCGTTTCCACCGCGAACAGGGGCCAGAGCAGGAGTACGCCGGGCAGCCAACTGCCCGCCGCCAAACATAGCAGAGCCGCCGCTCCGCCGACCAGGGCGCCGCGCAGCCCGGGAACCGCGCCGAGAACTACCAGCGTCGACCAGACGAGGCGGATCGGCAAAGGCCGCTCGGGCAGCAGAACGAAGACGAAACGGAAGGCGAAGTAGGCCGTCCCCGCCGCCGCCAACAGATGACCCGCCGCCGCCGAGGGACTCGGCGGTCCGCCGTCCCGCCACAGATCGGGAAAGAGGAACACCGCCGTCGCGATCGCCGCGACGGTGAGGATTATCTGACGGTAGATCGAGGCCGGGCTCTCCGCCGGCGCTCCGGTCCGCTTGATCCAGACCACCGGCAGCAGCAGACCGACAAGGCCGAAGGCCAACACCCGCTGGAAGACGTCGAAAACCGGGTCGGGCCGACAGACCCGCCTGAGTAGGCAGAAGCCCGCGAAGAGCAGGAGCAGACCACCGGCGAACCAAAGCCCGCGCCGGTCGCCGCGCCACTGTCCCGTTTTCTCCATCGCCCCCTCCGATCGGGCGCCTTAACGGCGACCCCGCTACGAGACCTCGGCCCGACCACCGGCCCTCGAACGGCATCTTCGCATTCCCACGAGGCGTTGGCACGTTTCTTGCGGAGTCCCGTGGAGTTTTCGGCGACGGGCCGCCCCGCCCTGCTGCAAGAAACGTGCCAACGCCGGCCCGGGCCGGGGTGATCGCGCGCATTCAGGGCCGAGGTCTCGCCGTCCGGGTGGTCGTCAACTTTCGTTGGGATCGGTTGGTCGGCATGTTTCTGAACAACGACCGCGGTTCGGCGTATCATCTTGGGTTGTTTGGACTGGGTGGATCGGATAGTATGGGGATCGCTTGCCGGTATTCGACGATTAAGCCGAGGATCAAGATTGACAGGGCGTTCAGATAAGCGTTGGGATCATCCCTGCAATACTGTTAAGCTCTGCTGTGACGGAGAGCTGCTCCGAGGGCGGGTTCTTGTTCGGGTTCTTGTTCGGGTTCTTGGTTTTCTTTTCAGACTTAGTCAACAGGATAAAGCGCTTGTCTGCTACAGAGGCCCAACCAGGTACCCGGATTGCCCATTACCGGTCATTCAGCATTGGCGGCTTCGAGCTTACCCAGTGTGACCGACAGTTATTCGGCTGCCCGCGTGAAAGTGCGGGTAATGGTCCGTCGCCGTATATCGACCGCCGTTAAGCGACAGCGGTTGGGGCTGCAATGCATTGTTTGACAATCAATTAGCTATATGTGAAGTTCCAAATGCGGGTGCTGGTCTCCAAGCTGTCACGGAATGGGTCTTGCAGAACGGTTTGTGTTGTTGTGGCTTGAGCGGTCCAAACAGCACATAGCTACCCGCCCAGACGGCGGAACCGCGAAAACCGCTCGGTGGAAGAAGGAACCGCGAGTGTTGATCAGGAACGCGACCAGTATAGGGGGTCGGGCGGTGGTGGTCAAGGTGCTGCTCTGCCTCGTCGCGGCCGCCATCCCGGCCTCGGCCGACGGCTGGAGCGAGGCCGTCGAGGCGGCGCGGGCCGGTGAGACGAGCCGGGCGGTCGAGCTGCTCGAAGTATACCTGGACGCCGGCGGACCATTCAGCGACGCGTCCCGCACGCGCTACGAGACCCAGCTCTTCCTCTGGCGGGTCGAGCTTGGCGGGGGACGTTCGGCCCTGGATGAGCTACTGGAGCTGCCCGCGCGTTCGACGGTCCTCGAGCCGGCCGCGCCGCCGCTGGGGGCCTACCTGGCCGAGGATCCGGCAGGGCTGGATTACTTCCTGAGTTATCTCGAAACCCGGCCGGAGTGGCGCCCTCACACGGGGATGATGGCCGCGGCGGCCCTGACGGTGGATACGACGGCGGCCGCCCGTCTGGCCGGGATAAATCCGGCCGCCGGCCGCTCCGTGCTACGCGACCTGACCGATGATCCCGCCGCCGCGGCGGTGGCCCTGGCGGCCTACGGTGGCGATCCCACCGAGCTGGATGTGGTCACCTGGAGGGTCTGGCTGGAGCTGGTCGCCGGTGCCCGGGGGGAAGCCGCGGCCGTCGAGGCCGCCCGCGAGCGGTTGCGCCTCGAGCCCGACAGCACCGACGCGCGCCTGGAACTCTCCCGGCGGCTGCGCGAGGGTGGCGAGCCGGGAGCGGCACTGGAGCTCTGGGCCGGTCGAGGCTACACCGGCGATAACCGGCCGGCCCTGGAGCGCGGTGAGTGCCTGTTTGCCCTGGGTCGGACCGAAGAGGCGGTGGAGTCCTGGCTGGAGCTGCTGGACATCCCGCCGCTGACGACGGGCCGGGTGCGTCAGACGGCCGGGGTGCTTTCCGACCACGGCCTCTTCGAGCGAGCCCTGGCCCTGCTTGAGGACCCGCCCACGGGGACCTTCACCGACTACGCTCGCCCGTTGATCGAGCTCCACGAGGCCCGGGGCGACACCGCGTCCGCCGTCGAGACGGCGCTGGAGCTCCTCGAGCTTCAGCCCGGCGCGGCTTGGGCCGTCGATGACTTACTGGAGTACGGCGCCGAGCGGGAGAGCGCCCTGATCGTCATCGAGGCCCTCGAAGGCCGCCGGGGCAACATCATCGACGCGTTGCGTCTCGAGCTGGCCCTGGAGCCCTGGGCCCTGGTCGTCGTCGAGACCGACGGCCCCCTGGCCCACCCCTTGCGCCCCGCCGTGGAGCGTTACGAGCTCGACGCGACGGCCCGGCGGCTCATCGAGAAGGAGCTCGAGCGCTGGTCCGAGGAGGGCCTGCCCGAGCGCTTCCCGCTGAGCAACCTCCACGGCCTGCTGACGCGGGCCGGCGCCCTGGGCCTGGGGGCCGAAGCCCTCGACTGGACGCACCGGTTGCTCGAGCTGCCCGACCTCGAGGGACGCAACCGACTGACCCTGGCCGAAGCCGGACTGGAGGCCGCCGCCGGTTGCGATGCGCCTGTGGACGTCGAGCGACTCGAAGCCTTGCTGGACGAGTTTAATGAACACGAGGAGGCGGCCCGGCTGATCGCCCGCCGGCTGACCGACGGCGGTGAGACCGCCCGGGCGCTGGACGTGCTGGAAGGCCTGGAGCCCACCGCCGACGTCCTGTCCGCCCGCGCCCTGCTGCTGCTGCGTCGTGGAGAACCCGCCGCCGCTGAGGGACTGCTCACCGAGATCGAGCCCGGGGCCGTCGACCGTCGCGAGCCGCTCTACGCCGTCGCCCTGACCACCGCGCTGAACAGCGGTTTCAGTGATCAGCCGGACCTCGAGGCGGCCCTGGAGCCGGCCCGGCGCTTCGTTCAGCTCCACGGCGACGACCCGCGGGCGCCGCGGCTGCTGCGCTTCATTCTCGATGTCTCCCTGGAGCTGACCGTGGGCGGCGGCGAAACCTTCGGCGCCCTGCAGCGGGCCTGGGCCGCCGAGCTGGGCGGTGACGCCGCCGCGGAGCGCCGCGAGCTCGAGTCCGTCCTCGACGAGGGCGGACCCCTGGCCAAGGAGGCGCGCCTGCGACTGGCCGAACTCCACCTGAGACGGGACCGGTACACCGAGGCCCGGGCGACGCTGGAGCCTCTGCTGGTAGAGGTGGGGCTCGAGTCCGCCGATCGAGCCTTGGCGCTGGCGGCCTACCTGGAGGCCGATTTCCTCGCCGACCGGGAGGCCGCCGTCGAGCTGCTGGTCCGCCTGGTCGAGGAGCACCCTCGCTCGGTCCTGCTCGAGTACGCCCGCCGCGGTCTGGCGATCCTGGCCATGTGAAACCAATCGGTCGGGGGCGACAGACCCTGAAGGTGGCTAAATCGGCTCGGGCGGACCTTAAGGTCCGCCCGACGTTCAATCCTCCATCGACCGCCGTGCTGCTCAGTCCCGACTGAAGTGGGAGAAGAGCGGCGGCGGCAGCTCGCGCTTGAAACCGTCGGCGCCCAGCAGGCGCAGGCCCTCGCCGGGATCGACCACCCGGCCGATGGGCGTCAGCCGGTGCTCGGTGCGCTCCATCCCCGCCGGGCCGGTGACCAGCAGGCGGAAATCCTCGCCCCCGCCGCAGGCCAGCTCGAGGGGCTCCAGCCCCATCGCCTCGGCGGCGTTGACCAGGGGTCCGGGCATGGGCAGGCTCTCTGTCTCGATCAGCAGGCCAACATCCGAGGCCGCCGCCAGGTGCTCCAACTGCTCGGTGAGGGAGTCCGAGGTGTCGGCGGCCGAGGTCAGCAGGCTGTCGCGCCAGAGGGCCGCGCCGAGCTGGAGTTCGATCTCGGGTTGCAGGAAGGCTTTGCGTAGCTTCTCAGAACCGGCGATGTCGTCGTCGGGGTGGCTCAGGTGCCACCAGCCGCTGGCGGCCAGGCCCGTCGGCCCGCTCAGGTAGACCACGTCGCCGGGGCGGGCGCCGTCACGGCCGCCCGTGGCCCAGGTGTTGGGGCGTCGACCGAGGACGACCACGTCGATGGTCAGCGGCCCCCGGGTGACAACCAGGTCCCCGCCGACGAAGACCAGCTTGTTCCAGTCGTTGACGTTGAAGGGCAGGGGTATCTCGTCGGCCGCCCGACCCAGGCCGCGGTAGAGGCGTTCGAGGAGCTCGAGCTCGGTTTCGGGATCGGCGGCGACGCTGAGCAGCAGCCACTGCGGGACGGCGCCGAAGGGCGCCAGGTCGCTGACGGCGGCCAGCACGGCTCGGCGTCCGGCGTCCTCGGCCCCCATGACCTCCAGGTCGAAATGTGTTCCGGCCACCTGGACGTCGGTGCTGAGCACCAGATCGTGACCCGCGGCCGGGCTGACCACGGCGGCGTCGTGCCCCGGACCCAGGCGGACGCCCCGGGCCAGGGAACGGCTGATGCGGTGCAGGCCCGAACCGGGCTGGCGCTCCTCACGCTTGGTGCGCAGCAGATCGTCGGGGGGCCGCAGAACATCGCCGGAGCTATAAAGCAGTGAGCAGAGGCGCTCGACGGCCCGCCGTTCGCTGATATCCTTGAGTAACATGACTCCTCCGAGGGCTTCGCTGGGTGGACGGCGGGGCGCTCGAGCAGCGGCCGATGTCATCCCGTGTGGGACCGGGAATGGAAAGGAGTGCCGGTCGGCCGGGTCGGGTTCTTCTTGATTCATCAGGTTAAGTATAGCAGACTCACCGGCGACAAGTCCCGCACCGGTGATTGTTGCTCCCCAGCCCGGCCTGGAAGCGCCTGCGAACGCGAGGGAACGGGGTTTGGGAGAAACGCTTGATGAGAGGTTGTCACGATTGGAGAAAATGCCGCTTAACTGGAAATCGAGCCCTTACTGTGCTAGACTAAGTTAATCTTTGGCCGAAGCGGTGATGGGTAATTGCTTGTGAAACAACTCCGAGCGCCGGATAGCAATCCACCAATAGACGATCGCCGCCGCGTGACCTTCGGCCCCTTCAATCGTTCCCGATCAATCAGCACCGTCATCGACGCGCGGCTGTAAAGCCATCCCGGAACATCGTTATTGGAGTGTTTCTCGAATCATTGCACCGGATTGTATTTTTCCCAAGCACCGACAAACCGTGGTTCTGTGAACAACCGCGTAAGATACGCGGGTCAGCCCGTCCGGAAGCTCGGACGGACTACGAAAGGAGAAACGAGATGAAGAAGTTCCTGCTTATCGCTCTGATCGTCGCCCTGGCCGTCCCGGCCTTCGCCATCGACAAGAACGGCCTGCTGGGCCTGGGCGCCAAGGCTTTCTACTGGATCCCCATGGGTGACTTCGGCAACGCCTACGACGGCAGCTTCGGTGGCGGCGCCAAGGTCTCCTACGGCCTGGCCGATCAGATGGAAGCCTTCGGCGAGTTCTGGTACGGCGCCGCTTCCTTCAACGAGGACTTCTGGGGCGACAACGCTCCCGAGGACGTTGACACCACCTACTATCTGACCACCTTCCAGATCGGCGCCCGCTTCAACTTCTCGCCCTACAGCGAGTTCGATCCCTACATCCAGGCCGCGGGCGGCTACTACACCTGGCAGTACTACACCGTCACCGATGACGGCGGTCAGTGGGGCGACGCCTCCGACGACAAGTTCGGCATCAACCTGCGCGCCGGCGCCGAGTACTTCTTCCAGCCCAACATGAGCCTGGACATCGGCGTCGACTACAACAGCATCTTCAACGTGACCGTTCCCGTCAAGGACTGGGTCGACGACTCCGATCACAGCCAGGGCTGGAATTGGCTCTACGAAGAGCAGACCGTCAGCGCCATCACCGCCGGCCTGGGCATCAACATCTACTTCTAGCCCGGACCATCCAGCGGTAACGAAAGGGGACCCCACGGGGTCCCCTTTTTTATCGCAACGCCCGTACGTCGACGGGTGGGCGCCTGTTTGCGGGACCGGTCCCGGGTCGGAGGCGAGGGGAAGATCGGTCTTGCGTTTTGTGCCACGTACGAAACCATTATCGGAACTGGTGTGAGGCGCCTATCGTCAATGAAACCGGCAATCCACCCACAAGGGTGTTCTCGCCGGGGCGCAGGTTTGTTATCCTAGCGCTCGTCAACCAACGGGGAGCTGAACCGATGCACAAGTTCGTCTTGATCCTGTCCTGTCTGTCCATCTTAGCCGTCCCAGCCTTCGCCGCCGCGGATACCGTCGAGGACGGCCGTTTCACCGTGGGCGCCCGGGGCGACTGGTGGACGCTCACCTCGGGTCTCGATGAAGCCCACAGCGCCGTCTGGGGCGTCGAGGGCCGTGTGGGGTACTTCCTTTTCGACGGCTTCGAGCTATACGCCCGCGGCTTCTACGGCGCGGCCGAGGGCGCGGAGGATTTCTGGGAGGACGCCGAGCCCGAGAGCTTCAAGCTGGCCGGCTCCGCGATCAACCTGGGCCTGGGTCTGCGCTACCATCTGGCCCTGGGCTCCCTGGTGCCCTTCGCCGAGGCCGACGTCGGTTGGCTCTTCTGGCAGGCCGACGAGTTCTCGATGATGTTCGGCTGGACCCAGCACGGCTCCAACGGCGCCGCCGTAGGAATCGGCCTGGGAGCGCAGTTCTTCATCATCGACGAGCTGGCCGTCGAGCTGGGAGGGCGCTACGCGCACGCCTTCGGCCTGGACGCCCCGAGCTGGACCCTGATCGACGACGGCCAGGGCGGAACGACGGCGGCGCTGGAGTACGAAGAGGAGGACGTCGGGTTGTTCAAGGTCGGCCTGGGCGTCAACTGGTATCTCTAGTGCGCCCGTGGGGAACCGCCTTCATCACCACCGCGTATCATTACCGCCGCGTATCACGGCCGCGTATCACGGCCGCGTGTCATTGCAGCGTGTCATTGCAGCGTGTCATTGCAGCGTGTCGTTGATGAGCCCGGACGGACCGCCTCGCAGTTCTTCCCGGACCGAACCGATCGACGGGCGGAACGGGCGGTCGATCTTCCGTCAGACGCTCCGACAGACGCCGGGACCGGCGCGTACTCGCCGTCTATGGTATAATCAAGCTGATCCTAAACACCGAACCCTTACTGAGCGAGTGCAGGGTTGACAATCAAGGAGTCCCGCGCGTGCGCAGGTATGTCCTTCTGGCTATGATACTGCTGTCGGTCGTCGCCGTCGGCGCCGTCGACAAGACCGGTCTGTTCCATATCGGCGGGCGCGCCGGCTTCTGGGCGCCCCAGGGCGACTTCAACGACGCCGTGAGCCCCGACGGCTACGTCGGACTCTCGGCGGGGATCGGCTTCGCCGAGGCTTGGTCCATCGTCCTCTCAGGCGCCTACGACTTCGGCGGCGCCAACAAGGACTTCTTCGATTCCGCCTTCGAGGAAGCCCCCGAGGATTTCGATCCCGAGTACGGGATGTGGGAGGCCCACTTCGGGCTGCGCTGGAACCTGACCCCGCGCTCCCGCTTCGATCCCTTCATCGAGGTCGGCGCCGGGTACTTCGACTTCCCCTGCTACAAGCGCGTCGATGATGACGGCGACGGTTACGCCGAGTACCTGGACACCGAGCTCGATCCCGAGTTGGGTGGAGCCTACGGCGCCTATATCGCCGTCGGCGGCGAGTACTTCACCGACTCTTACCTGAGTCTGGAGTTCGAAGTGGCCTACGACGCCGTCTTCAACTTCCCCGTCCCCCGGCGGATCACCGATTCCGAGCAGGACCTGCGCTACTACTTCTACGAGGAGCAACTGCTACACAACCTGGACTTCGGCATCGGGGTGAACCTGTACTTCTAGCGAGCGGCGGGTTCGTGCTGATTGACGACGGGTGGACCCAGTGGGTCCGCCCGTTTGATGATCGGCATCAGGGTCTGTTCAGTAACCAAATCAGGTTGATCAGGAGCGGCCTGCCGGGCCGTAATTCACTATTCGGTTTTGCTTCGCGTTATTGACAAACACATTTTGCATTCCCTTACTACCTGTTATTATGACATGGGATTATCACCTAATTATGAACAAGCGTGAAGTATGCTCCTGAGGTAGTATA
>CAZOOP010000005.1:0-15758 GCA_964581465.1 uncultured bacterium
ATCATTCGGCAAAGCCTCGTATCAGCAGCATTCTTCGAGGTGGGGTGGTGTTTCGGGTTGGAGTTGGCTGGTCCGAGGTCGTGTGTATGGTCGTGTGTGATGCCCTGCATCATTATCAGGCGATAAGGCCGCGCACGATAGTGTCGGGATCAAAGCCGGACACACCCATACAGCGATATCCGCTCGGTGAACCTCTCAATATCGGCCCGGTCTTGTCCAAGTCTGTTCCGTGATGCCCCGTCGGATTGTGGGTGAGAGGTTTGCAAGCGACCGGGAAGATATTCCCGGCCCCGCAGACAGCGTGGTTCAACGCATAGGTCTTGGGTAATCACCCGCGTCCACCCGGCTATTCCACCTCGACCACCTGTTCGTCGATGACCAGGTCGACCTTGTACAGGCGCCCGTCGCGCTGGACCTTGAGCACCAGCTCGTCGCCGGGGGCGCTGGTCTGGAACTCGTCGTAGAAGTCCTGCAGGCTGGTGATGGGTTCGGTGTTGTAGCTCAGGACGACGTCGCCGGGCTCGAGTCCGACCTCGGCCGCCGGCGAGCCGGGTTCGACCTCGGTGACGATGGCTCCCTCGGTGGAGGAGAGGCCCAGGGCCTGGGCGATCGAGGGTGTGATGTCCTGAAGGTAGAAGCCGACGTAGGGCCGCCGGACGTTGCCGTGGGCGATCAGTTCCTCGGCGACGGCCTTGGCGGTGTTGATGGGGATGGCGAAACCGATGCCCTGGTTGCCCCCCGAGGTGGAGAGGATGGAGGAGTTGATGCCGATGGCCTCACCCAGGGAGTTGACCAGGGGGCCGCCGGAGTTGCCCGGGTTGATGGCGGCGTCGGTCTGGATCAGGTCCTCGATGATCCGTCCCTCGCCGGTGGCCAGGCGCGAGGTCATCGTGCGCCCCGTGGCGCTGACCACGCCCACGGTCACCGAGGGCCGGGGATCGTTGACGACGAAACCGAAGGGATTGCCGATGGCGATGGCCCACTGGCCGACCTGGAGGTCATCGGAGTCGCCCAGGATCATCACGGGCAGGTCCTCGCCTTCGACGATGCGCACCACTGCGGTGTCGGTGTAGGGGTCGCGGCCGACGATCTCTCCGGGGAAGCTGCGCCCGTCGGGCAGGGTGATCTCGATCTCGTCGGCGTCGTGGACGACGTGCTCGGCGGTCAGCACGTGGCCCTCGGAGTCGATGATGAAGCCCGAGCCCATCCCCGGGATCTCGCGCTCCCGGTACTGGGGCTCCATGGGGCCTTCGTAGCCGAAGAACTCGCGGAAGAAGGGATCGTCGAAGAAGCCGCTCCAAGGATCGTAGACCCGCTCGGTGAAACGGGTCAGCGTGGTGATGGTCACCACGGCCGGGGCGGCGGTGCGGGTGGCGTTGACGATGGCGTTCTCGCGCTCGTAAGTGATCTCGGTGTCCATCTCGGCCACGGATGCGTCATGGCCGTTATCGACGACCGCGTCTTCGGAGCCCGGCTCCTCGACACCCGGCTCCTCCTCGGCGCAGCCGGGAAGGGCCATCATAACCAGCAGGATCATCGCGGCGATGGTCAGGTTGTTCTGGTTCATTCCGCCTCCAGTGTGACTGCGTTTTCGACGACACCCCGATTCTACCACAGCGACACCGCCGCCGCCGTGCTCTCAGTAGTTACGCAGCGGCGCCGTCGGGTGTTCCAGCCCGCGGTGCACCCAACGATCCCGAAGCCCCCGCTTGTTGCGGAACGGGCGATAGTTGCTTAGCTCCGCCAAGCTGGTTATAATAAAGCTGCGGTATAATGGACCGCTCCGCCGGACCAACCATTCCTCCCGGTTTGGTCGGCGAACAACCCGCCCGGGAAAGACATCGAGAACACGCTCAACTATAAACAAAGAGAACTGAGTGCCTTATGGCTAAACAGCGGGTTATTCTCTTCAGCGCCCTGATGACGGTCATCTTGGCCGCCCTGGTGTTGCTGGTGGTTTTCGGCGAGATCTTCCAGTGCCAGCGAACACCGGTAGTCGAAAAACCGGCCCCGCCGACCGTCGGCAGCTACGTCGTCACCCGCGGCGGATCCAGGGCGATCCTCCACACCGCCGAGGAGGAAATCGAACTGCCGCCGGGCAGCCTGCTTGAGGTTCTAGCCGCCGGTGACGAGAATCTGGAGGTCCGTCTGCCCGCCGACGACACCCGGGGCAGACTGACCTGGTTCTCCGATGGACGCAGCCTGGTGCGAGCCGCCGATCCCGCCCTGATCGATCTGCCGGCCAACTCCGATTACAGCGCCCTGGAGGCCCTGATGCTGGCCGAGCCCCTGGGCGAGGGCTGGCAGTCCGACGCCTACCCCTACGCCCTGGCCTCGGGTCCCGAGCCCAGCGCCGGTCGACACCGCGAGTGGGAGATCGCCTATTACTCGCCGGCCCTGCACCGCTGCTACAAGGTAGTCCTCACCGCCGGCGTACGGCCGTTGACCATGGAGGTCTCGCCGCCCGAAGGCTCCGGCGACGACCACAATTCCTGGCCCCTGGGCGCGGCGCGCAACGAACTCGTCGGCGTAGGCGTCGATTCCTCCACCGCAGTCGAGACGGCCCTGGCCAACGACGACCGCCCCGAGCTCGAACTGGAGCGCTGGAGGCTCGAGCGCATCTACCTGGTCAACCAGGACGATACCGAGGGCACCGGCGAACCCTACCGCGGCAAGCCGACCTACCGCGTCTTCCTGCGCCTGGCCGCTCCGATGAACGAGGACGAGGACCGCGAGTTCACCGATCTGGTCATCGACGCCGCCGACGGCTCCTTCATCACCCGTCTGGAAGGTTAAGAGTCACCGCCGCCGCTCTCAACGTTGTTCATCTGGTAAACCGAACCACCACCCGAAAACAACTTCCATGCCTGACTCCAAAGAGCCCGCCGGCTGGCGCAAGCCCTGGTTGATCGGCATCTATATGGGCGTTCTGCTGGGCGTCTTCCAGGTGCTGCCGATGATCACCGAGGGCGGCGTTTCCACCTTCCAGCTCCTGGCCTTCTTCGGCCACCGCCTGGCGGTCTGCTTCGTCATCGGCTCGGCTCCGCTGTGGCGCTACGGCGTCAGCCAGGGCGCCCTGCTGGCCCTGGTCCTCGATACACCCGTGGCGATTCTCGTCCAGATACCCTTCTGGTACTTCTTCCTCTTCGCCCTGGTCGGCGGCGGCCTGACCGGTTACATCGTCGGCCGCTTCCGCATCGGCGGCGGCCTGGACGATCCCGACGGCCACCGGGGATAGACGCCCACCCAGCTCCGGCGGAGGACGCCCGGCGCTCCCCCGCCCAACGACGAGGGATTCCATGCTTGATCTGTATCTCTTCCACGGCAACTCCCACCCCCAACTGGCCCAAGGTGTGGCCTCCTACCTGCATACGCCGCTACGCGACCGCCTGGTGAGCCGCTTCGCCGACGGCGAGATCCGCGTCGAAATCCACGAAAACGTCCGAGGCCGCGACGTCTTCATCCTCCAGCCCACCTGCGCCACCGACGAAGGCTCCGTCAACGACCACCTGATGGAGCTGCTGGTGATGGTCGACGCCGTGCGCCGGGCCAGCGCCAACCGGGTCACCGCCGTGGTGCCCTACTTCGGCTACGCCCGCCAGGACCGCAAAGACAAACCCCGCGTGCCCATCACCGCCAAGCTGGTGGCCAACCTGCTGGTCCGCGCCGGCATCGATCGCCTGCTGACCATGGAGCTCCACGCCGGGCAGATCCAGGGCTACTTCGACATCCCCGTGGACCACCTCTACGCCAAGCCGATCTTCCTCGAGGAGATGCGCCGCTTCCCGCCCGAAGAGCTGGTCGTCGTCGCCCCGGACGCCGGCAGCGCCAAGGTCAACCGCAGTTACGCCGACCGCCTCAACTCCGGCTTCGCCATCGTCGGTAAGAGCCGCTACGCCGCCGACGCCTCCCAGGCCCTGACCCTCACCGGCGACGTCAAGGACAAGCACTGCTTCATCATCGACGACATCATCGCCACCGGCGGCACCATGGTCAACGCCGCCCGGATGCTCAAGGAGTACGGCGCCAAGAGCGTGCGCGCCGCCGTGGCCCACGGCATCTTCGCCGGACCGGCCTTCGAACGCCTGGCCGATTCCGAGTTCGAGGAGTTCATCGTCACCGACAGCATCCCCCTGCGCAAGGGCGCCCCCCCCGTGATCCGCCAGGTCAGCGTCGCCCGGCTCCTCGGCGAGGCCATCCGCCGCACCCATTTTCAGCTCTCGATCAGCTCGCTGTTCGTCTAACCCGGCGACCTTCGCCGAACCGCCCTACGGCCGATCACGCGCTGAAACGCTCGCGCGGAGGCGTTGGCACGTTTCTTGCAGCGGGGCGGGGTGCGGTTCTCGGTCCGCCGCCCCGTGTCTCCGCAAGAAACGTGCCAACGCCGGCTCCGGCAGGAGGTCGCCGCGCGGAGGCTCCGGCGAAGGTCGCCGGGCGGCCGGCTGACCGTTGGCTGATCGACGGGCGTTTTGTCCCAGGAGAAACCATGCAGGAAGTACGAGGTTTAGCGGTTTTCACCGTGGTCATACTCGGCCTGACCGTTGGCATCTCGGCCCTGGGCGGCTGTGACGACGACATCGACCTGGCGGCGGCCTGGGTGGCGGTGGAGCCGCCCGACGGTTCGGCGACGGGTCTGCGCGCCATTGACTATGCTATGGGTGTGGGCTATCTGGTCGGCGACGCCGGTCAGGCCTGGCGTTACGATGGCGAGGACTGGCGACCGATCCACAGCGGCACGGGCGTCGAGTTCACCGGCGCGGCGGTGCGCAGCGACGGCGCGGCCTGGGTTTGCGGCGCTGACGCCGCCGGCGACGGCCGCCTGTTCGAGCACGCCCCCGGCGACGGCTGGAACGAGGTGCTTCTGCAGGATGCGGCCTTCCTGGCCGCCGTGGCGGTCAACGAAACGGACCGGGCGATCGCCGCCGGCTCCCGGGGTCAGGTCTGGATCAACAACGGCGACGGTTGGACCCTGCACACCGATCAGGGCGATTACCTCTGGCGAGCGGCCGACGTGTCCGCCGACGGAGCCTATCTCGTCGTCGGCGCCGACGCCGCCGGCGATGGCGCCTTGCTGTGGTTCGACGGCGTAGACAACCACTTCGTCGACGTCGGTGGGGAGCGGTTGGAGGGCTGTGTGCTGGTCGACGGTGAAACCGGCTGGGTCGTCGGCGACGACGGCGGCCTGTTCCGCTTCGACTCCGGCGCGCTACAGAGCGAGGACGAAGAGGTCGCCGCCCTGCGCGGGATGGATCTGTTCCCGGGCTCGACCGACTCGGGCTGGGCCTGCGGGCTTGGCGGAGTCCTGTTCAGCTTCGACGCCGACGGCTTGGCCGCCGCCGACTCGCCGACGACGGAGAACGTGCAGGACCTGGTGTTGATCGACGATGAAGAGGGCTGGGCGGCGGCGGAGACCCACCTGCTCCATTATCGCTGAGGCCGGCCGAATGAGCGTAAAGACCCGTAACAACAACGCGTTGATCATCGAGATCGATCACCCGGCGATGACCACCTGGCCTCCGGCGACGGAGGTAGTCCGTTTGCACGAGCTGGCCGGGGAAGCCGATGGAACCTTGCGCGCCCTCGAGCGCCGGCTGCGCGGCCGCCGCTACCATCGCATCTACCTGGTCAGCTTCCGGCGCGGAGATATCCCACGCCGGCTGCGCCTGATCGCCCTGGCCCACGCCGCCGAGGTCTGGCACGTCAACAACACCACCGGACCCAGCCGGTTGACCAAGAACTCCCTGCCCTGGTACCCACCGCCGCTGAGTCGAGCCCTGGCGCGACGCACGGCGCGTTTGTTCTGTGCGGGATTGGAGTCGCTCACCTATCGCGAAACCGACCTGCCGGGAACCGGTATTCTCTACCTGGCCGGCTCCTACGCCCCGGCGGTGGGCGGTATCGAGACCTGGATGCGCAACGCGGCCGAGGGTTTGGCCGAGAGCGGTCTGCGGGTGCGCGTTCTCGACCGCTATCGCTTCGGCTGGCGCGAATTCGACGCCGCCAGCCCCGTCCCCGTACTGCGCTACTTCGCCGGTCGACGTGAGAACCCGCGCCAGTTGCGAATCCTGGCCCGCCGAGCCGTCGAGTCCGCCGCCCTGCTGCCCGGTAGCAAGCCCGCCCCCCGGGTATTGAAAACCATCGAGGGCTTCCTGGGCTCGCTTTCCATTCACTTCCTCAGCGACTTCCTCTCCCTGTTCAGCACCGCCTGCCGGGCCATCACCGCCGCGAATCCGTCGACCATCCACGTCGGCTTCGGTCTGCCGACCTCCCAGGTCGCCTGGCTGCTCAGCGCCATCGGCGGCTGGCCCTATCTTGTTTACGCCCACGGCACCGAGAACCTGAGCTGGGGCCGTAACAAACTCCTGGCGCCCTACTTCCGGGCCAGCCTGGGCGAGGCGACGCGCATGGTGCCCAACGCCGCCTATGCAGCCGAGCTCTGCGCCGAATATCACCAGACACCCCGGGAGCGGCTGGCGGTGATCCACCCCGGTGTGGATTTCGCCCGCTTCGGCTCCCCGGTGCCCGAGGAAAAGCTCGACGAGTTGCGGAGGCGCTACGAGCTGCCCGCCGAGGCCCCCCTGCTCTACATCGTCGGGCGGGTGGTGCCGCGCAAGGGCTTCGATATGCTGGCCCAGGCCCTGCCCCGCGTCCTCGCCGAGCACCCGGACGTTCACCTGCTCATCGGCGGCTCCGGCGAGTACCTGCCCACGGTCCGAGGCCTGGTGGAGGAAGAGGGCGTCGGCGAACGGGTGCGCTTCCTGGGCCGGGTGGGCGACGAGGAGATGACGGCGCACTACCGCCTGGCCGACCTGTTCTGCATGCCCAGCCGGGACGAGCCGCCGGGCCGGGCCGAGGGCTTCGGCATCGTCTACATCGAGGCCGGCGCCGCCGGAACACCCTCCCTGGGCTCGACGATGGGTGGGGTGCCCGACGCCGTGCGTGACGGTGAGACGGGGCTGCTGGCCGACCCACGCGACCCCGCCGACATCGCCGCCAAGATCAACCGTCTGCTGGGCGACCGCGGCCTGCTGGCCCGGATGGGCGCCGCGGCCCGGGAGTGGGCCGCTGAGCTGGATTGGTCGAAGGTGGTCGAACGAACCGGTAAGCTGGACGAGGAGCTGCGTCGCGAGCCCGAGGCAACGGGCTGGCACCCGCCAGGTGATTGACGTGATCGACCGTTCATGACGAACTCATCAAACGGGGCGGGGTCGTTGGACCCCGCCCTGCAGTAGAGCGGCGGACCGCGGAGGGTCCAACCTGCGTTACAAACCCAGAAGGCATCATGGAACGCGCTCGGACCAAATCAGGCTGATGGGGAGCGGCTTGCCGGGCCGTTCTTGACTTCCCGGAAATGCACGTTTTTGACCAAGCATTCATTTATCTTACTCTTATTAGCTGTTATTACGACACTTAGGAGTCAGCGGCAATCTGCTGTCAGGGTATAAACAAGTCCGCTGATATCTGGGATCGCTAAAAACTAGGTCCGTGATAGCCGCCACTTTATGACTATCCGTCCCTTTTCAGGCATCTGACGATCATCACCTCAATTATCAATAGAATACAATCACAATCAGGCCAGATCAGGGTACACGATCCCACCCAGCATTGCGCCTTCACAAAAATGCAGGGTTGGGAATTCAACTACAACCGTGTAGGTGAAACAAACTGCGGGGTCGGGGAATCAGTCCCACGACCCCGCCCTGCATTTATCCCATCGATCAAGCGCCCGCTACCTGCTGATTACGAACCGTCTTGTGTCGCTGGCGGTGTTAGTGGCCAGGTGGGCCAGGTAGACGCCGGGCTGGTAGGCTGTGGTGTCGAGGATCAAGCTGTGGCGCCTCGGAGTGGGGTCAAGCTCGAGGGTCTCGACGATCCGTCCCGCCAGGTCATAGATCGTGATACTCGCATCGTTCACACCCGAGGGCAGTTCGAAGGCCAGGGTGATCGATTCGACCGCGGGATTGGGCCAGGGAACCTCCAGGGTTGGAACGCTCCGGGCCTCGGGGACGACCACAGCCTCCGTGGGTCCAAAACGCTTGACCCCGCCGTCGGTCGCGGTGACTTCCAGCCAGTAGTGGTATCCCCCGCCGGTCTCCACGTCCCGATCCAGCCAGCGGGTGGTCTCGCCCGGCAGCGCGCCGGAAAGAGCGACAGGGTCGTCCTCCCCGCGCAGAACACGGATTGAAGACGGCTCTTCGCCGTCAATCGACCAACTCAGCAGGACGCCCTCATCGGTCGACGCGGCGGCGAGCTCGACGGCGGTGATCCCGCTGGAGGGCTCGGCGGCGGCGGCGATCTGCAGGTCGTCGCCGTCGTACTGCTGCCAGGCCGTTGTCAGGCGTCCGTCGGCGGCGGCGCAGACGGCGGGCTCCCAGGCCGTGAGTCCATTGTCGGACAAGCGCTCCGGAGCCTCCCAGCCGCCGTCGTAATCGCAGAGGTAGGCGGAGCGCTCGGCGCCGTCGTCGGCCCAGAAGACGCAGACCACGCCGTCGACGCCCTCGGCCAGACCTGGTCGATGGGCGGCCAGACCGCCGTCGGTCAGGCGCTCGGGGGCCTGCCAGCCGCCGCCGGTGTCGCGGCTGACGTAGACGGCGGTGGTGTCGGCGTAAACATCCTCGAAGGCGCACCAGAGGACGCCGTCGGAGCTACGCAGCAGAACCGGGTGGGCGGGATTGGAACCCGTCCCGGGCAGGGCCTCGGCGACGCTCCAGCCCGAGCCGCCGTTATGGCGCAGGCGGATCTCGCAGGCGGTGTCGTCTCCGCGCCCCTGGTAGGCCAAGTGAACGCCGCCGCCGCCGTCGGGACACAGGCTGGGCTCGGCGGCTTCATCGGAGCCCACGGCGGATAGGTTTGTCCAGGAGCCCTGATTGGCGCTCGACATCAGATAGCAGCCGTCGCCGGTCCACTTCTGCCAGACCAGCCAGAGCTTGCCGCCGGAGTAACACAGCGCCGGGTAGAGATCGTAACCCTCGAGCTGACGAATCACCTGAGGGGTGGTCCAGCCGCCGCCGGAGTTCACCGAGTGCAGCAGGTCGTAGTCGTAGGTGTCGCCGTCGAAGCGGGAGAAGACGCAGTGCGTCTCGCCGTCGTGAACCTCCAGAGCCGGACCGTACTCCCAGTAGGTGGCGTTGTCCAGGGCCTGGGGCGCGCTCCAGTCACCGCCGAGCTCGCTGACGTAGATGCTCGAACGACCCTGCTCGGCGGAGACCCAGGCGCACCAGGCGCCGCCTTGTGTGCCCACCAGGGCGGGGGCCACATCGGAATGGACGCTCGTCGACACCGTGATCCAATCCTCGAAGTCGTCGCTGGGGGGGAGCGGGTTGCGGAAACCGTCCCGGCTCGGCTCCCGGGAGTCGCCGTGGGGCAGGAGCGTGGCGTCGCCCAGGATGTTTAGTCCATAGAACCAGTTCTTGTTGTAGTTGCTCATTCCGGGGTAAATGTTGCTTTGCGCCCAGTCCTCGTAGGCCTCACCGATGCACAACCCGCTGCCCAGGGGGGTGTAGAACTCGTCGTGGTTGAGCATCGAGCCGGTCTTGGCGCTGCCCAGGGAGACCAGGCCCGGGCCGTCGTGGAAGATGTACCAGTTGCCGATGTTATCGAACTCGACGAAGCGGGTGCACGAGCAACTGAACAGGTTGACGAAGACGGCCTCGGGGGCCAGAGCCTCGATCTCGTAATTGTAAATGCTGCCCGCATAGCCCCCGGGCACCTTGAAGGTATGCCCCCAAGGCGAGGAGTGGCTCATCAGGTGAACGAACTCATAACCCTGAGTGTACTGGCCCAGCAGGTGGTCGGCGGTGGTGGTGCCGTCGGAGTTGAACGCTGTGACGTCGGCGTAGGCGTCGCCGAGGTCGTAGTCATAACCGGAGTAGGCCCAGTCGTCGTCGTTGTAGGCCAGGCCGCGATCGGGAACGCCCAACCCCGCCGTGCGGTACTGGTGGTTCTTGTTGAAGTAACTGCGCAGCAGATCGATCTCCAGGCCGAAGGTCTGCTCCCGGGCGCTGATCCGGCTGACCCACAGCTCGGGATCGATCGCCCCGGTGTGCGAGTCGAGGATGCCGTCGCCGTCGTTATCGGCCCAGACACCGTCGGTGTCCATGAAAAACAGGTCGCAGGGGAACTCCTCGTGGGTCGAATAACCCCAGTCCGGCTCGTCCATCTCGAACCAGGGCACGGGGATCTGCCCGACCAGCACCGCGCCGTCGGCCCCGGACCCGGCGATGACCTGCCGAACCACGCCTACGTCGCCGCCGGTGTAGAGTCGCTCGTCGATGGTCCAGCCCTCTGCCGCGAGGTCGGCGTACCAGGTGGTCAGCTCGGAGTCCAGGGCGGCGCTGAGCCGGTCTTCGACGATGATCAAGAGATCGCCGGCGGCGCGCTCCGGCGTTGCCCAGCTCCGGCTGGTCAGCGGGCTTTCAACCTCGGATCGTTCCGGGTTGGCCGACAGCCAGGCCGCATGGGGCAGCGGCTCGCGCCCCAGGGGATCGACCCAACAGGGGATCGGCGGGGCGCCGTCGGCAGCGGCAAGGACCACCGTCAGGGTCAGCAGGATGAACAGGGCTGAATTGAAAAGCGGACGGCGCATGGGGTCTCCCATCGGCGGGCGCTGGAATGCGGTGGCAAGTCGCTACGAGATATAGATTAAAAGACGCCGCCGGTCAATCCCGCTCCGTCGAGTGTGGGCTGGGAACCGGTCCCGCACCCGGCCCGGCGGAGGGTAAACCAGGATCGACAGTTCATGACGAACCCATCAGACGGGCGGGGTCATTGGACCCCGCCCCGTGTCGAATTCGAACCATCGATCGACTCCCGCTAACCGCCCCCCAGCGCCTCGCGAACGATGCGTCGATGCTCCGCCGAGCCGCAGACCGAAAGCGGCGGCGGCTCGACAAGGGGCGCTGGATCCAGGCCGCGGCGCAGGTAAAGCTCCTCGCGGGCGCGGTCGTAGTCGATAATTCCCGGCAGGGGCAGCCCCAGGGCCAGCTTGAGAGCCCAGACGCGCACCACGCGCCGGACAAGCTCCTCACGCTCCAGCTCACCATCAGCCAGGGCCTCCTGCAGGGCGTCACGGGCGGCGATCATCCGTCCACCATCATGGCAGACGAGTACCAGATCAGCCCCGGCGATGACGGCCATCCGCGCCGCGCCTCCCACGGCGTAGTCGTTGACGATCGCCCCCATCTCGAGGTCATCGGTCACCGCCACACCGTCGAAGCCGATCGCGGAGCGCAGCGCCCGGTAGACCGCCGGGGAGAGACTGGCCGGCAGCTCCGGGTCCAGGGTCGGGATGACCACATGGCTGACCATCGCCGCCCGGGCCGGGTGATTATCCGACAGCAGAGCGCGGAAGGGTGGCCACTCGTACTCCTCCAGATGCTCGGCGTCGACGTCGATCAGCGGAAGGTCGTAATGGGCGTCGCGGGCGGCCTCGCCCTTGCCAGGAAAGTGCTTGGCGCAGCAGGCCGCTCCGGCGGCGTTGAGCCCCTCGGCCAACGCAACGGCGTAACGCGCGACCACGGCGGGATCACCGGAGAAGGCTCGGTCGCCGATCCCGGGGTTGTCCGGATTGGTCAGCACGTCGACCACCGGAGCCAGGTTCCAGTTGAAACCCACCGCGCGGAGTTCACGACCGATCACCTCGCCGATCCGCCGCGCTCCGGTTTCGACGGCGGCGCCGGGTAACTCAGCCATCGCCGGGATCGGCGTGTAGCCGGATTTGAGGCGGCGAACCCGGCCGCCCTCCTGGTCCACAGCGATCAACAGCCCCGGCAGTCCCAACTCGGCCGCCGTCCCTTGCAACTCGGTGTTGAACTCCACGGTCTGTTCCGGGCCGCTCAGGTTGCGCCCGAAGAGGATCACCCCGGCCGGACGCAGCCCCTCCAGACGATCACGAACGGCGTCACTCATCGAGCGTCCGTCCAGCCCGATAACGAGAAGCTGACCGACCAGGGCGGCGTCATCAAGCTCCGCCGCCGCCGCGGCTAGTTCGACGAACACGTCGTAGCGCTCCTCGGGGGGCGGGGGCCACCCCGAAAGGCCCCGGCGGTTGAGATGCAACGCCGGGGTCGTCGCAACCCCCAGAACCAAAACGGTGAATAGGCATATCAGGCGGCGCAGGGTCTTCCTCCCTTTATAGTGGAAACGATTGATCATTCGTAGGCGTCAACGCAGGCGCAAGCCCAGTCAAACAGCCTCATCGGCCGTAGGTACGCTGGAACGCGCCGGCGGGAGGCTTTGGCACATTTCTTGCGGAGTGCGCGGCCGGTTTTGGACGGAGGCCGCCCCGCCCTGCTGCAAGAAATGTGCCAAAGCCGGGCGGGGCCGACGGTTACGGGCGTAAGGGTTTGACTGGGCTTGCGCCGGGTGCGTCGGTGTTGCCGGGGTCTCGCGGTGGGACGCCCTAGTACTCGATGCCCCTGCGGGCCGGTGAGCCCTCGTCATAGTAGTGCTTGAGGGCCAGCACCTCGCTGACCAGGTCGGCCCGGCGGACGAGCTCGGGGTGGGCGTTGCGCCCGGTTAGGACGAGTTCGACGGCGGGGCGGGCGTCGATCAGCCCGCAGACTGCGGCGAGGTCGACCAGTCCAAGATCGACGGCCATCAGCAGCTCGTCGGCGATGACGAGATCATGCTTTCCGGCGGCGCTGAGTTCGAGGAGGCGGGTCCAACCCAGTCCGGCGAGGCGGCGGTCCTCCTCGGGCGGGGCGGCGGGGTCGACAAAGCCGCCGGTCCCAAACTGCTCGACCTCGATCCCCAGGCGGCGCGCGGCGATGACCTCGCCGAAGTCACCGCGTTTGAGAAACTGGACCACGGCGACCCGCAGGTCCCGGCCCCGGGCGCGCAGGGCCAAGCCGAAGGCCGCCGTGGTCTTGCCTTTACCGTCGCCGGTGTAGATGTGGACGCGGTGCATCATCAACCGGCCTTGGCGGTCATCATGGAGACGAAGGTCTCGACGAGCTCGGGGTCGTAGCGCTTGGCGGCCTCGGCGTTGAGCTCGTCGAAGGCCTCGACGGCGGGTTTGGGCTGCTGGTAACGTCGGCCCGAGACCATCGTGTCGTAGGAGTCGGCGATGGCCACCATGCGGGCGCCGAGGTGGATCTCGGCGCCGGAGAGGCCGTCGGGGTAGCCGCCGCCGTCGTAGCGCTCGTGGTGCTGGCGCACCGTGGCCACGCAATCCTCCTCGAAGCCCAGGGCGGCCAGGATGTCGGCGCCCACCGCCGGGTGGTTGTGGACCTGCTGGAGCTCCTCCTCGGAGAGGTTGACGGTGTCCTGCAGGGTGGCGTCGGCCAGGGTGGCGATCATGCCGACGTCGTGGAGAATGGCGCCGTAGACGATGGGCTGGATGCGCTTGCGCTCGAGACCCAGCTTCTCGGCCAGTTGGGCCACGTAGCGGCTGACCCGCTCGGAGTGGCCCCGGGTGTAGGGGTCGCGGGCGTCGATGGCGGCGATCAGCCGTCGGATGGTCTTGACGTTGTGCCCTTCGAGGCGTTGGAAGAGCCGGGCGTTCTCGAGGGCCACCGAGAGCTGCCGGGAGAGGGTCCACATCATCTGCAGGTCCTCGGAGTCGTAGCGCGAGCCGCCGATCTTGGGTCCCACGGCGACCAGACCGAGAAAGTCCCTCGTGGTCGTCAGACCGCAGACCATGGTCATCCCCAGCTCGGCCAGCCGCTCGGTCAGTCGGCCGTCCTCGTGCTCGGCCAGGGAGAGCAGCGGCAGGGGACGTTTGGCGGCCATCAGCAGCTTCTCCATCTTCGGCGGCAGCGGCGCCGAGAAACCGGCGTCGCCGGTCTTGACCCCCTTGACCATCTGCAGGTTGAGACGGTTCTTCTCGACGAGGAAGGCCGCACCGCCCGCCGCGGCGAGCTGGCCGATCAGGGTGATCAGGAAGGTGCCCAGCAGCTCCTTGGTGGCCCGGCTGGCCGTGAACTCCTGGGTCGCCGAGAAGATCGTCTTCAGCTCGACGGTCTTGCGGGCCAGCTTGCGGCCCGACTTGTCCAGCGCCCGCTTGGCCGCCGTGAGACGCTGTTGAACCTCGTCGAGCTCGTTGGCCAGCTCCGTACGGTTGCGGTGGTAGGCGACGAACCAGTTGAGCATCTGGCCGAGCAGCGACAGCGCCTCGATCTCGCCCTCGACAATCGGGCTGGGTCCGAAACAGATGAAGCCGTAAATCCCCTCATGGGTGCGCAGGCGCATGATCCCCTGTGTTCCGGCCAGGCGGATGCCGTCGAGTTCCTGACTGGGCGGCAGATCGCGGCTCCACTGGTGAAAGACCAGGAAGTCCTCACCAGCCTTGCTCAGATAGTCAATGAAGGGGCTGTCGGTGCGGATGCGGAAGCCGCTGCCCAGGCCCGGCCGCTGTCCGGCAATGGCCAGCGGGATGAAAGAACCCCGACCGTCGCCGCCGAAGAGGGTCATCCAGGGGATCTTGAAGCGCGCCGTCACCGCCGCCAGCGCCGTAGAGAGCGGCTTGCTCTTGCCATCGATGCCGTTGAGCATCATCGCGAACTCGAGCACGTCCGTCGAGGTCGACACCGAGCGCAGCGGAACCTCCTCCTCGGGCTCCAGCCCGGCGAAGTCCGTCGTCGTCGTCGAGGTCTGGCGCAACCGCTTGAAGTGGCCCAGCGCCTCGTGGGTGGCCTCGAAGTTCTGGAAGTAGTCCAGCAGGTCCAGGCTCTCGAAGACGCGGTGGATGCGCGGCGGCATCGCCACGAAGACCACGTCGCCGCCGCCGGCCCGGATCTCCTTGGCCACCGAGATGAAGGCCCCCACCCCGGCGCTGGAGATGAACTCCAGGTCCTCCATCACGAAGATGGTGCTGTAGGCCCCCTCGCCCAAGCAGGCGTCAAAAAGGCGCTGGATCCCCGTGGAACCCTGCACTCCCAACATTCCGCCGATGCGGAAGATCAACACGCCTTCCGATGTCTTGTTAACCAGCTCGATCGTCAGCTCGCGCACGCCGCTCCCGTCGTCGAGGTCTATCGCCGCTCGAGTTGTTTACGCATTTCCAATACATTATAGCCGTTTCGGCTGTAGCGTTCGATAACGTCCATCAGGCGCTCCATGATCATCAGACCGAAACCGCCGTCGGCGCCGGTATCCACCAGCTTCTCGACCCCCGGACTCCGCCGCACCTCGGGCAGGAAGAACGGCCCGTCGTCGAAGATCATCACGATCACCTCATCGGCGTCCACCCGCAGCTCGATGCGGATTTCCCGGCTCTCGTCGCCGTTGTAGGCGTGCTCGATCACGTTGGCGCAGCCCTCGTAGACCGCCAGCGTCACGTCGTCGACCACCCGGGACTCCAACTGGTGCAGCCGTCCGACCCGCTTGACGAAATGGTTGATATGCGCCAAGGACTCCACCCGCGAGCGGATCACGATGCTGTAGCCGTTCGGTCTCATCACTCCCTGAAGATTGACAGCCGCCCGCCTCGCCGCGACCCCGCTAACCAGACGGCCCGATACACCCCGGTTAGCCGTTTTCAGGCCGAAGGTAATCTCTACAGCTTAAATACTAGGAGGCTCAACCCGTAAAGTCAACGGCCGACGAACGCCCCAAATCGAAAGGAAAAGCATAAATATACTTAAAACCCCACCAGCAGCGGTTTTTCAGTCATTTTTTCCTTGACATTCCCGCAAAGCCCCGTATATAGTACATCTACGTAAGGGGGGCCACCTAAAACCCCATATACCAACAATCCCCGGGTGGGCTGGTTTTGGGGGACGTGGTATCAGACAAACCCCAGGCAACAGAACCAGTTA